>JBGSIB010000001.1:0-9918 GCA_041751955.1 Crocinitomicaceae bacterium
AAACAATCACAAATCCAGATTTGCATCGATTCCACGTATCGATCGACTTTAATCTCCTAAAATCCTAGTGATTCCTTTTTATTAAATGCCTTCAAAGGGCATGGTTTTGTGCAACGGAAACCGCACAATTCGATATAACGGCTGACGCTTGGCGCCGGTTTTCTGTGTTGCGCCTGCGGCAGAAAAATGGAGCTAAGCGTTTGTTATGAGCTTTTTACAACTTTAACAACACGTAATTTACGAACAAAAAGTATTCCTTTTGAATTTCTTTTTAAGCCTTCTTTTTCTCAAAGTATAGTTATCGCTCAATTTTAAAATTATTTCATAAGACAAAAAACATTGATTTTTTAAAATAATTTCTGGACCTTGACTATTCAAAAAGGTAACTTCATTTTTATCTACGAAATAAACATTATTTCTCGAGTTTAAATTATAGATGTTGATTAATCTACCAAATTCTGTTAAACTAACGTTTTCTGAAAGTATAATAATTGCTTTAATGGGACTATTTTTTATTAAATAATGAACACACGCAATGCAATTAGTGTTTTTTATAATAAGATAATTACCTTCTTTGTTCGTTTCACAGGCAGGAATTAAGTTCAAGTCTCTAGTGTATACAGAATCAATTATTTGACCGTAACTTATAGAACTAATTATTATCGAGAATGCTAATGCTAATCTGCTTGATGCCAATATAATTTTCTTTTTTAAGAATAGATTCATTTTGCGGGGTGTAATAATCTTTTTGAGCATTAAAATTATTCGTTTCGATTGTTGGAATATAAGGATAATACCACACTTCAAATGTGTCACCCGTTACATAAATTAAATCAAATACATTTTGATAAAAATCAGATGCCGTTGATATGTTGTTTTTTGAATATTCATGACCTTCTTCAAACCACAATGTAAAACTTCCAGTCCCTCTTTTTTTCCATTTATTGGCTGATTTCACCCATTTATCAAGCCTTAAATTGTTACTATTCTTGATTTTTAACAAAACATATAATACACTGTCAGAACAAAAATATATTTTTCGGATTCTTGTATACAAACTATCATCAATTTGTTTAAGTTTATAAATTTGTTGTTTGGATGTTATTTGTGTTAACCTTTCTTCTTCCAAATAGTTTGATGTTGGATTGATCTCATTGGAAACTATTGAATCAATTTTATTAAAAAATTCATCATAAAAATCAATTTTATATTCTGTTGAATGAGAAAAGGCAATCTTATTATTATGGGTTGAATAAAGTTGATTGACAAAATAGGAAAATACAATATCATCATCTGGCATTACTTTTTTTCTTGTGATTTCCATCTTGTTTAAATCTAAAACACCCCAAGCGTGTTTGTTTTCGGCGTCAAGTGGGTGAAAATCGTAGAAAATAGACAAGAAAACATTGTCGCCTAAAATTTTTGAAAAATTATAATTATCTCTATTCTCTATTTTGTGAACAAGTTTAATTTTTGAGAAATCTTCATTTATTTCCAAGATGAAGATGGTGTTATTCCCGAGCATTATTAGATTATTCTTGATTAATGTTATACTTGCAATACGTTCTTCAAAAAGCAATTTATTTGTTCTATTTTTAATCAAATATATTGTCTTATAGGTCATTAGATTTGACAAATAGAATATTCTAGTATTCCCATCCGAAATACTTTTTGTTGCTATTCTAGTGTCATTATAAACGCTTAAACGAATCCCAAACATTTCCTCGGTTTTTTCAACATTCGAAAACGCCTCGTTATTTACTATATTTAGTTGAATTTCCTGAGAAAAGGAATAAACTGGTGACAAAATTAATGTCACCAGTAAAAATTTAAATGAGCCCAAGGTCATGAGCTTCAGTTAAAGTGTATATTTCGTATTTCAATAAATCAGTAAACGGGTCATAAGAGTAATGAACATAAAAATTTGTGTCATAATAAAATGAACTCTCTAATACTTCATTTAAAATACCCGCGTTAACCTTTTCATCGATATCATTCAATTGATATTCATTTATGATTATATCAGAAATCGGTGCGCTGCTTGCCCAAGCGCATCTTTTCCTTCCAGGGTCTGCGCATGCTAACATAGAATTTCCACCTGCTGAGGACTCGTTGACATGTTTATAACCAAAAAAACCTCCATTGTATTTTTCAATTTTTATCCATGCAAAGCTGGTGTTTGCCGTTAAAAAAAGGATCCCAAATAAAATTAAACTTTTCATTTTACATTAGATTTAGATTTGTAGCTTGTTGAATTGAATAGATATAATAGACAATTAAATCTGTTTCAGGACTATAAGAAAAAACGATGAGTGACTTACTGTCATATACAAATTTACCAGATTCCTTATGCAATACATTAATAGAGTGATCCACTTCTGTGTCTATCAGTTCTAATTCCTCTGCACTAAGCGTTAGAGTTCCATCAACATAGATTGAGCTCATGGGTCTGCATCGAGTCCTTCCAGGGTCAGTACAAGTTAGAGTATGTTGTCCTTCTCCAACAACTTCTGTTACAGATTTGTAACCAAATAAACCTCCGTTCTTTTTGGTTACTTTAGGTACATCAGCAAAAGATATATTTGCAAATGCAATCAACAGCAATGCTGTTGTAAATAAATTTTTCATAATGTTAAATTTTCATAAAATTTTTGCTCCAACTTTTTTCTGGAGGTTTTAGAGCGTGTTTTCCCCCTTTTAAGCAATTTTAATCCTCGATTCAAATGTCGGAATATTCAGTTTTTTAGTCCAATAAGTTGGTGTACTTTTTCCGCTTTGCATGTCCGTATCTCTTTGCTCATAACAAGCGGCTATCCACCACTCAACCGTAGAATTAAACGTTTAATTCTACGCTTATTACTTATTAAAATTCATTTAATCAACACAATTACAATCATTTAAATCCAAAAACAAGCAATTGTAAATAATAGCTGCTTCAAAACAAAATTCAATAAAAGTCGATAATCAAATATAAAGAAATTATCCTTTCCAATAGGAATAGAATCGTATTGAGGAATGAGCGAATGTTTCAGGGTTTGATCTTTTTGGAGTTGCGTATTCTCGCATTTCCACTTTAGATTTTCACGGAATAGGCGAGAAGATACAACGCATACTCGGCAAAGAAGAACCACCAAAAACGCTTGTAGAATTTTTGGACGGATTGGTGTTCGGTTAGGCGTATGAAAAAGGCGTTTAGGATAAATAATCCCAACAGAATAAAGTGTCCGAGTAGAAGCACTTTGGTTTCGGAGGATGGATTTTCTGTTTGCGCATAATCGAACCATTTCATGCCGATGGTGAACAGGTAGGCGAATCCAACCAAGAGGTTTCCTGTGATCAATACAACTTTTGGGGAATACAGAATGGCGAAGGTTTTAATGTTGTATTTGGCATCGCCAGCTATGTCGGGCAAATCCTTGAACCACGAAATGACAACACTAAACACGATGATGAATAGGGTGAGAATTTTTACATTCTCCGGCATTTCCAGGGAGTTGTTTATCAAGTAATTGAATACCAGAAATCCTCCCGCATTGAGCAAGACACCGCGAACCACAGCGATGGACAGGGCAGCACTGACATGATGTTGTTTCAGATAAAATGGTGGCATGGAATACGCCCAACCAATCACGGCTGCTATTGCAACAATGCCAAAGAGATAAGGCGAAATAAATACGGCAAGACCAAGGCTGATCAACAAAGCGGAACACACGATAATTTTTGCCTTTTGCACACTCAATAAACCGAGAGGAATGGGCAAGTAGGGTTTGTTGATTTTATCAATTTTCACGTCGGCAATTTGGTTGATGCCAACAATGAAAACATTGCAGGTAACAGCAATGATAAGCGCCATTGTTAAATAGGAAAGAGCATGTATTTTCTGCTGGTCGTAAATGATGTAAAATAAAGTGCAGATGCTTATTATACTTCCAATGATGGTATGTGGTCTGCTGAATTTCCAAACTGAAATGAGTCCTCTCATTTCGCGCCAATAATTTGTATGATGATCAGGGGATTGATCCCGTTTTTAAGATGGAAAATTTGTACCGTTTGCTGGTTTTTCGCAAATAGGTTTTGGTATTGTTTGACAGAACGAGATTTGAAAACCGATACCATGCCATCAAAGGTGATGGTGATCAGGTTGACGGGAATTATGTAGGTAAAGAACAAGCGCTTTAAAGAGAATGGCCGAATAAAAGGAGTCAGCACCAAAGACCCGATGGTGGTGGTGAAAAATATTTTTAAAAGGCAAAAAGCGCTTGGTTCCAGTATTTCCACGATAAATGCTGAGGAACCGGAATGCTGAATTTCTTGGGTAATCTTTATTTTTTCTTCATCCGTGAAATGATGAAAGGCATTGAACATGGTATAATAGGTCTCAGGTTTGAATTCCATTTCAAGGACATCTAATCTTTGCATTTCATAATAGATTTTGTCATCATTTGTTTTCAAAACGCTGGGAAATTTATCCGTGAGTTTGAGGCGACTAAAACAATCGCTTTTTCTGTAAATGCTGATGGCTGGATTTCCGCTACCTGAGCAAAGGTCTGTCATAGGAATTTTATTCAGACGCATGGCTTTAAGATGTTGTATAAAAACATCGTATACCTTGAATCTGTCGACAACAAAGCCAATAAATTCCGTTTGAAAATTTCTTAAAACAGAAGGAAACCAATAATAATCTTCAAGTTCTTTCACTATAAAATGTCAAGTTTTAAAGTTTACGAAGTATTTCTAAAGAAAAAATCCATTCAGCGGAAGTCCACCAATCTATGGGTACAGACTCGACTACCGTTTCGTTGGTCTAAGAAAGAAGATTGGAAAATTTCTATGTTCCCGTTGCCCATAATGCCAATCTGTCAAATCGGAATGCCGCCACCAAATAGATTTCTTCAATAAATTTACCCCACGAAGCTAGATACTTTGAAAGGCTAATGAGTTATATAATTTTCTGAAAAAGTTGCATAATTCTCAGGTCAGTTTGAGCTCACTTTCAAGTCTAATTTAATAGGAATAATTTCTGGGATGCGAGAATTTAGCTTTTGGTTTTGGTTTTTGGAGCGAAGGGAAATTGAATGGGTTTGAGTTGGGTTGTTTTTGGTTGAAATTGGGGTTTGCCCATTCGCTGTGTCCCGGAGGGCTTTGAAAATAGGTGCTGTTCGCTGTGATTTTTTTATTTCTTTATAAATATTCTTCCGTAATTCGAAGTCAAATTTTTTCCGCTTTCATCTAGGGTGATGATGTACTCGAAATCAAAGCCCAATACTAACCAACTACCGTCTTCTAAAAGCGATAATTCATTCTTGCTTCCCTGACTTTCGAAATAACCGTTGCCATTTTCCACATATATTTTTGCTTCGGTGTTGTCAGCGGTTAAATAACTACCCACCAACTTCTTGAAAGACCTTTTGGTTGCTTTTACTTGTTTTAATCCATTTGAGGTAATATGACTGCGATTGATTCGGGTTTCTATTCCAATAAAATTAATAAGTTCGTATACTAAATTCCATGCGTTTACCCGATCATTGCCGTTATAGCCCAAATTGGAGAGCATGATAACAGTTGTTTTTGATTGAGGAACGCTGACCACAATAGTTCCTGTCACGCCTGTGTGACTAATGAGTCTCAGGCCATTTAAATCATTAATCTCCCAACCGCATCCATAAGGGATTTCTGCCTTGTTATTAAGCGTGCCCTTGGTGAAAAGTAATCCTTGATTTTGCGCGTTGAGAAAGTCTGTTCCCCAAATAACCTTTTGCCATTTCATTAGATCCTTAACGTTTGAAAACACACCGAAATAGGAGGGGATCTCGTAATCCCATGTTCTCATAATATTGATCCACTCTCCATCCTTAAGTGAATACCCTCTGGCTTGATTCTTTATCACTTTTTCTTGGTCAACGAAATACGTATCCGTCATACCGTATTGGTCAAAAATATCCGACAAATAGGTTTTATAACTGCCTGTAATGTTGTCGATGACAAGGCCTAAAAGCAAATACCCAACATCGCTATAATTGTAGGCGGTACCTGGAGTTGAATCGAGAGAGTCGGTAATTACCGATTTTATTGCCACCTCTTTACTGACGGTATTGGTTTGCATCATCCTATCCAATTCGCCCGCAGGCATATTCGCGTAACCAGTAAAAGACATTTGTTTGAAACTATCGTGAGGGAACATACCCGGCAATCCTGAGGTGTGCCACAGTAATTGTTGTAGGGTTATCTCTTTCCAATGTTCAGGACATTCAGGGAAATGCTGATGCAGATTGTCATTTAATTTTAGCTTACCGTCTTGATGAAGCTTGAGAATTGCAGCTGCTGTAAATTGTTTGGTCAAGGAAGCAAGTTCAAACGTAGTGTTGACGTCAACTTTCGCATCCTGTTGAAGACTTGATAAACCGTAAGCTTTTAGGTCTCTAAGACTATCATTCTGAACAATAGCGAGGGAAAGTCCGGGTATTTTATGCATTGACATATAAGAGCTAACTATCTCGTCAATGGATTCCTGAGCTTTCAAATTGAATATTGAAAGTGGTAGTATCAGTATTAATTTATATTTTAAATGCAATTTCATGTATTGGCAGAAGGTTTGTTTAATCATAGCTATCGTTTGCAGCTACAAGAAGTTGGATTTCGGAGACGAAAACTGTCTGCCACCACTGAACTTGATACGAAGCACAATCCCGAAAGCTTTCGGGATCATTTAACCGCTGAACCGCCAATTTTTTGTAGGTGCTATTTTGCTCAGTGCTGTTGTCTTCCATGTCAGTCCGTGATGCTTATTTTTTTTGTTTCAAATTGTTTGTTGTCTTGTGTCAGCCGAATGAAATAAAGTCCATTTGGCAAATTGTCACGATAAAATGTAACTGTGTTGCCTGAAATATTTGTTATTTCCATAGCTGTCTGCCCGAAACAGTTGTAAACCGTGAGAGTTGCGTTTTGTAAAAAAATGTCTGTCTGTAAAGTTGTCTGTGTAGAAAAAGGATTTGGATAAACTTTAAATTGGTACGGGTAAAAATTCAAGTTGGTTATTCCTGCAAAACATCCAATGGCTTGGCTTTGACGATAACTTATTTTAGAACTCATAGACAATGAATCCTGGAATTCCTGTGCCTTTTGACAATCATTTTTCAGAAAATATGCAAGCCAAAGTTTAAGTAAATTATTTGTTACCGATTGCTGCTCTGCTCTTGTAATGGTTGGACTAGGTGAACATGTGTTTTCTCCAAATGTGCAGTTGAAATTTGAATTTGCAAAAAAGCAGTGTCCGCCCCCAGTTATGTTCACCTGTGTTTTGAACGCTGCAGCTGTAGAATCATACATAATGTCCTGATGCTGCGAAGGAGGTGCTACGCAATCATTAGTTCCACTGAACAATAAAGTTGGAACGGAAACCTGTTGCGATGCAGTTATTGAAGACGGATTTGTGTTTGCAGAGGCAAACGAAACCATGGTTGTAATCATCAGGTTATTTTCTGCGGCAAGGAAAGAACATCCGCCTCCCATAGAATGTCCCATGATGGCTGATGTAGTTCCAACGCTTGCTGATGGAATAACTGCTCCCACTCCGCTGCTCTGAATTTTTGCAATGAGAAATTGAAGATCTTTTCCGAAGTCGGCATGGCTTGGAGAAAAATTACCTTCTGTGGTTGGAAACGCCAGTATATAGCCTTCGGGCACAAGTGAGTCCCAAATGTTTTGGTACGCGCTCCATCCCATAACAAAACCGTGACCAAATGTAATGAGCGGAAAAACTCCTGCCGCAATCGGAGTGTTGTTGCCTGCAGATGTTGCAGGATAATAAATCTCTGTTGCAATTTGGCGATTGTTTCGCAACGAATCAATAAATGTAAAGGTTGTGTGTCCGATTTGCTGTGCAGACAAACTTGAACATAGAATTAGTGAAGCAAGTATAAAATTGATTGTTGTTTTCATTTTATTGTCGTCAGGGTTTATAGTAATGGCACCATATTTTTTATTTTGGTTACAAAGTTAATACTGTTCTGTGGTCTTTTAGCATTGTGCTTAACGTTCTCGGGCCTGGCGGCGTGCCGAACTTTTTAAAGTAATCCCAAATTCGAAGTTAGATTATTTTCTTTCATAATAACCGTTTTTCGAAGAAAGAACTGAGGCATGCAGCTAGACCCGTGTTATGTGGGGTTCATTTTTTCAATTTATTCTTCAAATCCATTCGTTCGTGCAGAATTCTTGTTATCTCAATCGTTTGGTCCTCCAATACACGATAGAAAATTATATGCTTTGAGGTAAGTTTTCCTTTCAGATCTGCATAAATTTCTGGATATACTTTACCAATTTCTGGTTTCTTAGCGATTGTTGAACAAGCACTAATTATTAGTTTATAATATTTGTCCGCCTGACTTTCAGACCATGCCTCAACAGTATAATACCATATATCGGATAGATCCTTTACGGCATTGTTCGTTAACTTAAACTTTGCCATTTATTTCCTGCTTGCTTTCAACATTTTTAAATGCTCGTCAGGGTCGAAATCTTCGGCTAAACCACTATTAATACCTTCGTCAATCGCATGACGCAAAGCAATAATTTTCTGTTCCTCTTCTTCAAGTAGTCTTAATCCAGCACGAACTGCCTCACTTGCATTTTTGTACCGTCCTTCTCTTAAAATACTTTGAATAAATTGATCAAAATAACTACCCAAAGTAATTGATGTGTTTTTACTCATAACAACTAATTTTAGCAATAATACCAAATATTGGTATTATTTCAAAATATATTTTGGGAATTTTTCGGGTATGGGCAATCCCACATAGCGGCTAAAGCAAAGAAACGTTGCCGTCCCCGAAGGGTCGGCTATGTTTTATTAGGTTGTGTTATGGGCTGGTATTATTCTTTAATTACTTTTAATGTTTGCCTCATATTATCTCCGATACTCAGCATATAAATGCCTCTAGCTAAATTTTCCATTTCTATTAATGTATTCTCAGTATTTATTATTCCAGAAAAAACGGCTTTGCCCAAATTGTCATAGATAGTATATGCTGCTCCAATAAGTTTAGAATCTGCTTTTACATTGATTTGATCTCCAGTTGGATTCGGATAGACAGAAATGGAGCTAGTAGCATCTACATTCGAAATCCCTGATAAATTCAAATTTGAAAGAGCAAAACGAAATACTCCTTGAGTATTAGTCGCTGCAACAATGTAATTATCGTTCAATTCTAGATCGAAAATCGTCAAGTCGGTTAAACCAGTATTTATTTCAACCCAATTGTCGCCATTATCGGTAGAGTAAAAAACTCCTGAGCCGAATGCACCCGCAACAATTAACTGTGAGTTGCTAGCAAAACCCCTGTAAGAAGCCGAAGCAAGTCCTCCTCCTAACAACGTCCAGTTAGCGCCAAAATCTGTAGATCGAAAAACACCTGTCCCAGTTGGCCCGGCAGCAAATAGTGTATTTCCTTTGCTTTCCATGGCTCTGAAATTTGTTGCACCGTTTAATCCATTATTAATAGCAGCCCAATTTGCTCCCCAGTCACTACTTTTATAAATGCCCGCACCATTTGTACCTACAAATAATGTGTCATTAATTGCGGCAATGCTTCGTATATCAGTCGTTGATAAACCTGCAGCATTCCAATTGTCTCCTTGGTCGGTTGACACAAAGACACCTGTAGGTCCAACATAAAATAATCGTGAACCTACATGAAGGATTCCACTCCCTAGTAAATTTGTTAACCCAGAACTTTTAGAAACCCAAGTTGCACCATTGTCTGAACTTCTGTAAGCTCCTTGATGGATATTCCGACCAAACTGAACCACCTATTCCGCATGAAAGTGAACAGGGTAAATTGAACTCTTTTTTTGTTTGATTTTTGACCATTGATTGGACTAATTTACATATTATTTTCTTGATGGTTTTCGTTGGTTATTGAT
>JBGSIB010000002.1:0-89876 GCA_041751955.1 Crocinitomicaceae bacterium
GTTGCACGAATGCCCACAAGAATCCCACAGTAGTTTGGGCATACCGAACACGGAAATCGCGCCAAGCTAGCGTGAAAAACAAATCCTTATATCTCAAGAGCTCCTTGAAATCAGGTAGAAAAGATTTGCTTTTTGAATCAATTATTTTAATACTCATATTTTCACCGAAGTGCTCAAATTATTTTATATGAACTTTCGTTTTAGTTTTAAAATTGGTTTTTCCATGAAATGGTAACTAATATACGCAAATATAAAAGTTGTAAGGAGAGCTAAAGTAGTTTCGAGAAATAAAACTTGCCAAAGTTCAGTATTAAGTTTTAAGATCTTGGTTACGTTTATAGCAACTAAAATCCCAATAAAATGAAGGCAGTAAAGACCATACGTGTATTTACCTAATGAACTCAGCCATTTTATGTTTTTCATTTTGAAAAAGGAGTTCTTCGCATAATTCTGCTCTAGAATAATCAGGGCAATTGATAGTGCGAGTATGCATCTTTCTAGAACCAAAAGAATTAGAGAAGAAGACTTAATTTCTGAGCGCCAAATAAGGAAAATACAGAAAATGAAGTAAACGCCTAATATTCGAACTTTACTCAAGTTTTGAACCCACATTAAAAAAGCATTATGCTGAATAACCAACCAAGCGGATAGTCCACCAATGACTAAATCGCCCATGCAACTCAAGGAATTTATTTCTAGGGCATTTGGTGATTGATTGAAGTACCTGTAAAACAGACTTGAAAACAACAGTATTGCAAAGAGCCAAGGGTATCTTTTTATTGGAAAAATTAAAAGAAGTAAAGGCCAAATAAAATAGAATTGTTCCTCTATGGAAACACTCCAAAGCACACCTAAAACCGATGAATCTGGAAGACCGTTGTACAGAATATCAAAATTACTTGTGAAAGTGAGGTAATAAATGAGTTCAGCCGTTTCATTTGGGGTTTGACCAAACATGGTTTTTATAATTGGGAAAATGAAAAAACCGAAAAAAACACAAAAAATATAAAGTGGCCAAATACGTAATACACGCCTCATCCAAAAATGTAAGACATTGATTTTATTGGTTTTAATTTTTTCTTGAATGATAAGATAGGTGATTAAAAAGCCGCTCAGTACGAAGAAGAAATTGACACCAATATTACCGTTGCCGAAGAGATCTTTTGTTACAAAAAGATAGGTATCAGATTGAAGTATTTTTGCATTTTCAGTATAGAAGCTGTGATAAAAAAAAACCAAAAGAAAGGAGATAGTTCGCCAGCCGTCCAAATTCTCAAAGTACTTTTTGTTGCTCATAAGACTAGGCTAATTTCTTGTTTTTATTTGGCTTCAAAGTCAGGATGATAATGAAAAATGGCAAAATGATACTTTTGAAACGAACCAAAACGCCGAATAATCCAGATGTGAATCCAACGGAAAAACCCATGATTAAGATAAAAATCCAGCATGCCGTAAGAAATTCACTTTTATTAATCATTGACAAACGCGATCGAAATTCACGTTTTACAAATAAAAAACTCAAAATGAACAGGACAATATTTTCGATACCATTGATTATCAATAAAGGATTTAATGCTTCCCAAGGAAATGGTCGATATAGAGCTGCAATTATAGCTGCAGGAATTGATTTTATGATACCAAAAGTGGAATAATCACTGATGCTCAGATTGTATCGGTTTGTTCCATAAATCGGGTTCTGGGCAAAATCTTTTTGAATGATAATTATTTCTTCCAGTATACTGTCCAATGTTTTAAATTGAACAAAAAGCACAATTACTACAAGACCTAAAGAATAAAATAAAAATCGAATGGAAAACTTTTTCACTGAATTGGTCTCTGCTTTGTTGGTAAGCCAAGTACTGATGGCCACCAAAACTCCAGGAAGTATTGCAACGATTAAGTAAAACCGTATTTTTAAGATTATTAAAAATGCGATAAATGTCCGTATAAAACTGAGTACGGAATTCTTTTTTCTAGATTGAAATAGTTGAATCATTCCTGTTACAGAAACACATAAAGCAATATAAACAAAGGTATCTTTGGATATGCCAGAACACCAGAATGCAACCGAAGGAAAGAACAATAAGCCGTATGTAAGGAGTTTTTCGTTATTTAAGTGGAAAGAACGGACTTTCAGGAAAAAGTACCAGGTTGCCAATGAGGATAAATATCCTAAAATAATGGTTGCCGCTAGATAACTTCGAAAACAGATAAAGCTAAAAAAAGCCAGAATTTTACTAACGAAAAAGCTTTCAGGTTCTCGATAAATCCAGCTAGGAGGATAACCACTTTCCTCAGTGAAATTAATTGCAATGTTTTCAATATTTGGGGTTGAAAATAGCTCCGAAAAAAATGCTCTCGGGGATTCGTAAAATAGATTGTTAAGATTGATTGCACCTTCCCAATACGCTGTAGTATCGCCTCCTCCGTAGTAAATTAAATAAACTAACGCGAAGGTTAAACTCATAAAAATGTGGAAATAAACTTGAGGCAAGAAATAACGGTAAATTTCTCTTTCTTTTCTTCTACTATTGTGAAAGCCAGAAATTAATATAATAATGAAAAACCATAAAATGGCAGAAATAAGGGGTTCTAATTCAAAATAAGAATGAATTTCCATTGGTTGTTATCAAGTCAAAGATAAAAGAATTCTGATATTCTTTTTATATCAACGATGATGATAAGGCTCACCTTTCAAAATTGTCATGGCACGATATGCTTGCTCGAAAAACAACATACGGATCATTTGATGCGAAAAAGTCATTTTGGAAAGCGCGATTTTGGCGTTGGCTCGTTCATACATTTCTTGTGAAAATCCATACGCACCACCAATAACGAATACGATTGTTTTCCCACCCATATTGAAACGCGATTGTAAAAATTCGGCAAATTTTTCACTTGTAAATTCTTTCCCATTCTCATCCAATAAAAAGAGATGGTCGCCGACTTCAACCTTGGTTAAAATTTCTTTACCCTCCTGAATTTTAATTTGCTCTTCACTTAAATTTTTGGCGTTTTTAATGTCTGGAATTTCCACCTTCTCAAAAGGGATATAGTGTTTTAGACGTTGTAAATATTCCTTTTCTCCTTCTATTAAAAAGCTTTTCCCTGTTTTTCCGATGCAGATAACCTTGATTTTCACAATGCGAATGTACATTTATTCACATTTTTTTACAAGTGGTCTTTTGCGGCAAGGTTTTTGTTATTTTTGACAAAACGACCTATATGAGTTATTTGTATATTCTTCTGGCTAGCGTGATGTTGACTTTTTCAGCAGGGACAGTGATTCCGCACACAGAATTGGAAAAAGCATTTGAGACAAATGATGCTTCTACTATCGTTGAGTTGTCGAAAGACAAACTATTGATGACCATTCTGGGTAATGAGGGAGCCTATGCAAAACCGCAGGCAAAGCTCATTTTAAAGGACTTCTTTACCACATATCCCAAAGGTAAATGCAGTTTTATTTTCAAAGGCAAAGAGTCGGATAGCGGCTCCTTTTCTATTGCAAATTATACTGTTAAAGATCAGACTTTTCGATGTACTTTTCATTTCAAAAAAGTGGGTTCTGTATTTAAAATAGAAACCTTGAACATCGAGAAATAAATTACTGCAGTTTTCTATCTTTGTTTCATGATTGAAGAAATAATAGAAAATGCCCTCCGCGAGGATATTGGTCCTGGCGATTATTCAACCCTTTCTTGTGTTCCTGAAAATGCGAAAGGAACAGCAAAATTAATCGTAAAAGATGAAGGAATTCTTGCTGGTGTTGAGCTGGCACAGAAAATCTTCCATCATTTTGACCCAAATTTGAAAATGGAAATTTTCATCAAAGATGGAACTCCTGTTAAATATGGTGATATCGCATTTACTGTAGAAGGAAGTTCTCGTTCCATTTTGACGACCGAGCGTTTGGTGCTCAATTTTATGCAGCGTATGAGTGGAATTGCTAGCAAAACCAGTAGTATTGTTAAAATTATCGAAGGGACAAACACAACGCTTTTGGATACCCGAAAAACGACTCCAGGCATCCGTTATATGGAAAAGTGGGCGGTACGAATTGGCGGCGGAGGAAATCATCGTTTTGCCTTGTACGACATGATCATGTTGAAAGACAATCATGTCGATTATGCAGGAGGAATTAAACAAGCCATTGAGAGAGCGAATAATTATATCAAAGAAAATAACCTCGATTTAAAAATTGAAATAGAAGTACGCAACGAAGACGAGTTGAAACAAGTTCTAAAAACAGGAAACGTTGATCGAATCATGCTCGATAATTTTACACCAGAACGCATAAAAGCTGTTTTACCAAGTATTCCACCACAATATGAAACAGAAGCGTCAGGAGGAATTACTTTAGAAACCATTCGTGGATTTGCTGAAACGGGAGTTCAATACATTTCCGTGGGCGCACTCACACATTCAGCAAAGAGCTTGGACATGAGCTTGAAGGCGGTTTATAGTTGATGCCAATGATTTGAACAGAAATGGCACGAATGCACAAATGGGGCACGAATATTTGTTGTTAATTCGTGTATTCGTGGCAAAAAAAACAGATAAATTCCAAAACACCAACATTCGTGTTTATTCGTGCCGATTCGCGGCAAGAAAAAATCATTTGTGGTAAGCTAGCATACTAGGATTTGAAACTATCCTCTTCTCAACATACCGTTTTGCTCGCAAACAGGCTTTTATCAGGGGGTAATCCAATGCTAAATTCGACAACACAGCACTGGCGAAAATACAACCTGTTCCATGTTTTAAAAAATCCGTTTTTATCTGCGGAGCGAATGGAAATTGTTTACCGTCAAAATACAAGATATCTTTTCCCTTATTTTCGGCATGACCACCTTTTAAATAGATCGTATTGGAACTATTTTTCAATTCAAGTAGTTCGTATTCAGGTAGATTGGGAGTGATAATGAGGTTTTTACAGGACTCGCTTTTCAAGAATTCGTTGAATCTTTTTTCATTGAATTTTCCACCTGCGCTTGCGCTTAATATCGGATCCCAAACAATAGTTGGATTCAAACATTTTTCGTTCAATACAGAAATGATTTTAGTTAGCAATTCCCCAGATGAAATCAAGCCAATTTTAATATATTGAATCTTGTAACGGTCGAGTAGGAGTTGCAATTGTTCCAAAATAATTTCTTCGGCTATCCAATCGACTCGATTGAAGGAATCTTCCGTTTGCATCGTATTGGCCGTAATGACTGCCAAACCTTGGGTTTTATTCTGCTCGAAGGTTTTGCAATCAGCCAATACGCCAGCTCCACCACTTGGGTCGAAGCCAGCAATCGTCAGGCAAAAAGGTCTTATTTTTGGCATGTTTCGTAAATTTCTTCGAAGGATTTTACAGGATTTTCATTCATCCAAATATTTCCCAATACGGCAAATGTAGTGAAACCGAGTTCTTTCGCCTCGTTTATTTTGTTGGAACGGATTCCGCCAAGGGCAACAGCTTTCTTTTGGAGTTCAGGTTCCCAATCGAGAATATTCCAATTTTCCGAGGATGAATAATTTTCTTTAGAAATACTCTGAAAAACAGGAGAACAAAAGAAATAATCAAATTCATTTCCCATTTCTAAAGCATCTTTTTGCGAATGAAAAGAAGTGGACGTTGGCATAGTACTTTTTACAAATTCATCACGGTCCGCTTCTTTGAAATGTAAACCGATTTTTGGGAAATTCAATTGTAAATCATGAAATTGATGAATGGATATTCTGTTGTAAAACAAGGGATTAATCTCCATTAAATAATCGAAATAGTCCTCTTTTGACCATCTCACTTTCCGCAAATGAAAACGCAAATTTTCGTCTTGGTGCATCATCTCCTGAACCAATGAAATTTCATTGACAACAGAATTTTCTGGCGATATGAGAATTAGTTTGGACATTTTTGATTTCCCACTTTAGAGGGGGACAAAGGGGGAGGATTCGTGAATTCAGGAGAAAACATCAATCTGTAAAATTTAAAATAAATTATCCTCCCCCTCGATCCCCCTCCAAAGGGGGAAGATAATTAATCTCAATTTTTATTAAACCAATTTCTCAGGCTCCACATAAACATCAGCGCCTGTATGTATAAATTTCTTCGACATTTCATCCATTCCTTGTGCCAATGCTTCTTCTTCCTTCAATCCTTGTGCTTTCGCATAATCCCGAACGTCTTGAGAGATTTTCATGGAACAGAAATGAGGTCCACACATGGAGCAGAAATGCGCCACTTTTGCATTGTCTGAAGGTAAAGTTTCATCGTGGTATTCTCTAGCTGTGTCTGGATCCAAAGAAAGGTTGAACTGATCTTCCCAACGGAATTCAAAACGGGCTTTACTCAAGGCATTGTCTCGGTGTTGAGCACCTGGGTGACCTTTCGCTAAATCTGCAGCATGAGCCGCTAATTTGTAGGTGATTACACCGTCTTTCACATCTTTTTTATTCGGTAAACCAAGGTGTTCTTTTGGTGTTACATAACAAAGCATAGCACAACCAAACCAACCAATCATAGCCGCTCCGATTCCAGAAGTAATGTGATCGTATCCAGGAGCTATGTCAGTAGTCAATGGTCCAAGTGTATAGAAAGGTGCCTCATGACATTCCTCCAATTGCTTTTCCATGTTTTCCTTGATGAGGTGCATGGGAACGTGACCAGGACCTTCAATCATCACTTGAACATCATGTTTCCAAGCTATTTTTGTTAATTCGCCCAAAGTTTCCAATTCAGCAAATTGAGCTTCGTCATTCGCATCTGCAATCGAACCTGGACGCAAACCATCGCCTAAAGAGAAAGCAACGTCATACGCTTTCATGATTTCGCAAATTTCTTCGAAATGCGTGTACAAGAAACTTTCTTTGTGATGAGCCAAACACCATTTCGCCATGATGGAGCCACCACGAGAAACGATTCCTGTCAATCGTTTTGCCGTCATTGGTACGTAACGTAACAAAACTCCAGCGTGAATGGTGAAATAATCAACACCTTGTTCTGCCTGTTCAATCAGTGTATCACGGAAAATCTCCCAAGTCAAATCCTCGGCTTTTCCGTTTACTTTTTCCAAAGCTTGGTAAATCGGAACAGTTCCAATGGGCACAGGTGAATTTCTCAAAATCCATTCTCTTGTCTCGTGAATATTTTTTCCAGTGGAAAGGTCCATAATGTTATCTGCTCCCCAGCGACAAGCCCAAACTGCTTTTTCAACTTCTTCTTCAATCGAGGAAGAAACAGCTGAATTTCCAATGTTCGCATTGATTTTCACCAAAAAATTACGACCAATAATCATCGGTTCGCTTTCAGGGTGATTGATGTTATTCGGAATAATTGCGCGACCTGCCGCAATTTCTTCCCGAACAAATTCAGGCGTAATCAATCCTTTCGGGGTATTCGCACCAAAGCTTTCGCCCGGATGTTGCTTGCAAATTTCAATGACTTCTTCCAATTTCTGATTCTCACGAATGGCGATGTATTCCATCTCTGGTGTGATGATTCCTTTTTTTGCATAATGCAATTGAGAAACATTTTGTCCTGCTTTTGCTCGTAAGGGTTTTGCGATATGTTCGAAACGTAATTCATCCAATTTTGGATCATTTTTTCGCTCCATTCCGTATTCAGAGGAAACATCCTCTAAACGTTCAACATCACCACGGTCTAAAATCCATTGTTCACGCAAACGAGGTAATCCTTTTTTGATATCGATAGCGACATTGGGATCGGTGTATGGTCCAGAAGTGTCATAAACAGTCACGGCTTGGTTTATTTCTTTTGTAAATTCACCATCCGAAAACATCGGTTTAGATTCAGCCAATTCAATTTCGCGCATGGCTACATTGATGTCGTGAATTTTTCCTTTCACATAGACTTTCTTCGAACCTGTTAAAGGGGCTCTTGTTATGGTTTCTTCTGAAGGAGTGTTTTCTTTTTTCATATTTTGGGTATTAACCGCCAGCTGCGGCAGTAATTATTAAAATCTCATCGTTTTCTTGAAGTTCAGTCGTTGCCCAATTGGATTTAGAAACCACAGCAGAGTTGATTGCAACTGCAATACCCGTCTTTTCCTTCAAACCTTTTTCTTCGAGCAATTCCCTTAAAAAAGCAATTTGAATGGATATTTTTTCTCCATTGAATTTCACTTCCATTCTTCAAAAAATTACTCTAGGGAAAACCATGTTGGTCTATCACTTTTCCTTCCGCCGGTGTCAACCGATTCAAGTTCAAAGGGTATTTCTCAGACTATATGAAGTCACCCCTAAAGTTGTTGTAAAATTACGAATTTCTAATAGAAATAGTTTGTTTTCGAAGCGATATTTGAATTTCCCCCTTTGGAGGCGGATAAAGGGGGAGGACACTAGGGTTAAAGAAATGAAAGAATTGCACCAGAGATTTAATAATCCTCCTCCTCGGTCTCCTCCAAAGGGGGGAAGAATAAATCTCAATTCTTATAGGAAATTTTCGTAATTTTACAGCGTAAACTTTTAGGGGTGTCTGACACTTTCGTCATTCTGAGAAATACCCTCATCACCTGATGCAGATAATGCTGCCGAAGGAAAAAAGTGAGACGCTTGGCGTTCCTGAAAGTTTTGCATTTAATTTGAATCAGGAATAATGAATTTGCCGCGCATCCAATACATTACCCATCCAGAGGAAGATTTCTCGAATTTAACTTGGCTTGAAAAATTAGCTGAAGGAGGAGTTGCTTGGATTCAATTGCGCATCAAAGAAGAAGATTTAATCGAATTCCATCCGACTTTACATTACAAAGCAACTTTCATTGAAATTGCAGATTTACTCCGAGAAAAAACGAAGGAATTGGGCATGATTCTAACCATCAACGACCATCCAGATATTGCTCGGTTATCCGGCGCGGATGGAATTCATTTGGGAATGGAAGATAAAATGGAAGAATCCGAAACAACAGGTTTTTCGATATATGGTGGAACAGCCCATGATTTGCCTGAAATGAAAAAACATCCTGTTGAAAAGCTGACCTATTTTGGTGTTGGACCGTTTAAGGAAACTTCGACCAAAAAGAAAATAAAATCCATTTTGGGTACCGAAGGATATGTTTCGATGCAGAAAGAGATGAAAAATGAAGGAATCGAAAAGCCGATTTTTGCCATTGGCGGAATTGAAGAAAACGACATTCCAGCAATCATGCAAACTGGTGTATATGGAATTGCCATTTCAGGTTTGATTCACAAAAGCAATTTCGATAGTCAATTGATTAAAAATATAGTTCAAAAAGTTAATGACCATGCAAGATCCATTTAAAATAGGCGACAAAATTTTTCAATCGCGATTGTTTACCGGAACAGGTAAATTCAGTTCGAATACAGAAATGGAGCAGGCACTTTTGGCTTCTGGAAGCGAGTTGATTACCGTTGCCTTAAAACGTGTTGAAGCGACCAAAGAGGATGATTTGTTGAAACATTTGAATCATCCGCATATCAATTTATTGCCCAATACCTCTGGCGTTCGAACAGCAAAGGAAGCAGTTTTTGCGGCTGAATTGGCACGTGAGGCCTTCGAAACGAATTGGATAAAATTAGAAATTCATCCTGAACCGAAATATTTGATGCCCGATCCAATCGAAACCTTGAAAGCAACGGAAGAGTTAGCGAAAAGAGGATTCATTGTGTTGCCATACATTCATGCGGACCCGGTTTTGTGCAAACATTTGGAAGATGCAGGAACGGCAGCCGTAATGCCATTGGGAGCGCCCATTGGTTCCAACAAAGGTTTGAAAACCATGGACTTTTTAAAAATCATCATCGAACAAGCGAAAGTTCCTGTAATTATTGATGCAGGACTTGGTTCACCTTCACATGCCGCCGAAGCTATGGAAATAGGGGCGAGCGCGGTTTTGGTGAATACAGCCATTGCTATCAACAGAAATCCAATTCAAATGGCGATTGCTTTTAAAATGGCAGTGGAAGCTGGTCGAATGGCATTCTTAGCCGGAACGAATCAAATTTCTGATAGAGCAGAAGCTTCATCACCTCTGACTGCATTTTTAGATTGAAAAATATGCCCTCGATTCTATTATCGTTGACTGAGCGGAGTCGAAGGCAACGATAACTGAGCGGAGTCGAATACACCGATAAGAAAATTAATATGGAAACATTCAGCACTTATTTCGAGCAATTAAATTGGGATCAAATCAAATCGGATATCTATTCCAAAACGGAAGCAGATGTCCGTCGCGCGATCGATAAACCGAAGCGGAATCTAGAAGATTTCCAGGCATTGATTTCACCAGCAGCGGCTCCTTTTTTAGAAGAAATGGCGCAAAAAAGTAAAGCGCTGACCCAAAAACGGTTTGGAAAAGCGTTGCGCATGTACATTCCGATGTATTTGTCCAATGAATGTCAAAATATTTGCACCTATTGTGGATTCTCATTGGACAACAAAATTCCACGAAAAACCTTGTCTGATGCAGAGATTATTCAAGAAGCGGAAATCATCAAAGCCATGGGTTACGATCATATTCTTTTGGTGACGGGTGAAGCCAACAAAACCGTGGGAATTGATTATTTCGTGAATGCCATTCGTTTGCTGAAAACCTATTTTTCTCAAATTTCGATTGAGGTTCAACCGATGGAGCAAGACGAATATGAAATTCTTAATAAAGAAGGGGTTTATGCCGTTTTGGTTTACCAAGAAACCTACAAAGAAGACGATTACAAATTACATCATCCGAAAGGAAAAAAGTCGAATTTTCATTATCGTTTGCAAACGCCAGATAGACTAGGCAAAGCAGGAATTCACAAGATTGGATTGGGTGTTTTGTATGGCTTAGAAGATTGGCGCGTTGATACATATATGTGTGCTGAACATTTGGATTATTTGGAGAAAACCTACTGGAAAACGCATTACGCTATTTCTTTTCCTCGTTTGCGTCCTTGCGCAGGCGGAATTGACTTGAAATCCAACATGACAGACCGAGAATTGGTTCAACTAATTTGTGCCTATCGTTTATTGAACGAAGAATTAGAGCTTTCCATGTCTACAAGAGAATCTGAAAAATTTCGAAACAACATTATTCCCTTGGGTATTACTTCAATTTCAGCTGATTCCAAGACGGATCCAGGAGGTTACGCCAATCCAAAAGCGAATTTGGAACAATTTGAAATCGACGACAAAAGATCCACTGAAACTTTCATTGACGTTATAAAAGGAAAAGGCTACGAGCCTGTTTTCAAAGATTGGGACTCGTCTTTTTTGTAAAAAAAATCAATTATTTTTTCGAATTATTTGGTATTTAATTTAATTTAATTAAATTTAATTAAATTTAATTAAATTTAATCCTCGGTTCTTAGATAATGAAGAACAATATTATTCACTTAAATAATTTTTTATGAGAACAAAAACAATTTTAATTACAACATGTTTTACAGTATTATTTTCTTTTTTTAGTGCTTCTAAGAATGAAGTGCAATGGACTCGAGAAGGCAAAGGAAAAGACGGATATGATCGTGTTAATCAAACTTATAATGGGACTGTTAATGGTAATCCAAATTACTCTGTAGTATGCCAAAACCCTGGTTTTGAAAGATGTAGATTTATCCCACCGACATCCACTCCACCAAGTGGAGGGATTAATATAAATCTAGATGATATAGCAGATTACTATGGATCTCCCTTTATGAATGATTTTGCTGAATTGGCAGAGTTGAAAATTGAAGATGATCTAGAATTATCAGGATTTTTTGATAAAACCATTCAATTTACCCTGAATGAAATTGAGTATAGAGTATACATAACTTTGAGCTGGGAGGTTTTGGGTGATGGAAGTGTTGTTATGCAAGGTACAACTGAAGCATTTTTAATATAAATAATCATTATTGACATGAAAGAAATTATTATTTTAAGTTCAATTTTTGTAAGTACTTTATCTTTTGCAAAAAACATTGTAGATTACAAAAGAGAAGGCCGTGGAGAAAATGGTTATGACAGAGTGAATCAGTCGTTTTCTGGATCCACCAATGGGGGGCATGATAATGTATATTTAGTAACTTGTGAGAATCCTGGATCTGAACGTTGTCGCTTTATCCCACCTACATCCAATCCTCCAGGTGGAGGGAATAATATAAATCTAGATGATGTAGCAGATTATTATGGATCTCCCTTTATGAATGATTTTGCTGATTTAGCAGAGTTGAAAATTGAGGATGACCTAGAACTATCAGGATTTTTTGATAAAGCCATTCAATTTACGTTAAATGAAATTGAATATCAAGTGTACATAACTTTAAGATGGGAGCTTCTAAGTGATGGTAGTTATCAAATGACAGGATCAACAGAGGCCTTTGAGCTTTAAAAAAAAGCAAGCATTCATAGGAATGCTTGCTTTTTCTAAATATTTCTGGGCAAAGTAATATTCACTTTTGAACTTTTATTCACATGAAATTTTTTTTTTCATTCATTATTTTTTGGTCTAATAGTTATTTTTGTCAGGTTGAAATTAGACCATGGAGAGTAACCGTAGATTCTCAATGCAATCAAGTAATCCGAAATTCAGCAAATTTTGAATTAGATGTAGTTGAAGAGAATCAAATTTTGTACTTCCCAAATATTAGAAAGTATAGACTAATTATTACAAGCCTAAATAAGGATGGAACTTGCCAAATAAATGAATACAACACCGAAAAAAAATTAAAAAAAATAGACGATTCCCATTCGTTTACACGGTTTACTCAAAACTGGCTTCTAGATAATGGAGTTTTGTACGCTCAGATGGGGAGCAAACTTATAAATTTCGGCAAGCTTAATACGATAGAAACTAACGACATTTCGGTTTTCGATTTGAAACGAAATATTTATGGTGTTAAAATTCTAAATAATAAGTTACATGGTTATTTGGAGCTAAAGGGAAATCAGCAAAAGGAAAATGTGCGAATTTATTCTATTGACCTTTTGACCAAGGAAGTAGAAAAAAAGGACGTGTACATTCAAAACTTCTTCCTCAATCAACAGTCGCCATCCTGCTATATAGATTTTTTCAGTTCTTTTTATACTATCGTTGAACCGTTAAATTATAGTATATATATGTTTAATTATAGTCATGAGCTTATTGATTCGCTGACTTGCACAAATTTTGAAAACTCTATTAGTAGAGAGGACATAATTACAATGAATGAAATTGAAATTTCACCAATCAGAGACGCTACAAATTTTAGTTTTTATTCAAAATTAATCAATCAATACAACAAAATTTGGATGTGTAAAATTATAGATGAAAAGACTTTATGGGTGCGTTTCACAAGACCAGATTCATTAAATTTTACATTTGTGGACCATATTTGGCAAAAAAATATAGACGGAAATTATATCTTAGTTCACGAAATTGATACAAAACAGTATACAAACCATTTTTCAGATAAATTTGACCTGAATTCAATTTGGTTTAGTTTTATTGGAGGGACCAGGTGCTTTTTAATTGGAAATGTCATTTATCTTTTTGCACCATCAAATAAAGGGTATTCAGGTGATTACGAGAAGGTTTCGGACTTTTATGGCGAAACCGTTCTTTCTGAATCTGATATTC
The DNA here is from genome assembly GCA_041751955.1 of Crocinitomicaceae bacterium. Lineage (GTDB taxonomy): Bacteria > Bacteroidota > Bacteroidia > Flavobacteriales_D > Crocinitomicaceae > UBA2040. Next base: position 13,548 of record JBGSIB010000002.1, read on the forward strand.
AATACAGTTTAATAATGTTCACCTTTTAAGTTTATGAAACTAATTGTGTTTTTTATTGCATTATTAATCTTAAATATTGGCGAAAAACCTAAGTATAAATTCTATATTTTGACTAATAATCCCCAATGTTCGCAGTGTGTTGAGGAACTAGGGAGTTTTTTCAATCGAAATAAAACAATACCAATTTTATCTTATTATTACGAAACCCGTGTGTCAACTAACATAGAAAAAAAGAATGAATTAAATAAATTTTATACAGATAAATTTGACTTTTTTCTCGATTCACCACTTCCTTTAACAAAAGAATATTCAAATTTAAAACATCCGAGAATTATGAGGATTTCTTATCTTGGGGATACAGTTTTTTTTGATTATGATAAAATATATGTAAGTGATAATCCTACTAATAAAACATGGAAGTCACTATTTTTTAAGTAGCATTATTGTAAATGTGTTTTCTCAGATCCAACAAAAAATCCACATTCTCCTCAATGTAGTTTCCAATCACTATAACATTAGCCCCAGCGTTTTTAGCCGTTTTAATATCTTCTATAGAGCGAATTCCTCCTCCTACAATCAATGGGACCTCTAATCTGGAACAACGTTCAATAATTTCGCTTGAGACTTTATTTTTTGCTCCACTACCTGCATCCAAATAAATCAAACTTTTTCCTTGAAGTATGCCAGCAATTGCAGTTCGTTCTATTAAATTAATTTGACTTTGTGGCATGGGAGTTGTTTGACTAACATATGCTACAGCACTAGGATTTCCGCCATCAATAAGTAAATAGGCCGTCGGAATAATTTCCAAATCCATTTCTGAAATTTCTTTGGCTGTTCTGGTATGTTGCCCAATTAAATAGTCTGGATTTCTTCCGGATAGCAAACTAAGATACAAAAGCGCATCGGCTTTCTCTGAAACTTGATGCACATCTCCAGGAAAAAGTACGATAGGAATATCCAAGTTGTTTTTAAAAAAATCAACAACTCTTGTTAAGTCTTCTCTGTTTACAGTGCTTCCTCCAATAAACAAATAGTCGGTTTTTGAAAACTTGATTTTTTTCGACAATTCCATCCGAGTTTCCCATACGAATTTGTCTGGGTCTATTAAAATTGCAATTTGTCCTTTGCGAGAACAAATACTTTTATAGATGGTGCTATTTAATTTCAATGGGCTCAGAATTAATGGTCAGCACGTTATTTCCTGAATGAAAAGTTTTCATTTTTGTAAAAATTGTTTCAGTTGGATTAATTATCGTACCGCTCCAATCAATTTCATTTTTAACAATTCGCAAATCCGTTTTGAAAATGATTTGCTTTCTTCCTGCGAGTTTGTAAAGACTTTCTTTCATGGACCATGCTGTTGTCATTTCAAGGTTGTCCTCAATATCCAATGCAGAGAACTCTTCATCATGAAGAAATTTACCCCTCAGTTTCTTTGCCTTATCGCGAATAGGCTCCAAATCAAAACCGATTTGATAAGAACTAACAGCAATACCTACCATTTGATAGGTGTGAGAAATAGAAATGAATTTTTCATTCATCAAATAAGGCGCACCAACTTTTGAGTAAGAAATATCTTGAAGTCCAAGCACCTCAGTTCTCAAAATTCGAGTAGCAACAAATTCTAGCTTTCTATTTATGTGTTTAATCTGATGTAACCTCGTTTGTTCGTTCTCGCTCAAGTATGCGAGATATTTTATTGGATCGAAATCATTGTAAGATAGCAAGAATACTCCTGTATTTTCATTTATTTTTATTGAATGGATTTTTGAAATATTCATCGTTGATGACAAAAATAACGAATTAATACAGGAGTTACATTTTTAATAGACGTGTATAAAAGAAAAGAAATAGGTTCCTTTTGATGACTTACTTTCTCATTTAGATTTCTATTTTTGTTAAAATAATGTGAAGAAATCGTACTAAAAATAATTTTAGACCCACTTGGAAAACTAGAATTTATCTATATTTACGACTTCTTGTACAAAAAAAGTTAAAATTAATAATAAGTATATATGTTACGGAATTTTACCATACTTCTTGTAAGTTTCTTAGTTACAGTTACTTCTGCGTACGCGCAAGTGGGACTAGGAACAGTGAAAGGCTCTGTTATTGACAGCGAGTCAAACGAACCAATTCCATTTTGTAAAGTCTTATTGAAACAGGATGGTAGCATAAAAGGTGGAGCAAACACGGATTTCGATGGAAGTTTTCAAATCAATTCAATTTCTGCTGGTGAATATGATGTTGAAGTGAGAAATGAAACGGAAGGTTATCAACCAACCTTATTAACAGGGGTAATTGTCTCTTCAGACAAGATTACTTTTTTGGATAAAACAAAATTGTCTAAAAAGAAAGATGTTCTTGAGGTAGAAGAAGTAACGGTCGTTGCCTATCGGGTTCCATTGATTGATAGAGATGGTGGTGCTTCTGGAGCAACAGTGACACGTGAAGATATTGCGAAACTCCCAGTGCGTTCAGCAGAAGGAGTTGCTTCTACTGTCGGTGGTGTAAATTCACAAGAAGGTGGAGGTATCAGCGTACGTGGTTCACGTGAAGATGGAACATTCTACTATATAGACGGTATAAAAGTCCGCGGTTCCTCTAACTTACCGAAATCAGCGATTGAAGAAGTAACTGTAATCACAGGTGGTTTACCAGCAAATTACGGTGATGCTACTGGAGGTATTATCTCTGTAACAACGAGAGGACCAAGTTCTAAATATTTCGGAAGTTTAGAGTTAGTGAGTTCAGGTATTTTTATAAAAGGTAAAGATTCTGTCGGATATGACGCAAAAGCATTTGGTTTAGATAAATACGGTTATAATTTAATTGAAGGAATGTTCTCTGGTCCGCTTTGGATGCAGAAAGATTCAACAGGAAAGAAAACTAAACCTCGTTTAGGATTTTTAGTATCCGGTAACTATACAAGACAACAAGATCCGCGTCCTTTGGCTAATGGAGGTCAATACAGAGTTACAAAAGAAGCAAGAGAACGATTATTGACACAACCTTTACGTCCAACTTCAACTGGGCAAGGAACTTTTTCCGAGGCTTTGTTTTTGCGTCAAGAAGATTTTGAGCAAACAAGAACACGGATGAATGTGGCGAGCGGTACTTTTTCTGCTCAAGGTAAAATTGATGTGAACACAGGCCCAAGTACGAACTTGTCTTTTGGTGGTTCTTTGAACCAAAGCAATAGTAAAGCAAGTGGCTACAGCGGTTCATTATTGAATTTCGAAAATTACGGTGATATTAAAAGTTTGGATTGGCGTGTATTTGGTCGTTTGACTCAACGTTTCACGAACAACTCTGAAGAAGGAAGTAGTTCACGTATCAAAAGTGCATTCTACTCTTTCATGGTTGATTATTCCAAAAATAAATCGAGAGTATTTGATCCTAATCATGAGTATAACATCTTTAATTATGGTCATGTAGGTACATTTACTACAACTCGAAGACCTTCATATTCATTTAATGAAGAAGAAGGTAGATATGTTCATGACGGTTTCCGAGATATTCAAGTAGATTTCATTCCTTCTCAATTAAACAGTTCTTTAGCTGCTATAACGAAACAGTATTACGAAATATATGAAGGTCAACCAATTGGTAACTATGAGAATTTATTCCAAATTCAGCAAGGGAATGCACTGAGAAATGGAGATCAACCGCAAAGTGTATACAGCTTATGGAACAACATAGGAACACCTTACAATTATTTCCAAAAAACCGAAAATGATCAATTCCGCGTTACTGGTTCAGGTTCTGCTAATATTGGCGACCACTCTCTTTCTCTAGGATTTGAGTTTGAGCAACGATGGGATAGAGGTTGGACAGCTGGTGACAATGGTCCAATTGGGATTTGGCAATTGGCGCGTCAATCTGTTAATTTCCACATCCGAGAATTGGATGTAAATAGTGGAGTTATTCGTGATTCAGGCTCATTCAAATCCATTACTTATGATCGTTTGAATACAGGTTATGCCGCTACTTCTGGAACAGGGTCTTATGGAGGTCAAGGAGGTTTAACGGATATTTCTGGAAACATCATTCAAGACAATCAATTCTATTTCGATTATAAATTACGTGAAAAATTTGGTTTGAATCCAGCGGGCTCTGATTTCATTGATATTGATCAATATAACCCAGCAGACTTAAGCTTGGATATGTTCTCGCCAGATGAACTTTTGAATTCAGGTAATTCCTATGTATCGTATTGGGGATATGACCATGTGGGTAACAAAGTAAAAGGTAAAACAGATGTTCAACGTTATTTTGAAGGTTTTGACAAAGAAACTGGAAACTATGAGCGTTTTGTAGGAGCGTTTCAACCTATTTATATTGCTGGTTACGTGATGGATAAATTCTCATTTAAAGACTTAATATTTAACGTTGGGGTTCGCGTTGACCGTTTTGATGCCAACCAACCAGTCTTGAAAGACCCTTTCTTACTGTATGAAGCGAAAACGGCTGGTCAAGTGAGAACTGAAAATATTTCATGGGCTACTATTCCTGCTTCAATTGGCGATGATTATACAGTTTATGTGAATGATGTAAATAGTCCAACAGCAATAAATGGTTTCCGTAATGGGGAAAAGTTTTATGATGCACAAGGAACAGAAATTTCAGATCCGAAAACAATTGAAGGCTCAGGAGGTATAGCTCCTTGGTTGATTAATCCAAATCAAAAAACTCCAAAAGCAGGTGCGTTTACAGATTACAAACCTCAAATTAACGTTATGCCAAGAATTGCGTTCTCTTTCCCTGTGTCTGATGAAGCGTCTTTCTTTGCTCACTATGATATATTAACAAAGCGTCCAACTTCAAATGCGCGTTTCGATCCGTATGACTATCAATTCTTAGCCACACGAAATGTCGTTTTGGCGAATCCGAATTTGAAACCAGAAAAAACAATAGATTACGAAATAGGTTTCCAACAAGTGTTGTCTAAAACATCTTCTTTGAAAATCTCAGCATTCTATCGTGAACAAAGAGATAATGTTCAAATCTTAAGTTACAATGGAGCTTACCCGGTTACATATCGTTCATATGGAAATCGTGACTTTGGAACAGTAAAAGGTTTAACCGTTGCCTATGACTTGAGAAGAACGGGTAATGTTAGATTGACAGCCAACTATACTTTGCAATTTGCAGATGGTACAGGTTCAAACGCAACTTCTTCTGCCGGATTAATTAATGCAGGTATCCCTAATTTGAGAGCGATTTTCCCTTACAGTTTTGACCAACGTCATGCTTTTGCTGTGACTATCGATTACCGTTACGGAAGAGGAAAAGATTACAATGGACCAGTTGTTAAAGGCTTCAATTTGTTTGAAAATACAGGTTTGAATATCTTCTCTAACATTTATTCCGGGGCACCATATTCAGGTCAGACTTTCGTAACAAATGCTGTTGCGTTCAATCCTTTGTATTCAGGTTTGGATGGAACGACGAATGGATCAAGACTTCCTTGGTCATACCGTTTGGATATGCAATTGGATAGATCGTTTGACTTAGAATTAGGCAAGGAAGACAGCAAAAAGAAATTGGTTTCGCTTAATGTATATATCAGAGCAACTAACTTGTTGAACCAATTTAACAGAATTAGTGTTTACAGAGCAACAGGAAACTGGGATGATGATGGTTTTTTGGCAGCTGCGGCAAGTCAAGCTTCAATTCAGAACCAAACGGATGAGCAATCTTTTAGAGATTACTATCAAATGAAAGTTCAGAATGCGTTCAACATTTCTGTTCCAAGAACGATTAGATTAGGTGTGAAATTAGACTTTTAATAAATTTTATAATAAAAGAGAATATGAAAAATGTTTCAATTAAATCTTTGCTTTTTGCATTGGCTATTTTAGCCACGAATGTAACTTTAGCATTAAAAGATGTCAGAGACAAGCAGCCAGGTACAAAGCCAGCTCCGAGTATTGCTTCAAAAGCAGCGAACTGTTCACCTTCTGCAACAACCTTAACAATGGAGTTCAACGGTGTAAGAGCACTGTTGCAACAAGGGGGTAGGTTATTTGAAAACGCTACAGGAGCGGCCACTGCAGCGTATGAAGTTCCAATTAATACTGGTTTAAAAGCTATTTTCGCCGGTTCACTTTGGATGGGTGGTGTAGATGCAAATGGGCAATTAAAATTGGCTGCCGTTCGTTTCAGACAAGTTGGAAATGACTTTTGGGCAGGACCATTGACTGTTACGCAAGGCTCTGGTAATTATGATCCAACTGCACCAGCAGGTGACGATGTGGTACGTGATTTTGGACCAGCGGATATTCAACCAGACGAATGTGTTGCCTATGACAAATTCTTTACAATCCGAAAAGGTGAGGTAATCAATTTTGCGCTTTGGAAAGCGTCTTTGGAGCCAGGTTATACTGGCGACCCTGTGGATGAACCAGAAAATGATGTGATTCAAAGAATTTACAATTGGCCGGCACATGGTGATCAAGGTAAAGGCCAAGATTTTTTCCTTGCACCTTTTTATGATGCTGATCAAAGTGGTGATTACAACCCTGACAACGGTGACTACCCATGGTATGATGACATTTTAGGAAAAGATGATGTACAATGTGGTGTAGACCGTCGTGTTACGCTCTTTGGTGATGAAACGCACTGGTGGGTTTTCAATGATAAAGGAAATATTCATACAGAAACAGGAGGTGATCCAATTGGTATGGAAATTCGTGCGCAAGCCTTCGGTTTCGCTACAAATGATGAGGTGAACAGAATGACTTTTTACAACTACGAATTAATTAACCGTGGTACGCAGACGCTTTTCAATACATTCTTTTCAAAATGGTTGGATCCAGATTTGGGTAATGCTGCAGATGATTATGTGGGTTGTGATGTTTCTAGAGGTCTAGGATTTTGTTACAATGGGGCTGAAGTAGACGCATCTGTAGGTGGTCAACCTGGATACGGAGCCAATCCTCCAGCAATAGGTGTAGATTTCTTTGAAGGTCCTTATTTGGATGGTGATGGCTTTGATAATCCTGGTCCAAAATTAGACTCTAATTCTGGTTTTTATGTTGCACCACCAACTTTGGATGCATTGGATAGTAATGGTATCGTTTATAGAGGAATTGGTACTGGTTATTCGGATGGAATTATTGATAACGAAAGATTTGGAATGAGACGTTTCACGTACTTTACCAACGGAGCAAATTTTCCATATACGGATCCTTCTTCAGCGGCTCAATATTATAACTTCATGGAAGGTAAATGGGCGAATGGTACAGAAATGTATTATGGTGGAACAGGAGCAAATGGGTCTATCTTAACGGATTATTTATTTCCTGGTGATTCTGATTCATTGAATTGGGGTACAGGAGGTATAGATCCAGGTGCTAGTTGGGACGAAGCGAGCAGCGGTAACCCACCAGGTGACCGACGTTTTGTTCAATCTGCTGGACCATTTACATTGAAACCTGGAGCCGTGAATAATATTACTGTTGGAATTGTATACGGGCGTGGAACGGCAGGAGTTGCTAGTTCAGTTGCGGCGATGAAAGCAGCCGATACAAAAGCACAAGCATTATTTGACGCATGTTTCCAAATTTTAGATCCACCAGATGCTCCAAGACTTCAAATTCAAGAATTGGAAAATGAGTTGATTTTGACTTTGGATAATCCAAGTGGGAATAACGTGGATGAACTTTACAAAGAAGAGGATAAAATTAATATTACCATAGATGGTGTAGATCGTTTCTATCGTTTTGAAGGTTATCAAATTTTTCAAATGATAAATTCTGGAGCAGGTGTTGCAGATATCGAAGATGAAACTAAGGCTCGTTTAGTAGCGCAATGTGATATTCGTAATTTTAAGAAAGATGCGAACGGAAACGATTTATTGAATAGTCCAATCGGTCGATTAATCAACTTTGAATTTGATGAGTCCTTAGGATTTGCGTCTCCTTCTGAAAAAGTAAATGGTGAAAACAAAGGTATTCGTCATAGTTTTCAGGTGCAAGAGGATCTATTTGCAACAGGTGATAGAGCATTAGTAAATCACAAAACGTATTATTTTATTGCTGTGGCTTATGGTTACAATAGTTATAAAGATTATGACCCTAGTGATGCTTCTAAATTAGACGGACAAAAGCGACCTTATATTGCTTCACGTTTGGGTTATGACAAGAAGTCTATCCAACCAGTGGCAGGAGTTCCGCATAACCCGAGACCAGAACTAGGAGGAACATCTCAGTTGGCGCAGTATGGTGCAACACCAAGAATTACAAGATTAGATGGGCATGGTAATGGAGGGAATTCACTTGATTTCACTGCAAAGACAGAGTCTGATATTGTGAAAAAAGGTTTTGTTGCTGAACCAGAATACCTTGAAAATAAGGGGCCTATCAATGTAAAGGTTGTTGACCCATTGAATTTGGTTGGTGGTTATTTCGAAATCAAGTTTAGGGATTTCACTCCGACCGTCTTGAATAGCAATGCAGCAGATGCAGCGTCTTGGACAATTAATCGTTATGATGCAAAAGATGGAAATCTTCTTGAATCTGTAAATTCAGAACAGACAATTGAATTCAACAACGAGCAATTGATTCCACAATGGGGAATTTCCGTTCAAATTCAGCAAACTCCTTATTTTAGAGAAACTGGTGTTACGGGTAATAATACAGCCGAAACAACCAATATCTTAGGGAGCTCTATAACTTTTCAGGATTCCTCGAAAATTTGGTTACGTGGAATCGTGGACGTGGATGGTTACACACCATTGAACTGGATACGCTCTGGTACGACCAATGAAACGGACTACCTTGTGGCTGATTTGTACAACAATCCAGCTTGTTACAAAGATGAGGTGGGTAAAGATCCTGATCGTCGTTGGACTAAAATTTTGGAAGGAACTTTTGCACCACATTCGTTGGTTGGATATCAATGTGATTTTATGCCACTGGCATATTATAAGTCAACGCCTTCTTATCCAGGAACTGCGCCAGAATCATCACCGGGTGCCGCAAGAACGAATGCAGGTTTGGCTTTCTCACCAAGTATTGATATTGTTATTACAACGGATAAGACAAAATGGACAAAGTGTCTGGTTATTGAATTGGGAAGAGATGCAGCACTGAACATTGGCAATGCCAAACCAGGAGGATTAAGACAAAGTTCGAGTAAGGATATCGATGGAAACGAGATTTCTGGAAATGGCCAAAGTTGGTTCCCAGGCTATGCTATTGACCTTGAAACAGGTGCTCGTTTACATATGGCATTTGGAGAAAATTCATTCCTTGGGACTGATGGTGGAGGAGATATGATTTGGAATCCTGGTGGTCGAATGTTTGACCAAGTAGGTAATCCTAAGTTAGGAGGAATGCAACCTATATACGTCTTTGCTCATAAACAAAATACAATCAATTCACTTATTAGTGGTGGTTATGATATGGGTTTCTACAATGGGGAGACGAATGATATTCAAGAGTTAGTCAACCTTATGACACAAGTAGAAGCTAATAATGGTGCTGCGAGAACACAATTTTACTCAAGTTTGGCGTGGATAGGATATCCTAGACTAGCTCCGAATAGAGAGAAATTTGAGATTGAGACGCCAGTTCGAATTAAAGTTCGTCTGAATAAGGAATACAAATCTTTTGTTGCTTCAAATAAAAACAATGGAAGACCAATGTACTCTTGGAACATGGATGAATTGGCTACTAAAACGAATGTCAGAAATGAATTATCTACTGTGTTAAGTTCGATTGGTGTAGTTCCGAATCCGTATTATGCTTTCTCTGAATATGAAAGAAATAGATTGGATACACGTGTTAAAATCACAAATTTACCGGACATATGTAATGTAAACATTTATTCTACCAATGGTAAATTAATACGCTCATTCAAAAAGGATAGTCCAATTACAAGTATAGATTGGGATTTAAATAACAACATAGGAATTCCAATTTCTAGCGGTATTTATCTTATTCACGTAGAGGTGCCTGATGTGGGTGAAGTTGTTCTAAAATTCTTTGGTGGAATTCGACAAGTTGACTTACAAGGAATATAAATTGAAAAGTAGATGACAATGAGAAATTCAATTATAAATATGAAAAACAGTTTGTTTGTTGCTGCTGTAGCAGTAAGCATGTTTGCCTCAGCGGGAAATGAAGACCGTGTGGGTTCAAGTGGAGCTGGACAATTATTGGTTAATCCTTGGGCAAGAGGTTCTGCCATGGGAGATGCTGGTATTGGAAATGCAAGAGGTTTAGAAGCTTCTTACTTGAACATTGCAGGTTTGGCTTTTACAGATAAGACACAGCTAAAGTTCAATTCGGCAAACTGGATGGGAAATGCAGGGATACGCATGTATTCTGCTGGAATCGCCCAGAGAATATCTGAACAAAGTGTTATCACTATTAGTGTTCAATCCATGAACTATGGTGATTTGGACATCACAACGGTTAATCTGCCAGAAGGTGGGATAGGCACTTTTTCTCCTCGCACGAATATCGTTAATGTTGGGTATGCGAAAGAGTTTTCAAAATCTATTTATGCAGGTATCAACTTAAAGGTGATTTCTGAGAGCATATTTAATGTGAAAGCAAATGGAATTGCTATTGATGCAGGTATTCAATACGTAACTGGAGAAGCTGATCAATTAAAGTTTGGGATAACCCTAAAGAATGTTGGACCAACAATCAAATACAAAGGAGATGGTTTCACATTGCAAACGACGAATACGGAAACAGCACAATTGACTTCTTTGGATCAAAGAATTCAAGCTTATGAACTTCCTTCTCTTTTGGGAATAGGTGGGTCATATGACTTTAATTTTGATGAGAAAAGCAAATTGATTCTGGCTTTTGGTTATACAGCAAATTCATTCTTTTATGATCAATTCCGATTGGGAGCTGATTATGGAATGACATTGGAAAAGTTTGCCTTTAACGTTCGTGCTGGATTTGTTTATGAGAAGAATTTATTCTCCGCTGAAAATCGTTCAAATGCATTATTAGGACCAACTGCTGGTTTTTCTGTTGATGCTCTTGTTGGTAAAAACAAAACAGCTTTGGGAGCTGAATATAGCGCTCGTTTTGCAGGGGCATTTGGAGTTATTCATACATTTGGTGTAACAATAAGCTTGAAATAAAAAAAACGTTTTCTTATATTTGTGAGACAAGAGGGCCCAAAAGGCTCTCTTGTTTTCTTTTAATATAAGCTTAAAAAATATAAAGATGTCACAAGTATCATACTATACAGCAGAAGGTTTAAAAAAACTGAAGGACGAATTACACGACATGAAAACCGTACAAAGACCGTCTATCAGTAACCAGATTGCTGAAGCTCGCGATAAAGGAGATTTGTCTGAGAATGCAGAATACGACGCAGCAAAGGAAGCTCAAGGTTTGTTGGAAATGAAAATTTCTAAATTGGAAACTATATTGGGTAATGCTCGATTAATCGATGAGTCTAATATCGACAATTCAAAAGTTTTTATTCTGTCTAAAGTGAAAATTAAAAACATTGCGAATAAGATGGAAATGGAATACACTTTGGTTGCAGAAAATGAAGCGGATTTAAAGCAAAAAAAGATTTCTGTTGATTCTCCTATTGGAAAAGGCCTTTTAGGTAAAACAAAAGGAGAAATAGCCGATGTGGAAACACCAAATGGAATCATCAATTTTGAGGTTCTTGAAATTTCAAGAGGATGAGTACTATATTTTCCAAGATAGTTTCTGGCGAAATTCCTGCATATATAGTCTTTGAAGACGAAAAGCACTTGGCATTTTTAGATGTTTTTCCATTGAGAAAAGGGCATGTACTTGTAGTGCCTAAAATGGAAGAGGATTATATTTTTGATATTGGAGACAGTGAATTAGGCGAATTGATGATTTTCGCAAAGAAAGTAGCGCATAAGATAAAAGCCGCTTTTCCTTGCACCAAGGTTGGAGTAGCGGTGGTTGGACTAGAAGTTGCACATGCCCATATTCATTTGATACCTATCAATTCGGTTTCTGATATGAATTTCCAACAACCCAAATTGAATTTAACGAAAGAAGAATTAGAATTCATTGCTGAGCAAATTCGGCAAGTTAAGGTATGATTTTTGTTTGTGACGAAGAATGAAAAGTATTGTTATGAGAAAACTATTCCGCGTGTTTTTGGCCTTTCTATTTGGAAGTCAAGCTTTTGGTCAAAAAAATGAGGATGTAAGTATTTTGTTTGTGGGAAATAGTTATACCCACATGAACGATATGCCTTTTCTTTTCGATAAAATTGCCAAATCGAAGGGGAAATCTGTTCACGTCGAAATGAACACCCGAAGCAGTTCTACTTTTAATATTCACACCACGAGACCGGATTTATTTGAAGCCATCAAAAGTCGTAAGTGGGATTATGTTGTTCTTCAAGGATTTAGTAGGGAATTAGCTTATGAACCAGAGTATATTGATACAGCATCCCTTCCTTATTTCAGTCAAATTATTGATTCCATCAAAGCAAATAATCCTTGCACAAACCTATTGCTTTATATGACTTGGGGTTACAAGGAAGGTTACGAGCATTTGGAAGAAACGGATACCTATGAAAAGATGACAGAACGAATTACTAACGGTTATCAATACCTAAGTAAAACGTTCAATATTCCAATTGTTCCAGTTGGTCAAGTGTGGAAAGAGTTCCGAAGTCAGTATCCTGAAATTGAATTGTACGATAAGGACAAAGCACATCCGAGTAAGAAAGGTTCGTATTTGTCTGCCTGTACCTTCTTTGCATCGATTTTCAATGAAAGTCCCGAAGGAGCAGTTACCTCAACTTTGAGGAATCAATTCGCGTCTAAAATTCAAAAGGTGGCTGGTGATTATGTCTTAGCAAATTTCAACGGTTATTATTTGAACCAAAACTTTTTCAGACTCGATTGGAAAATAGAGAAAAATGGAAGTTTTTGGCTTAATGGTATGGCAAATTTTGAAAATGCAAAAAGTCTTTTATGGGATTTTGGTGACGGAACCACGGCCACAACATCTCGCATTAAACACCGATTTAAAGAAGCTGGTGAATACGATGTAGTGTTGACTATTGAGGATGAATGTGGTCTCAGAGAAATCAAACGCAAAGTGAAATTCACAGTACCAAAAGGTCCCAAAAGAATACCCAGATCTCGACCAATTAAAGGGAATAAGTTGAAGAAAAAGAGCTAGAATTTAGGATTTCAAAATCTTCTTTTTCAAAAATCTGAAAGGAGCAAAAATGACGTGCAGGAATTGATGATACCATTGTGTTAAATGCACCAAGTATTTCGTAAAGAAAACGAATAAGGTGATAAATAAAATAGCACCGATAATGGCTTGATATGGCTCTAAATTTTTACTGAAAAAGGCATTCAATCGGAAGCCAAATATTCCTCCATAAAGAATAATGAAGTGTACGATAAATATTTGTAAGGTACTTTGACCAATTTTAATGAATAAATTTTCTTTGATGTTCAAGTATTTATCAATGAACATCAATATTCCTAGCACAATTAGCACTTGTCCGAAACGGGATAATACCCATTCCAATGAATTGATGTAAATTTTATCTTGACCAAGTGATTCGTAAAAGTAATGATCCAAAGCTTCTAAAGTGCCTATGCTGATAATGTTTAAAACAATCCCAATTCCAATAATGGTTAAAGGAAACCAGTTTTGTCGAACACGATCACCATATTTATTCAATAGAACACCAAACATTGCCCCAAACATGGAGAATGCAATCCAAGGAGATAATGGGAAATGTGATCTTGGCCCATGTACCATGTTTTGAATTAAATGCGGCCAACCCTCTGGGAAATGAACGTCGCGTGGAAAACTCATCAAATAAGGATAGAAACTCATTACAGTTATGCCTACGATGAAATAATAAAGCCACAACGGTCCAAAGTGCAACCAAGTGTACAAGCGATAGATGAGAAGAATAACAATGATTGCGCAACCTATGCTTTGTAAAACATGAAAACCAAATACGTTTTCAGTTATGTTTCCCATAAAATAACCGATGTAACCGAATATATAGGTTTGAAGGAAATAACCCCAGAATAGGAGTTCAAACGCTCTTCGAAAACCTTTACGCACCCGTTTATTTTCCCAATAAGGAACTTCTTTGTGCTTGGTGAGCAGATAGACAAAAATTAAACCAGTAACCGTGAAGAAAAGAGGGGCGGTAAATCCTCGTACAAAATGCCATGCTGTATAGGCGAAATTTTCAGGGACACGGTAACTTTCCTTTAAAGTTTCATCAACGAAATGCCCCTCTAGCATGAGTAAAATGGCGATAGAACGCGCCATATCTATAAATTTTAAACGTTCTCTGGAAATCTTTACTTCTGCGCTAGATGTTTCGCTCATTCATCACATTTTATGCAAAGTTAAAAGAATCTTCTTTTATTCAATCTTATTCTACCTTACCCGTTATAATCAATCGAATTTCTTCCTCACCATTTTTGGTTTTCAAGTAAACGGATTTAACGATTTTACCTGAATAACCAGTGGGGTCGAAAGTCACTTTTACCGTCATCGATTCACCCGCTTGCAATTGAGTTTTTTCTAAATCTGCTACACTGCAATCACAAGGAGAACGAGGAGGAAGTAGTTCGATGGTATGATCATTGGAATTGGTGATTTTATAGGTGACTTCCAATTTTTTATTTGGATCGATTCGGCCTACATCTTTGGTGTTTTCTGCTGTTAATAAAGGTAAATCGACGATACTATCTTTGATGAATTGAACACTTTGGATTTCTATTTTCCGCTCCAGGCCTGCCGCACGCGAATACACAGAATTTTTTTGGTCATTCAAATTATCACTTACTAGCACATTGGCGGTGTATTCTCCAAAAGGCACTTCCGTGAAAGTCAATTTTCCACCGTTTTCAGCATTTTGATCGATGTACTTTTTAAAAACGCCACCTTCGTATGCATTGAGATAATTCACTAGAGAAGCAATTCGTCTCTTCGTCAAGTTGACGTTGTAATCACTTTTTGCCAAAGGACTGGCAAAACCTTTTATAGTCAAATTTATTTTTGCCCCTTTGTTCAGTTCTTCCAGCAACAAATCTCTAAATTGATTCAAATCCTTCACTCCTTGATCCACATATTCTAAAAAGAAACTTTCAATATCTTCTTTGGCATCTTCGGCCTTTTCACCACCCAAACCAGAGGAATATTCCTTTTGGTATTTTTCGAGCATAGCACGATAATCTATGTAACTGTTGATGTAATTGACTTCTGTGGACGGCAAAACGCTTCTTGGGTCGGGAACATCATTGTGAAAATACAAGGTGACTGGCAAACGTTTACTGAGGTCAGCCAAAGTCTCTTCTTTGGTTTTGGGAGGTTCTATTTCTGGCGTTTCCACAAAAAACACATCGCTACAACATGTCGGATTTTTACTGTAATTCACACCCAAACGGTTGCTCGCAAGATATTCGCGGTTTTTGTTTTTGAAATAGTAAATGTCATTCGCGGGGCTGTTATAGGGCAAACCTATATTTTTTGGAGTTTCGAAATTGGTGGTGTATTTCGATGCAAAAATGTCTAATCCTCCCAAACCATCTGGCCAAGAACTTGAAAAGTAAAGTGTTTTCTCCTTATAATCCCACCATGGTGAAGTTTCATTGTCCAACGAGTTCAAACTTTTCAAATTGCGGACTTTCCCGTATTGATTTCCATTTTTTATCTCGCTGTACCACAAATCTAGACCACCTTCGGTTCCATTTCTATCGCTGGCAAAAATCAAAACTTCCTTATCATCCCAATTCGCTATGCACGGCATAGTGGTATTACTGCCAGATTCATTAATGATTTCACCCAATGAATCGGGCACTAACCATTTTCCATCTCGAAAAGTAGCAACCATTATTTTACAACGATATTGGTGACCGTCATCCGCGCAAAGGCTGAAATAAAAGCGGGAACTGTCCAGCGAAAAAGTTCCATTGCCTGAACTCATTTTATCGAAATAAAGCGCTTTGATAATTTCTGGCTCGCTGTCTGTTGAATCCAAAAGGGATTTTTGATACAAATGGGTATAGTAATTTTTATCGTAAACTTCTTCACTGCTGGAAACTGAATCGGCTTTCAAGGAAGAAAAAATGAGCCAATCTTTGTAAATCAAATGGCCAAATTCAGCATCTTTTGAGTTGATATCATCGTTTAAATGTTGAATAGGATACTGACCTTCTGTTTGGTCTTTTGCCCACAAACAGCTTTCTATTTCGCGTTTCGCTTTTTGATAGAGATAGTCTTTTTTGCTTTTGGCGTATTTTTTTTTGGCGAGTTTGAAGGTTTCTAGTGCTTCATCGTATTTGCCATTTTGCTTCTGCATGAGTCCCAATTGCAAAAGACTTGCCGGATAAATTAGCGTGGTTTCTTTGGCATAAACTTTCGCATAATATTTTTCGGCGTTGCGGTAATCTTTGTAAGCACGAAGTGTTTCCGCGTAGGACCAAAGTATTGCAACAGAATTGGAATCAATTTCTAAAGCTTTCTGATAATAATCAAGTGCGTAATAGAAATCACCTTTTTCATATTGTTCTTGGGCATATTTCAGGTATTTGCTCAATTCCGTTTGACCAAAAGAGCCGAAGGAAAATGCACCCAGAAAAATGAGTATCAAATATAATCTGGACATACTCTATGTACTATTTTTTTGGGTTTGAGCGAGCGGTGAATATAGCGAACGGCAAATTCAATTCCACCACGAGCGCCGCTGGCTTGGGTCAATTTTGAAAAATTCATATCATAACTCACCCCAAAAAACCAATCTTGGTAATCCATTCCGACAGAGAAATAAGCCGCATCTTTGAAACGATACCAAACACCACCTTGAATAGCTCTATAAACTGTTTTTTGATTGCTCAACAAATATTTTACCGATGATCCTAAAACGATTGCTCTATACTTTCCTTGGAACGAAACATTCACAGCCGGCAAAAGAATGATGTCTTTTCGAAGGCTTAGATCATAATGTGCAAAAAAGTTTCCTCGGATATCACGTGTTATTTTTTCACCAAAAAAACCTTGATTTGGACGATTCAAATTGTAAAATCCTATTCCCGTGTTTAACTTGTTTTTAGGGTCTATTTTCCAGTCTAGAACAGTTCCAAGTCCTGTTGAGAGATTGGTTTTGCTGTCGGTTTGAAAAGTTTCGTTAGTGGGTAAACTAGGATCAAACATTACACCATCAAACTGATTATCAAAGGTTAAGGGAAACGGGTTCAAGCGACGTTGATTCATGCCGATATTCACGCCAGGACGAAAAACCAGAGAGGAATCACTGTTCAGATAAAAAGGAAGATTTGCGTTCGCTTGAATTTCCAAAGTTCTCAATTTTCCGTCACCAACCACATCGTGAAATACCAAGAGGCCATAACCAATTTCTCGCTTTGTTTGAAAACGACTGTCGAAGGATACCGACAAAGTTTGATAAGGAATGGTCACACTTCTCCATTGATCACGATAGTTGGCTATAAAACGAAAATCTCCTGAAAAGTTACCAGCTTGACCCGGACTTAGATACAGCGGATTATCCACAAATTGCGACCAATGAATATCTTGTGCGCGCAAATTACCGCACAAAAACAGGATGGCAAGAAAGAAGAAAAACTTCAGATTTTTCATTTCTTCCATGAAATTAAGCAAAAAATTGGCTGAAACAAAAGAAATTCAGCCCAGTAAAAGTTTGAATCGATGAATTAAGGATTGCTAATGGAAAGCGGCAAAATTTTACCTCTAAAAAAACGATAGCCTGTAAAGAGAAAATCAGCAATATATTTTGCTGTTTCTTCCGGTTGATGAGGAGCCTCGTATCCTGGAAAAGCCTCGCTTAACATTTCAGTTTGCACCGCGCCTAAACACAAGCAATTCATCGCAATTTTAGTGTCTTTGTATTCCTCGGAAAACAATTCCGTAAAACTACACAAGGCTGCTTTTGAGGTAGAATATGCGCTCAAACCAGCAAATTTTAAACTGCCTTGAAAACCACCCATCGAACTGATATTCACTACATGTGAACCTTCAGGATTAAGGAAAGAAACGGCCGCTTGCATGGTTTGAAAAACCCCTAAAACATTGACTTGATAACAAGATTGCAATTCTTCGGTTGAGATTTCGGTAAAAGGTTTATTGACCAATTTACCTGCATTATTCACCATAAAATCGAATGTTCCAATGGATTCAAAAATTGTTTTCGCATCTTCGCGAACGCTTTCAGAGGCCAAATCAAATGGATGAAAGAGAACGTTGGTGAAATTGCAGAATTCTAAGTTGTTGTTGCGCGACAAAGCGTGAACTTCGTTGTCTGGATTTCGGGCTAGTTCGAGTACTAGTTCTTTCCCGATTCCTCTGCTCGTGCCTACAACAACTATCTTATTCATCGAAGGAAATGGTCAATTTATTGGATGTAGGAACAGCTTGGCAGCATAGAATATAACCTTCAGCCACTTCTTCATCCGTTAATGAATAATTCAATTTCATTTTGGCAGAACCTTCTAAAACTTTCGATTTGCATGAACTACAAACTCCACCTCTACAAGAGTAAGGAGGGTCATAACCTTCGGAGTTCAATTGGTCCAAAATTCCTTTTCCTTTCGGTTTGTAGGAAAGATCAATGCGTTCACCTTCTAAAATAACCGTTACTTCGCTGGCAACTTCTTCAGTTCCGTCGACAGCAGGAGCTACTTCATCTGGGCTTGGCGCTGTAAACAATTCCAATTTGATTTTTTCTTTGGGAACACCAAATTCTGCTAATTTCTCTTGAACACCTTCAATCATGGCCAACGGTCCGCAAAGGAAAAATGCGTCCGCTTTTAAAATGTCAAGATGTTCTTTGATATAAGCGTGAACAGTTTCTCTATCCAACAAGCCCATTCTTGGGTGCTCTGTTTCTGAATTCTGATAATAAATATTTGTTTTTACTCGAGAAAGACCTTCAATTTCGTCTTTAAACATTGTCGCTTCTTGATTTTGATTTCCATAAACCAAGTGCATATCTCCGCCCGTTTTTTGCAATTTTTTTGCGATGGAAAGAATAGGTGTAATTCCACTTCCTCCTGCAAAGGCAACAACATTTCGATGTCCGTCTTCTAATTTAAAATTTCCTTCAGGACTGCTGCACAAAATAGTGTCACCAACCTGAACTTCTTTTTTGAAAAAGTTAGAAATAAGTCCATTTTCAATCGCTTTAACGCCAATGGATAAATCTTCATCCGTCCCACTGCAAATAGAATACGAACGACGATGCTCTTCACCATTCAAAGAGATAGAGAAGTTTAAATACTGTCCCGGAATGAAGGTGAATTTGTCTTTGAGTTCGCTTGGAATATCCAAAACAACTTGCACAGCATCTTCCGTAATATGGCGAAGTTCTTTGATTTGAACTTCATAGAATCCACGCGGAAGTTTATTTTCTTTTTTCTTATTTCTGCTAAACAATCCCATATTACTTATTCGTCAAATGATACAATTATTTTCTCACTCGTTGGATGCGCTTGACAAGTCAAAATGTACCCGTCGGCAACTTCTTGCTCGTCTAAAGCGAAGTTAACATCCATTCGAGCGCTTCCTTCTATAACTTTTGCCTTGCATGTACAACAAACACCACCTTTACACGCAAAAGGCAAATCTGCTCCTGCGGCGAAAGCGGCGTCTAATATTTTTTCTCCAGCTTGCAAATTCACAGGGAATTCGTCGCCATCGATAATCACAATCATGTTGGATTCTACATCATGTTTGGCTGCTTCGATTACCGCTTTGGTAGGTTCAACATCTCCAGCAGTGAAAAGTTCGAAATGGATATTTTTTTCATCAACGCCCATGGATTCCAAGGACTTTTTAACGGAGAAAATCATGTCTGTTGGGCCGCAAATAAATGCTTCATCCACGCCTTCATGACTTAAAAATGTGTTGTATAAATCGTCACATTTTTCACCGTTAATTCTTCCTTTTTGGATTTTATTTCCCAGACTTTCACGCGATAAAATGTGAATGATGCGGAAATTGTCCAGGTGGCGGTTTTTTAAAGCTTCAATTTCCTCTCGAAAAATGATGCTTCCTGTATTTTTATTTCCGTAGAACAAGCTAACTTGGCTATTGGGCTCTTCTCTCAAAATGGTTTTTAAAATAGAAAGAACAGGTGTGATTCCTGATCCAGCTGCAAACAAGGCATAGCTTTTTTTGTTCTTTGGGTCAATTTCTACTTTAAAATTTCCGGTTGGCGTCATTACTTCCAATTCGTCCCCCGCCTTTATAATATCGTTGGCAAAAGTAGAGAATTTACCTCCTTCAACTTGTTTTACCGCCACACGCCATTCGTTTTGAAATGGAGCGGAGCAAAGCGAATATGATCTTCGAATGTCTTCACCTTTGATGTCTGTTTTTAGGGTCAAATACTGACCTGAAACATAAGCGTAATCGTCTATCAGATTCGTGGGAACGTCAAAAGCAATGGAAACACAATCTTCCGTTTCCTTGATGACCTCTTTTACTTTTAAAGAATGAAATTTTGGTGTCATGCGTTTAATGCCAATTTTTGGAATGCAAATTTACGATTTTATCAAGCGCGCAAATCAAAAAAGTTTAAAACGGAATGATTCAAAATAAGCGAAATAAAATTGAACGAAAATGTTCTTTTCCTGTACTGAAAGAAAATACAATAGCATGAACAACATACTCATTACCTTATTATTGCTCTTTTTGGCTTTCAGTTCGGTCGCGCAAACGGACAAAACAGCTGAATTAGTCGGCAAGAAATTCAAGACAGATGTAGTAATCGGTTCCACGGATTATGGCTGGTCACCAAAGATTGAATCTGTTAATTTGACCCAAGCCGATATTCATCCATGGGGATATTTTTTGCAATTGAATGATGATGGAAGCTTTATCGCGTTTAATCAAAATAGTTGCGGAAACGATTGCCGGGTGAAAGTTTCGGGTACGTATAAAATTGAGAATGGCGTCATAGAATTCGTGACGAATACGATACGGTTCATGGATATTTGTGCTGCGAAACCTAAACAAGAGATTAATTCTTCTATTGGTTCATATAAAATTAAGGAAACAGGGGGAAGAATAAGCTTGGTGCGGGTTGGCTAGCTCGTTTTGTTGAACCGCAGAGAAGAAAAGGTCGCAAAGGGTTGATGCTTAGTTTTCGCGTTAATTTCCCTTATTACTTACTGCCATTTCGTCACAAAAATAATTTTGGCTTAAAATTCGTCGGGATTCGCGCATGAGCGAAAATAAAAAAGCGGAAAAAAAAGCCAAAAAGAAGTCAAATGTGTCCTTTAAATGGGCGTTCAAAGAGTTTATTTGGCCCAGAAAAAAGATAGTTGGAGTTGGTCTTTTTCTGATTGTTGTTCGCAGTTTGTCAGGATTAATTTTGCCATTCGCGAGTAAAGAACTACTAGATACTGTCATTCCGAACAAAGATTCTGCCTTGCTTTGGAATTTGGTCATTATTGTTGTTGCAGCTATCATTATTCAATCCCTTTCTTCCTTTTCGCTGACACGTTTGCTCAGTGTTGAAGCGCAGCGTTTGATCTCTAATTTGAGAACGCAAGTTCAACGCAAGCTCCTTTCGCTTCCTATTCGCTTTTTCGATGACAATAAATCAGGTGCATTAGTATCACGTGTTATGACAGATGTGGAAGGTGTTCGAAATATTGTTGGAACAGGCTTGGTGCAATTGGTTGGAGGAACGTTCACTGCCATTGTTGCGCTTGTTTTACTCATCGAAATCAATGCTTGGATGACATTTTTCGTTTTGGTTCCTGTTGCTTTGTTCGCTTTTATCGCTTTGAAAGCCTTTGGTTATATACGTCCTATTTTCAGAGATCGCGGGAAAATCAATGCTGATGTTACGGGGCGTTTGACCGAAACATTGAATGGTGTTCGCGTCATCAAAGCTTTTAATGCAGAAGAACAAGAAAATTTATCTTTTGAAAATGGAGTGGAGAAATTATTTCAAAACGTCAAGAAAAGTTTAACGGCAACGGCTGCGATGTCGAGTTCCGCCACTTTGTTATTGGGAATCGCTTCGGCTGGAATAATGGGCATTGGTGGATATTACATGATAGGCGATGCCATGACGAAGGGTGAGTTTCTTCAATTTACTTTGCTTTTAGGTTTCATGATTGCGCCGATCGTTCAAATGAGTAATATCGGAAGTCAATTGACGGAAGCAATGGCCGGTTTGGATCGAACGCAAGAATTGATGAACATGAAGGAAGAGGACGATCCAGAAGTTCGCACCATACAATTGGAAGAAATAAAAGGTGACGTTGTTTTTGACGATGTTCGATTTGCTTATGACGACGATAAAGAAGTTTTGCACGGCATTTCCTTTGAAGCCAATGCGGGAAGTATCACGGCTTTAGTTGGTTCTTCAGGTTCTGGAAAATCAACGATTGCTGGTTTGGCGGCTACATTTTTGACACCTGACAGCGGAAAAGTTACCTTGGATGGATTTGATTTGGCAGAAGTAAGTTTGTCCTCTTTCCGAAGAAACCTCGGCGTTGTGTTGCAGGACGACTTTTTGTTCCAAGGCACGATCCGCGAAAATATTTTATTCCCTCGTCCCGACGCGACAGAAGAAGAACTACAAATAGCAGTGAAAGGAGCGTATGTAAATGAATTCACCGACCGATTTGACGAAGGATTGGATACCGTAATCGGAGAACGAGGCGTGAAATTATCGGGTGGACAGAAACAGAGAATCAGTATAGCGAGAGCCTTGTTGGCCAATCCGAGAATCATCATTTTGGATGAAGCAACTTCCAATTTAGATACCGAAAGTGAATCTTTCATTCAAAAGAGTTTGCAGACCTTGATCAAAAACAGAACCACATTCGTTATCGCTCACCGTTTGAGCACCATTCAACAAGCCGACCAAATTTTGGTGGTGGAACAAGGCAAAATTGTAGAAACGGGCAAACACGACGAATTGATTGCGAAAAAAGGCAGATACTACGATTTGTATACGGTTCAGAGTCGGATATAGGCTTATAAACCGTTGCTCAGCCAAACAGATTATCTCAACCGAAACTTATTGAGAAGTTGATTTAAAGACACTGATTACCAATAAAATACTAGCGCACCGTCAATTCGAAAGGCAATCGCATTTGAATCCCCATCATGCCTTCAATGTGCAGCCATTGTTCGTAGGATTGCATGAAGACATTTGGCATTTTTTGCGTTTTCACCACGGCTTTTTCTTCTGATTCAGCGATGGCTTCGGCAATTGCTTCCCATTTGTCGTTTTTGCGCAGAGGATAATAAAGTACACTCATTTTGTCTGAAGAAATTCCAGCAGTTTTTGCAGCGTAACGAATGGCATCTTCCAAACCGCCAAGTTCGTCAACCAAACCAATTTTTACAGCATCTTTTCCTGCCCAAACTCTTCCGCGAGCAATTTTGTTCACTTCTTCTTTGGTCATGTTGCGTCCCTCTGCTACGCGCAAAAGGAAATCATCGTAGATTTCATTGACTTCTCCTTGTATAATTTCCAATTCTTCTGGCGTCAATTTTCGATTGGTAGAAAGGGCCTCGTGTTTGTTGGTTGATATTCTGTCAAAAGAAACGCCCAATTTGTTTTCGAACATTTTTCCCGTATAAGGAATCATACCAAAAACACCGATAGATCCCGTAATTGTTGACGGTTCAGCGAATATTTTATAAGCTGGAGCAGAAATATAATATCCGCCAGAAGCGGCTACATCACCCATGGAAACGATTACTTTTTTCGTTTTATTGGTCAATTTCACCTCTCGCCAAATCTCGTCACTAGCCAAGGCGCTACCACCTGGACTGTTCACTCGAAGCACAACAATTTTTATGTTTTTGTTTTCACGAGCAGCTTTCACTTGTTTGCAAATGTCTTTGGACGTTAAACCGTCGCCATCAACTGAAATGTCGCCTTCCGCTAAAATCACGGCGATATTGCCTTTTGTTCCTTTCGCTATTTGGTCTCTTTTTACATTTTTACTGGCGAATTTTTCAAAATCAACCATGGCAATTTTCGCGTCAGATTTTAATCCGAGTTTACCTTTCAGTTCACTCATGACTTCATCGCGGTATTTAGTAGCGTCGAGCAATTTGTATTTCACACCATCCGTTGCGTCTGTAACCAGCATTCCATCAGCGATTCTGTCCAATTCTGAAGCTTGAATATTTCTGGATGCAGCGACATCACCTTTGTACACTGACCAGATTGAATTGATGTAGGTTTGCAATTGCAAGCGGCTTGAATCACTCATTTTGCTTAAAAAGAATGGTTCAACCGCACTTTTAAAATCGTTATCGCGTCCACGAATGATTTGTACTTCTAGGTCCAATTTGTCCAAGGTCCCTTTGAAATAAGACATTTCACCTGCTAATCCCATGATTTCGAGGTTACTGCTTGGAAAGCCATATACCGTGTTGGCCGCTGAGGAAACATAATATTCTTTTTGCGTAATCACCTCACCTGAATTGTATGCAATGGTAAATTTCCCAGATTTTTCAAACGCATCAATTCCGCGACGGATTTCTCTAGCGGTGGCATAATTGCAGGATAAACCGTCAATTTCGATGTAAAGTCCTTTGATTTTTGGATCTTTCGCAGCAAGTTTTAGTCCTTCTAGAATATCCGCAAGACCTATTTTGTTGTCCAAGGAAAATGTACTAGGGTTGAATTTCGTACTGGTTCTTTCCGCAATTTGTCCATCTAGTTTCATGTGAAGGACTGAATTGGCGCCAGGATTAACGGAGGAACTAGATTCACCCATACTTGCGAAGCTTCCAATAATTCCAAAGGTTGCCACCACGAAAATGATGATTCCAATTATCGAAACGATAAGTGCTGCCAGAAAACTTGGCCAAAAAATATTTCCGAATCCTACTTTGCTATTGCTCATGATACTTTGTTTTTGATATTCAAATTTAAGGAATTCCTTATATGCTGTTTTTTTCTTAACAATTCTTAGGGAGAATGGCGGTCTTTTTGATTGCAATAATGCTATGAAAGATTATTTTTTTCTCTTACAAAATTGCGTTTCTTTGTATGAATATATATCTAATTGAATCGCATGAAAAGCATTTTTTTAAGTCTCCTTTTTTTAACTTTTAGCACTTTCATTTCTGCACAAGAATACTCACGGGTTAAAGTAAATACCGACGAAGCGGGTATTCAGCTTATGAGCCAACTTGGTTTGGCTGTCGATCACGGAGAACACAAAAGAGGTTATTTTTTCATTTCAGATTTTTCTTCAGAAGAAATCTCTTTGTTGCGCGAGCACAATTTCGATATTGAAATATTGATTACAGACGTAAAAGAACATTATGTGAATCAAAACAAGAATTTAGAATTAGAAACGAAAAATGCGGTTTGTTTACCAAATGCATCCAATACGTATGACCCGACGATTCCTGATAATTTTCAATTGGGTAGCATGGGTGGATTTTACACCTATCAAGAAATGCTGGATAATTTAGATTCCATGCAGGCACTGTACCCGAATTTGATTTCATTTCGAGCACCAATCGATACTTTTCAAACCATAGAAAGTCGTCCTATCTATTGGGTCCGCATTTCCGACAATCCAACTATTGATGAAGCGAATGAAAAAGAAGTTTTGTATTCGGCTGTTCATCATGCACGTGAACCGAACTCGATGACAGCGACCATTTTTTATATGTGGTATTTGCTGGAAAATTATGCTGGCTCTTCTGAAATTCAATATTTGGTCGATAATACGGAGATGTATTTCGTTCCCTGCGTTAATCCAGATGGATATTTGTACAATGAGAGCACTGATCCAAATGGTGGTGGGATGCACAGAAAAAATCGACGTGACGTAGGTACTTTTAATAAAGGTGTTGATTTGAATCGCAATTACTCCTATGGTTGGGGAACAACAGGGGTTAGTTTTAATCTTAATAATGATACGTATCCAGGAACGGGTCCTTTTTCAGAACCAGAAACGCAGGCTATGAAATGGTTTTGCGAAAATCATGAGTTTAAATTGGCTTTTAACGCCCATACGTATAGCGACGATATCCTTTTTCCTATTGGAACAACGACAAGTGAATTTGCAGTAGATCACAATTATTTCGATCGTTTTACAGGATACATGGTTCATTACAATGGTTATACGAATATGAAATCCTCATCGCTTTATGAAGCTTCGGGTGATTCAGATGATTACATGTATAAGTCGGATTTATCAGTAAAACCGAAAATATTGGCCATGACGCCAGAAATCGGGACGGCATCGGAAGGATTTTGGCCACCGGTTAACAAAATCATTCCGAATTCTGTCAACATGCTTTTTCCGAATTTAATGTTGTCGCACATCGCACATCGTTATTTGATAGTTGAAGATCAGGATCCGCAAAGATTGGCCAGTGCAACGGCGAATTTCAATCATGTAGCAGAAAGAATTGGTTTGGATACTGGGGCAGTTATTGTTCAAATTCAACCCTTACAAAACATAGCAACTATTAGCGGACCTTTGACATACGATTTGGCCCAAATCACTCCGCAAGCTGGCGTGTTTAGTTACACACTTTCCTCAGGAATTGCCATTAATGACACGGTGAAATATGTACTAGAAACCCTTTATCCGAATTGGACACACCGTGATACGATTATCAAATTATTTGGAACCTATCCTGTTTTAATCGCAGATGATGCGTCAACGCCAGGTTTGTGGTCTGGAAACTGGACAACTGAAGGACATACTGTCTTTTCACCGTCTCAGGCCTACAGCGATTCTGAATCGGGAAGCAACCCTACAAATTACACCAACAATGCCGATAAAATTTTCACTTTTAATACGGATATAGATTTGACGAATGCGACATATGCCGACGTCAGTTTTTATGCAAAGTGGGAAATTGAAGCCGATTACGACTTTTGCCAGTTTCAAGTTTCTATCGATGGAGGAAACAGTTGGATAGGACAGTGCGGACTTTATACTGTTCCGGGTGTTGGCGGAAATGGTTCTGTTCAACCGAATGGAAAACCCGTTTATGAAGGAACAAAAGATTGGGTTCGCGAAGAAATTTCTTTATCTGACTATTTAGGCGAAACGATTAAAGTTAGATTTCAACTTCGATCAGACGGTGGTGTGAATATGGATGGTTTTTATTTTGATGATTTCACGGTTCACAAAGGTATTTCCGGCATTGGACTGGAAGAGAAAGACCTTTATTTCACGGTATATCCAAATCCAACGAAGGAGAGTTTTATGATTACCTCTAGCGACAATCTTTATGGTTATCAATTTTCAATTCTGGATATCAACGGAAAAACCATCAAAACAGAAAAAATCGACAAGGTAACTAGTGAATGGAAGGTGAATACGAGTGAATTTGCCAATGGAATATATACGATAGTTTTGAGCCAGCCAAATTTTGAGGGTGTTTCTCAGCAGCGATTAGTATTGATTAAATAATGTTTACCTTTTACAGTTTTATCGTTTATATTTATTGAAAATTTGAACCTAAATTACTCTAACATGAAAAAAAATGTTTTCTTTTCGATTCTGATTCTATTTGTATCATTAACTGCTTGTAATAAAGATCAACGAACTAGTCGTCAGTTGGATGGTGAGTGGAATATGTTGACGTATTATGATGAACCTGTTGTGGCACCTGAGAAAGGAATTTTAACCTTAATAAAAGGTAAAAATGGGACGGGCGAAGGTTCTTTTATTTATACCATATCTTATGACAATAATGGAACTACGGAAACAGAAACGTATGCTGATGCGATTGGTTATACGATTCGCGACGGCCGGATGACTATTTCGCCAAAAGGGAGTCTTTTTTCTTCGAGTTACGGTTATTTGCAGGATGCTTTTACCATTCAAGATGCGACAAAAACTCGAATGGTTTTAATTGTTAGCTTTGGCAAATCAACAGTTTTTGAAAAGAAATAACAAGTTTAAATATCGTAGAAAATAAATCCGTTTTCTACTTTTAGTTTAGATTCAATATTATTTATGTACAAACTTCCAGTTCCCAATCCATGGTGTTTGTTGATGGGGAAAGTTGAGGTGTATTGGGCGATACATGCCAATCCTACGTTCGATTCCAAGGCAGAAGTCATCCACCAAGCGATATTGCGTACTTCGGCGAGTTGTATCCATTCTTGGCAAGAGAGCAATCCACCGTGCAGACTCGGTTTTAGAATGATGTATTGCGGTTTGATTTTATCCAATAAAGCCTTTTTAACTTCGGTGGAATGGATGCCGATTAATTCCTCGTCCAAAGCAATGGGAATGATATTTTCAGCACACAAAGTAGCCATAAGTTCGTGTTGACCGGGAGCAATGGGTTGTTCAATGGAATGAATCCCATATTTTGAAAGCGCCTTGAGTTTTTCCCTGACATTTGATTCTGAAAAAGCACCGTTTGCATCTACGCGAAGAATCATTTCTTCAGGAGAATGCTTAACCCGAAAATCTTCTAAGATTTCTATTTCCGTGGCAAAATCAATCGCTCCGACTTTCATCTTGATGCAATCAAAACCTTGTTCTGCCTTTTCATGCATTTGTGCGCACATGAAGGTCATGCTTCCCATCCAAACCAATCCGTTGATAGGAATTTTTGCTTTTCCTCGCGTGAAGGCTGTGTCAAAAAACACTTCATTTTCTCCGCTCGCCCAATTGAGTAAGGCTGTTTCAAATCCGAAAATAAGGGAAGGATATTGTCCAAAATTTGCATAAATCGACGTTTCTGCTCGAACAGCTTCTAGAAGGGCTATTTCCTTCAAATGACGTAGCGACTGAAAATCAATTTTCTCAAGAGCTGATTTGAATGTATCCAAAAGTTCTTCGTACTGTTTTTTACTTTCGAAATCTGGTGACAATCTCGCGATGATGCTACATTCTCCAATTCCCTTTTTACCTGCGAAATCCAATGCTAAAAACCAGGCGTGTTTTTCCGTTAAAATACCTCTCGATGTTCCACTAGGCGTTTTGAATTGAAAGACTTTATGTTGGAAAGAAAGGGACACTGTAAGTTCAGAAAATGATTAGTTGAATAATCGCACAAAAGCATGTGCAAGATCGAATTTGATATTGATGAGAACACCAAAAAGTATGGCGATGGCAAAAGTATTTAAAGCGACTTTTTTCAATTCTGGATCCAATTTGGCAGGCTCTTCTACTTCCAGAACACGCTTCAGGTGAAAGAGGAGAGGAATGAGCACGAAAATCATCCACAAGCCATTTTTTCCAAACCAAAGTGCCGAATATGTGAAGGCAAAGCAGGCAATCAAAATCAAGGAGGTGTGATAAACGCGCGCATTTTCGTAGCCCATTTTGACCACCATGGTTCTTTTATTTGAGCTGGCATCATTCACCGAATCGCGCATGTTGTTGAGGTTGAGAACGGCTGTACTTAATAATCCTATGCCAATTGCTGGTGGAATGATTTGCCAGTAAAAAACGGGTGCATACAATCCGTAGACGCCGATGACGCTGACCAGTCCGAAAAATATAAAAACAAAAATATCTCCTAAACCGTTGTATCCGTAAGCTTTTTTGCCCAAAGTGTACATCATAGCTGCCAAAACAGCACCAATACCTAGAAAAACATACAGCCAAATTTTACCCGAAGTCATGGCACTTCCAGAAAAGTAAATCAACAATCCTGCTGAAATAAGACTGAGACTCGCAAAGAGGCTGACGGCATTTTTCATGGATTTTGCCGAAATGGCTCCAGTCTGTGTAGCGCGAGCTGGTCCGACTCTGTTTTCATTGTCCGTGCCTTTTAGGTGGTCACCTAAATCGTTGGCTAAATTGGAAAGAATTTGCAGGAAAATAGTCGTAAATAGACTGAGAATGAAAATCTTTGTATCCCAATAGCCTAGAGAATTTGCGATGGCGGAACCCAGAATTATTCCGGAGAGAGAAAGCGGCAAGGTGCGCAAACGAAATGCTTCAAGCCAAACTTTTAGATTTTGCATGAGCAAATTTACGGATTATGTGCATATGGAACGCGGATTGGGCTGATGTTGCTGATTTTACGGATTTTTTTTGTTTAAATTGAACACAAATTGTCTGTTTTTACTGCAGGTTCAGTTATAGTTCAAAAGAAACATCCGTCTCATCCGCTTAATCCGTGTTCCATTACATTCCATTTTCATACTCGAAATGTTGACTTCTTGGATTAATTTTATTATGTTTGCATAGTAAATTTCTCTTATGACACGTCCCGCACTTTGTGAATTATTGAATATTGATTTTCCTGTGATCATGGCACCTATGTTTCTGGTTTCCAATGAAAAGATGACGATTGAAGCTGTAAAATCTGGTATAACTGGAGCCATTCCAGCGTTGAATTATAGGTCGACGGATGAGTTGCGAAAAGCGATTCAAAACATCAAATCACAAGTCGATGGTCCATTTGGTATCAATCTGATTGTGAACCAATCCAACTTTCTATACAAGGAACAACTAAAGGTTTGTTGCGAGGAAAAAGTGGCGTTTATTATCACTTCGTTGGGTTCGCCGGAAGAAACAATCCGTGAGGCACACAAGGTGGGAACGAAAGTTTTTTGTGATGTCACTGATTTGAAATATGCGCAAAAAGTGGAGTCATTGGGTGCGGATGCGCTGATAGCCGTGAACAAAGAAGCGGGAGGACACGCTGGAAAAATTCCGATGAACGAATTGGTTCCTATGCTTGTGGAGAATTGTAAAATTCCAGTTTTATCGGCTGGAGGAATTGGTACGGGTCAGGAATTGAAAGGAATTATTGAAAAAGGAGCCGCTGGTATTTCGATGGGAAGTATTTTCATTGCTACGGAAGAAGCTCCGGTTTCTCAGGAATACAAACAAGCTTGCGTTGATTATGGAGCAAAAGATATTGTGATGACAACCAAACTTTCTGGAACGCCTTGTACAGTTATTCAAACGCCTTATGTCGAGAAAATTGGAACTAAACAAAACTGGTTAGAACGCTTTTTGAACAAGAACAAACGGGTGAAAAAATGGATCAAAGCTTTCACTTTTTTCAAGGGAATGAAGTCTTTGCAAAAAGCGGCATTCAGTTCTACATACAAAACAGTTTGGTGCGCAGGTCCGAGCATAGAGCACGTAAAAAGCATAAGAAAAGTATCTGAAATTGTCGAACAACTTAAAGCAGAATACAATGGCCAATAAAATTTCTTATTCCAAATTGAGACGAAACATTTGGCTGCTCGGCAAATTTAAAATTCCAATTCTCGGTTTCACTGGTCCCAAATTGATATCTATTGATGACGAAAAAGTGGTCATGAAAATAAAGTTGCGCCGACGAACAAAGAATCATTTGAATTCCATGTATTTTGGAGCATTAGCCGTTGGAGCAGATACCGCAGCAGGTATTCACGCCTATTATTTGGGTGTGGAAAAAGGGTTGAATCTTTCTTTGGCTTTCAAATCATGTAAGGCCGATTTTCTCATGAGAGCTGAAACTGACGTGACTTTTATTTGCAATGAAGGAAAAAAGATTGCCCAACAAATGGAAACTTCTCAAAAAACAGGTGATCGCCAAAATGAGGATATTTATGTGGAAGCTTTCAATACGAAGAATGAGTTGGTAGCGACTTTTGTGATGACTTTGTCTTTGAAGGTTCGATGAGGTTGGATTTTGGGACTTTTTAGGATGTTAAGACTTTAGGATATTAGGACAGAGGACTGGAGGAGTTGTTTTTTTGGGGTGGTTATTTATTCTGGGGGAAATCATAGTTCAAATTTTATAAGCTGTATATTTGCCGAAAATTTTTCTGCATGCAATGGATTGCACCAAAGGAGTTGCATAAGGCACTTCAAACTTCAAAAAATTGGTTGATAGTTGACGTTCGTGAGCAATACGAATGGGACATTTGTGCGATTGAAGCTGTGCATATTCCTATGGCGGAAATGGTCACACGCTTTCAAGAAATTGACAAAACAAAGTCTATAGTTGTGATGTGCAAAAGTGGATCGCGGGCTGAGGCGGTTGCCAATTTAATGGAATGTGAACTGGGTTTTGAAAATCTCCATGTTCTTGAAGGCGGACTGATGAATTGGATAGCAGAAATTGATAATCAACTAGAAACATACTGATGAAAAGAACTTTGCCACAAAATGCTTTGTTGACCTTAAAAGGAATCGCAATGGGAGCTGCGGATGTTGTTCCGGGCGTTTCAGGTGGAACAATTGCCTTCATCACAGGTATTTATGAGGAGTTAATCGATTCCATTAACAACATTAATTTAGGAGCGATTAAAGTTTTGCGTAAAGATGGTGTGAAGGCGTTTTGGGAGCACATCAACGGAACATTTTTTGTGTTTTTATTCGCTGGAATTGCCATAGCTATTCTGACTTTAGCAAAAGTGGTCACTTACTTTTTGGAATTTCACCCGGTTTTGATTTGGAGTTTCTTTTTCGGTTTGATCATTGCTAGCGCCATTTTAATTGGCAAAACGATTTCCAAATGGACGATTCCTGTGATTTCTGTATTCGCACTTGGAACAATAGTAGCGATGTACATTTCTTCTATTGAAACGACCGCTTCTGTAAATGGTAGTTGGTATATTTTTCTCAGCGGTTGCATTGCCATTTGTGCGATGATTTTGCCGGGAATTTCAGGAGCTTTTATCTTGGTTTTAATGGGTTCATATCATATTGTTTTGGATGCCTTGAAGAATAAAGAAATCGCTACAATTTTAATTTTTATGGCAGGCTGTCTGGTCGGTATCCTTTCTTTTGCGCGCTTGTTGAAATTTCTTTTTTCGAAGTATAAAGAATTGACAATCGCCACTTTATCTGGATTCATGATAGGCTCTCTTTACAAAGTTTGGCCTTGGAAGGTAAGAGTTGGCAACGAGCCATTGGTGGTCCATTCGGATGGAAAAGAAGACTGGATGATGACGAATGTGGTTCCAACAGATTTTGCAGGAGACCCACAAATTATCGGCGCAATCTGTTGTGCTATCGGTGGTTTGGCTTTGGTTCTCTTGATGGAACGTTTGGGTACGAAAAAAGCATGAAGATATACGGATTAGTTGGAGAACGACTGGGACATTCTTTTTCGAAGAAATTCTTCACAGAACTTTTTGCTAAACAAGGACTTGAGTCAGAATATCGAAATTTTGAAATCGAAGATATTGCCAAAATAAAGGACGTTTTTGAAATCGAAAATGTAGTCGGTTTGAATGTCACAATTCCTTATAAAACAGCGGTTATTCCCTTTTTAGACGAACTTTCAGAAGAAGCGCAGAAGATAGGTGCGGTGAATACAATTGTCCGCAAAAATAATCGTTGGATCGGACACAACACCGACGCTTTTGGTTTTGCACAATCCGTTAAACCTTTTCTTACTTTTCACCACGAAAAAGCATTAATTATCGGCACAGGCGGAGCAAGTAAAGCCGTTGTTTATGTTCTTGAAAATTTGGGAATCGATGTGCTTTTTATCAGTCGGAACCCAAAAGGAGAAAAGCAGTTTGGCTATGATGAAATCAACGGTAACATGCTTCGCGCTTGTAAATTGATTGTCAATACGACACCTCTTGGCATGTTCCCAAAAGTTGAGAAATGTCCAACTTTACCTTTCGAAGAATTAACCGCCGAACATTTGGTCGTGGATTTAATTTACAATCCAGCGAAAACATTATTTCTCGAGAAATCCGAACAAAATGGCGCCACGATTTTGAATGGGCAAGCCATGTTGGAGCAACAGGCTTTGCGGGCTTGGGAGATTTGGATGAATCGAGGGTAGGAGTTGGAGTGAATTGATTCTGGGAATTCAAGATAAATTGGTTTTTTTGTACTCACATAAAAACTTAACGATCTGAAAACATAAAGCTTTATAAAAATCTAAATATTTAAATTTTTATTATTTAGTTGACTTGAGAATCAAATATTATATTTTCACAGGCCATCAACATTATCCTTATAATATTTGCATGTAATTATTGATTTTATTCGCCAAAGGCCTATTTGCGCAACAAGCTTCCTAACAAAACAAGGAATCACCAACCATAGCAAAAAGTAATTAGCTAACCACAATTGAACTCCTACGAAAGATTTTACTCCACAGAGAATTTAACCACACTTACCTTATCTTCCGTCGCTATTTTCGTTACGTAAATTCCTCGCGGAAAATCAATTACAGAGACTGCCGCAGATTGAGCATTTGGATGCAACACGCTAACTTCATGACCGAGTAAATCATAAATATGTATAGCTGTAATGTTGTCATTCGCGCTTACGGTCAAGACATCGTGTACAGGATTTGGAAAATATTGTAGCCCATTCACTTCTGAGATGGCAGAAATACCCGCTGAAGCTGGATCGTATGATTGCTGAATATCATCGAATAGAAATGTTGAATTAGGCCCAGCATCACCAACACTTCCGTAACCCAACATCAAAGTAATAACATTGTAAACCGGTGGGTCACCTGCAAAATTGAAATAGTAAGTTTCCCAATCGCCTGAAACTGTTGTCAACGCATCTTTTTCATTGGCCGCGCCTGAGGCCGTGCTTTCCACTTTAAATTTCAATAAAGTTCCAACTGGCGCTTCAGTATAGACTTTCATGGAAATAAAACTTTGTGCACTGAAATCCATAAAATCTGTCAATTGAATTCTGCTTTGAGCCCAAGATTGACCACCGCTGCGCAAGAAATGACCAACTTTCGTGCTCGAATTGTCTGGTGTAACTTGAGGATTCGAGATTACCGTTGTTTGTGCACCATAAAAATTACTGAAATCAGAAGATACAACACTGCTTTCAAAAGTTATGGGAAGTGTTGCTGGGTTGGGAGTTGGAAGTGGCGGACCTACGACTTGTTGAATATCGTCCATTAAAAAAGTAGAAGTGGCTGAACCATTTCCAAGTTTCCAAAATCAAACAAGAAGGATATCTTATTGAAATCGTTGGAGGTGCCATCAAAATTCCAAGTTGCTGTTTCCCAGGCTCCAGAAACGGTTGTCAAATAATCCAAAGTGGGTTCATTCGGTGCTCCTTCCAGTTTTAATTTGAGTCGCGTTCCAACGGGTGCAACTGTAAAAACTTTCATAGTAATATGCCATTGCGTTGAAAAATCTATATTGCTGGTCAAAGTAAGTCTGACACCCGACCAAATTTCTCCACCATTTCTAATTATTTCGCAAACAGTCGCACTGGTGTTGATTCCGTTAATTTGTGTATTGGAAAGAACGGTTGCACCTGCACCTCCAAAATTCAAAAAGTCGCTGGATACAACACTTGCTTCAAAATCAATGGGCAAAGTTGCTGGAATAGGAGCAGGAGGTCCGGGTATTTGTTGGATATCATCAAAATAAAAGGTAGAACTGGTGGAACCATCTCCTACGTTGCCAAAATCGAACATGAATACGATTTCATTGAGATCATTTGGCGTTCCGGCAAAGACCCATTCCAAGGTTTCCCAGACACCGGAAGTTGTTGTAAAAGCATCCATTTCTACTGGTGATCCTGTTCCTTCTAGTTTAAATTTCACGACTGTTCCGGCTGGGGCATTCGTATAAACTTTCATGGAAATTTTTGTCAACAAAGAAAAATCGAGATTAGCGGAAAGTGGAATTTTACTTCCTGCCCAAACCGCTCCACCGTTACGAATTATTCGAGCTACGGTGTTACTCGTGTTGATGCCAACAGGCATTGGGTTGTTCATTACTGTTGCGCCAGCTCCGTCAAAATCAATGAAATTGGCCGTGGTGACTCCACTTTCGAAATCAATGGGTAAACTTTGCGCATTGCCCAAAAAGCTTGCCAAGATGCTGATAATGAGGGTAATTTTTTTCATAGTATAAACGTATTGGATGATCAATTTTAGCACATTCAAAAGTAGAATTGCTTTACTTTTTTTTGAATGATGGGGTTAAATTAATAAAAAATAGTTATTGTACAAATTACTATAACTATTTTTTTTAAGATTGTAAATTTGAACCAAGACCAAATTTCCAGTAAGCACTTTTTGAAATTATTGTTACATTGGACAGAATTTTCAAATATTCTAAACAAGAACCATGAAGCTAATCTATTTCCTACTACTGTTCCTTTTGCTGAACAACACCGCCTATTCGCAAAACAATCCTCGACTAAAAAAAATCAACAAAGACAAAGACAAAAATGGAAAATATGTCAATCCTTTTTTGGGTTTGACCATCAAATACAATCCGAGTTGGCACACGCGTTCCAAAAAAGAACGGAAAAAGATGATGTCGAGGGGTATTTCCATATTGAAAACATCGAAAAGAGAAAAAGAAGCGTACCAGCAAGTAATTGATAACAATGTTAGCACGCTTTTGGTGATTCATAAAAGTGATCCAGAAATCCCGGTTAAGTCCAATCCTTCCTTTAGTTTCATAGTTGAAGACATTTCGCTTCATCCTAATATAGAGACTGCCACGGATTATCTGGATGCATCAAAAGCCTTGTTTGCACAAGTGGATTTGCCTTATACTTTTGACGATGAATACCAAACTGTAAAGGTGGGAGGGAAAGAATTTGTCGGTATGAACTTGGAGTTAAGGGTAACAGAAGAAATTGTAGTTCATCAGATGTACATGACAGCTATTATCGAGGGTTTTGCTGTGAATTTTGTTTTGACCTATCTCAATGAACCAGACAAATTAGAGCTGTTTAAGATTTTAAAAAACACCTCTTTTAAAGATTAAGCGAACCAAAATTTCAGGCTTCTAGAATCGATTCAAACATGTTAAATCCTGTTCAGCTTATTGCATTTGTCGTAATTTTCGCTTCAAATTTCCTGCTTTTAGCGCTCTTGCCATTCTGATAACAGGAAGATTGTAACTCAAACCTACATTCCAATTGTTCATCGGTTTATAGGAATTTGCGTACAAACTGTATTCTACGTTCAACGCAATTGCACCAAAACCAAATTGGACACCAAAATTGTAAAACGAACTATTTTTGGCCGTCAAAAGAACGTTTTCAAAACTGGTGCTTGTTGAATTGGGATTTTGCAAGAGATAACTTTCATAGGCAACACGTCCAGAATCCGAGTTGAAATTTAAACTTCCAAAATTCACACGTCCGTACCCAGCAAATAAAATGATAGAAGTGAAGGCCGTCGCTTTTTTTACCCGACTTTCTTTGTATATGAAGTCTTTACTTTGGATCCAATTAATCAATTCTACGCCAATTTGCGCCCCATATTTGTTGGATTTGGAAAACTCGCCATCCAAACGCGGTGCAAAAACATTGCTATTGAGAGCAGCAGTATCTGTGCTTCGCGTAAATGGTTCGTTGAAATGAATGTTTGATTTTTCGTAAAAACCGTTCAGAAACAAAGCTCCACTTCGGTAGCCGATATTTGCGCCGTAGGAGCTGATTAAGTTATTTTTTAAGAAGTGCGTGGTGCTTGCTGCTATGCGCGGACCGATAAAAAAGAAAGGTTGCATGTCTTTGCACGACATGGTTTTGTTACCGTAATTGTCGGTCCAAGTGGTGGTGTACTCCGTCACGTCATAAACATTTCCATAACCTTTGTATTCCTGATATTTCCGCACGGTAGTTTCGTAATCGGTTTCCCAATGCGCCATAGCCGTATGCGTAAACTCTGTCGGATTCATCAAGATTTGCATAGGGGAGAAGGCAATCCCGACGCTAGGGTAAATGCTCAGGCCTTTGAAACTGCTGCCGCGGTTGAAATTGATGTTGCCTTCCAGGTGCATTTTTGCGCTGATTGTTACTGGACCAAGTTTTACGAATCCGCCACCATATAAACCAACACCAAAAGTATTCGATTCGCTGTCCGTTTCGGGTATGAAGGGGTCTTTTAAAGTGCTCAAATTGAAACGCAATCCCAAACTGGGTCCAAAGTTCAAAGAGCGCGAACGAAGCAAAATATGGTTGTATTTAAAGCCCATAAAATAAGTGCTGGCTTGAGCGGTCACTATGTGATTGTTCTCTTTTACGGCAGTGCCTCTCAGAAAACCAATTTCCATGAAACCCATGTAGTTCATCACAGGACCACTCATGAAACCATCCAATTTGAAATCGTTCCTGAAGGTGGGTTGTATAACTTCCATACCAATGTTGGTCAGACTGAAAGTGGTGATTCTACGTTGCTCTTTGATTTCAGCCTTGCGTTGTTCGCGAGTAATTTGATGCTGTCTCGTTTTTAGACTATCGGCATTTTGCGCAAGAGCCATGAAAGTGAAAAATATGGAAAGTGAAAGGGCGTAAATTTTGTACATATTTTGCTGTTGTGTAGAACAAAATTCGCTGTAATCCAAAAAGAGAACTATACGGAATATTCCTTATAATTTTCAATCAATCACTCAATCATGTTGTTGTCCTTCGCTATCTGTATGGCTTCCATTTTGTTATGGACTTGCAGCTTGGTGTAAATGTTTTCAATGTGCTTTTTAATCGTTCCGACGGAAAGGATCAGGTTTTCGGCAATGTTGGTGTATTTCAATCCTTTACTGAGTTGCTCTAGAACTTCAATTTCCCGTTGAGTTAGGGTAACGTCCAATTGATTTTTTCGTTCTTGGAAAGTGATGGGATTTCGCAGCAAACGCAAAGTTTTCATGGCGATGGAAGGAGTCATGGCAGCGCCGCCAGAAAGCGTTTCGGAAATGGCCGTGTTCAAGTCTTTCGGGCTGACTTCTTTCAACAAATAACCGTCTGCACCCGCTTTGATGGAATTGAAAATGTTTTCGTCGTTGTCGAAGACGGTGAGCATGATGATTTTGATGTGCGGATATTTTCCTTTCACAGCTTGCGTAGCTTCAATACCGTTCATTTTCGGCATTTCAATGTCCATCAAAATCACATCCAAGTTGTGCTCGTCCATCAATTTTTCCATCAATTCTTCGCCGTTGTTTGCGGTGAATTTCACCTTGTTCTCAGGAAAAAAACTTAATTTTTCCTGAATGGCTTTTTGCAAAAAAACATTGTCGTCTACTATCGCTATTTTAAGCATTTTCTTTTGTTTTTGGACAGGTTAATACCAAGATGGTTCCGCTGTTGATTGTTGATTTTAGCTCAAAACGACCGCCAATTTCTTCCATTCTTTTTTCCATGTTGATCAATCCATTTCCAAGCGAAACAGTTTCTTTTAAAAAACCAACGCCATTGTCTTCTATCGTAATTTGAATGACGTTTTCAAGCGTATCCATATAAACAGCAATGTCTTTCGCTTCGGCGTATTTGATGGCATTGTTCACAGCTTCCTGCAAAACGCGATACACATTCACGCCCTGCAAAGCTGAAAAATCGTAATCGCTTAAATTTTTAGAAATGGTAAAAGAAAATTTGATTTCATCCTTTACACCTTGCGCTTTTTCAAGGAAATTGTAAATCCGAGCTTTCAAATCTTCGCTGGAAATGTGTT
Source organism: Crocinitomicaceae bacterium (assembly GCA_041751955.1). GTDB lineage: Bacteria > Bacteroidota > Bacteroidia > Flavobacteriales_D > Crocinitomicaceae > UBA2040. Next base: position 52,895 of record JBGSIB010000002.1, read on the forward strand.
TGGAATTCATGGCCCAAATCGTGTCGCGCAATTCGACGATGGTGTTTTTAGCAAAGTCGTTGATTTTGTCCAATTGTGCACTCACTTTCGGATTTTCATCGGGAAAAGCATAGTTCAAATTTTCCACCGAAGAGATGATAAAAGTCAATTGCGCACCGATGTTGTCGTGCAAATCTCTGGAAATATGTAGGCGCTGATTTTGCAAGGAATTTTGCGTTTCAATTTCCTTGATGGCGGATTTCAATTCAAATTCCTGCCGCTGCTGACGGTTGCGCATTTTCAGTTGGCGATAAATTAAAAAACCGAGACCAACCAGAGCCAAGGTGATGATGCCCAGCATTTGCAACAAGCTGTTTTTCGACTGAATTTGCTTTTCCTTCAAGCCAATATTGATCTTCGATTGCAGTAGTTTCTTTTCTTTTTTCTCTGTTTCGTAAATGATTTTGTATTGCGCCAAGGAATTTTCCTTTTTCTCATTCATGAGTGCTTTGTACGTGTCTAGATATTTCACTTGGGCTTCGGCGAGATTTTTATAATCCTTTTCGCGCTTGTGAATGTCGATTTCTATTTCGTAGGCTTTCAAATAACCTCTTTTGTAATTGGTTTTTTGGGCAAGTACCAAACTGGAATCCAAGTAAGCAATGGCTTCCGCACCTTTGTTTTGTACTTGCGCTACGTTGGCCAAATTCGCGTAGGAGTCGCTTTCCTGCCTCTGGTTTTCGGTCAATCTATCCAATTCTATACACTTCAAATAATAGGCTTTCGCACTATCGATTTGGTTGCTGTAGAAAAAACAAGTCGCTTTGTTATCGACAAATGGCGCTTTCAAAATATTCGATTCAATTTGTGTACTTAAAGCTATTCCTTCTTCGTCCAAAGCCATTGCTTTTTCCAAGTTGCCCGACATGCCCCAATAGTTGGCCATCAAATGGCTAGCGACCAAATACAGGGATTGCTTTTTGTCGTTTCGCAATAAATCCAAGCCCATGTCGAGGTGTTTTTTGGCGCTCACCATGTCACCTTTTTCCAAATACAAAGCGCCCAAGTTGGTTTGCGTATGGGCAATTTTATCTGAGTCTTTTGTATCGTCGGCCAATTTCAAAGCTTGCAACATGTAGCGCATCGCATTGGCAAAATCGCCAGTCACCTTATAAAAAAGCGCGATGCCGTTGTACACTCTGATTTTGAGATCTTTCCGCTTGGAGTTTTGCAGCAACAATTCCGCTCGGGTCAATTTTTCGAAAACTTCAATGTCTATTGATTTTTGAGAAGTATTGTTCGCCGACAAAATCAGTTCCATGGCTTTGTAGTCGCTATCCACGTGCGCTGAAACCGCCGACATGCTGTCCAAAAACAGTTGAGATCGGGAGTTGTTGGTGTACACTTCCTGCAAGCCGGCATGGTACCAACGCTCCATTTTTTTCTCCACTTCGCTCGCGTTTGGAGTCTCGGTTTTTTGGCTGGAACAAGCGGCGAGGAGGCAAAGCAGAACAAGAAAATATAATTTCATCATTTGTATCGAGGGTTTTCAATTCACCTTATGCAATTCTACCATAAAAGTACGAACTCAGATTCTTATTCCGGTTTTTTACGCGACAAGAGCGTAAAGCATATTTTTTGCAAATCCATTATTTTCAGTTCCAGTTCCTTCAAGCATTGCGACAAAGCCTCCAAAGCCTCCAAAGACTTCGAAGCAATTTCCTGTTTTTCCTTTTGCGTATGCGTGAACAGGTCCAATTCCTCTCGGTAAAAAACCAATTGCTCCATATTTTGCCCGTGCAACCTGTTCATTTTCGCCGTAAAAACGATCACCTGCACCGCGCCATACACGATACCCAAAACCAGCACGAAAAATACAATTGTCAGCATACGGACTTTGCTCAAGCGACAAAGGTGGGAAGGAAATGTGGGACGTGGAATACTGAGAAAGGCGTATTTTTTTTGGGGGGGAGAAAGTGATTAACGGTTCTGCACTAGGCAATGTGGCGCTTTCTCTCGAATATAAATGTTGCGCCATTTTACTTAGTGCATGTTTTAGGTGCTGGCATTTCTATCCATCAAGTTTGTAAACCATTTTCATTATTTTGTTTCATATAGATGCTTATCGGCTGTGAGTGGAGTATTTTTTTGTTTTTTGTGCGTTGGTATTTTTTTTTTTCAATTTTTCTTTTGGGATGGCTTTACAAGCTCTTTTAAAAAACTTTGGATTGTGCGGTTTTTAAATGTGCTTGGAAAAAGGGAGGATTAAAACAAACTACCTTGTATTTCAATTTTCGGATGAAACGTTCCAATAATCATAAAGGGATTATGAGAAACATAATGATGAAGCTGTGATGTGCCTAAAAATAAATGTAAATCTTTCGTTTTTGCAAAATCTTCAAAATATTTTTTCTTAACGTCTTCAACTGCTTTAGCTTCGTTTCCTTCGTGTCGCGCAAGACAGTTCCAATAAAGTTGTCCAATTTCCCAATCCTCAATCATTAACTTACTTTTCTTACCTTGATTGTCTTCAAAAACATAACAAAATTTGTAGGGTAACTTCCGTACAACGTCAAAAGGATTTTCCGGTTGTTTAAACAAATTACCTTGTAAGCGTTCAGCTTCAAGTTTCGCTAATTTAGTTTTGTCCCATTCTCTTTCGACTTCTTCAATTGTAAAATCAAGAATTTTGGTTGGTTTGAAAACAGCTAATGATGTGCAAATCTTTTTGTTTTGAGCTTCTGCGATTAATTCAGATAAATTGTAATAGATTTTGCCTAATGTAAACCTTTTCCTTTCTGCCCAATTTCCTTTTGTGTCAAGGTGGTCAAGTATTTTTATTTCAGTATCGTGAGAGTATGGACGATAACTTTCAGGTCTAAAATCACTTTTGTTTTTAACCAAATCAAGTTCTATCCAATCATACTTTTTATATTGTTCTTCAAACGATTTTTTACGAAACTGAATAGGGTAAATTCTTATCCAAGTTCCGTTTTCGGTAAAGCCTGCAGTACAAACCAATTCTTCGTATTTCCCAGAAATTGCTGGATAAGTTTTTACTGTGATTAAAACCTTTGTCTTTGCCATTTTTTAAATATGCTTTACTTCATAATTAAAATCAGGCAGAGTTTCAATTGCTTCTGCCAAATGCTTACGGTGACATTGACAAATATTGGCTTCAAAGCACGTTAATGCAATGCGTTTATGTTCTTTTAATAAGTTTAAAATAATTGTTTGGGTCGGAATGGTTGCAGTTAAATTACTCTCACGATATAGGGCAAATAATTTATCATAGTCCGTTTGCGTATTTAATTCTCGTCTTTGGTTCGATTGTATTCCAACCTCAGGAAAGTGCATATACTGGATTCCTAAACTTTCACAATATCTTTTTAATAAACCCTTGCTAAATCCATATTTCATGCTCAACGGATTTTTGCGAACATCAACCAAAATTTTCACATCGTTTTTTAATAAACGATTTAAATATTCCTCTAACGAAATGCCTTCATAACCAATTGTAAATAAAACTGTTTTATTACTTTTAGGCGCACTCTCATTTACTTTTTCAAATTCATCAGTAGTCAAAATGCTTTCAGCTTTGATACTTTTTGTTGCCCAATATGGGAAATTAATGTAAGTGTGCTTCATTAAAGCATTTGCATTCATTTTTCCGTAAAGCATTTTGATTTCTAGTAACTGTTTCTTGTCAGTTTCTTTTATTGCTTTTAAATAATCGGTTTTTTCATTGTTTTTAAAATGACTTTCTGTTTCACTCAGCATTCCTTTGTTTACCATTGTTGTTAAATCTGCATTGGCAGAATAAGAGTAACAACCGAACTTGTAAGGAATAAAGTCATATTCCGCTTTTTGTTGTCTTTGGGTAAAAAGAAAGAGTAATTTTTGCAATCTAATTTTATCTAATTCATTATCAAATAATTGCAAAAGCGATAATATTATTTTTCGTCTGTAAAACATGTTACAAAATTACTTTGTTTTTTTATTTTTCTTCACTTTCTCCGTGGAAAACAAATCTGCCGTGTATTTTTCATAAAGTTCAAATAAAAACTCCATTCGATTTGCTTCGCTTGTGAAAGGTTGTGAGCGATAAGCCAATTCAACCGTTTTGTCTAACTCGTTATGTGCTTTTACTAATGTTGGTGGCATTGTAAGCGGGTCATATAAATCAGCTAAAGAGCTATTCGGGAATGCTACTCTTACATCTAAAACTTTTTGTGCCGCTGTTTCAACGGCTTTGATTTGTTTGTCTGTGGGATTTTGTGGAAATGGATAGTTGTTGTAAACTGCTGGGGTATACCTAATTCGAGATTCCAATTTACCAGAAATCGTTTTTGCCCATGTCATATGAGTTAAAGATTGAAGGATTCCAAATAAATACAAATTTGCATTTGGAATTATTTGTACTGTATTCGCACAAATCACATCTCTTGTTTCAAAACCAACAGGAATGTACTTTCTATTTTCAGAAGAAACTTCAGGTATTACAAGATAATCCGAAACGGGTTGTCTATCTTGAGTAAACAAAGAAGGAAATTCAGCAAATTTTACAACTGATGGTGTCGGACTTTTCAATCTTGTTTCTTTAACTTTTGCAAGTCGTTCAAGGACATGAGTTAACTTTTTCAACTCTTTTGGATCAGCATTTTTCAACCATAAGCACCAACGAATTTTTGAACTAATAAAATCATCAGCACCCATATATCTTAATATGAATTTAGAAGCGTTAGGTTCTGAACTTAAAAATTCATCTTTTGAATTGATTAACAAATGTCCACCGTCAGTTGGTTGACTTCCTTTAAACATATCAGGGAATTTATGAATTGGATTTCCTCTTGATTCAATTGAAATATCTTTCGCATCAACTAAATAAGCATTAATGTTTTTTGCTTTTTTGGCGTGTGCTTCTCCTTTTATGTCTTCATATTCAAAAATGGTTTTGTTGATTGTGTCAAAATTTGCAAAACCAACTATTACAACATGAACGCCTGCATTTCCTTTGGCTTCGTTGCTCCAAGAAAATGTGCGATGCGCAAAATGAATTTTGATGTGATATTTATTCAATAAAAGTGGAAATAGAATTGAAGCTTGTTCACCTTGAGTAATTGAATTTGTAGAGACAAAAGCGACCTTAATTTTTGTGTTTTGAATGTATTGTGCCGCTTTCAAATACCATGCTGCAACATAATCTAGACGACCTGCACGTTTTGCATCACCAAAAACCATTTCCAAACTTTTTGCTTGCTCTGCATTTCTATATTGATGTCCAATGAAAGGTGGATTCCCAATAATATATGAAAGTTCGCTTTTAGCAACTATACTTGCCCATTCTGTTTCCAAAGCATCACCGTGAACAATTTTCGCAGATTTTTTCAAAGGCAAGCGTGCAAAGTATTGTCCAAATTCATTGCTTATTAGCATGTTCATTTGATGGTCGATAAGCCACATTGCAACTTCGGCAATTCGTGCAGGAAATTCTTCATATTCAATTCCGCACATCATATCTACGTCAAGCCAAATAATACTGCTAACGTCCATTACTTGTTGTCCACCTTTGTAGGATGCTCTTAAAATTTCTAATTCAAGTAAACGTAATTCTCGGTATGTAATAACTAAAAAGTTTCCGCAACCACAAGCCGGGTCAAGAAATTTAAGTGTACTAATGCGTTTATGGAATTCAGGAAGTTTGTTTTTGTTGTCCTTGATACTTTCAAATTCCTTCCAAAGTTCGTCAAGGAAAAGCGGTTTTATGAGTTTTAAAATGTTGGTTTCGCTTGTGTAATGTGCGCCTAAGTTTCTGCGTTCCTTTGGATTCATTACGCTTTGAAACATAGAACCGAAAATTGCAGGCGATATTTTGCTCCAATCAATATAACAGCAGTCCAATAAAGCTTGGCGCATTTTGGTATCGAAACTTGCTGATGGCAATATTTCTTCAAAAAGTTTCCCATTTACATAAGGGAAGTCAGCCAATTGTTCGTCTAAATTTTTAAAACGATTTTCTTTCGGTGTATTTAAAACCTGAAAAAGTTCTTGCAGTTTTGAAGCAAGATCGCTTCCATCTATTAAGGTTCTTTGCTCTATATAATCCTGAAATTGCTGTTTGTTAAAAATGGTTGTGTCTTCCGCAAACATTAAAAACAGAATACGAACTAAATAAACTTCTAAAGGATGCCCTGAATATCCGATTTCTTCAAGTCTATCATGCAATTTACCCATCAACTCTGCCGCTCTGATATTAGCAGGGTCTTGTTCTTTGTATGTTTTCTTTTGGTATCCTAACAAATATCCAAAACTTTGAACGTTCAGTACTAATTCATCAATTGTGAATTCAAGTGTCTGTTGTTCTTCCGTATCGTATAATCTGAAAACATGAAAGTCACAAACTAAAACGTACTTTGGTAATTCATTTAGTTTTAATCCGTGTGTATAATCAATGGCTTGTTGAAAAGCTTTATCAAGGTTTTTACCTCTACTTTTCATTTCAACTAAAATGGTTCCTTTCCACAATAAATCAATATAGCCATCAGCGTCTGAAAGTTTTTTAACTCGATGCTCAAAGGTTCCAATCTTTTTTCTGGTAATTCCAAAGACATCAAAGAAAGCATCTAAAAATGGTTTTGCATCCGCTTCTTCATTTGAAGTGCCAGCCCATTCTTTTGAGAAATTTAATGCTCTATCCTTTATTTCATTCCAGCTTAATGCCATAGTTTATTTATCAGGTTACTAAGATAATTATTATAATTACCAATATTATTAGTTGGATCGTAGGGAAAATTTGGCTCTTTTGGTTTTGCGAATCGTTGGCTTGTGTGTCGGGCAAAACCAAATGTGCCATTTTGTGCGGTTGGCATTTCGGGTCGTTTTTCTGTCGGTTTATTGTTGCTTTGTCGGTCGTCATAGGGTTGCCACTAACAATTGCCTAATCCACATATATGGATTATTCCCTTAGCATACACAACACACCTCCCTACACCCCAACCCATACAACCCCAGGTCAAACCATCAAGATTCACATCATCATCCAAGGATTTCGTTTTCATAACTCCTTCAAACATACAAAAAATCCTTTTTCAAAAAACGTTTGCATAGAAAAGGTTGGTGAGAATGGCTATTTTCTTGCGCTTGGCCATGCCTAATGCTAGGCAATGTGGCGCTTTTACTCAAGTGTAATTGCCGGTTTTACGGTTGCATGGTCTTGCCTCATTTTGCTTGGTGCATGATTGGTATTTCAATTTAGTTTGTATTTCTGTAATCTGACGGGTTGATGCCAGTTTTTGATTTAAATAATTTGCTGAAATGCTGAGAATATTCAAATCCTAAATCAAATGCAACTTCACTTACGGTGGAATTGGAACTGAGCAATAAGGTTTTTGCTTTGTCAATTATAAAGTCATGAATATGGTCCTTTGCGCTTCTTCCTGTTTCCAGACGCAGTAAATCACTTAAATAGCTTCCGGAAAGGTTCAATGCTTCGCCACATGTTCTTATTGTAGGAAGTCCCTTGTTTTTCAATTCATCGGATGAAAAATAGCTTTCAAGAAATGTATTAAATCGGTCAACCAGGTCTTTATTGAGATTGGAGCGCGTATAGAATTGGCGGTCGTAATAGCGAAGGCAGTATTTGAGAATTGACTCTAAGTTCATGAGAATCAATTCTTGTGAATGTTTATCTATATTTTGTTGAAGTTCTGTTTCGATTTTTTGCACGAAATCTGTGAGCATTTTTTTTTCCTTATCAGAAACATGCAAAGCCTCGTTTATGCCATAGTTGAAAAATGAGTAATCCTTAATCGTATTGCCTAGGGTTGATCGCCGAATCAAATCGGGATGAAAAAAAATGTTCCAACCATTTCTATCCAATTCCGCATCCGCATCATCAAATGTTGCCACTTGGTTTGGTGCCATAAATACTAAAGTTCCTTCCTCATAGTCGTAAGAATTTCGTCCATATTTGAAGGTTCCTCTCACATTTCCTTTCAATCCAATTACAAACAAGTCACTTGTCATTTTGGTGTTTTCAAAATCGAAATCCGTTTCTGGCCATTCTTTTATGATGGTAATTAATGGATGCAATGGCTTTCCAAAACCAAACAAGCGATGCAATTCCGCAATACTCTTTAAGTGAAAAAAGTCAGCCATATAAAATGTTCGTTTAGAAATGAATTCCGGTCATTGTTTCAGATACTTCCCAAAGCCGTTTTGCATTGGCTTCATTGTAGGACCTTTCATTTGATTTCACAACTATTGGCGCTCCTTTTAGTTCCTGAAATCCTGAGGGGCCGTAAAAATCACCCGGATTGGCATCTGGATCCGTGGCAGCTCTTAACGTAGGTAAAACACCTTGTTCTACTCCTTGACCCATGATAGGATTCATGATTCGCCAAAAAAGGCTATGCCGCTGCAGATCTGTTCTGGTGTACCCTGGATGAGCAGCCGTTACAAGTGGGGCATTCGGATCATCTTTAAATTTTCTAGCCAATTCATAAGTAAAATAGAGATTGGCCAACTTACTATCTCCGTAGGCTTGGGTGGTCTTGTATTTTCTTTTTTCCCAGTTGATGTCCGCAAAATCAATTTTTCCTGGTCTATGCGCTATACTCGAAGTAGCGACGATACGCGACCCTTCGGTCTGTTTTAACAGGGGCATTAATAATCCAGTCAAAGCAAAGTGCCCCAAGTGGTTGGTGCCCATTTGAATTTCAAACCCGTCTTCCGTTGTAGAAAAAGGGCACATCATTACACCTGCATTGTTGATTAAAATATCCAAGCGACCGTAATCCGCAAGTATTTGTTCTGAAAAGGACTTAACAGAACTTAAACTTCCTAGATCAAGTTTGCGCACCTCAATTTTTGCCTCAGGTAACGACTTTTTGATTTCCCCAGAGACTTGTTCTCCTTTTTGTGTATTTCTAATCGCCATGATCACGGTCGCATTTTTGGAAGCAAGTATTTTTGTCGCTTCTTTGCCCAGGCCGCTAGTTGCGCCAGTAACAATAACAACTTTAGTATCCTGATTAGGGATATCGCTAATGTTCCAATTTGATTTTCCCATCTTTCTTTTTGATTGTAAACGAATAATAATTGTAAACCTTACTGTGTTTTCAATTTCTTTCCAGCCATGTAAGCCAATAGAACAGTTAAACCTCCCCTGACTCCATCAACTAAAAGGGCTTGAGTCTCGCCAAATTTCACAAGCATACCAAGGCCAAACGAAATTAGAAAAAGGCCGATTATAATGCCAAGAGTTGCCCCCGCTCGATTTGATTTTCTAATCCAAACAAAACTGAGTACCATCAATGTAGTTAATAAAAACAAATACAGCCCCAAGATTAATCCCAATACCTCCATATCACTTGAATACGGAGTATTAAAATTTTCCATTGCCATTGGTAAATCAAACAAAAGAGTAAAACCAATTACCAGCTCGAAAACTGCTTGAAATAGGATGAATACCATGAAAATTTGCTTCCAAACTTTACTTGAACTTCCTGTTTGATTTGATAGGTGTGCATCCATAATTTCTATGATTAAAATTTATTTAATCCAAAATTACCTACAACAAATAAAGCGGCTATAATCATTTCCCGTAAGCTTGAATATATTTCGCAGATTGTATATTTTCTTTTGCCCAAGACATGGCTATCCAACAGAGTGGCGCATACTCGCTTCGTACATAAAACAATCCTCCTGTGATTTCAATCTTATCCTAATCCGGCAAAAGGTCAACAATCTCCTAATACTCCATCGTCATCACGCGTTCCGTCGAACCATCACTGTACACATAAATAAGTGGCGTATTGGGCACAAATTGTGTTTCACGACCGAGTAAATCGACAATTTTCACCAATTCTTTTTGGGTTTTGGTCAGTTCTTCTAGTCCAGTAAAATCAATTAAAGTACAAGCAGAAGTAGTGAAACAACCTTGTACTGTGATTTGCACGGCGTAATTTCCACCAAGTGTTGGATTGAAGGATTGATTTACTTCTCCTGAAATAGGAGCGAAGGCATTATCGCAATCAAGCCATTGGTAGGCGGCAACAAGTTGATTGGCGGTGATTGTTCCGCCACTTACGCTTACCGTATTATCAATAGTTGGGTTAATTACGTTTTGCGTCTGTGTAGAGACGTTTCCGTTTCCATCATCAAAAGTCCAAGTAATGGTTGAATTTCCAGGGGTTTGAATAGGAAGCGATGAGTTTGTCGTTCCAGTTATTACACCAGCGCAGTTGTCGGTCGCAGTTGGTTGCGTTCCTGACGTAGCTTGGCATAAATTGGTCAAATCGGGCAATTGAGCAAGATTTGGAACGGGTGCCGTAATATCGTCAATGGTCACGTTTTGTGTTTGCGATGTTATGTTTCCTGCACCGTCATCATAAGACCATGTAATTTGCGTATTGCCTTGTGTGGTAATTGGAAAGCTTACATTCGGAACGCCGTTGACAACTGTTCCACAAGAATTTGTAGCAGTAGGAGGAGTACCAGCGCTGACAGAACATTGCCCGGTTAAATCTGGCAATTGAGCCACATCTGCAAGAATAGACGTGGGCGTGCAGCCAGAGATAATAGCGATTTCAAAATAAAAATCCGTTGAGGTTAATGCTGAACCGTCTTGCCACGCGTGTCCGCCCGCATATTGGCTTCCTGTCGTAAAACGAAAATTTAAAGTTGTAGCCGTAAAGCGGAAAGAATATTGATTGCCAGAAACCAAAGGCAAAGTACCCGTAATGTCAATGTTGATAGGCTGGCCTGAGGCTGATACAGTGATAGAAGGATAGGCTTGCGTATAAACGGGTGTTCCGTTAGAAACATTGCCATTGTAGACATTCAAGGTTGCTCCTGGCAAAGTTCCTGCCTCCGAAGAAGTCAATTGAAAATAGTCCATGTTACCACTGCACGTTGCGGTGAAACTTTGTACATAATCGTAAGTACCTGAGTTATTTGTACTATTAAAAGTAGCTGGTGTATTGGCAATTGTACATTGCGCTTCGACAGTGATACTTGAGAACATGACGAGGAATAGCAACAAAAATTTCAAATTAAGTAATGTTTTGGTCATAGTATATAGTATTAAATTCTTGACAAGATAATTTATTTTTCTAGAATGCGGAAGACTTTTTTGGAGTGATTTGTATAAATCTGTTCAATGGATTGAGAATGGTTAAACTTTTTACATCCTCAATCGACAATATTCAATAGCCTTGAAATTTTAATGGTCTTAATTAGAAAAAATCCACCCCACAAAAAAAGCCTCCCAATTTCCGACATCCATCGGAGCTAGAAGGCTCTCTTTAAAAATATTAAATTCTGTACTTTATTTCACTCTGACTTCGACTTCGCCCTGCCTTCGTGCCTTTGGCAGACAGGTCAGTCGTCGTGTTAATAATAACTCGAAGCTCAGCCGAAAAGTAGGCTGACCTGCCTACGTGTCTTTGGCAGGCGGGGCGTAGCCGAAGCCTACGCTAAAACCTCAGCCACTTTATCAGCAGCTTCTTGCAACAAAACAGCAGAATGTACATTCAAGCCTGATTCGTCGATGATTTTTTTCGCTTCTACTGCATTGGTTCCTTGCAAACGAACGATGATAGGAACGGGAATACTACCCATGTTTTTGTAGGCGTCTACAACTCCTTGAGCAACGCGATCGCATCGAACAATTCCACCAAAAATATTGATCAAAATAGCTTTTACATTCGGGTCTTTCAAAATGATATGGAAAGCTTTTTCAACGCGTTCAGCATCTGCTGTTCCTCCCACGTCCAAGAAATTCGCTGGATTTCCGCCTGACAATTTGATGATGTCCATTGTCGCCATCGCCAAACCTGCTCCGTTGACCATACAAGCTACGTTTCCGTCTAATTTCACGAAGTTCAATCCTGCTTCGTCAGCCTCAACTTCCGTCGGATCTTCTTCTGTTTTGTCGCGCATGGCTGCGTAGTCTGGGTGACGAAACAAAGCGTTTCCATCCAAAGTTACTTTCGCATCAACAGCAATAATTTTATTATCCGATGTTTTCAAAACCGGGTTGATTTCAAACATAGCGGCATCGCATCCAAGGTATGCAGCGTACAAAGATGAAATGAATTTTGTCATTTGTTTGAAAGCTTCACCACTCAAACCTAGATTGAAGGCAATTTTTCTAGTTTGAAAACCTTGCAAACCAACACGTGGATCAATTACTTCTTTGTGAATCAAATGCGGCGTGTGTTCAGCAACATGTTCGATTTCCATTCCACCTTCCGTAGAATAAACGATGACATTTCTACCTTTTTCGCGGTCCAAAAGAACCGACATATAAAACTCTGAAGTTTCTGTTTCACCCGGATAATAAACATCCTCAGCCAACAAAACTTTATTTACTTTTTTACCAACACCGTTTGTTTGTGCTGTTTCCAAATGACCACCAAGGATACCTTTTACTTTCTCCTCAACTTGGTCAATTCCTTTTGCTAAAACAACACCATGAGAACCCGTTTCAGCAACAAGACCTTTCCCACGACCACCTGCATGAATCTGAGCCTTAACAACGTACCAACTCGTACCTGTTTCTTCCGTCAGTTGTTTTGCCGATGCTACAGCATCTTCTACATTTTCAACGACAACGCCTCTTTGAATGGCCACGCCGTACTTGCTTAAAATCGATTTTCCTTGATATTCGTGTAAGTTCATCTTGTGTTTTTTTGACGGTCAAAAGTACGGTTAATTTTCTGAAGAAAAAGGGTCGTTTTCAATTTTTATAGCATCATTTTGTCCCTGTTCTCATTTTATTAATTACTTTCGAAACGCTTATCTGTATGGCGCTCTCCTTTAAATAACGACTTTAGAATGAAACCGAATAAATTCTCTCCCCGTTTTCTTTTGTGTTCAGTTGTAGTTGTATGTGTTGGTTTTTCCTGCTTTGCAGAAGGTTATTCCTTTTCTAAATCAAATCCGCCGGAGATAATCTCGAACAAGGCAAATATCCAATCCCTTCCCAGTGTTAAAAAGGACAGTTTGCTCCTAAAACAAAACGCTGGTCTACAATATTTTGATTCTTTAAATAGGGCTCAAGAGAAAGCTTTCCGCCAGCAACGCAATGAATTGATTATTTTGAAGGGTGATTTGAAAAAGGAAGGTTTTAAATTGACCTCTTTGGCTGAAGAAATGAGCCGTCAAAGAACCATGCGTACCCTTTTGGGATTGGTACTGCTGTTGACACTTGCTTTCATCTACACGTTGATCCGAAATTCACGATCGAAACAGAAGTATTTGAATTTATTAGAGGCAGAAAAAGTGCAAGTTTCACTTCAAAAAGAATTGGTTTCAGAGCAGAAAGAGCGCACGGAAAAAGCCTTGGCCAATTTAACGGATAGTATTCGCTATGCTATGCGTATCCAGAATGCAGTATTGACTGACCCCCAGCGAATTGCCGAAATGTTGGGTAGTGAGTTTTTTATTTTTTTCAAACCAAAAGATATTGTATCGGGTGATTTTTACTTTGTGGAGAAAAAAGGTGATTGGTTTATTGTTGCGGTGGCAGATTGCACGGGACACGGTGTTCCAGGTGCCTTGTTGAGCATGTTGGCTATCACTATGCTGAATGATATTATTTTGAAGAAAGAGGAACTACAGGCTAGTGAAATTTTGAATGAATTGCGTGAAAAAATGGTGGTTGCCATGAAGCAAAATGACTTGCTGAACGACCAAAATGACGGTTTAGATATCACGCTTTTGTTGTTGAATAAAAAAGAAATGAAAGGGCAATGGTCGGGTGCCAATACTCCGCTTTGGCTTATAGATAATGAAAACAAGGCACTGAGAGAAATCAAGGCAGATAAGCGCCCAATTGGTGATTATCCAGACATGAAGTTATTTACCAATCACGAATTTAAAATTCAAAAAGGAGAGAAGTTCTATTTGCTTTCGGATGGATATGCCGATCAATTTGGAGGTCCAAATGGTAAAAAATTCCTGAAAAGTAAACTAAAGAAAGAGTTGTTTTTACAGGCAAAATTACCGATGAACGAGCAAAAGAAACATTTGAGTGACACATTTGTTGAGTGGATTTCCACCAACGGAAACGAGGTGGAGCAAGTGGATGACATAACGGTTTTTGGAATCGAAATTTAATAGTCCGAGAAGGAATTCGTTAAGAAAATCGTCCAACAAAAAAAAGCGCTATATACAGGTTTCATCATAAATGACGGACAAAGATTTCCTTGAAATTTACGGGCAAAACAAAGGTTTGGTCTTTCGATTGGCCTTGAGTTATGTTCGGAATATTGAAGAAGCCGAAGATATTACCCAAGAAGTTTTCGTGAAGGTTTTTGAAAAATTGAGTCAATTTAAAGGTAATTCTCAACTGAAAACATGGATTTACAAAATCACGACCACCACAACTTTAGATTTTATCAAAGCAAAAAAGCGAAAAAAACGATTCGGCATCGTGCGTTCGCTTTTTCAGGATGATGGGCAAGCCATGGACATACGTGATAGTTCGTCACATCCTGGAGTGCAATTTGAAAACCAAGAACTTTCCAAATATCTTTTTGCGGCCATCGATCAATTGGCTGAACCTCAGCGAACCGCTTACTATTTTTCGCAGGTGGAAGGAATGGGAAATATTGAAATAGCGCAAATAATGGAGAAAAGCGTTGGCGCCACAGAATCTTTGTTGCAAAGGGCAAAATTGAATTTAAAAAGCCAGCTCGGCGATTTTTACGATGAATATAGAAGGAATACATAAAGATAGTCGTCTATTAAAACAGAAATGATGAAAAAAGAACAGTGGATAGAAAAAGTAGTCGATAGCGCTAAAGGAACAAATACCTTGGAGCCATCAGATTCTGTGTATGCTAAGATTCAAGAAAGAATCCATGCTGTAAAAGAATATACTTTCACAAAAAGCCAATTTATTGGGATTGCTGCAGCCATACTTATTTTGATTTCAGTAAATATCGTTTTGGTAGCACGATCCAATTCAACGAATAAAACTACGGAAGCACAAACTTTGGTGAACCAATTTGATTCTTCTACTTCAGACAATTTATATACTTTATGATGAAAAAAGTCAAAACATTACAGATCATAGTGGTGGTATTGGTTCTTTTGAATCTTTCCTTCTTGGTCTTTCACTACTTTATCGCTCGCCCGCACCATATAGGTCCGAAAGGTATCAAGGAAATAGTGAAAAAAGAGTTGCATTTTAACGAAGAGCAATCAAAAGCCTATGAAAAGCTGGTGAAAAAACATCATCAGGCCATGCAAAAATTGGAAAAAGAAAAAGTCAATACCAAGCGCGAATTGTATCTTATGCTTGACGATAAAAACGAAGCTTCAGAAAAGCAAAAGGAATTAATAGCCTACCTCGGGAATCTTCAAACTGAGATTGAAGGGACAAATTACAATCATTTTGAAGATATCTTTGAGCTCTGTAAACCCGATCAGCGGCAATATTTCAAAAAGCTTCAAAAAAGATTAGCTGAATTGTTCGACAAGCATGGTCCACCAAGAAAAAAGAAATAATGCCTCGTTTCATCCTATTTCTGGTTTTGTATTCATTTTCGGCTTTCAGTCAAAAGGAGGCGCAACTCCATTTTGAATTTACTTTCTTCGACCAAGCCTTGCATAAAGATGTTTGGTATGTCACGCAATATGGCGATTCCGTTCAAATCGACAAATTCCAGTTTTTCGTCAGTCTTCCGGCTGCGAATGAAAAGGAAATCACACTAGAAAAGGTTCATTTGGTAGATTGGTTAGACAGTTCTACCTACCATTGGAATGTTCCTTTGAATGAAAAAAAGGAATTGATTTTCACCTTGGGATTGGATTCCATCTATCACGTTTCTAGCGTCATGGAAGGCGATTTGAATCCAGCTAAAGGAATGTATTGGGCTTGGCAGAGTGGCTATATTCAACTTAAAATTGAAGGAAGAAGTCCCAGTTGCGATACGAGAAAAAATAAGTTTCAGTATCATTTGGGCGGCTATCTCGATCCTTTTTGTGTGGCGCAAACCTTGAATTTTGGTCAATTTGAAGCGTCAGATGTTAAAGTTACCGTTGATCTTTTTACGTTTTTCCGATTATTGGATATAGCCAAAACACCAGAAATTATGGTTCCTGGAAAAAATGCCGTGAAACAGATGAAAAATGCAGGCGAAATAATGTCCATTCCTTCTCTAGAAAAATGAAAAAAATAAGTTTTGTTTCTCTTTTTTTACTCTTGACCTTATCTTTCATGTGGCTGAAGAAAAAGGACAATCCCCTTATTTCAGAGTGGACAAAAAAATGGCCAAAACCCACGTATAATTTTGATCAAAATCCAATTACGGAAGATGGTTTTCAATTGGGGCGGATGCTTTTTTACGATCCGATTTTATCCCGCGACAGCACAATTTCCTGTGCCAGTTGTCATTTGCAAGCCACTGGATTTGCGCATGTAGACCACGACCTAAGCCACGGAATTGATGGAAGAATCGGGATTCGTAGCGCCATGACTTTGATGAATTTAGCTTGGAGTCAATCGTTCATGTGGGATGGAGGCGTTATCAATCTCGACCGACAAGCTATTGCTCCTATAACGGCACACGATGAAATGGACGAAGATTTGAATAATGTCATGGCAAAACTGAATAGGTCAAAAAGGTATCAAAAGGCTTTTCATCAGGTATTTAGCGAAGAAGCGACCGTTCAAAATATGCTGTTCGCACTTTCTCAATTTGAACTCAGTTTGGTTTCTGCCAACTCAAAATACGATCAATACAAAAGAGGGGAGAAGTCGGCCATGTTCACCCAGCAAGAAAAGAATGGATTAAAGCTTTTCACAAAACATTGTTCTTCTTGTCATACAGCCCCACTTTTTACAAATCAAAAATTCAAAAATAATGCATTAACCCTTGACGAGAATTTGAAAGACATCGGCCGGATGAAAATCACCAACCTTTCTAAAGATTCACTGCTCTTTAAAGTGCCCACACTTCGGAATATAAAATTTACTTTTCCGTACATGCATGATGGTCGTTTTGCGACTTTGCGTGAGGTGATGAATCATTATTCGAAGGGAATTCACGATTCACCAACTTTATCCGAAGAGTTGAAAAAGGGAATAAAATTGAGCGAAGAAAACAAAACAGATCTCATCGCCTTTTTACACACCTTAACCGATACTGAATTTCTTTTTAATCCACGATTTTTATATCCACGAGAGAATTATTTCGAATCGTCGAAGGAATAGCAAGTAAAAATCGTCTTACAAACATTAAAACTTAAAATCGAATAACAATGAAGATGAATCTATTAACGAAATTGGCATTGGTTCTCACCGTTTTTGCTTTTACGAGTAAACTAAACGCCCAAACTAATCCAGCGATATTGCACTGGTTGCAGAACAACTCCATTATGGGCAGTCACTACGTGCAAGGGAATTCAACACCTATTGCAGACAATGTTCTAGCCAATGTTCAAACTGTTCAGTATTCGACAAATTCAGTTTACATCAGCACAAAAGGGATTCCTTCGTATATCACAGGACCATTTTTGGATGGTAATCCATCTTTGGCTTCGAACCAAAATGCGATTTATAAATTTCCTTTGACACCTGCTGCAAATACAGGTACACCAACTTCAACGACGGGAGGAAATATTGGTGTATTCATCAACGGAGTTTCACTATTTGATTATAGAGATGGTGTTGCTTGGAATGCAACTACAGGTGCCTTATGCGGTGGTCCAGGAAATGCACCTTGTCCAGGAGGTCCAATGGCAACACAAGATTGGAACAGAGATGCTATTCCAGCAGAAAAAGCAGGATTTGACTGTGCAAAAGGTCATCCAGCGATGGGAAATTATCACCATCACCAAAATCTAAGCGCCTTTAATCTGGACTTGACGGTGATCTCCACTATTTGTGATTTGTATTTGGCCGATGGCTTGTATTTGATTGATTCTACGGAACATTCACCTTTAATAGGATTTGCTTACGATGGTTACCCAATTTACGGTGCGTATGCCTATAAAAACACCAATGGAACAGGAGGGATTACCCGCATGATATCAGGTTATTCCATGCGAAATATAGCGACAAGAACGACAAGTCCAACAGGAGCAGCGGTTTCCAATGGACCCGTGGTCAGCACAACTTATCCCTTAGGTTATTTTAGAGAAGATTATGAATATATTGCTTCTACGGACCCGGATCGTTTGGACGAGCACAACGGTCGTTTTTGTATTACACCAGAATATCCGAACGGAATCTATTGCTATTTTGCAACAGTAGATCAAAACTGGAATTCGGCTTATCCATATGTCGTTGGACCGACATTTTACGGGAATGTAACAGCTACAAAAGTAACGTCCATCACCGAGCCAGTGACAACTTACACTTCCACCAATTCGATCGATGAATTGTTGGATGAATCTAATTTTAGCGTTTTTCCAAATCCGACTAGCGATTTGATCATGATACAAGCCAACAAATTAATCAGCGAAAGTTTTGACGTTTCTTTATACGATGCGCAAGGGAAATTGATAGAGACAAAGCAATTTCTTCAAGGAAGTACAATAGTATTTTTTGAATCCGAAACTTTGTATAACGGAGTGTACGTTTTGGTCATGAATTCAGGCCAAAGAATCATTCGAAAGCAAGTGATTGTAAATCATTAAGCAGAAGAAATATTTCGTTTTTAGCTTTTTTAAGAAGACTTATCATTTATTCGTGGTAAGTCTTTTTTTTTATAATAAAAACATCCCTAACTTCGTTTCAGTCGAACCAAATATTACATTGATGAAGTTATTCTATCACTATTTATTTATTGCCATTTGTTCCATTGGCCTATTTTCAGCTTGCACTGTTCAGAAGAGGCATTTTCGAAATGGGTATACCGTTCATTTAAAAAAAGATCGAACCTCGAATGAAGATTTTGTGAATAAAGAGCGTGAAACTTTTCCTATTGAGCCAAAAAGTTTTCAAATCAAATCGCTCGATGAATCCGCTACTTTAATTCAAGAAAGCACCAAAGATTCAAAAGAATTGCCTGCAATAAAAAATAAAATTCAATTGAATAATTCCGTTCTAGAAAAGGTCAATCATCGAAAAAACAAAAGAGTAATTGCACCTGAATTGAACAAATGTGATACCATACGTAAGCTTAATGGCGAGTTTATCGTGGCTAGCGTTTTATCCGAATCGAGTAGAGAAATCATTTATCAACTTTGTGGAAAGGAAAATGGTTCCAAGTATTTTTTAAAGATGTCAGAAATTGAATCCATCTCCTATTATGATGGTCGAGTTAAATCATTTGCGGAACCCAATTACACCGAAAGTACCGAAGATACTGAGAGAAGTGTAAATTCAGGAGGTGAAGATAGAAGTCAAATTTTAGCCTTTATTTTAGCTTTAATTGCTGGTGCCATAGGAGTTCACCGTTTTTATTTAGGGTATTACGTATTGGGTGTTTTGTACATCCTAACCTTCGGATTTTGTTTAATAGGCGTAATAGTGGATCTTATTTTGATTCTGGCCGGTGAATTGCAACCCAAAAATGGTGAATATACGGATCAGATTTTCTAAAGATAAAACTGAAACCTACAAATGAAATAACTAAATGTTTAAAACTCCTTTAAATAATTTTCGATTCTAAAGTCATACAATGTGATATATTATGCTAGTTTTGGTAGATATAAACCCAAAACCTTAAATTATATGAAAAAAGTTATTTTAAGTCTAGTATCGGCCTTTACGTTACTTTTTAGTAATAATGCATCGGCGCAGGCTGTTGAACAAGGAAATTTTATTGTTGATGCCTATTATGGATTTCCTAATTTATACACAGCAGCTTTTAAGAGTATTTACAATAACTCGGCTGGAACGCTAAATTATAAAGTTGCCGGATTGGGGCCTCTTGGTTTCCGTGCTGAATATATGTTAGCGGATCAATTTGGAATGGGACTTGACATTGGTTTTAATAAAACAGTCATTTCTTATGATGAGCAAAGCGGTACGAACACATACAATTATGAATTTTCAACACAGAAATTGGGTGTTATGGCAACGTTCAACTACCATTTCTTAGATAATGATAAAGTTGATTTATACGGAGTATTGGGAGTTGGTTACGGAAATCGTTCTTTTGATTTTTCTTCAACAGATCCAAATTATACAAATGAGTCAATCGAGTCACTTATTCCAGTTGCTTCTAGGTTAGGTATTGGCATGCGTTATTTCTTTACGGATAATATCGGTATCAACGTAGCGGCAGGTTTTGGTCAAGGTGGACTATTAAACGCTGGTATTTCGGCAAAGTTTTAAAACGAAAAACGTAATAAATGAAAAGAGGCGGTTTAATGTAAACCGCCTCTTTTTTGTTTTAAATATAAAATCAATTTATTTCCAAGCACCACTAATTTCTCGCGAGGCAAACTCTTTTTTCTTATCATTTATTAAGGAGTCCCAAATGGCATTGATACCATGCTCCAAAGCTTCTTTCTCCTCTTCCATAGCCGTATACATTACTGTTGAATCAGAAAAGTATTCTTTCACGAAATTGGTGTCAAATTTACCACTGCGGAAGGCAGGATGTTTCAAAACATATTTTCCAAAATCCAAGGTAGTTTTCAAGCCTGAAATTTGATAGTGGTCAATGGCCTTTATCATTCTATCCATAGCTTCTTCTCTTGTTTTGCCCCAAACCACTAATTTGGCAATCATAGGGTCGTAATAAATGGGTATTGACATTCCTTCGACAAAAGCGTCGTCTACGCGGGTATTTTTTCCTGCGGGTAATCGGTATCGTTCCAAGGTTCCAATATCAGGTGTAAATCCGTTTAAAGTATCTTCGGCATAGACACGTACTTCGATGGCGTGACCGTTAATGGAAAGTTCTTCTTGCGTTTTTGGAAGTTGCTCTCCTCTTGCAACGCGAATTTGCCATTCCACCAAGTCTAAGCCTGTAATTTCTTCTGTAACAGGATGTTCTACCTGCAAACGGGTATTCATTTCCAAAAAGAAGAAATCGAGATTGGCATCCAAAAGAAATTCCACAGTTCCCGCTCCTTCGTAATTGCACGCTTTGCACACAGCGACAGCTGCTTCTCCCATTTGCTTGCGCAATTCGGGAGTAACAATGGCACTTGGCGCTTCTTCGACAACTTTTTGGTGTCGGCGTTGAATGGAGCACTCTCTTTCAAAAAGATAAACGGTATTCCCCATTCTATCGGCAAAAACTTGAATTTCAATGTGTCGCGGTTCAGTAACGAATTTTTCAATGAACACCGCGTCATTTCCAAAACTGGAACGGGCTTCGTTTTGTGCTAGTTTCATTTGTTCTAGAAATTCACCTGAATTTTCAACCAAACGCATTCCTTTTCCGCCCCCGCCAGCCGAAGCTTTGATAAGAACTGGATAACCAACACTTTCAGCAACTTTTATGGCCGCTTCAGGATCAGAAATGGCTTCATCCACTCCAGGAACAAGAGGAACGTTGTAACTTTTAACAGCTTGTTTGGCGCTCAATTTGTCGCCCATGATTTCCATGGATTCTGGGGAAGGACCGATTAAGGTAATTCCGTTTGCTTTTACTTTTCTAGCGAAATCAGCATTTTCAGACAAAAACCCATAACCTGGATGAATGCCGTCCACACCTAAGTCCTTGCAAATTTGAAGAATAAGATCTTGTTTTAAATAACTTTCGGAAGAAGGGCTTTCGCCAACGTATACTGCTTCGTCTGCCTCGAGAACATGCGGTGCATTTCGATCGGCATCACTGTATATAGCAACGGATGCAATATCCATTTTCTTTAAAGTACGGATAACTCTTCTGGCAATTTCACCCCGAT
The DNA here is from genome assembly GCA_041751955.1 of Crocinitomicaceae bacterium. Classification (GTDB taxonomy): domain Bacteria; phylum Bacteroidota; class Bacteroidia; order Flavobacteriales_D; family Crocinitomicaceae; genus UBA2040. The sequence continues at coordinate 74,699 of JBGSIB010000002.1, forward strand.
TGGCGATTAAAACTTTCTTCATGTAACTTGTGTTTTTGCTAGGGATAAAATTAATTAAAATCTCAGTTAAACCGAGGAGTCACGTAAAGAGTTTTCGTGAAAACCGTTATGTGATGGATAGACTTGATTCGGATAGTAACTTTTCAAACATTTCCATTCGTCGCCGAAACAAGTAATCGCACCAATTATCCCAATCCACAATCTGTAAACCAACACCCATCAATCCGCCAATTAGCAATCAGTAATCCGCCAATCAGTAATCCGCCAATCAGTAATCCACCATCTAACTTATTTCCTCATCCAAAACCGCAACAATACTCACCGTAGGTTCTTTCGGCACAGGTGTTTGTTTCTTTTTTCTTTTCTGAGGGAATCTTTTGTTGTCACTTTTTCGGAATAAATCGAGGAAATACTGCACCAATTTGAAGTTTCTCGCACCTGTAAAATCCTCTTGATAATGCAAGCCGACACCTTGTTTGAACAAGCCTTGGTTGTTGTCTTGAATGACATTATTTTGATTCGACTCGTTGAAAACATTGATACGGAAGGTGCCTTCTTCGTTCAAAAGATATTCGAGACTTACATCTCCAATTAAAAAGTTTTGACCTTGATTGGTAGACGTTTGTGAAGAACTTTCCAAACCAAAGCTTCCAGACAAAATCAAACGATTGCCTAAGAATTCTTTGGATAGTCCAACTTCGTAGGTTCTTTCACCAGTAGCATCGGCATCCAAGTTAACGGCAAGCTTGTAGTTTTGCGACAATTGCGAGAGCATGGAATTAATTTGATTGGTGGCTAAATCCAAAGCGGCCCCGCTGGTGGCATTTGTTGAACCTTTTAAGGGTTGAAATCTTTTCCAAAGTAGGAGGGAGAAGAATTGTCGATTCAACTCTTCGGGGTCGCTCTTAATTCTATTAATCAACGCTTTCCCAGATTCATCGGCTTGGGGAGCTGCTATATCAAAAGCAATTGCCGGTTCCATTAAGGTTTCTGTGATGTCTAAGTAGCAATATATATCTTGGTTCGCATTGCCCGCATTCCCCAATTGGTCGACGGATATTTCCGATAAACTGGCCTTGACTTTGTAGTAAGAACGAATATCCAAATTGGCGTCGTATGGGTCTCCAGTCCAATTGATTACGCCACCTTCCTCTATGAAAAAGTTTTGTTTCACCGGTCCCATTGCGAAATTGTAAACCCCTTGATTAACGGTATACGTTCCATCCAAAGTGATGTCGCCCAAGTTGTCCACTTTCAAGCTGATTCGCCCAGATCCATCCGCAGAAATTTCATCACCTATATTTTCATCGAATATGATTCTAATTTTAGCATCAGGTGTGACATCAAAGTTTAAATTCAAATCTACCCCCGTGAAATCTAATTCAGGTGCGTTTAATGTAATTGTTGAGTCAGCTGGTTGAAATCGAATAAAGCTTTCTTCATTCGAAATTTCAGATGCTCCATACATTGGGAAATTGATAGCTGTTCCTTTCTTTGTGGTTGCATCCACAGTAATTTCGAGATGGTCGGTGTAACCAAAGATATTGGCATAGCCCGTCATATAAGCTTTTCCGTAATAATAATCACCTTCTACATATTCGGTATTCATCACCAGGAATTTGTCCAAAGGAATAACTTTCCAAGGCACAATGGGGTCTTTGTTTACCGCGTCATCTTCAAGGTTAAAAGACAAATCAAAATTCCAGTCGACAAAGTTGTCATGGTAGATAGAGCCAACAAGTGAACCGGCATTATCTTCTTCATCGTAAATCGGTAAATTATCCATGTAAAAACCATATTCATCACAATAGATTTCGCCATCGGTTCTGAATCTAACCCCTAAAATGCCAATTCTCGCTGCACCATTTTCCAGCTGGACAGCACCTGAAAGCAAAGGAGAGTCTGGCGTTCCTTTTACTTGAATTTCTCCAGTCAAAGTGCCGGCAATATCCGAAATCACTTGTGGATCCATGAATGCATTAGTGAATTGAATATCTGTTTTGTCAAAAACTAAATTGAAATCCAAAATGTCCTTCGTTTTATCCAAGTGGTATTGTCCTTCAAACTCAAAAGTTTGCGTGTTTTTGTAGATTAAATCACCACTCAGCCCTATGCTTTGCTTTCCTTTTTCCCAATCTGATTGAACAAAGACATCCCCAATTTCTTCGTTGTCAATGAAGAGTTTTTTAATGCTCGCGTCACCGTTGAATGAAATGTTGGTAAAGGGAGTAGAAATTTCACCAAAGCCGTTCAGTTCTCCTTTTAAATTGACTGGAGACTGAACAATTGGGGCGAAATCATCGAGCTGTAAATGGCTGACTTTGACAATTAATTTATCTTCATCTTTATCTGAAACCCGTCCGTTTAAAGAGATAAACTGGTTTTGTCTTTCAAATAAGAAATCCTGAATGGAGATATATTCCTTTCTATATTCAATATAAGAAGGTTTTCTAATGTCCCATTGTTTTTCTTGAATGGCGACATGGGATGGTTGAATTAAGAAATCTAAAGCTTCATTGTTGAGAACGCTCGTTGTCCAATGCAACTCAGAAGAATCAGGTGTATTTGGGTTCCATGACAAATCTGAAATGAAAGTATCTCTTGTGCCTGCTGAATTAAAAAGGAGGTTGTCCACTGAAATGGTATCATTCAGATAAAATTTATCGATGCTCATCGTCACGTTTAAATCCTCATTGAGAACGTTTTGATTCATCTGAACCTCTTTGAATTTAAAATTTTCATAGCTAATCATAGGACTATAGAGGTTCATAACGAAATCGTTGGTTTCTTCTGTATATCGTCCTGTGAGTTTGGTGCTTTTTTCAATATGTAGGCCAGGTGCGAAAATATTTAAAAATTCGTCCATCTCATCTACCTCAATATTGTAGGTGAAATTGTTTTGAGAAGCGACTCGACTGTTTCGTTTCGCAGGCGCCTCAAATAGGGCCGGCAATATCTGACTCAGCTGGTTTTGAAGTGAATTACTGATTTGGGTAAAGTCAATTTTTCCGTCAATTTGAGCCGTTCCTAATTTTGAATCGATGGTTAGGTGATCGGATAAAACGCCTCTGACAACTCCAACAGTCATATCAGGAACGTTAAATTGTTTATCGCCTTCTGTGTAAACAAAACCATCCAACTGAATTGTTCCTGAAAGATTGTTTTCGTTGGTTCCTGTTATGTCAACTTTGAATTTAGAATGCAATTTGGAATCAACATTTGTGAAGCCTAGATTGTCAAGTATCGCTTTGGTTAAATCCAATTCAAATTGCATATGCTGCTGACCTTTGAAGTCAATTGTTCCATCATAGGTCAAATTCAAATTATCATCTTTCACCTCCACTTTTGCCTCTAGAACTTCGTCGATAAGTGAACCTTCTGTAATCGAAATATTTTGGTAAGCATAATCTAAATAGTCAAATCGGTTTACTTCGCCTTCTAAAAGAGTAAAGCGTATATCGCTTGTCGAGAATGCTTCCCCTTCGAAAAAGAAAATGCCATCCATTTGACCAAAATCGGAGTTGTCAAGGAATTTGCCCAATTGAAATTCTTCGACTTTCACGTCATATGTACTCGCCTGTGATTTAGCGAAGTAATACGAATCATGCGCTTCATTTTTAGAGAAGAGTATTCCATTGTCAATGCGCACAGTGCCGAGGTCGGTAGAAATTTTATTGGCAGCAATCACAAATTCATTTTGGAATCCGTCGAATTTCACATTTTCACCTTCAAAATGGCCCAATCGTTCCACATATTGATCAAAACTCATGTAGCCGCCACCATTGTCTTTCGGAAGCTTGATGTTTTTCAAATCTTTCAAGTCGATGTAAGCATAATCCAACTTTTCATTGAAAAAGGATGTTTCCATATTCCGAAAATCGGGTAGGTTTAAAGTTCCCTTTATCACAGTTTTATCCCCAGTTTTCAAGTCCAGATTTGAAATACGAAGGTTCTTCACTTTCCGGGTAACATTCCCTGAAAGATTCACCATTTGGTCCATTCCTTCCAATGCAGAGGCGAAATACGAAACGTCTTTCAAAGACACCAAAGAAGGATTTATCTTGGCATCAAAGGTCACACTGTCCTCAAAATCGTACACATCGGGTAGCTGGTTCATGACCAAATTCATTCTTTCAAATGACACCTCAGAGAGAGGCGTTTTGATGGCCAATTCGTTCAGATAAATTCCTTTTTTCACGATGAGAGCTTTCGTGCTCAGTTTCTCTAAAACAAAACCACATTTTTCCTTAGTGGACAAATTCTTCACATCACACGCGATGTCATTTCCTCGGATAGCGATGTTATCGGCGAGCAGATTGACGTTTTCAAAATCCAAATGATCCCAATCCATACCGAAAGTAGAGTAAGATTTTCTATTATCATCGTAGCGGAAATGAACTTTGGTCAATTGAATCTGCTTGATGTCAATGGCCATTGGTTCTTTCTTGGTAGTTGATGGTCCCGAATCGAAATAATCTTGAATAAACCAATAGTTGTAATCTCCCGAAAGTGAGTCCCGTTGGATATGAACATCACCATCTTCGAGTTCTACAGCGGCAATCGTAATCTTGTTATTCGCCAAATCTAGGGCGTCCAGACGAACATGAAGTGTTTTAATATCTCCCAATATTTCACCTTGCTGATCTTCGATATACAAACCTTTGAGTGCAATTCGGTCGAAAAAAACAATCGCTATTTCATCGATATGCATCTTGGTTTTCAACTCTTTAGAAAGGAAAGAGGTGGCTTTTTGGGCCAAATATGTTTGAACGGTTGAGGTACGAATCGCGAAGGCAAAAACGATGAAAAGAATAAGCACCAGATCCACCAAAATGGCGAATGAGCGTCCTATAAATTTCATTAATTTTGACATGTAAAAACAAATTTAAGCAAACATCGGTGCAAACAGACATTTATATCCTTGGAATCGAATCTTCGTGTGATGACACCTCTGCCGCTATACTCAAAAATAGTTCCATTTTATCTAACGTAATCGCGGGGCAAAAGATTCACGAAGAATATGGCGGCGTTGTGCCAGAATTAGCGAGCCGTGCGCATCAGAAAAATCTAATTCCCGTTGTGGATGCGGCAATTAATAAAGCAGGCATAAATTTGAATCAATTGAGCGGTATCGCTTTTACACGTGGACCAGGATTGATGGGTTCTTTGGTGGTTGGAACTTCCTTTGCAAAAGCACTTGCCATGGCAAAAAACATTCCCATGATGGATGTCAATCATATGCAAGGACATGTGCTAGCTCATTTTATTGACGATGAAGGTAAGGAGAAACCGACGTTTCCGTTTCTTTGCTTGACCGTTTCAGGCGGACATACACAAATTGTTTTGGTAAAAGACCATTTGGATATGGAAGTGATTGGCACCACGATTGATGATGCTGCCGGCGAAGCCTTTGACAAATCGGCAAAATTATTAGGATTTCCTTACCCTGGAGGACCACTTATTGATAAGTTTGCGCAAGTTGGAAATCCAGAAGCTTTCAGATTTTCCGAACCAAGAATGGAGAATTACGATTTCTCTTTTAGCGGTTTGAAAACATCCATTATGTATTTTTTGAAGAAGGAAACGAAAAGTAACCCCAATTTCATTGAAGAAAATAAAAATGACTTGTGTGCTTCTATTCAGCGTACCATTGTCTCCATTTTATTGAAAAAAATAGAAAAGGCTGCATCTGATTTAGGGATTTCTCAAATTGCAATTGCAGGAGGAGTTTCAGCTAATTCTGGATTAAGAAAAGCTATGTTGGAGCTGGGAGAGAAGAGAAATTGGAAAATATTTATTCCGAAATTTGAATACTGTACAGACAATGCTGCCATGATCGCTATTGCGGGAAAGTTTATGTTTGACAAAAAACTTTTTGCAGGACAAGAAATTACATCTAAAGCTCGAATGCCTTTTGTTAATGAATGATTTAGAATTAAGACTTGTTTGGGGGAAATTTAGATTGTTTTTTGTAAACTTGATAAACAAAACTTAGAAAAATGAAAACTCCTGCTTGGGCTGTCGTGATTGGAATTATGCTGATGCTATTTGGTGCATGCGGTGCGATGAAACATTCTTATGCCGTTATCACACCCCAAATGATGGAAATGCAAGAAAAAATAATGGATCGTACTATGGAGACCATAGAAGATAACGATTCAGATTATGACGATACGTATGATGAGATCGACTCATTAGACTTTTACGATGAGGTCATAGAAGATGAAAACGAATTTGACGACAGTGGTGATGTCGATCAAACAGATACATTGCTGATAGAATCCGAAAGCATACCGCCGCCACAAGCTGAAAAGCAATCCAAAGAAGCGTTGAAACAGATGCGGGAAACAATGGATATGATTTATAAATTGTCGCCTTTTCAAAAAAAATGGATGGTTATTTTTGGCTATATCGGTGCGGCAGTGTGTCTGATTTATTTTTTTTCTGGAGTGTTTTTAGTCACCCGAAAAATTTTCTCCATTCGTTTTGTCTACTTTGCCTTGGCTTTGAGCATTGTTTTTACTTTGACACAAATATTCGTTTTATCCTCTGATACGGGTAGTGGTATGATGGGGAAAATGAGTTCTTATGGCGGCATTTTTGGATTGGTTTTGGACATTATTTTACTCATTGTTTTCGCCATTTTGAACAAGTCCGATTTGTTTACCACCCAAAAGGAAGTTCCGAAAGAAGGTTGGGAAAATTTTTAAACAAAATACACGGAAAGCTATTTTTCATCGTTTTCAACTAACAGTACACTGACTATGCGCTTTCTATTATTTTTACTCTTATTCGCTTTAAATTCTTTTGGACAAGGAATCAATAAGCTCGAAATTATGCCTTGTTATGACACAAAAATAGACAGCAACAAAAGTTATCTCTATTGCGCCAGTTCAGTTTTGATGTGGAATTCTTTTACCGATTATTTGAGAGAAACGCCGAAATCAAAAGTCAATTCTGAATTTGTAAATGGGCTCAATTCTCAAGTAAAAAAGGCTCTGCCCTTGGAAAAAGAATTTTATGTTGCCGGAACGGGAAGACCTCAAGAAGGAATTTTGGGAACAATTAACGAAGAGCTACAGCGTAAATTTTTAAAACATTGGAGTCCAGACTATTCGTTTTCCGAGAACCCTTTGATATCCTATGCTTACCTCGAAAAAAATGTTATTTTTCATCGAAATTTGAGCGATCATTTTTATCAAAAACCCTTTAATGCGAATGTAGATGTTGACTTTTTTGGTATAGATTTCGACGATCCGAATTACACGAGAAAGGACATTCTTATTTATGATTACCAGAATAAGGACAATTTCATTGTTGAAATCAAAACGAAGGACAGTTTGGATGAAATTTATTTTGCAAAAATTCCCTTAGATGAAAATTTATATCGCTTGTATGAAAATGTACTAAAAAGGGTGGAAAAGGGTAAAAAGGAAGCGTTTACCGGTTCTGATCAGCTGAGAATTCCTTATTTAAAATTAGACACTTTGTTAGATTTCAAGGAGTTAAAGGGAATTGAATTTGAAAACGACAACTTAGAAAATGCTGCTATCGGAAAAGTGAATCAAAGTATACTCTTGGACTTGAATGAACAAGGGATACGTTTGAAATCTGAAATGTCAATGATAATAGACTTTCCTTCTTTTGATTACGAAAAAACACGGATCTTGGCTTTTGACCAACCTTTTTTGATGGTGATGAAGCGCAGAAATAGTCCTGAACCTTATTTTTTATATTGGGTCAATGGAGCAGAGTGTATGCGTGCTTATTATAAAAAAGGTCGTCAAATAGAGGAGCATGAAAAAGCGCTTGTAGGCCGATGGAAAATAGATCACAAAATTCGCATCGACAGCACATTCTTTCAGTATGAATCTGATCTGGTAATTGAATATTTAGTTGACGGAACATTCAAAATTATATCACCGAATAGCCCAGTCACTGAAGGAACTTGGAAACTTTCGAAGGATCAGAAAACTTTGGTGAAGCAGTTTTATCGTGATCAAATTTCTGGTGATGAAAGTATCGATATAATTGAAAGTATTACAGATGAATATATTATAGAATCAGATAAAGGGAAGGTGTTTTACAAAAGACTAAACAATGAATGATTTTTACACCATACGTCTAATTCTTATATTCAGCTTAATCTACTTGTTGTTGGCATGCTCTAGCGAAAAAGAGAAAACTTCTGAAGAGGTACGTTCTAAAACGGATATTGTCTCGAAAGAAGATGATAAAAACAAGAATGAACGGGTTGAAAATCAATTTATTACCTACGAATATTTCATTGCGAAAGATGAAAAGTTACTAGAACAAAATTGGGGTGATTTGAACAAGGACGGGAAGAAAGACGTGGTGTTGATCGTTGAGAAAACCGATCCAAAGAACATGATTTACAACGAAGGTTTAGGAGTAGATACGCTGAATTGCAATCCCCGAAAAATCATGGTTTTGTTCTATACAAAAAGTGGATACGAGAAGGTGGTTGAAAATATTGAGTTTGTGCCAAGTGAAAACAGCTCGGTTAGTCCGTGTTTAGCTGATCCGCTAGAAGATGGATATGTTGAAATAAAAAAAGGCGTATTGCGTGTTTCTTTCAATTATTGGTTGAGTTGTGGTTCTTGGGAGATGTCAACGAATACTTATGTATTTCGATATCAAAACGATCAGGTGGAATTGATAGGTTTTGATTATTCGAGTATTCATCGAGCATCTGGTGAAATTAGGGAAGGTAGTTTCAATTTCATGACCATGAAAAAAGAGCTCAAAACAGGTGGGAATATAGCCGATGACTCGGAAGAAAACGTTAAGATCGCGAGGTCAAAAATTACTGGCGAAAGATTGTATGATTTGGCTGAAATAACTCAAGATTGGTCACAACGTTTGTTTGAATGAGAGTGAACAAATTAATGCTGTATTGAAGTCATTTTTACAGAGAAATTTATCGCGAAGAGCGAGAAATAAAAATAGACACTGCCTTCAAAGGTGGAGAAGGTTTTCGCTATTTGGAAAGCACAGAATCGATTTCCATTCCAATATTCTTCAACGACGAATTGAATTTTTCAAAACACAACGAAGCACATCATCATTTTCCACAACTTCCTCCATGAGATTATAAGGTGCTGGCTTGGTAAACACTCTATATTTTCAACAACCTACCAAGAGCTTCCTGAGCCGCCGCCACCGAAACTTCCTCCGCCAAAACTTCCGCTACCGCCCCACGAGCCACCGCCACCGCCTGAAACCCATCCGCCGCCTCCAGAGGTGCGACTAGAACGCTGCAATCGGGGAATGCGATAAGTAGTCTGATCAGTATGATTACAGGCTTTATTTTCACAAGAATATTTTCGCTCGCCTTCTCCAGCACTCGTGTAAGTAGGAGAAAACTTTATTCTGTCAAAGACTTTGTAGTAGGTTTTATACCGACACTTTGGGCATGGCGTGTATTTGGTGAACATGGGTTTGTAAGAAAGAATACAGTAATCGTCATGATTTTCAGTTACCCAAACATCATAATCAACGCTTTTGACAATTTCTTCAGCTTGCTGCCCAAGGGTCAAAAATTCATCTTCTTCTTTTTCCGTTAATTTATGCATCAAATGGTTGGTGCGACCAGAAAAGCGAACTTGATTTCGATAGCGTTCTTTCAGTCTTTTGCTCAAAAAAACCAAGAAAATATGGGTTACAGGAAAGAGAATAGCCCAAATCCAAACGGCAAATGCTTTTATGATATTGTATTTTTTGTAAGGGTCTTGTTGGTAGCGAATAAACAACAAGGCAATCAGGTATATCGCAACACCGAATAAATGCCAAGCGCCAAAAGTTATCCAGAAAATACGCGAACGCTCTCTAACGGTCTCTTGGTAACCCTGCGCTTTTTGCTCATCTAATTGTCGCTGCACTTCAGGATTTGCTTCCAAGGCTTGGCCACTCAATTCGCTGCAAACGCGTTTGACTCCATCCAAGATACCCAAGTCGTAATTATTTTGCTTGAAATAAGGAACCATTTCCTCCTGCTGAATGCGTTGCGCCAATAAATCTGTGATGATTGTTTCGGTGCCGTATCCTGTTTCAAATTCTACGCGTCTTTGATCCAAAACTAAAAGAATCAACATGCCATCATCTTTACCTCTTGTTCCAATTCCCCAATGTGTAGCTAAATCTGTTGCGAAATCTTTTGGAACGTTTTTACCAATCGAACGCAAACAAACTACGGCTACTTGGAATCCATCGTTTTCTTCTAAGGTGGATAAATGTCCGTTGATTTGCTCAATTGTGCTTTCACTGAGAATATGATCTGGATTACTGACGTACCCGTTTCCATCTGCTTTTGGACTAGGAACAGACTCAACTGAATAGAATTGTCCGTGAACAAAGTTCAAGATGGAAAGCGATAAAATAAATAAGACCGTTTTCATCATTCCGGGAAATCAATTTTGTCTAATCCTTTGCTGTCTTTAGGGTTATTCTGTAACATCGAATTGTAGACTGTTATAGCTTCAAACCATCGTTTTTTGGCAACAGCCATTCTATTTTCAAAACCTTCGAGTTGAATTCGTTCGTCATTTGAAAAATCATTTTTAGCTCGAGCAGCACCCAAGTCTTTTTTCAGCTGACTTTCACTTTTTGTTAATTCTTCGAAATCAAAATTTTCCACGGAATTCACCGCATTTGAATTCCCTTGCGTACTGAACCAAGAAAGTAAAAAGTCATTACGCCGTTGAACAGCTTCCTTGAAAAGTCTTTCTTTTTCCTCGACATCATTAATTACATTCGTTTGGTTTTCAATGGAATAACCTTTGCGTATGATATTGGAAACGTCATCCGATGTAGTTTGACGGCTGCACATTGTTATACCTAAAAAAAGTAAAAGCAAAATAGCACCACCAATACCCAGATATTTGAACAGCTTGGAACTGTATCGACTTTCTGACTTCTGATTTTCAACTGCGCTAAGCACGTGCAAAGCCGTCGCATCCAAAGGGTCCAAAATCAATTCTCTTTTGGCATATTCACCCGCTTTTGCGAGGTAATCGTCGTTTTTTTCTAAGATAGAAAGTTGATAGTATGATTGAGCCAAAACAGCGTTTCCATCTTTGATATACGGATTGATCGAAGTGGCTTCCTCTGCTGATTCAACAGCGTTCAAGTAATTTTTGACAGCTAAATGATTTTTGGCTAATTCCAAGGAATCATTCGCCTTTAACATCAAGGCATTCCATTCAGAGTCCACCATGCCCATATCTAGGGCGAGTTCTTTCAACTCAGCCAAAGTTAGCGGTCGGTCGCTATCAACTTGTGTTTTTTCGACCATTTTTTGAACATGGTCGCGAAATTTATCTTCTGAGTAACTCATTCTTGTATCTTCCGATAAAGATAAACAAGATTTAAAATCAGTTGGGTTTGAGAATCAAAAAAAAAGTGAAATCTAAGATTCCACTTTTTCCGGTATTAGATAAAGATGGGTTCTAGTTTTTCCACATGGATAGATTTTATCCGTGCAAAAGCTTCATGGCTGTCATTTTCAAGTGTCCAACAGTTCTTGCTTAAAGAATTAACGGTCTGACCTTCATGATTTTTCCCTATGAAAAGCAAATCGAATTTTACTTCTATTTCATGACCTGGCAATTCAACAATTTGAAGGTTTACTGGGTCAATAGAAATTCCTTTCAGTTTTCCATTTATTCCGGTTATCCAGTTGTTTAAGTCGTTTTCATTTTTTATTATGGCAGATTGCAAAGGATATATTGTAAACTCTTTTGCGAAACAATCTCGATAGAATTTCGGGTCAGAAATATTATGTTCAATAATTCCCATGCAATAATATATAACTTCTGATGCCCGATTTCGCTCATAGGTGTTGATCGTTTGGCGAAAGGCTTCTTCTGTTTTTTTGATGATGATACGCTGAAAGATAAATTTTAGGGGATTTATTTTCATCAAATCTGCTTCGATTTGTAAAACAAAATTTTCACTCGTACCATCTGAGAAAGTGCGTTTATATTGACAAACTGCTTGAGCAGTATAAGTGCCAACTCCGCATGGATAGATGTTGATATCGCTTAAAACAAAATCAGCGATAAAATCTCCAGCTTTCCCAAAAATATTTATGAAATCATTTTTCCCAGTCACCAAACCAAGTGGACTCAGAATTTTGATGTTTTCGGCCAAAAGGTCCATCTGAAACTTCGATTTTTCGACTGAAAAAGGAAGTTCCCATAGTTGTAACCATTTGTACAGGGTCGATTTAATAAAATTAGCTTCGCGTGTGTGACCATGTAAAGGCCATGTGCCACCTGATTCGTTTTTTACTATTTTGTCCACACTTTTACTATGCATGCTTAGGAAATTGAGACCGCAAAGATGTGACAAACATCAGCATTATTTCTTGTCAATTGACAATTATCGGTTAAGGATGTGTTAATTCTTTTTTTATTCGACTTAGTGAACTTGGTGTAATCCCCAGATAACTAGATATATGCTTCATCGGAATGCGGTCAGCAACATTTTCATAAAATTTCATAAAATCGAGATAAGCGGAACGGCCATCCTCTGTTAACAATCTGCGCTGCATTTCCAGTTTCCTGGCAACATATATAGTCGCAAGGCTGGCCATTGTTATACAGATATTCTTACTTTTTTCGGTAATAATGTTCCAATTTTTTTTGGAAATCGTAATGAAATGACAGTGCGTTTCACATTGTAAATACCCGTTGCTAGGTATTCCCCGTAGAAAACTCTCTAAGCGTGTTGCAACTTCAGATTCACCAATGAACGCATTAGTTAATTCTTCACCTTTGTCGTTCAAAATGTAAAAACGCACTACACCAGATGTTACAAAATACATTTCTGTGCATATTTGTCCATATTCCAAAATATGATCTCCCTTTTCGGATTGTTTTACTTCGCAAAGATCAATAAGGAGTTTCTTTTCCGTTTCACTCAAAGGAGTTAATTCTTCTAAAAAATTGATCAGTTTTCCTTGTATCATAGTAAGGGTATTTATTTTGAGCTAAGCTCTTAGCTTAAATATAGTGATTTTTAATGAGTTATACTCAATTTAGGATATTTTAAACAATTTTTTAGAAGGGGTTGTTCTTAAAGATATAATTTTACACCTCAATTGAGAAGTATGAAGAATGTTTTCCTATTAACCACGCTACTGTTTGTTACTATTTCCCCTGTTTTATCTCAAAGTAAATTTACCTTGAGTGGCACTATCAAAGATTCAACTACGGGTGAAATGCTGATTGGAGTGAAAATCAAACCTTTAGAAATGAGTGGTGTTGGAGCTATTTCTAATGAATACGGTTTTTATTCATTGACGCTGCCAGAAGGAAATTACACATTTTCAGTGCTTTACCCGACATTCCGTGAATTTCGTCAGAAAATAGCTTTGGATAAAAACGTGGTACTCAACATTAATCTCGGTGCGCAAGTATTGGAGGTAGGAACGGTTGAAGTTTCGGCGAAGAAAAAAGACGAAAATGTCACGCAAGCACAAATGGGTGTTGAGAAAATTGACATGAACGAAATCAATAAAATTCCGGTCATATTTGGTGAAAAAGATATTGTAAAAACGCTTCAATTGTTGCCAGGTGTGAAATCTGCAGGTGAAGGGAATTCTGGATTTTTCGTTCGTGGTGGAGCAGCTGATCAAAATTTAATCCTTTTGGACGAAGCGCCTGTTTACAATGCATCGCATTTGCTGGGTTTTTTCTCCACTTTCAATTCTGATGTAATCAAAACTGCGACGCTGTACAAAGGAACACAACCTGCCCAATATGGAGGTCGTTTGGCTTCGGTACTCGATATTAAAATGAACGAAGGAAATTCAAAACGACTGGGTGTTTCAGGCGGAATTGGTTTGATTGCTTCGCGTTTAACTGTTGAGGCACCTATCGTAAAAGATAAAGGTTCCTTCTTAATTGCTGGTCGTAGAACCTATGCCGATTTGTTCCTGAAATTGTCGAAAGATGAAAATTTGAAAAATACAAAGCTTTTCTTTTATGATTTGAATACGAAAATCAATTATAAATTGGGAGAGAAAGACCGTGTGTTTTTGTCAGGATACTTCGGAAGAGACGTATTGGGTATTTCAACTTTTGGAATCTCTTGGGGAAATGCCACAGGAACCGCTAGATGGAATCACATCATCAACAGTAAATTATTTTCGAATACATCCTTTATCGTTTCGAATTATCAATACGATATTGGAATAAAATCGAATGATATCAATATTAATATTGGTTCAACATTGCAAGATTATAACCTCAAACAAGAGTTCCAATATTTCCCGAATGCGCGAAACAAATGGACATTTGGTGTCAATGCCATTCATCACGGCGTAGTTCCAGGTGAAGTTACAGGATCGGAAGGTTCTGGTGTCAATAATTTAAAACAACCTTCCAAACTTGGTTTGGAAAATGCATTGTTCGTTAGTAATGAATGGAGTATCAGCGAAAAATTCAATATGTTATACGGAATTCGCGCCACTGGTTTTAGTGTTCTCGGGAATGGAGCCGATACCTACACTTTTAATGCTGCAGGCAGTGTTTTAGACACAACAGTGTATGCACAGAATGAATTTGTGAAAACATATTTGAATGTTGAACCTAGAATTTTCATGAGTTACATTTATTCAAAAACAGCGTCCATTAAAGGAGGATATTCTCGAAATGTTCAAAATTTGCATTTGATATCCAATACAGTGAGCACTTCGCCGACTGATGTTTGGTTGCCAACTACAGTAAATGTTAGACCAGAAATCGCTGATCAAGTTACTATGGGCTGGTTCAAAAATTTCAAAGAAAACAAATACGAATTCAGCTCGGAAATCTATTACAAATGGATGCAGAACCAAATTGATTACCGAAATGGAGCCAACACGCAAGCCAATGAGCTGATAGAAGGTGAATTACTTTACGGAATTGGACGAGCTTATGGTTTAGAATTATTGTTGAAGAAAAAGACAGGTAAATTCACAGGTTGGGTTGGTTATACTATTTCTCGAACGGAAAAGAAAATTGACCAAATTAACAACAACGAATGGTATTTGGCGCGCCAAGATAGATTGCACGATTTGTCTGTAGTCGGAATTTATGATTTCAATAAAAAATGGACAGCTTCTGCTTCTTTTGTATATTCTACCGGAAATGCGGTTACCTTCCCAACGGGA
>JBGSIB010000003.1:0-82798 GCA_041751955.1 Crocinitomicaceae bacterium
TAGCACTTGCAAGTCAGAAGGAAAGAAACGGGACTTATGCAGCTAATAAGCCTCGGAGCTTACAAAACGTTTGAGTTCACCCGTTTCTCCTTCTGAAAAGTTATGATTATTTCAGAAATACAAACTAAAGGCAAACCGTTAGCAAACATAATAAAACACACGCTACGGTTAAGGTTAGCAACCTAAAGTGACACTACGAATAATAATTTTTAACTAATTTTAAGAAAATGAAAACAAAATTTATAACCCTAATTTGTATTGCCATCGCCAAAGTGAGCTTTGGACAATATCAACAATATGTGCAATATATAACGCCATATTTGTCTGCACCAATTGAAAGTGGATATTTTTATTTGAATACTCCAAATAATTTTCAAGCTGGTGCGCTTTATCAAATTTATAGGCTTAATGCGCCCGATTTGGACAATAACATGTTATTAGTTGATACCCATGTGGATGAATTGGCTGGATTTTCGCACTATAAGTATCAACAAACTTACAAAGGCATACCTGTAGAAGGGGCTGGTTGTATTGAACATTACGACACAAATGGGTCTTTAAGTTTCATAAATTCCAAAATCGTTGATTCTATTAAATCTGATGCAAAACCAAGAATTACACCTGATGAAGCAATAAGAACTCTTATCAAGGAGTTAAGAAAAGATGAGAGAAACATGTTTGCTTGGGAAAGTGATGAATGGGAAAATGAAATAAAATTAGATAATGCCGACCCAACCGCAACGTGGTATCCGACGGCAAGCCTAATTTTTTCTGTTGATACAATGAAGAACATGACCATGGTAATAAGCGGTTCTCGTTACACATTGGCCTATGAAATATCAATTACTACAATTTCACCACTACAAACTATAATTTATCATGTAGACGCAAATAATGGTAATATTTTAAAATACCATTCAACAAGTGTTTGTGACGGTCCGTCCAACATAATTGGATATGGGAGTAGAATAATTGATACGCAATGGAAGGGAGGCTTTACCCAAGCCTATATTCTTGAAACAAATGATGCAACTCGTGTTATTCACACTAAAAAAAATCCAAACGGAACTACAGCATGGTCTGTGTTAAATAATACAACCAGTAGCAATGACAATTGGGGAACTTCTTTTGACACAGAATGCACTGTTCATTACCATGTTTCAAATTCCTGGGATTATTTTAGAAATACATTCAACAGAACTGGACAAAACAACGTAAGTAGAGAAATAAGAGTTCGTTCACAATGGTCGGCTAATAACGCCGATTTCACACCGCAAGGCGGAAGTAATAACATGCTTAGGTTTGGGACAACCACTGTTGGAGGTTATTTTGGTGCTGAACCATCAGTTGTAGGACACGAATACACGCATGGTGTTAAACATCATACTTCTAATTTGACTTATTCTTACGAATCGGGAGCATTAAACGAATCTTTTAGTGATATTTTCGGCACTGTAATTCAAGCCGTTATGATGGACAACGGAAATACAGATTGGATTCAAGGAAATTTTGTTGCAAGTACAACAGAAGAAATGCGGTCTCTCCAATCACCAAACGATTTTGGCGTACATTATGATGCATCAGGGACTGTTGTTGTTGGGCAACCAGACACTTACAACGGGACTTTTTGGTATGCAGGTGCGGCTGATAATGGAGGAGTTCACATTAATTCAGGCGTTATGAATAAGTGGTTTTTCCTTTTGTCACAAGGAGAACAAGGAACCAATGACTTGAATAATTTTTATAACATTCAAGGAATAGGTATGACAAGAGCAGCTAGAATTGCGTATTATGCTCAAACTTCCATTTTGCAAAATTCTAGTCAATATACTGATGCTCGCCAAGCAACAATTAGTGCAGCGCAAATATTATTTGGAGAATGTTCTATTGAACATCAACAAACAATTGATGCATGGTTTGCTGTTGGCATAGGGAATCTAAACGGTTGTACCTTTACAATTGGTTTGGAGAATATTACTGAGCGTGATTTGTTGATTTATCCTAATCCAACATCAAATAGTTTGAACATTGAATTACCAGTTTTGACAACTGAAAAAATTCAAATTTTTGATGTTTCTGGCAAACTAGTTCAGGAATTTGAGACTGACAATCTTGTTACTCAGACGGATATTTCTAAACTCCAAAATGGTGTTTACACGATCCGTTTTGATTTTAATGGTGAATTTATTAACAAACGTTTTATTGTTCAGAAATGAGAGTAGTAAAACTAATTATACTTGGGGCGCTATTCGCCCCAAGTATTGTTTTTTGTCAGCCCAAAAATAGTGTCTCTATTCAAACTGGATTGATGCATTGCTTTTTTGATGGTTCGCCTTTGATGAATACCAAGTATTCATCAAAAGCTATCAAACCTTTTAATGGAGTTTTAATAAATTCAGTTGGTATAAGGGTTGAAAGAAAATTCAGAACAAACAACTCAATTTCTATAGATTTTATGAATTTCTTTGAAGGTTACACAAAAACAGTTAAGGAGCTTAAAAAAAATCAAGTAAGTGATAGGTTGTTTAATACAGCGACTATTAACTATAACAGAATTGTAAGTAAAAATGATAAATTAAGTTTTGTTTTTGGTGGAGGTCTTAACTATAGATTTGGACAGGAGATTGTTGTAGTAAATTATGGCTATTTTTCTAATCTAGGTTATGAATCTTTAAATGAAGTAGCTAAGCGTAGTGATTTTGGATTAAATGTTACAGGAGGAATTGGCTTCTCGCCAATTAAATGGATGACATTGTATTCAAAAATTGATTTTCTAAGTTTTGTATATATGAATGATAAACAAGCTCATGAAAAACTTAAAAATGTATATGGTATGAATGGTTTTCCAAGTCGTTTTGATTTATCTTTAAAATTGGGAATAAGTTTTAATTTTTAAGTTCACGCAGAATTACGTTTGCTAACAAACGCTTAGCTCCATTTTTCTGCCGCAGGCGCAACACAGAAAAACGGCGCCAAGCGTCAGCCGTTGTGTTCAATCAAAGAAATGACAAACAAACAACGTTAAAATAAAAAAACCATGAAAACAGTAATTGCTCTAATGTTTATTTTTTCTCTTTTGATAAATTCGTCTTGTAAACATGTCATTGAAAAGGAAGGTTACGTGAATGTGGAAGGTGGTAAAATATGGTACAAAATTATAGGGGAAGGCGATGGAATTCCTCTATTAATTCTTCATGGTGGGCCAGGTTCCAGGAGTTGTGATATGATTCCTGGATTTTCTCTATTGGCTAAAGATCGTCCAGTAATATTCTATGACCAACTCGGTTCGGGGAATTCGGACAGGCCTACTGACACAGCCCTTTGGAATACGGAACGATTTGTAAATGAAATAGACTTATTAAGAAGTGCATTGGAATTGGATAATGTGCACATATTGGGCCATTCTTGTGGTAGCACATTTTTAATAGAATATATGATTACAAAGCAACCGAAAGGGGTGAAATCTGTCATTTTCTCTAGCCCGCATATCAGTAGTCCAGATTGGATGGCAGATGCCAAAATTTTGCTTTCTCAACTGCCAGTTGATGTTCAGGACACGATTTTTAAATACGAAGCTTTAAAAAATTACTACGCACCTCAGTATCTTGCTGCTACGGATTCGTTTTATGTTAGACACATGTCCAGAAAGAGTTGGCCAATTATTCCTAACATAGCATGTGAAAATGTACCCGGTTTCAACGATCAAATTTATGAATATATGTGGGGCCCAACGGAGTTTAATATTACTGGCACCCTTAGGGATTTTGATAGGACAGCTGACCTATATAAAATCACCGAACCCATACTTTTTATGGCAGGTGAATATGATGAAGCAAGACCAGAAACTATGTACAAATATCAAAAATTATCTAGAAATGCAAGTGTTGAAATTATTGACGATGCCGCACATAAGACAATGATCGACCAACCAGAAAAAGTATATGAAGTAATACGTACGTTTCTTAATGAAGTTGAAAAGATTAAATAAACACTGCACACAACAATTTCTATAAAAAACAGTCAAAATAGTACTAAATTCAAAGTTTTGGTTCGTATCAAATTATGAGCTCAGACGAAAGTTTTGTGCTACGAAATCGCCTTTTTTCATATACTAACCTTGGGGATTCATTAAACGAATCATTCTATTACAATAAAATCCTAACTTCACCTAATATAATTTTATATCTACGAGCAAAATGAGATCACTAAAGCTATTAATAATCTGTGCACTTTTATTACCGATAACGGTAACTGCACAAAAAAGAAAAAATAATTCTACAGAACCAGCTATACCTTTAACAGATTCTTTATTTCATGGTTTAAAATGGCGTAATATCGGCCCGTTTAGGGGAGGCAGAAGTGTTGCTTCTACTGGCGTGATTGGACAGCCTCATACCTACTATATGGGTTCCACAGGTGGAGGAGTATTTAAAACCAATGATGATGGAATCACATGGGAAAACATCTCGGATAAATTTTTCAAAACAGGCTCAGTAGGCGCTATTACAGTTTCTGAAAGTGATCCCAATATTGTCGTTGTCGGCATGGGAGAACACGCTGCACGTGGTGTTATGACTTCAATGGGAGATGGTGTATACAAGTCTATGGATGCTGGAAAAACATGGAGTCATTTAGGGCTTGAAAAAACACGTCATATTTCAGATGTTGTTATTCACCCAACAAATCCTGATATTATTTATGTGACCGCTCAGGGAGCACAATATGCTCCGTCAGAAGACAGAGGTATTTATAGAACTCAAAACGGGGGGAAGACTTGGGACAAAATACTGTCATTAAATGATACAACGGGAGCTTCATCGTTATCAATGGATATGAATAACCCTCGTATTTTATACGCTTCAATGTGGCAACACCGCAGGTATCCCTGGTATATGGAATCAGGAGGTAAGGATTCAGGCTTGTATAAATCCATTGATGGTGGAGATACCTGGGAAAGAATGGAAGTAGGGTTACCTAAAGATTTTGGTAAATCAGCTATTTCTGTATCCAGAGCTAATTCAGAGCGCGTGTTTGCAGTGATTGAAGCTGAAGGAGAAAAAGGAGGAGTATATCGATCTGATGATGCAGGAAAAACGTGGAAACAAATTAATGGTGATCGCGTGAATATAACGCGGTCATGGTATTATATGGAAATTTTTGCCGATCCGCAAAATGAAAATATTGTCTACGTTTTAAATGCACCGATAATGAAATCTATAGATGGTGGTAATAGTTTTTCTATGCTTTCTGATCCTCATGGAGATAATCATCATTTATGGATTAACCCCAATGACAATACCAATTTAATTAACTCCAATGACGGAGGTGCTAATATTTCATTCAATGGAGGGAAAAGTTGGAGTACGCAAGAAAATCAACCTACAGCACAGTTTTATCGTGTTATAACGGATAATCTGGTGCCCTACAACGTGTATGGCGGTCAACAAGACAACTCTGCAATTGGTATCGCAAGCAGAACAAATCATTCTGGAATAGATTGGAAGGATTGGTACTCTGTGGCAGGTGGCGAAAGTGCTTTTATTGCATTTGACCCTAATCATCCAGAAGTAATTTATGGTGGATCCTATCAAGGACATATTAGTAAATGGATAAAAAGTTCCAAAGAAGATAAATTAATTAAAGAATATCCAGAACTAGGATTAGGTATTGAACAAAAAGATGCGAAATATCGCTATAACTGGAATGCGCCTATTATTAGTTCACCACACAACCGAGCTACCATTTATCATGCGGGTAATGTTGTTTTTAAAACTACAGATGAAGGCATAAACTGGACAGCAATTGGTCCAGATCTTACAAAGAATGAAACTGAAAAACATGGAAAAGGTGGTGGCCCCTATACCAATGAAATGGCAGGAGGAGAAAATTACAATACGCTTTCTGCATTGGTAGAATCAGAACATGAAGAAGGTGTATTGTATGCTGGCAGTGATGATGGTTTATTACACATCACAAAAAATGGTGGTAAATCTTGGGAGAACATTACACCAACAGGAATTAAAGATGGAATCATAAATAGTATCGATGTTTCTCCACATGATCCTGCTGCGGCATATGTTGTTATCATGCGATACAAGTCTATGGACTTGAGCTCTTATGTTTTTAAGACAACGGATTATGGCCAAACTTGGACGAAAATTGTAAATGGATTAAACGATCCAAACGGATTTGCAAGAGTTGTTCGATCCGACAAAAAAAGAAAAGGATTGTTGTATGCTGGAACGGAAATTGGCTTGTATGTTTCACAAGATGATGGTGCAAATTGGCAACGTTTAAAATTAAACTTTCCTGTCACTCCCATCAACGATTTAGTCATTCAAGATAATGATTTGATAGCCGCTACATCAGGTCGTGGATTCTGGATTTTAGATGATTTAGGCGTACTTCAAATGATGCAAGCGAACACGAAATCTGTGCAACTTTTCAAGCCTAAAGCAACTTACCGCATTTTTGGTGGCGCTTCAAAGGCACCCGGACTCGGTCAAAACCCAGAAAGCGGAGTGACTTTCGATTATTATTTGAATGTTGTAGCAGATTCCTTACGTTTAAAATTGGAGGTGTTACAAAATTCAGCAGTTATTCGAACCTACTCCAATAAAGAACCCGCAGATTTTGAAACTTGGACAGGTGGACCAGCAAAACCACAAGTTTTACCTTCAAAAAAAGGGTATAATCGCTTTACGTGGGATTTTGGAAGAGAGCCCTTACCCGCAATAAATAAAGTTTTTAGTTTGGGAGGCCTTTCTGGATCCACTGTGGGACCCGGTGAATACACTTTGCGATTAATCTTAGAAGCCGATACAGTTGAAACGCGTATAACGATACTTCCCAACCCGGCCATTCAGTCCACTGTTGAAGATTTTGAAGAACAACAAAAGATGCTTGTTACAATTGAAAGTACAATTAGAGATATGCATCAGTCTGTCAATCAAATGAGATCTACCAAAAAACAGCTTAACACTTATGCTGAATTACTAAAGGATAATGAAAGTATGGCGTCCTTGATAGAACAAGGTGAAGCTTTGACAAAGCGAATTAATAGTTGGGAAGAAAACTTAATTCAAGACAAACAAAGAACTTTTCAAGACGTTATCAATTTCAATAATAAATTAAACGAACAACTCATAAACTTAAAGAATTATATCGACCAACCAGATCCTAAAGTTACGAAAGGTGCCAAAGACCTTTTTAATGATTTAATGGAAGATTGGCAAGTATATAAAAATGAACGCGATGCTATTATTGAAACTGGAATGAAAGTCTATAACGCTTTGTACAAGTCTTTAGATATACCAGCATTAATCATTAAGGATGAGAAATAGTCAAAGAGATTATATTACACTTGAAAAAGCTGTCAAAAGCATTTTTGTGATGAATGAAAGTACAGCAAAACCTAAAATGCATTTCAATGCATTTTAGGTTAAACGTTAGAAATAATTGGTATGAAGAATATCGGAATAATTGGTGGAGGTTTTACAGGAACAATGACTGCTGTTCAACTCATCGATAAATCGACTGAATCTTGTGCGTTATTTCTCATCAACCAGAGAGAATCTTTAAATAGAGGAATTGCCTACAATCCATACTCAGACAAGCATTTATTAAATGTAATTGCTGGAAAAATGAGTGCATATCCTGGTAATCCAGACCATTTTTTAGAGTGGATAATGCAAAAAGAAAACTTTAAACAAAAAGACAGGACTGTTATTGCGAACTCATATTTGCCCAGGCAGATTTACGGTGAGTATTTATTTAATATTTGGGAAGATGCCAAGAAAATGGCAGAATCAAAACAAATACAAATCAAGGTAATAGACAGTTTTGTGATTGACCTTGATGTTTCGGATAACTCTGTCAATGTATATCTCGATAACCGTTTAAAATTGAACATTGATTATTGTGTAATCGCCACGGGGAATCATATTCCAAGAAATCCAAAAATTGAGAATACGGACTTCTACAATAGTCCAAATTATTTCCAAAACCCTTGGAAAATTGAAGCCGTAAAAAACACCAAGGATAATCTGCCTGTTTTAATTATTGGCAACGGATTAACTATGGTAGATACTGTTCTGGGCCTTTTGGAACAAGGTTTTAAAGGAGAAATTTATTCCATTTCTCCACATGGGTTTAACATATTATCGCACCGACACAATGGACTTAAATATTCAAAATTAGTAGAAGAGTTGCGAGATGATTTGACTATTTATGATTTGATAAAACTTGTAAACAAGCACATTAAAACTGTCAGAGAGTATGGTTCTTCTGCTGAACCAATTATTGATTCTTTGCGTCCTCACACTCAAAAAATATGGCATTCATTTTCGGACAGGGATAAAGAATTGTTTATGTCGAGACTGCGCCATTTATGGGGGGTGGCAAGACACCGAATTCCGTTGCATTCTCATGACAAAATACAGCAATTGAGAATTGATGGAAAGCTGCATATAAATTCAGGTAAAATAATAGATATAACAGAATCAAAGGATTCAATTTTAGTCCAATACTTTGACAAGAAAAAGAATGATATAAAAGAAATAAATGTTTCTCGTATTATAAATTGCACGGGACCGAAAACAGATTTGATAAACCTTGATAAAAGTTTCTTAAAAAATTGTCTTTTAAAAGGAATTTTGACACAGGATAAATTAAAACTCGGGATCAAAGCAGACACAGAAACATTTCAAATTCTAGATTCAGATGGAAAGCCACACAGCAATTTATTTACGATTGGTTCCAACTTGAAAGGTGAATTATGGGAAAGCACAGCAGTAAACGAACTTCGCGAACAAGCAGATAAATTAGCAGAAAAACTAAACGCCCAACTTGTGTAATCGCCTATTAGTCCCCTCGAAGCAAACAGTATTAAAGGCAGCAGCAATCGAATGTGAGAAGGACAATAGTAAAATGCACTTAACATAAAACAGAAATAATCAAGGAAACGCTATAATCCTTTTATGAACAGAATACTGAATGTATTAAAATAGGTCCGAAGTAGCTTAATGTAGTTTCAGAGCGTTAATGCCCAGAGTCTTGTGTGAGTCAATAATGAAAGTAAGTGAGGAAGATGCGTTTCATTCTTATAAATTGTATATTTATTTTGTTTTAATCCATAAAAGAAGAAGTTGAAATGAAAAGAGGGCTGTTTTTATTCATTATTAGTACGGTGTTTACCGCTTCTGCACAGGAGCCAGTTCCACGTTTTACAAAGTATCCAGTCTTGGAGACAGGCTGCTCTTATTATCTTCCAGATTCTGCCGAATTTGAAGTTTCATTTGCCGAAGACGGATCAAAAGTGATAACGGGCGAACTTCTTTTTGGAGAGTTTCATTTCTCTACCATCACTGTCGAATTTGTGAAGGATATGGAACTTGCAAAGGAAAATATGCCTGCCCTAATGGAAGGTTATCTCAACTATCTGATAACTACATTCGATATCGTTGAAACTGCAGGGATTGGTTGGGGACATACACTCGAGTCAAACCCAGAGGCAGTTGGGGCTATCGATTATTGGGTCGATGCAGAAGGAACCCAGTTTGCTGTAAAATCATGGTGCAATAAAAACTACATGGCGGTCTTACTTTTATACGGAAATGAAGAGTATCCTTATTTTAACGCACAACAACTTTTCCTCGATGGGTTTAGATTTCCTTAAGGTTTTCAATGTTCAAATTTTTCAGAACACAATTCCTTGAGTGCTGGAAAACTAATGTAGTTTGACGAAAACTGAACTAAAAATGCAAGAGAACACGATCCGGATATCAAGTTTCATCACTTTTGTCCTTATAGCTGCCAATAACTTGATTTTACGCAAAGACATCAATTACCTCATTTCCATGAACGTAGATAATCCGTGATTTCTCTAAAACAAATAAAAGCCTCGAATTTGACATGACTTTTAAAAGTATTTATCCAACAGATGATTGGAAAATTACATTAAAAATGCATGAAATACCGATGCGAGAATTATTCTAGTTTCCAAAAATATGGAGTAAATTGCGGCATCACTAAGATTAACATTAAGTCTACACGCCAAACCTTGATAAAATGAAGCAAATATTATTCGTAATTCTCCTGGTATCCGTTCAAATAGCATCGGCCCAAACGGCTAACGATAATTATATCCAAGCGACAATTTCCTTTGACAATGGGGACTTCAAAAACGCTTTGAAATTGATTGATAAAGCCATTAAAATGGACGCAAAGGTTATCGATTTTTATAGATTGAAAGTCGACACCCAAGTGGAGTTAAAGAAATATCAGGAAGCTTATGAAACGTGCAATGAAGTCATAACAATTTATCCAGACACGGCCCATTTGTATATGACCAGAGGAAATTTAATGCTGAGCTATCATGAATTCGATTTAGCAATTGAAGATTACACCAAAACAATGGACCTCACGGAGGATGATTCGCTTTTTAATTTCGCCATTACGAATCGGGCGGCTGCTAAAATGAGTAAACGTGATTTCAACAGTGCCTATGAAGATTTACTGATTGCCTATGTTTTTGATTCAACAGATTTAGCAACATTGACTAATTTGGGCGCCGTTTGCGATGATATAGGAAGAGAAGAGGAAACCATAAAATACCTCTTGAAAGCATTAGAAGTGGATCCTACTTTTTATCCAGCTTATGTCAACATCGGTTTCAGTTATCAAGGACAAGGTGAGTATAAAAAAGCCATAGAATATTTTGATAAAGTAGTTGAAAATGATCCAGAAGAAGCTTTGGGATATAGCAATAGAAACTTTTGCAAGCTCAAACTTGGTGATGTAAAAGGAGCCATGGCAGATATAGAAAAGTCAATTAAATTATACCCGTCCAATTCCTACGCCTACAGAAATAGAGCCTTGATTTATCTTGAGAATAAAAAAATGGCAAAGGCTTGTGATGATTTGCAAAAAGCAATTGACTTGGGTTTTACAGTAACGTATGGAGAAGAAGTAGAGGACCTTCAAAGGAAACACTGTCGAGATAGAAGGTGATTAAAAAAGAAGTCTATATCGTCGTATTCGCGTTACTCTCCATTTGTTTCGCTTGTTCCAATCCGATTACGACCGCCAAACCAATCCTTGTTGAAAATACGCCCATCCGTTGCACAGAATGGGGTTGTATGGGCTCTTACGAAGGTCCTGAATTCATAAACGGTTCAGACGTGGCGCATCAATTCTCCAATGAAATGTCTAAAAAAGTCGGCGACAAACTAAAGGCGCTTTACAAAAATGACCAATATTCCAAAGTAGATTTTTCAAATATTCGTATGTCAACCCAAGGAATGGGCTCAGGATCTGTTGTCTATACTCTTTCTATTCCTTTTGTCACAGTTAGCGAAAAATGCCAAGCATTCACTTCATTCGATCACGTCGGAGGCTGGAATCATGCACCAGCGCTTTCATCTCGAAAAAAACAGCTTCAAAGCGTTTTACTCCCCAATGAAGTGTTGGAAATTAGCGATTTAACAACTACTCCAGAAGGTCTCCAAGAATATTGGATTCAATGGAAAAATAAGGAGGTACAAGCCAGTTGTTCAAAATAGGAAGCATTTTATTAAAACTTTCTATTTGTCTATTCATTCAGCTTCATTCAACAATCATTTACTTCTCATTTTGGTGCACTTATAAATATTTTCTCATCACTTATAAAGTGGAGGAACATTATAAATTCTCGCTTACAACTTATATTTTTCAAAAAAGTTATATTTGATTGAATTGCTATCAACCAAGAATATAATTCGTAATCACATGTATAAGTTCATTCTTCCTTTCTTCCTATCCTTTGCTACTCAATTCTCATTTTCCCAAGACACAGAGGCTTCCTTGCGAAAAAAGGTTGCTCAATCTAAAGACACATCCCTTGTTAGCGCTTATTTGTCATTGGGTAGGTTCTACGCTGTAAATCATAATCAAACCGATAGCTTAATCAAATACTCAAAAAAGGCATTGCTTTTATCTCAAAAGTTGAAGGAAAAGAAATATGAGGTATTCGCAAACATTAGACTAGGAGTAGGCTACTTTAACCAAGGGGATTTTGTTGAGGGAGAAAAGTATTTTTTAGCCGCTTCTAAAATTGCTAAGAAAGAAAAGTTCAATGAACATTTAGCGGATGTTAATATCAAATTAGGGTCAGTTTACACCTGCTTAGAGAAACCAGACAAAGGTATTCACTTCACGATAAAAGGGGCTAAATACGCCGAAAAGGCTCAAGATTATGAGCAATTGAGCATGGCGTATTATAACTTGTCATACATTTTCCTTGGTCGTAGCGATACCATAAAACGTTTAAATTATTTGCAGAAAGCAATTCGTACCGTAGAGAAATATAAAGTGAAGGATGAAACGGTTCAAAACATGTATAGCTTCGCTTGGCAGACCTACCTCGAACTTTCTAATGGCAATCTAAATTACTTAGACTCCGCACTTTTGTACCTAGACAAAGGAATGGAAATCGTAGAGAAAAACAATTGGATGCATTTAAAACCCAGTTATTATACAGGTTATAGTGGCTTGTATTTTGCACGTGGAAAATATGATGAATCACTGAAAATGACACAAGAGACTATTGCGTTATTACGTCCAACAAATGCACATGCTATTAAATTCAATGCTTACATGCGTATGGCTGAAATATATGACAGAAAGAAAAACAAAGAAATGGCCTATGCTTATCTGGATACTTTGGCCAAGAATCCAATTTTGAAGGATGATTATCATGCGTGGAAATTGGCCAAAGCTTCGGTCAAAATTTACAAGAAATTCGGCAGTACGGATTTGGCTTTAAAGGCGTTTGAGGAACAATATCGCTTGAATGCAAAATTGAACGAAGCCGACAGATTAAAAGTTATTTCGGAACTAGAAACCAAATATCAATCTGAGTTAAAAGACGCTCAAATTGCCCAATTGAACCAACAGAAAAAAATTGATGAGCTTGAAATAGATAAAAAGCGTAGTCAGATTTTTTGGTTGTTTGCAATTGGTTCCATCATTCTGCTAGTCGTTGCTGTAATAATATTCTTTCTGCGTCAGCGCAACGTGAAACAAAGCGTTCAAATTTTGGAAACAGAACAACGCTTGAATCGAGCACGCATGGAACCTCACTTTTTTTTCAATGCCCTAAGTTCCATACAAACCTATGCTTTGAATGAGCAAAGTCCGAAAACCGCCATGATGCTCTCAAAATTTTCTAAAATCATGCGGCAATCCTTAGAAAGTACTTACTCCGAAATGGTCACAATTGAAGAAGATGAGTCCTTTTTGGTGCAATACATGGAACTTCAAAAAATGCGTCATCCTGGTGTTTTTGATTTTGAAATCACGAACGTTGATGCCGTTGAAATCGATGAAATTTTAGTCCCAAGTATGTTGCTCCAGCCATTTATTGAAAATTCCATTGAACATGGTTTTAAGAACAAAAGAGAAGGTGGATTGATTCAGATTATTTATCAAAAAGTGGGCGATGCACTTTCAATTACAGTAAAAGATAATGGTGCCATGGAGCCGGAATCAAGTGAACCGAAAACGCATATTTCCAGAGCAGTACAG
Organism: Crocinitomicaceae bacterium; assembly: GCA_041751955.1. Taxonomy (GTDB): domain Bacteria; phylum Bacteroidota; class Bacteroidia; order Flavobacteriales_D; family Crocinitomicaceae; genus UBA2040. The sequence goes on from JBGSIB010000003.1 coordinate 13,564, forward strand.
ATTATAAAAGACAGACTGTATCTTCTGACGAAACTAACGCATAAAGCGGCTTCCTATGAACTTTTCGACGGTAAAGGAGAAAATGGCTATCAAGTGAATTTGACTTTGCCTTTAATGTTTAAATAAGATCTGATGTTGGGAAAATGGACAGGAAATTATTGGTATGAAGGAAAGGTTCCAATTACTTTAAAACTAAGAAAAACCAACTTTGAAATAATCATTGAATCTTTTGAGCTAGGCAAAATTTCCGGCAGTATTTTTGACGATATAGAAAATGGTGGAACTCCAGGTGTTGGCACAATTTCAGGGAAACTAAATGGTAAAACTTTAAAATTTGTAAAAAGAATGCCTGTAAGTGTCATACATTTTCATGACGACACAATAATAAACGAACAAAAATCTCATAGACCGATATTTTACAGTGGAACATTGGATTCAGAGACAAACACTTTTCATGGAACTTGGAAATTCAAAAAAGGATTTGGAAGAGTAGAAGGTCGCTTTGTTTTTTTTATTGGTACGAAAGGAAGATGGGTGATGAAAAAATCATGAAATTTTTACCGTGACCAATAGAATGAGTGTAACCATTAAAAACTTACAACTACATACTTTACCAATTTTTTTAAAAGGAGGGCTAAAATCACGATCAACAGACCCAAAGTTTCCAAAATTCCCTTAATTTAGACGAGTGAAGACAATTGTACTTGCCGCATTAGCCTTAGCTGGAATTCTTCCAACTGGAGGATATTTATTCTTCGGGGAAAACGTAGAAGGAGTTCTTCCTTTGGTGCAGGAAAATTACGTGGCCGAAAATGTTGTCATTCTCGTCATTGATGGTCCGCGATACAGGGAAACTTTTGGGGAACCAACCATGCAATATATTCCCAATTTTAGAGATAGCTTGCTACCACAAGCCACTTTTTTCGACCATTTTTACAACAACGGTTCAACATTTACAAACGCGGGACATGCCTCTATTACAACGGGTCGATATCAGAAAGTAGATAATAGCGGAGCAGAGGTTCCCAAATTTCCCAGCATATTTCAATATTACATGCGTGACAAAAAACGCAATTACAACGATGCATGGGTTATAACCTCCAAAGGAAAGCTGGATATTTTGGCCAATTCTTCATACAAAGGATGGGAAAATAAAAATCTTGCTAGAACATGGTGCGGTCCAAGCGGCGAGGGATATGGCTACGGAACAGACCCTTATACGATGCATATCGTCGACAGTGTGATAAGCAATTTTCATCCGCGATTGATGCTTGTGAACTTATTGGAAGTAGATGTAAATGGTCATGGTAAAAACTGGGAAGGTTACTTGAAAGGAATTCGAAGTACAGACCAACAAGCCTTGGATTTGTGGAACATGATTCAGAATGACCCAATTTACAGAAACAAAACCGCACTTTTCATCACGAATGACCACGGCCGGCACTGTGATGGACACAAAGAAGGATTTATCTCACATGGAGGTGGTTGCGATTGTTGTCGCCACATCAGTTTAACGGCTTTAGGCCCTGATTTCCCGAAAGGAAAAGTCATTTCGCAAGACTACCAAATGACAGATATCACGGCTACTTCGGCAGGTATTTTAGGTTTGTTCATGCCAACCAGTAGAGGGAAAGTAATTCAATTTAAATGATAAAAAAAAGTCCCAAACCATGTTTGAGACTCTTGTATGGTTTTCAATTTTATTTTACTTCTTAAAGTTATCCGCAACGATCAAATCTTTCGTTCCGTGTCCCCAGGAGTAAAAACCTTCACCAGTTTTGATTCCCTTTTTACCTGCCATCACCATGTTTACCAACAGCGGACAAGGCGCATATTTCGGATTTCCGAATCCATCGTGCAAGACATGAAGAATAGCCAAGCAAACATCCAAACCAATAAAATCTGCCAGTTGCAATGGTCCCATCGGATGAGCCATTCCTAGTTTCATCACTTGGTCAATTTCTTCAACACCAGCTACACCTTCAAACAAAGTATAAATCGCTTCGTTGATCATCGGCATCAAAATACGGTTGGCAACAAAACCTGGGTAATCGTTTACTTCAACTGGAATTTTCGACAAGTTTCGAGATAATTCCATAATGGTGTTGGTCACTTCGTCAGATGTGGAATATCCACGAATAATCTCAACCAATTTCATCACAGGCACTGGATTCATAAAGTGCATGCCAATTACTTTATCCGGACGATTGGTCACAGACGCTATTTTCGTAATGGAAATAGAAGATGTATTTGTCGCAAGAATAACGTTTTCAGGTGTTGCGTCGCTCAGGTTTTTAAAGATTTGCAATTTTAAATCCACATTTTCAGTTGCAGCTTCAACTACCAACTCAACTCCATTTACCCCAGCATTCATGTCCGTAAATGTTGTGATATTAGCAAGTGTTTCAGCCTTCTGTGCTTCTGTAATCAATTCTTTCGCCACTTGTCGGTCCAAGTTTTTAGCGATTGTTGCCATTCCTTTATCTAAAGAAACTTGTTGAACATCAATCAAACTCACTTTGTGTCCAAATTGTGCGAAAGTATGTGCGATACCATTTCCCATGGTTCCTGCTCCGATTACAGCTACGTTTTTCATGCTTTAAATTTTTTCGGCAAATATAAGGATTTACCGTGAATGATTTCCCCTTTGGATCAGGGACTAAAGGGGAAATTTAGATATCTTTGCAGCAATGAAAAAAGCTCCTAAAAAAATAGTTTTTTACGACGGCGACTGCGGATTTTGCAACAAATCTGTGCAATTCATTTTGCGCTTCGAAAAAGACAAGAGCATTCAATTCGCTGCTTTGCAGTCCAGTTTTGCGGAGCGATATTTTGAAGAAAATCTACTCCCGAAGCCGGACTTAAGTACATTTTATTTCTCTGATGGTGATGAGCTTTTTGAAAAATCAGACGCCGCACTTCGAGTAGCTAAAAATCTGAAATTTCCAGTTTCTCTCGTACGCTTCTTCTGGATAATTCCGCAATTCATCCGCGACAAAGTCTACGATTTCATCGCCAAACGAAGACAAAGATTAAGCAATGGCTTTTGCGTTATTCCTGAAAAAGAAGATAGAAAACGGTTCATTATTTAGAAGGCCGTCAAAACGAATATTCTAGAGGAACTTAAAAACACAACCAAAACTCAATTTCCTCAGCGCCCCAGCCTCTTCGCGTTTAAAAAGGCGTCGCTACATTGAAAAAATGCACTCTCCACCCCAATTTATCCCAATTAAGACATAAAATAATCTTTACGAAAATCCCTAAGGTATAATGCCGATAACTTGTGCCGATTTTTTTCGGTATAGATTTCAAGGAGTATGAAATACGACATTTGAAATCATAATCGGTATTAATTATGAAAAGTCTTAAAAATAGAGATCAATTTTTCTGGCGGCAGCATCTTATTGGGATAATCTTACATGACCTCTAAAACTTCAGCAACAGCCAAAGGATGCAAGCCCAATTTCATACCCATTTCACGAATTAAACTCAATTCCTTTTCGTCAATTTCCTGATCCACATTCATCAAGAGCACCAATCGTTGCAATTGAACAATTCGGTCAAATTCGAACTCAGGTGGTTCAAAAGCGATGTATTTTTCGAAAAGATGCTTGAATTCTTCAGCGGAAACACCCAATTGAACTGCAATTGTTCCCAAAAACTGAAATTCGATATCTTTCACCTGCTCATCTGCACGAGCTAACTTTATCAATTGAGACAGTAGTCCTAGTTTTTCTTGATGGTCATTAGGGTTCATAAAGTGATAATTTGGAGGCAAGTATATTACTTTTTTCTTAAATCTGGTTAAAGAAAGACGCTGGAATGAAATCTTTTGTATTTTCGATACATGAGAAAAATCACCTACCTGACTTTACTTTTGATGGCCAGTAGTTTTATGGCTTGTAAATCCGAACCTAAGCCCAACAAAGAATCCAACACACCGCAAGAAGAAATGACTGAAAGTGAGATGGAAGAAATGGAAGAAGCTGAAAAAGTCGAAGAGAAAAAAATATTGGTTACTTCCGACGATTATTTTGAAGACTACAAAATTCGCAAGGAAAAGCTCATCGAAAAATTAAATACGGCAACACCACAGTTTGCCAATTACCTGTATCTCGATTTCCGAAAAGAAAACGAACTCATGGCTCAAAAACTCTATGAGTTGGAGATGAATATGTTAGATGATTATGAAGGTTTGTACGATGACGAAGGGGAAATTTCTTATAAAAAGTACGGCAATAAAATTCGAAAAGCAGAATCTGTGGGACTTGAATTTTGGGGAGTGGGTGAAGGTATGACCGAAATTCGAGTTGAACCTCGCGAATATGGCAGGATTTTCAAAGGAAAAGTGACTCCGGATACGGAAAAGTTCATTTCTCTAAACCAACGAGACGACGAGAAACTTTTGACAAACGACGGTGGTCTATCCGTTAGTTTTGAAGAAATGGCCAACATTATCATTCGTTGGGAAAAATTCATCAAAGAAAATCCAAAGAGCAACAGAAAAGAAGAGGCAAAACAAATGTATGAAACCTACCAAATGTGGTATCTCTTTGGTTTAGATAACACGCCAACCCGAGATTATGAATTGGGTCAATTGTACGAAGAAAACAAAACGGAAATGGAACGCTTTGTTCAGACTTATCCCAACAGCCCAACTACAAAACTCGTAAAAATGGTTCTTGAAAGTGATTTGAGTACTGAAGATTTGGTTTCGCAAGTGTCTGATTTACAGAATTCAATTTTAAAACAAATGTAAACACAGATGACAAAATCCTACATTTTATTTCTACTCTTGTTCTCTTTATTGGGAGCAGCTTGCGAAACCCAAGCCGATGGAAGAAAGACATTATTTGGTGTGACGCTTGAAGAAGAAGTTATACCAAAACCAAGCCTCGACATGGCAAAAACAAGATTGAAAGCTCAAGAAGCTTTGACCTTCTGCAAAACCAAAAAATTCAATCAAGACTTTTGCATTTTGATGGACATGAGTTTACATTCGGGTGTCAACCGATTGGTGGTTTGGGATTTCAAAAAGGACACAATTGACCACACCTGTTTGGTCGGTCATGGCAGTGGCGATAATCCGTGGAACAACGATTTCTCGAAAGAAAATCCAAAATTCAGTAATGTAGAAAATAGCCATTGCAGTTCACTAGGAAAATACAGAATAGGAGAACGAGCACCCAGCGATTGGGGTGTAAAAATTAAATATGTCATTCACGGATTGGAAAAAACGAATGATAACGCCGCCAAACGTTTTGTTGTTTTTCATTCATGGGAACGCGTTCCTGACGAAGAATTGTATCCTGCCGGAACACCTGAAGGTTGGGGCTGTCCGATAGTTTCCTTGAATAATTTCCGATTGATTGATGAAAAACTGAAAGCACAACCCAAATCGACATTGATGTGGATTTATACCGATTGAAAGTAGTTTGAACTTTAAGACACGAATGATGTACAGGATTTTGAGATTTGACGAAATATAAAGTGAGACAATAAATGAAATTGAAGTATCTCTTCCTGATTTTAATCATGCTTTCCTTCAAAAAAGCAGCACCACTTTATTTATCAGAATTGAGCAGTGACGGTGAATTTCGAATGCTTTGCAGCGATCCACTGACCAATAAATACAGTGACGTGACCTCAGTAAAAGTGGTGTATGATTTACAAACGAAGCAGCTTTATTTCATCAATTCTTCTTTTTACCAATTTCATTACGAATTCTGTCAAGCACAAATTGATGCCAATATATACTTGGGAAGGTTTAACGTAGACAATTACTCGGCCGAATCACTTGACAGAAGGTATTTGCTTTGTAACATAAACTATTTCAGGGATTTGGATAAATATTCTATTGAGTTAAGTCCATCGGATTATATGTCGAAAAAACACCTCGAATTCTTATTTAAAGAAATCAAAAGCAAAGTGTTTTTCAAGGATAATTTGTCGCTAATGCTCAGTACACTTCGTCTGCAAAATTTGCAAAATCAATTTTCAAAAGACATTAAGGTGCTTTTGCCAGAGGACATTTATAAGAACATGAAATTTCAGACCGTTTCAGTAGGTAAGGCCATTGGTCGTCTCCGTTTTGTCGAGGATTTGAAAAAGGAAAGTCCGTCCTTATTGCCAACAGATATTATCGTGATTCATGAAACTCCACTCATTCTTCCACATGTAGCAGGTGTTATTGTCAGCGAATTTCAAACACCTTTGAGTCATCTTTCCCTTTTGGGTCGCAATAGAAAAATGGCAGTCGTAGCCATTCCAAATGCTTTTTCGGATCAAAAACTGATGCAATTGGCGAACAAAAACGTTCAATTGGATGTGTTCATTAACCAGTATGCGATAGCAGAAACAACGAAAAGTCCGCAAGGCGCGAGTGTAGGGAAACGTATCATTTTGCGCTGTGATTTGGATGTAGACTCTTTGGTAGAAATCAGTGTGATGCACAGAAATTCATGTGATTTTGCGGGTAACAAGGCGAATAATTTTGCTAAACTATATCAGCTCAGCCGTGAAGCAAAATTCAAAACACCAGAATCTGCATTTTCCATTCCATTCTATTTTTACAATGCACATGCCAATGAATCTGGAGCTACTCAGCTCATAAACGCACTTTTAACAAATAAGGATTACTTGAAAAACACAGATTCTTTAGAGCTTCAATTGAAAAGAATCCGCACAAGTATTAAATCCTCACCGGTATCTCCAAGTTTATTGCTTTCTGTTGAACAAAAAATTAAATTTCTAGGCGATTACACTCAAATGCGTTTTCGATCTTCCACAAATGCAGAAGACGCACCCGGTTTTTCAGGAGCAGGACTCTATGCTTCGAAAACGGGAATAGTTGGCAGTGAAGATAAAAGCATAGAAAAGGCCATTCAAAAGGTTTGGGCAAGTCTTTGGTCGTATGAAGCCTTCATGGAGCGAGAATATTTTAATATCGATCAAGAAAATGTACAAATGGGGATTTTGGTCCATCGTTCTTTCCCAAATGAAGAGGTTAATGGTGTTGTGATTACTAAAAATCTGTATCGGAAAGGTTATTTGGGCTTTGTTGTCAACGCTCAATTGGGAAATGAGAATGTTGTTAATCCGACGTCAGGTGTGGTTTGCGATCAATTCATTGCTTATCCAGAATCATCACAGAATATTCAACCCGATGAAACAGTGATTGACATCATCACTTTTTCGAGTTTGAACAAGGGGAAATTAATCATGACCGAAAAGGAGATTCAGCTTTTAGCCGACGAGATCGACAAAATTAAAATGGATTTATGGCGACGAATTGGTCGAAAATATGCTTATGAAGAATTTGCTCTGGATTTAGAATTTAAATTGGATGCAACAACTAGACAGCTTTATATCAAACAGTTCCGATTATACAACGACTAAGTCTTTTTACTGAGAAAAAACGCAGCCGTTAGTTGACAAAGCTCTTTTAATTTTTCTGGCATTTCATTTTCTGCCCAAGGGTGAGCGCTATCAAAAGTATGATTGGCACCTGAAATAATTTTTAATTCTCGATTAGACCATGACGACAATTCTTCTCCTTCGCTAATGGGAACAGATGTGTCCGCGTCACCGTGTAGAATCAACCACGGTTTTTTTAAATTTTCGGCTGATTTTCTTATGTTCAATTCGGTTTGATTTTTCTCAAAATCTAAATATTGAGAAAAATGATGCGGCATTTCCTGCAGTGTACGACCGTTTTGACGAAAGTAGTGTTCTTCTTTTTTCCATTTTTCTAATTCTTCATTTTTCGGAAATCGAATACCGATATCGGAGATGGCTGCCCAAGTCGCTAGTTTTTTCACACGTGGGTCACTCGCCTGCAAGATAGCGACACCTCCGCCACGTGAGTGACCGATAACATACAACTCGGGAAAGGGTTGTACCTGCTTAGTAATGAAGTTTAAAGCAGCATTGAAATCTTTACATTCATTTGAATAGTTGTTCATTGAAAAGGCATCCAAATCAACGAAATTGAATGTGTCTTCAATTGAACATCCGTTGTGGGAAACATTGTATTTGCAAAAACCAAATCCGAGGGAAAGGAAGTAGTCTTCCATCAAATTCCAACATCCCCAATCTTTGAAACCCATATAACCGTGAACGAAAAGAATCATTTTTCCGGAGTAAGTCTCTGGTATGTTGAGGTCGATTAAACTTTTTTTGTTGCTTGCACCGAGGAATATTTGGTTTTTTAATTTCATTTTAATCAATATTTACCTTCATTCAAATGTAAAGTTGAAATAAATATTTGATCTGCCGCGTCAGATTAATTTATTAGGGTCTCTCATTTATTTTTCCAAGTTCAACCCCTTTTTTATCTTTCCCCAAGCAAAATTTTTCTAAAATATCCCTCAATCATTTCCCCATTATAATAAGCTTCGTATCTTTGAGCAACATGACGAAAATAAAAATTTATTCGTTTTTCTGCCTCCTTTTTATTGTGGTCTCATCTTGCGGGGCGAATTACGGCAACAAACTTGAATCAGAGGAATTGGATATCTATTTCACCGACATCAAGCACGAAGAAATTGCAAAGAAAATTGCGTTGTATTGGAAGGATAATAAGCTTTTAGGAAGTCAAAAACAATATCTTCAATTGGATCACAAAAAAGAAGTTTTGCTCCTAAAAATAATTCCAACTGAGAAATTTGAACCAGGAAAATTTTCTTTTGATGAACGAGCACTGTTGAAAGGCTTGCAAGACAGTTTGCAAAAGGTTGTTGCGCCAAATTATATCGAAATTGTCATTGCCAAAAGTAATTTTGACCCTATCTACAACATAAACGACTAATCATGAAAATATCTGCCTCCATATACTCGGACAAAGTTCGACCACTAAAAGAAGTAATAGACGATTTGGTGCAACATCAGGTGGATCTTTTACATGTGGATTGCAACGACGATTTATCTGTTTTTGACGACATCAAGGCTATTCGAGAATGGACCAGCACTCCCATCGATTTGCACATTATCACCGAGAATCCAGAGAATTATTTTCAAGCTTTGCGCGATTGTCCAGTGGAATATATTACTTTTCAATTTGAGCAGTTGCCTTCAGGATTTGCAATACCATCAGATATTTCGGGGAAAAAAGGATTGGCCGTCATCACGCCAACACCGATCGATGTTTTTGATGCTTTTTCAGAATGGGATTTTATTTTAATCATGGCAACTATACCGGGCCAAAGCGGAGGTATTTTCGATGCATTGAACTTCGCTAAAATTCGCCACTTCCGAAATAAATTCCCAGGAAAATCAATTCACGTGGATGGAGGTGTCAACGGTGAAGTAAGCTTTGTGCTCAGAAATATGGGCGTTTCGTCTTCGGTTTCTGGTTCTTATCTTTTCAATGCACCGAGTATTGGACACGCGTTAATGGATTTGACCAAACGCGACATGGAATCAAGCATTCGTATCAAGGATTTCATGATTCCAATTGAGGAATCTCCAGTCGTTCAAAAAGATAATTTGACTCTGGCCATTGTATTAACTTCCATCGAAAAAGGTGATCTCGGATTTTGTGTTGTGGTAAATGAAAATGGACACTTGGAAGGATTGATTTCCAATGCCGACATTCGGAAAGGAATGCTGCGAAATTTGGATGATTTAAATGCCATGGAACCACTTTCCTTGATGAATACCGATCCCTTCTGTTTAAAAGAGGATAGAACCGTTGGAGAATTGATGAAAAGCATACGCAAATGTTCATTCCCAATAAGTTACTTACCAATAGTTGATAATGATAAAAGAGCCAAAGGAATCATTACCTTTGTGAATCTGATCAAAGGAGAATTATGATTATACACCTTTCTAACAAAGTCGATGACCAAAAGGCGAAGAGCATTGCCGAACTTTGCAAAGCCATTTATTACAAAAAAGAGGACAAGCATGTATTAATTACAGCTTCTTCTCTTCGCGAATTGCCAGAAGGCATTGAGCCTTATGTGGAGGCTTTTTTTCCAATGCCAAATGACTTGCAATTGGCTTCACGTGACTATCTAACTGAAACGCGAGAAGTAAAAATAGGCAACACCACAATTGGTGGAAATACCAAAAATACAGTTTTGATTGGCGGTCCATGCTCTGTAGAATCGGAAGAGCAAATAGAATCTTCGTCCAATTTACTTTTGGAATTGGGGCTGACGACTTTACGAGGTGGTTGCTACAAGCCGCGAACGAGTCCTTATAGCTTTCAAGGGCTTGGTTTAGAAGGCTTGAAATTGTTAGCCAAAATGCGTGAGAAACATGGATTGAATGTAATTACGGAAGTTCGTGATGCCACTCAAATTCAAGAAGTTATCGAGTACAGCGATGTTATACAAGTTGGTGCAAAAGCCATGTACGATCAAGGAATTCTTCGTGCCTGTGCAAAAACTCAAAAACCTGTTCTCATAAAAAGAGGATTTGGTTCAACTTTACAAGAATTCGTTCAGGCAGCAGAATTCGTTCTGAGTGGAGGAAACGAAAACGTGATTCTTTGCGAAAGAGGTATCCGTACTTTTGAAACGGGAACACGATTTACACTCGATCTTTGTGGTGTAGCTTGGATTAAAAAACATAGCAATTTACCCGTGATTTTAGACCCAAGTCACGCCATGGGTTATGCCTACGGAATTGCAGATTTATCAAGAGCTTGCGTGGCCATGGGTGTCGATGGATTATTGGTAGAAGTTCATCCCAATCCCAAGGTGGCAAAATCCGATGCTTCACAACAATTGAATCACGATGAATTTCGTAATTTGGTCAAAAGTTTGAAACCAGTTGCTGAGAGTATCGGCATGAAAATAGTTTAAAAAGTAGAATGCTGCTAGAATCAAATCTTCGGGGATTATGTGATCATTATGGTTTGGATTATCAGGCTTTTTTGTCGGATATGGATGTCGAAGAACCCCATGAATTGTCGGTTTACGATTTGATGGCCATTACCGAAGAGTACAATATTGATTTGTACAGTTTAATTTTCAAATCTTTATTTCGACCACATGTCTATAAAGCAAAATTGGAAGCTATCAAATTGCTGATTTTAGATGTGGATGGTGTATTGACAGATGGTGGCATGTATTCCAGTGAGACTGGCGATCAGTTCAAGAAATACAATGCAAAAGACGGTATGGGCATCATGCATTTGACGAAGAACAATTTTCAAGTGGGCATCATTTCCTCGGGTTTTAGGGGAGAAGCCGTAAAAGCAAGAGCCGAACTTTTAGGCATCCAAAATTTTTATTTGGGTCGCGACAAAAAAATAGATATTCTCAAAGGTTTCTGCGAGAAGCTTGGTTTAGAAATGAAACAGGTTGCGATTATCGGTGACGATATAAACGATCTTGAAGTAATTAGAAATGTTGGCTTTTCAGCTTGTCCTGCAGACGCAGTGAAAGTAGTGAAAGCAAACGTAGATATAGTTTTGACAAAAAAAGGGGGGGAAGCTTGCGTTCGCGAATTTATCGACGAATGGCTTTTGGATTCACCAATTGAAGGATAAAATGAAGAAAATAAAGTTTGGAATTCTTAAAGAAGGAAAAGTGCCACCGGACAAACGGGTGCCTTTCACTCCCGAACAATGTGCACATATCATGCGAACGTTCAAGGAAGTAGAAGTGGTCGTTCAACCCAGTCCGATACGGGCTTTTGCTGATGAACTTTATACCGAAGCAGGAATCAAACTGCAAGAAGATCTGAGTGATTGCGATATTCTGCTTGGAGTAAAGGAGGTAAATGTTCAAGACTTAATTCCCAATAAGAAATTTTTATTTTTCTCCCATACGATTAAAGGACAGAAATACAATCGTGGACTTTTGTCTGCCATTCTCGATAAGAAAATTCAACTCATCGATTATGAGTTATTGAAAAATACGGAACGTAAACGTGTAACAGGTTTTGGTCGATTTGCCGGAATTGTTGGTTCGTACAATGCATTTTATGCCTTGGGACAAAAATCCGGTGCTTTTGATTTGAAGCGGGTGCATCAATGCTTTGACCGGAAGGAAATGGAGGATCAGCTGAAATTTGTAAAATTGGATAAAAATCTAAAAATCGTTTTGACAGGTTTTGGAAAAGTAGGTTATGGTGCCAGAGAAATATTGGAATTATTACCCATTCTTGAAGTAAGTCCTGAAGAATTTCTAGAAAAAACATTCGATCAGCCTGTTTTTACCCATTTGGAAACAGAAGATTACTACCGAAGAAAGTCTGACAAAACTTTTGTTAAGTCAGATTTCTATGCGCATCCAGATGAATACGAATCCGTTTTGAATGCTTACGTTGAAAACGCAAACATGTACATCGCTTGCCATTTCTGGGGTAGTGAAGCGCCTATTTTGTTGTCACAGTCGGATTTGAAAGCAGCAAAAAACTTAAAAGTCATTGCCGATATATCTTGCGATGTCAATGGTCCAATCGCGAGCACAATTCGTCCGAGTACAATTGCCGATCCACTCTACGGTTACAATGCTGAAATGAATGAAGAAGCCGATTGGAAAAACGAGGAGAATATAGTCGTTATGGCGGTAGATAACTTGCCTTGCGAATTACCCAAAGAAGCGTCGGAAGATTTTGGTAATCAATTGATTAACAATGTGATTCCTCATTTATTAAACGGTGATCCCGAAGGCCGAATTTTCAAAGCTAGTGAGTCGAATTTAGACGGAAAGCTCAACGAGCAATACGGATACCTTCAAAAATATTTGGAAAGCGAATAGAATATGGAGAAAGGAAACAAAAAAATAATTCGAGGTTGGGTCATGTATGATTGGGCCAATTCTGTCTATAATTTGGTTATTTCCTCCGCTATATTCCCGATTTTTTATTCCAACATCACCAAAGATTTGTACGTCGAGAAACTGGCTAAGTCAAATATCATTTACACGGAAGATATGCCTGTTTTGGTAGATTTTTTTGGTGCACAAGTAGAAAGTCAGGTGCTTATTTCGTATATCTTAAGTGCTTCATTTTTAGTGGTTTCGTTTTTGTCTCCACTGCTTTCAGGTGTCGCAGATTTCATAGGAAACAAAAAGCGATTCATGCAGTTTTTCTGCTATTTAGGAGCATTTTCGTGCATGGCTTTATCCATGTTCAAAATGAATATTGAGATGGGACTCATAGCTGTTTTCCTGGCCAGTATTGGATTCTGGAATTCACTCGTTTTTTATAACGCCTATTTACCCGAAATCGCTGAACCAAAAGATCACGATAAAATTTCTGCTCGTGGATTTTCAATGGGCTACATTGGTTCCATGGTTTTGTTGATTATTTGTCTAGCGATAGTTATGGGCATAGGACCAAGTTATACCAAATATTGTTTCATATTGGTTGGCCTTTGGTGGATAGGTTTTAGTCAATTGACATACCGAGTTATACCCAACAATGTTTACAATAAAACACGCGAAAAAGGTTATGTTTGGAAAGGTTTCCGTGAATTGAAACTGGTTTTTGCTGAATTCAGAAAAACAAAGCGATTGAAAAGATATTTGACTTCTTTTTTCTTTTTCAATACTGGTGTTCAAACCGTTATGCTCATGGCCGTTTACTTCGCAAAAGAAGAAGTAGAGTGGGGTGAGGCTGGAGGAGACACAGGTTTGATCATCTCTATTCTTTTGATCCAGATATTAGGTGCGGTTGGTGCTTTTCTAATGTCCAGGGTATCAGGGAAAATCGGAAATATCAAAACCTTAATGATTTCAGTTTCGATTTGGGTGATTCTATGTATTTGTGCATTCTATATTTCTACTCCTGTACAATTTTATGGTTTAGCCTGTGGAGTTGGATTGGTAATGGGTGGAGTACAGGCCATAGCGCGTTCTACTTATTCTAAATTCCTACCCGAAACAGAAGACCATGCTTCCTACTTTTCTTTTTATGACGTAACCGAAAAAATCGGAATTGTTTTAGGAACTTTTTTCTATGGTTTAATGTACGCCTTGACGGGTAACCTGCGCATGTCCGTTCTTTCCATCACTTTCTTTTTTGTGGTCGGATTAATCCTTTTATTCTTTGTGCCGAAAGATGAGAAAATTCTTGAATAGCGAACGGTTTCATTTCGATAAATTACCTGAGATTGGTCGATTTAAATTCGAACATTTCGCTTTGGCTTCTGTCTTTATCGTTAGCATGTTCATCGGTTTTGGACAAATTCCGTTAATTGTCGTTGTATTAAAAGAACACATTGTTGCTTTAGGTGATTCTGCTGAAATAATGCAAGTACTATCTTCTAGAGTTGGAGAAAATAAGCTCTTGGTACTTCTATTGATTCCATTTGTTCTGACTTTTTTGGCAGCCTTGTTTTCCCTGAAATGGATTCATAAAACGAAGATCTTACCCTTCTTTACTTCCCGTTCCTCTTTTGACTGGAAAAGAGTGTTGTTAGCCTTTGGAATATGGGGTGGACTCATGGCCGTGATGTTGGCAATTTCTTTCAGTCAGAGCGATAAATTTGTTTGGAATTACAACTCAGAAACCTTTATCAGCCTGGTTCTCATCAGTTTTTTATTGATTCCCCTGCAAATTACTTGCGAAGAATTGATTTTCAGATCGTATATGTTCAAAGGTTTATCATTCATGAAAAAACCTATTCTACAATTACTCATATGCGGTACTCTTTTCGGCTTGATGCATTTGGGTAATCCTGAAATTGAAAAATTGGGAAAAATTGCCATCGTTTTTTATATCTGGACGGGCATTTTCCTGGGATTTGTCGCTCACTTCGATAATGGAATTGAACTGACCGTGGGTTATCATGCCGCAAACAATATATTCGCATCGATTGTTATAACCTCCAATTGGCAAGCTTTTCAAACGGATGCACTTTGGTTGGATATGAATCCGCCAGCTTTTGGTTGGGATATGGCCCTTACTCTTTTCATTTGGCAGCCGATTTTACTTTTGTTTTTCAATTGGAAATACAAATGGAAAATTTTCGCGGGAAAAAATGATGGAATATTGTAAGGATTGTTTGGTGAAACCGACAAAGTAAGCAACATTGTAATTGATTTAGAAGGAAAAGGAAATCATTATATTTAGCTCTTTTTACTTCGAAAAAATCCAATATTGATTGATAAACGTATATAAATAAAGATTAAGAATGGACACGTATTACAACCCAGAAGACCTTAAGAAATTTGGAAATATCACAGAATTTCAACCTGAATTGGGAAAGAAATTCTTCGATTATTACGGTTCTGTTTTTAAAGAAGGAGCACTTACGGCGCGTGAAAAGTCATTGATTGCCTTGGCGGTTTCTCATGCAGTTCAATGCCCGTATTGCATTGATGCCTATACGGAAGACGCAATGGAAAAAGGTTGTGATAGTGAAGAAATGATGGAAGCTGTGCACGTTGCTGCGGCCATTAAAAGCGGAGCAGCCTTGGTGCATGGCGTTCAAATGATGAATAAATACAAAAGCCTTTCAATGTAAGTCGAATAGACGGATAGATATATTATGAGTACAAAATCACTTTTTAAACAAGGACACGAACTTTCCGAATCGGAAAAACAAATCAAATTGTTAGAATCGGCTGGATTGACCCGTTTTTATGAAAACATGGATCAAGTCGGTTTGTATCCGTTGACGGCGACACAACTGGATATTTTCCAAATAAACGTTGGCAAAATGTGCAACCAAGTATGCGAACATTGCCATGTCGATGCTGGTCCGGATAGAAAAGAAATCATGACACGCGAAACCATGCAATTGTGTTTGGATGTCATTGATAAAACAAATTGTCATACAGTAGATTTGACTGGGGGTGCGCCTGAAATGAATCCAGATTTCCGCTGGTTTGTTGAAGAATTGAGCAAAAAAGGTATCAAGATTTTGGTTCGTTGTAATCTAACCATAATTGTAGCCAACAAGAAATACTACGACCTGCCAGATTTTTTCAAGAAGCACAATGTAGAAGTAGTTTCGTCGTTGCCTTATTTCAATTCTGCTAAAACAGACGCTCAACGTGGCGAAGGAGTTTTTGAGAAAAGTATTAAAGCCTTGAAAATGTTGAATGCCATTGGATATGGAATAGAAGGTTCTGGTTTGATTTTGAATCTAGTTTACAACCCTTCGGGAGCATTTCTACCACCAGACCAATCGTCTTTGCAAGATCAATTCAAAAAGAAATTACGTGATGGTTTCGAAATAGAATTCAACGAACTATTCGCCATTACCAATCTGCCCGTGAGTCGATATCTGAGTTATTTGGTTGCTTCCAAAAACTATGAGAAATACATGGATAAATTGGTCAATGCCTTCAATCCATCGGCTGCAGCTAACGTTATGTGCCGCAATACCATTTCTGTTGGTTGGGACGGTTATCTTTACGATTGTGATTTCAATCAAATGTTGGAATTGAAAGTGGCTACCAAAGGTCAACACCTCAGAGATTTTGATTTAGAAGGAATTTTGAACCGAAATATTATCGTGAACGAACACTGCTACGGATGCACTGCTGGTGCTGGATCGAGTTGTGGTGGGGCAGTGGCTTAATCGCATTTGCCAATATAATATGCTAGTCCAAACTCAATTCAGGCTTTAATCTGAAAGACAAGTCGGAAGAACGAACAGGCGAAAACATCGTTTGGTTCATAGAATAATGATACGGCAGTTTTAGTCCGTAGTATAGTGAAATTCGCTTTCTTATTCGCAAACTGTGAAATGCTTCAAAAGGGACGCGGCCAACCCAATGTTGCTATTATGTCAAGGTTGCTTCTTTTCGTTTCAATGAACGGCTAATGTGAAAACCACTAGATTTTCAAGCAACGGATAGGACAAAAGACCAAAATTACCATTCGGTTCCTGGGAATATGTATTGACAGATGAATATAGTGCACGAATCCACTTACCGACATCATATTTACTCGAATCTATTTCTGCAAAAGCCTTGCCAGTCCCGCCATTAAAAAATCCTACTGACCGCAAAAATTGGATTGGGTAATTTGTTGATCGGTGAGCGTTAAATTGAAATTTTCTAATCTGGTCGAAACATTTAAGCCGATTCGTTGACTGAAGGCGGAAATTGTCATCGTCAAAAGAAATGAATGAATACGCCTTGCTTGATGATTAGTGTTAAACTTGTTTTTTGAACGTGTGAATTTCATGTTTATTTGATCTTACCTCTCTTTTTTATAGATAATTCCTGATTTTTTCAATTCTTTTGATTCTATTATAGATGTTCCAAATTAATTAATTTATTTAAATTTTGGAACAGTTATAAAAAAGTAAAATTAACTTTGCCTAAAATAATAAAAAGTATAGTTGTTCCATAATGATAAAAAAATTATAATTTTGGAACACTTATAATTAGTATATGGCGAGAGATGTCGTTGGAAGATATAGAGAGAAAGAATTGCTGAAAGGTGCTTTAATGAGTTCAAGATCAGAGTTAATCGCCGTGTACGGTCGAAGAAGAATTGGCAAAACATTTTTGATTAGAGAATTTTACGAGAAAGAAATTGTTTATAGTGTGACGGGTTTTAGCGAGGGGAACAGGTCGGTACAAATAAAAAATTTCATGACCAAACTCAATTCCTTTACAGATGAATTCAAAAATGAAAAACCCAAAGATTGGATTGACAGTTTCGTCCTACTCAAAAAATACATTTCTGGATTACGAAAAGCAAAAGGCAAAAAAGTAATTTTTATCGATGAATTTCCTTGGATAGCTACCGATAAATCAGGTTTTTTGTCTGCTTTTGAAAACTTTTGGAATGACTACTGCTCTGCACGAACAGATTTAATCGTTGTTGTCTGTGGTTCAGCGGCTTCCTACATGGTCAAAAAGATAGTGAAAAACAACAAAGGATTAAGCAAAAGAATAACCCAAACTATCAACTTGAAACCTTTTAGTTTGAGAGAAGTTAGAGATTTCTTTAACGCTAAAAATATGACTTTTTTAGATTATGAACTTCTAAAAATATACATGTCCTTGGGTGGAATTCCAGAATATCTCGAACAAGTTCAAAAAGGCGAATCGGCAGTAAGCACAATTGATAGAATGTGTTTTCAGCCAGGAGCGTATTTAGAAAATGAATTCGATGAGGTTTTCGAATCCCTTTTCGATTCTTCTTCTTTTCACAAAAAAATCATTGAAGCACTTGCATCAGGTGTCAAAAAAGGACTTTCGCGCAATGCTATTTTGCAGAAGTGTGGACTAGAAACCAGCGGTCGATTTTCTCAATCCTTATCCGAACTGGAATTGTCAGGATTTCTTTTAAAGTATAATTCTTATAAAGGAAAATCAAAAACCACCTTGTATCGTATTTATGATGAATATTGCCTGTTTTACCTGCAATTTATGATCCCGTTTAAAGGAAATACTTGGTTGCAGCTATATCAAAAACCAGATTATAGTATTTGGTGTGGATATGCTTTTGAAACGATAGGATTAAAACACAGCACAGAAATAAAACGAGCTTTAAAAATTGAGGGGATGTCATCTGAAAATTATACTTGGAGCAATCCAAATGCTCAGGTAGATTTGGTAATCGATAGGGCTGACAACTGGGTAAATCTGTGCGAATTAAAATTCTATAACCAAGAATTCACGATGGATGCGACTTACCAAAAAAAGTTAGAAACGAAAAAAAATGAATTTAAAAAAGACAAAGCGCGAAAAAAAGGAGTTTTTATAACCATGCTCACTACACACGGGATAATAGAGAATAAATACAGTACAGCTTCAGTTGACCAGAATTTGACAATCGCTTGTTTATTTGAATAAACCAATGCTCAAACTCCAATTTAGAATGAAATGAGACTAAAAAATTGATTAATTTCGAAAGCTAACAAATCTATGTTGTAATTCTCAACGTATATCCATAGTAAACCCAAGAATAAAGTGAAAAACGCCATTATTATTTTTCAAAAAAATCCAGAACCTGGAAAGGTGAAAACACGATTGGCTGCTACCGTCGGGAATGATAATGCTTTGAAAATTTACAACATTTTAGTGGAGCATACACATGCTGTAGTTGATCGAATTTCGGCTAAAAAGCATCTTTTTTTCTCCAGTTTCATCGAAAATGATCCAAAATGGAGTAATTATTCGCTAAAAGTGCAAAAAGGTGATGATTTGGGTTTGCGCATGTACAATGCGATAAATGAGGTGCAAAATGAGGGAGCTGAACGAGTAATAGTCCTGGGAACGGATTGTTATGAATTGACCGCCGAATTGATCCACGAGGCATTCGAAAAATTAGAATTTAGTGACTATTGCATTGGTCCAGCTTTGGATGGTGGATATTATTTAATGGGCACGACTTCACCAGATAAAGATGTTTTCCTTGGAAAAGAATGGAGCACAGAAACGGTTTTCGAAGAAGCCAAAAACTCCATTGAAAGTCTCGGGAAAACATTACATACTTTACAAGCCTTATCCGATGTGGATTACGAAGAAGATTTAAAAACTTTAGCTAATTTCTTGGATTAAAAAATGCCGAAAATTAGTCTCATTATTCCCGTATTGAACGAAGCAAAATTGCTAAAAGGATTGCTCACTTATTTGAAATCTTGCGACCCAGAAAATCATTTGGAAATTATTGTCGTGGATGGAAATAGCACAGATAATACTTGCAATATTGCCGAAAATGAAGAGGTTATTTTAATAAAATCAGGTGTTAGTTCACGGGCGCACCAAATGAATGAAGGAGCGAAAGCAGCAACAAGCGATATTTTCTATTTTGTGCATGCCGACGTTTTTCCTCCAGCAGGTTTCGTAAAACATCTTCTATCGGCCCATAAAAGAGGCGTCCAAATGGCATTTTTCATGCAGAAATTTGACAAGATGAACATTTTCTTGTGGTTCAATTCCTTTTTCACGCGCTACAAAAAGTTATGGTGCAGAGGTGGGGATCAAACCATCTACATTACCAAGGATTTGTTCCAAAAATTGAAGGGATATGATGAAAAATATGTCATCATGGAAGAATATGATTTGATGTTAAGAGCACAAAAAATATGCGATTACGAGGTATTGTATGACTATACGATAGTTTCTACAAGAAAATATTCGACCAATTCTTGGTTCAAGGTAATGACCGCCAATCTTCGTGCTGTGCGTCAATTCAAAAAAGGCGTCGATTCCAATATCATCCGTGAAAATTACATCAATGCTTTAAACTCTTATTGAAAGTTAAGTTTAGTCGACTTACATTTTTGTGGAAAGAAAATCCAAGCACCACTTGTTTCTTTTTCGCCGGATGTTATCTTTGAATAAAGAAATAAACCCCCTTCATGCTCGAAATTTCAAACTTAACGAAATCCTATGGACAGGAAATGGCGCTCAATCAAGTGTCCCTTACCCTTCAGGCAGGTGAAATATTTGGACTTCTTGGACCAAATGGGGCTGGAAAATCCACCTTGATTCGTATCGTTAACCAAATAATTAACGCCAATAGCGGCTGGATTAAGTTTGACAACGATCTATTTCGTCGAGAACACCTGAAGAAAATCGGTTACTTGCCCGAAGAAAGAGGTTTATATCGTGGAATGACCGTTCAAGAACATGGTGTTTTTCTGGGAAAACTTCGCGGAATGAATACCAAAGAGTCCAAAGAAGCTTTGAATTATTGGTTAGAACGTTTCGAAATTACAGACTGGAAAAAGAAGAGAATTGAAGAACTTTCCAAAGGAATGGCGCAAAAGGTTCAATTCATTTTTACCGTTCTTCACCAACCCAAGTTGATTATTTTGGATGAACCTTTCAGTGGTTTTGATCCCTTGAATGTAGAGCTGATTAAAAAAGAAATTCAAAGTCTGAAAGCACAAGGACGAACAATTTTACTCTCAACACACAACATGAATAGTGTGGAAGAAATTTGTGATCGTGCCATGCTCATTCACAAAGGAAAGACCTTGCTTCAAGGATCTGTTAGCGAGTTGCGCGACGAATACAAAGATGGCACACACACTGTCCGTTTTGAAGGAATGATGTTGGCCTTCGTCAATGCGCTATGGACAGGATTTGAAATTACTGAAACTAGAGAATACGGAAACAATCGCTACGAAGTAGATTTGGTAATGAGGGACGAAAATACCATCAATGAACTCATGTCTGTAATGATAGGACAAGTCAAAGTTGAAG
Organism: Crocinitomicaceae bacterium; assembly: GCA_041751955.1. GTDB lineage: Bacteria > Bacteroidota > Bacteroidia > Flavobacteriales_D > Crocinitomicaceae > UBA2040. The sequence continues at coordinate 34,647 of JBGSIB010000003.1, forward strand.
CTATTTTCGAAAAACTTCCTGGTATGCAAGAAATATTCATTCGCAGTATCGAAGCTGCACAAAACGCGACGATACAATGAGAAATAGTTGGATAATCGCCATGCGCGAATGGAAAGAAAGAGTGGGCTCTCGAAGTTTTTTACTTTTTTCCATATTAGGGCCATTGACCGTTCTCACAGTCATGTACATCCTTTTCGCCTACGGTGGAAAAACAGCAATGAAATGGAATGTTCTGGTGGTTGACCCTGCGGGAATAATGGAAAATAAAATGTCAGCGAGAGAAGATGTGAATATAAAATACGCATTTGCTGATAATTACATAGAAATCGAAGAGTTTGCCGATGCCAAAAAGTACCAAAATTTTGACGCTATGGTGGAGGTGAATGAGAAGGTTTTGGCCAACAAAGTTGGTTTTGTTTTCTATCGACAAGTTCCCTCAAAAGCTTTGGAGAAAAAAGTACATTATCAGGTTGAACGTCGACTAGAAGAAGTTTTGGTCAAACGATTCACTGAACTTTCCTTGATCGATTTCAGAAAAATAAAACAACCCATTCAATTAAGTTTCCGAAATGCATATGATCCTGAAGACAAAGGCGCAGACAAACGAGCTTGGGTAGGCTTGTTCTTCGGTGTGGTCATCTTCATCTTCATTGCTTTGTTCGCCATGACTCTTCTTCGGTCTATTTCACGAGAAAAAAGCAATAGAATAGTGGAAGTTCTTTTGGCTTCTGTGCGTCCAATTGAGTTGATGATGGGAAAAATTATTGGCGTGGGACTATCGGCAATTCTGCAGTGCAGCATTTGGATAGTGGTCATCGCCCTCGGATTGAGCGTCATGAAAAATTCTCTTTTCCCGGATTATATGTCGCAAAACATAGATGAAATGGGCAACGTGATTTCTAATGAGGATGGACAATCATCGTTTATGAAAGATGGCAGTGCCTATGAATACAATGAGTTCGTTGATTTGGTATTCGAACGGGTGCAATTTGGTCCGATGCTCACTGTTTTCATCCTTTGTTTTTTAGGGGGATATATTTTTTATTCCTCTATTTTCTCAGCGGTTGGTTCGGCCTTGGGTTCTGAAAGCGATGGTCAACAATTTGTTATTCCTTTGGTGCTTCTGCTTTGTTTTGGAGTCTTCGCAGGCTATTACGCTATGGCAAATCCTCAGGCTCCTTTGACACAATGGTTGTACTATTTGCCTTTTACTTCACCAGCAGTTGTATTGGTGAAATTTGCTCAAGGTTTTAATCCAGGTGAAGGATATTCATTGCTCCTAGTCGCTTTGATATTGATTGTTTCGAGCTTAGTGTTGTTTTATTTAGCCGGGAGAATTTATAAAAATGGAATTCTTCAGTTTGGACATCGTCTCAAACTTCGTCACTTTTTCAAATGGTCAAAGAATACATAAATGAAAAAGGCCATTATCGATTTGGGGACCAATACCTTCAATTTACTCGTTGCAGAAATTGATGGGAAAAACATCAAGGTTTTACATGCCGAGAAAGAAGGTGTTGCCATCGGAATGGGTGGAATTAATGCCAATATCATCACAAAAGACGCCATGCTTCGAGGGGAAAAAACCATCCAACGTTTTCTTGAAGTTTGCCAAAATTATGCTGTTGAAAATGTCAGTGCGTTTGGAACTTCAGCCTTAAGAGATGCGGGGAATACCTCTGAATTTCTGAGCGAATTGGAAAATAAATTTCAATTAAAAGTTCACATTATCTCTGGTGATAAAGAAGCCGATTTAATTTTCAATGGCGTCAATCAATTGTATGATTTTGAGGAGAAAGGAGTAATTATTGATATTGGTGGTGGAAGTACTGAAATTATTTTCGCTTCAAAAGCAGGAGTTCAATCAGTAGCAAGTTTAAATATCGGCGTCTCACGTATTTATCAGAAATTCCCTTGGAGTGATCCTTTGACAAAAAAGGAAATTGAGATAATTCGACATTTCCTCGAAGACAACAGCCAAGGTTTTTTAGACAACAGAAATGAACCTTTGATGATCGGTTCCTCTGGAAGTTTCGAAACATTTTGGGAATTGGCGCATCTCCAAGCTTTTCCAAACGAACAAAGGATTTTCGAAGTTGAAAAAACCGCTTTTGAAGAAACTTTATACCAAACCATTCGCTCTACCCAAAAAGAGCGGGATGTCAATCCATTTATTCTTCCCATCCGCAAAATAATGGCCCCAATTACCGCCGTTAAAACCTTATGGATGATGGAAAAACTCAAAACACAGAAAATATACATTTCCCCATTTTCTCTCAAAGAAGGCGCCTTGTTTTCCACAGATTTTTGACAAATCACGCAATAGCTGCCTTATATCAGTGCAATCTTCAGACAAACCAACAACACCCCAAACCATATTTCACCTCTAAATATTATCTTTAGCACTTAAATAAAAATACATGAGCAAAATATTAATCATCGACGACGAAAGAAGCATACGCAGAGCCCTAAAAGAAATCTTAGAGTTTGAGGAATTTGAAGTAGATGAAGCAGAAAACGGAAAAGAAGGATTGGAAAAAGCGAAATCGGAGCATTACGACATGATTTTCTGTGATATTAAAATGCCTTTGATGGATGGAATGGAAGTTTTGGCTGCCTTTCAGAAAGAAAAAGTAGAAGCTCCTGTTATCATGATTAGTGGTCATGGAAACATTGATACAGCTGTTCATGCCATTAAAAATGGTGCATTTGATTTTATCGAAAAACCTTTGGACCTCAACCGAATTTTGGTCACCGTTAGAAATGCTGGCGACCGTGTAAATTTGGTGGAAGAAACGAAAGTTTTAAAAACGACAGTTAAAAAATTCAAGGGAAGCAGCATAGTTGGTGATACCCCTGAAATCAACAAGATCAAAGAAATGATCGAAAAGGTGGCTCCTTCCGATGCGCGAGTTTTAGTGACAGGTCAAAATGGTACTGGAAAAGAACTGGTTGCGCGCTCTTTACACGACAATAGCAATAGAAAAAACAATCCATTTATTGAAGTGAACTGCGCTGCTATTCCTGCTGAATTGATTGAAAGTGAATTGTTTGGTCACGAAAAAGGTGCCTTTACATCGGCTATCAAACAAAAGAAAGGAAAATTTGAATTGGCATCAGGCGGGACCTTGTTTTTAGACGAAATTGGCGACATGTCTGCAAGTGCTCAAGCCAAAGTTTTGCGTGCTTTGCAAGAAAACGTAATTCAACGGGTTGGTGGTGAAAAAGATATCAGAGTAGATGCTCGCGTTATAGCAGCGACTAATAAAGATTTGCGTCAAGAAATAGCTGAAGGCCGATTCCGTGAGGATTTGTTTCACCGTTTAGCCGTAATTCTCATCCATGTTCCCTCTTTGAATGAAAGAAAAGACGACATCCCGATGCTGGCAGAATATTTCATGACCATCATTTGTTCGGATCATGGAATTCCAAGAAAAGCTTTTGAGCCAAAAGCTTTGAAAGCTCTGCAAAATGTAGATTGGACAGGAAATATTCGTGAGCTAAGAAACATCATCGAGCGATTGATCATACTCGGAAGCAAAGAAATAACGGCTGAAGATGTGAATCTTTACGCGAATCCTCAAAAATAAAACCCTCAAAATCAATAATCATGAAAAATCAAAAAACACTTAAAATTGTACATTGGATCTTCACGGGATTAATTTCTGCTTTGTTGTTGATGTCAGTTGGAATGTACCTTTCTGATCCTGAAAAGGTGAAAGGGTTCTTAGTTATTCTAGGTTTTCCTACTTGGTTGTTTTATCATATTGTGTTCGCTAAAATTGCGGGTGTTGCCTTCATTTTAGTGCGCAAATGGCCGTCATTGACAGAGTGGGCATATGCTGGTTTGACATTCGAATTTAGTTTGGCCTTGAGTTCTCATGTTTATATTGGAGATGGCGAATTTGGTGGAGCGTTAATAGCTTTGACCTTGCTTATGGGTTCTTATGCAACCTACAGATTGTTGAAGAAAAAAGCTTAAACAGGCTTTTAATATAATTTTTGCTGAGGTTCGGCTAAATTTACCAAAGCCATATCAATTCTATTTTTTAAAAGTAAATAGTGTTATTCGTGAAATAGTCTCTTTTTAAAAACTTGAAAGTTTAAAAAGAATAATTTCCATTCAATTGATTAATTTTTATTTAAATTAGTCCTTGAATCAAAATTTTTTATTCGTATGAAAACCTTTTTAATCATTTGCGCTACTTTATTTTTGTTATCAACACAAAATTCTTTTGGTCAGTTAATTGATCATCCAAAGCCATCTTTGATTCTCCAAATTAGTCAAACATCGGGGACAAATGGCGCTTCAGTTGCTTATAATCCAGATAAACGTTTGTATTATGCAGTTATCGCTGGAAATGGTGCCTATCCTCTTGAAGTTTTTGATGGAAATGGAAATAACGTTTATCAGACGGATGCTGGTGTTGATACGCGCGGTATTTGGTGGAATCCAAAAACGAAAACATTGGAAGGAAATGGTTACGGAGATGTAGGTATATTTTCTTATTCTATGAATAGCAGCGGTTTTCCTAGTGAAGGAACTCAAACTGTTTTCCCTGGTGAAAATCATCAAGCTTGCGAGCAGTGTGTTGGTACTTTCGATACAAAGAAAAAAGCTATGATGTATTACGCGAGTGGTTATATCACTTGGTATAGCCGTTCGAAAGGAGTAGAGATTAAAAAAATGGCCTTAGAGGTGGGTTCAGGAATTGATGATATCAATGAATATTCAACAATTTATACAGGCGTTAAAAACATGGAAATAGGATTGTTGGATTATAATAACAACAAAGTTTATCTCTATAGCGCAAAAACAGGTAAACGAACGGGGACTGTTGAACTTCCTTCCAATGCAGAAACGCATGGTGTATTTCGTTTTGCCTATGCTAACAAGCATGTTTTTCTATACAGTGTAGATTCTAGAAGCTGGACAGGATATAAGATTTTTGCTTAGTTTTTAATTTTTGCTGAAAGCTAGAAATAGAGTTCAAAATATTCAAAGAATACAAAGCTGGAATTGTAGGTGAAGTGAAGTAATATGCCATACCAGAGCGTATTTTTCTTATACCGCATATATCCGGTAAGCAAGCCTATTGGTAAAATCCATAAAATTGGTATGAGTGTGAGGTGCATCAAAAAAAAGAAAATTGCCGTCAACAAAATAGTGCCTTGAACCGAAATTACTTTTCTTAACTCATGGAAAAATATTCCTCGGAATGCCAATTCTTCGAAAAGTGCCGGAAAGACTCCCACTGAGATTATCGCAAAAAGAAAAGGGATTGGCGTATCCAAATAACTGGAGTAATAACCAATAAACTCCTGACCTACAAGGTATTGATTGTAATAATTGGCAAATTTTTCAACGCCGAATGCAAAAATAGGACTCAAACAAATAATAAGTCCTACCCAACGCCATTCCACTTTAGGAATTCTAAAAAGGTGTAAGTAAGACTTCCAATCGATTATAGCGAATAACAAGATTAAACCTGCAAAACATAGATCTACGGCAAGTTCCAGAACATAATTCGAATGCAATTCAATGAAATGGGTCACAACGATGTAAACCATCAATAAAATAAAGAAAATCAACACTTTTTTCAGTGGCTTTTCAAATTCTTGCGTTTCTTGAACGATCATAGTTTGACCACAAACTCCACAGAATTTAGCGTTGATATGAATTTCAGATGCACATTTATGACAGGTCATAATTTACTCATTTTCATTTTGCTTCGGTTCTTCTTTTTGTTCTACTATTTCTTGATCTTCTAATTTTTCTGCATCAGGAGTTGGGACCATTTCCTCTTCCACCTCTGCACTTATTTGTAGTTTGGTGAAATCATTGGCGACTTTAAGTTTCTCCAATTCGGCCTCCATCTTTTCAGCCTCTTTCACACTTTGGATACCGTAGATGAAAGCCATAACAATGAGTACCTTCCAAAGTATTCCTTGAATAATGGTCATGGGGTCGATTACGGCCATCAAAGCGATTATAAAGAGGTAAAATGAGAGTCCGACTATAATACCCAATAATGGTTTTTTGATACACCATAAGCCTAATCCTAAATAAACCAAAGCAACGAACAATTGTATTCCAAAAGCTAAAACTGCGTTTTCAAACGTATAAAAAAGATAATAAAGACTGACTAGGAAATTTAGACCCGCCAACGCAAATAAAATGTATTTGGCTCGATTCACTTTTTTCATCGAGTCACGGATCATAAATTTTTTCTTAGCAGTTCCGATATAGAAATTTTTCATTTCCAATTCAGTGCCCCCTTGTGGAAATCTACAATTCGGACAAAATTTGTTCTCAGGAGTTAAACCTTTTGAGTTGCAATAGAAACAAGTGCTTGGGTCCTCAATTTTAATTTCACGACGCATTACGTCCCGTTCCATCATTCTTATTTCTTCAAGATTCGTACTCATTGGATATTCGTGTTTAGGTTAAAAAGCATTAAAAATACAGAATTGTTTTCAAATAAAATATTTACCAATTATACTAGTAATTCATTTGAAGCAACCAATGCTTTAGTTCATAAAGCAACAAAAAAGTTCAAGTGTTGAATGAAACGAAATTATTTTCCCAATTTATATATTCGATAATCTTTCGTTTCAATTTATATTGATTGGTCGCTTGTAAAATGGAATGCTGCATTTTTATCCCAAATTAAAACTTGAGCCCCTAATTTTTGAAGAGAGTCAATACATCCTGGCTGCAGTAATTTCTCAGATTCAAATGTCCAACCTTTTCGATGTGCAAAATAAATTGACTGAGGAGAAGTATTACCATTGATGATAATTTTATCGTTTCGACGACCAACTGCGTCCAGCTCTGCTTCCAAGGTCAATTTGTATTTTTCTGAATCTTTGATAAAAAAATCATGCTGTTGGTTGGCAATGCTTTCGGCTGTAACAGCTACCAATAGTAAATTATAGAATTTTTTTGGAATTTTTTCAAAGGTAAATCCAGCAATCAAGGCCATAACTGGAACGAACGGAATAATGTAATAACTGTGTGTTGGAAAAACAATCCCGGTTTTGAAAGCAAAAAATATAAACACAAGTGCATAGGTTCCAAGTGCAAGTAAGAGTAAATTGTTTTTTCTCTTTATCAACCAGTAAATTCCAATAAGCGTCATCGCAAATGCTGTAAATGAGAAAAAAGCGTCGAAATAGAACTTCTCTAAAAATCCTTGCCAAAGCGGCAATGCTAGCTGAATCCCTTCGAATAATCCACGAGGAAAAAAGAGCGGGAATCCATTTTCAGCGTTCAAGGCAGGAACCCAAATGAAATACCACCAAAAGGAAATGGATCCTGCTAAGGCAATTGAAACATAGACAGCAATTTTCCGTGAGACCTTAATTTCTTTCAGAAAAGGAAGTACCACAAAAACACTCAGAAGAACTATAGCTGGCAATTTGCATAGTATGCCTAAAGTTGTAAAGAGGAAAAACAGTAATAGTTGAAATTTTTTGCCCTTGACCAGAAATTCATGGGCAAAAAATAAAGCAATCAGAAGGAGAGAAACACTGAATGTGTCAGGCATTATTTTCCGTGAAAAACCAAACCAAATGGAAACGAGCAACAAGATCGTAGAGGAAAAGGCAATTTTTTTAGAAAATAATGCACAAATCAAGCGATAGAAACAATAAATTCCAATGGAAGAAACCATCAAATTGAGCAATCGTCCGTGCCAATGATCAAAACCTAAACCCAAGTCCATTAGGTAATTCAAATAATTGAAAAAAGGAAATTCGGAACCTATTATTCCACTTTTTTCTCCGGCCATATCTATCATCGGGTGAAGTAAATCAGGACCATTATCAAGCATGTTTCGAGTCATCATATTGGTCAGGGCTTGCCGCCAGCTGTGACCAATTTCCAAAGGCGCATTCGTAATTCCAACCAGGCGAATTGTAAAAAAGAAGACAATCCAGGTCCGGATGTCTGAAACCACTACCTGAAATTTATTCGGTTTTTCCATTGTTCCTTCGACGAAACTAGGCATAATACACGATTTATTTTCATCTACCCCCCAAATCCAGAAAAGTTTTTGTTCCTATTACCACACTCTAAAACTTTAACAGATGAACATTAAATTAAAAATTGGATTTATCGCGATAGCGGGAGTACTAGCGTTCACCGCATGTAAGAAAAAAGATACTACGCCTTCAGTGCCAGTTGTCCAACCCACAAGCCCTAGTGCCAGTTTAACGGATTTGAAAAATTTCTTGAAAGCAAATTTAGATGGAGCAGCACAAACTTTTACGGTGAATGAAGATGCAGGTCAAACGATAACAGGTTCTAAGGGAACAGTAGTTACAATTTCACCCAACTCCTTTCAAACCTTATCAGGTGGAGCCGTTACGGGAAATATCACCGTGAAATTGGTGGAGATTTTCGACAAAAAAGATATGATAATGATGAATGCCGCGACTATGGGAAGATGGTGGGATGGAAGCATGAAACCTCTAGTTTCAGGTGGAGAATTCAGAATTACCGCCACACAAAATGGACAAGCCTTAAAACTGGCACCCGGCATGCAATTTCAAGCCAATGTTCCTGCAGCTGGTGGCGTTGATCCAAACATGGGTTTATTCTATGGTGAAAACGGATCCAATCCGGATACCTTGGTTTGGACCCCAGCTGATTCTGCACTATTTATTGGACAAGGAAATCAATATACGTTTTGGTCCGATTCAATGAACTGGGTGAATTGCGACTATTTCTACAACAACCCCAATCCGCAAACGGTGGTGCAAGTTACGCCTCCAGCAGGATTCGACAACAGCAATTTGTTATTGTTCATTTCATTTGATGGAATCAACACAATTGCTAGTATGTACCATTTTGCAGGTGGAAATTTCACCACAGCACCGAGTTACACTTTACCCATTGGAATGAATGTTCATTTCGTAGCCATCGCAATGATCAACGGAAATCCGCATGTAGCCATCGTTCCAGCAACTTTTGCGAACAATCATGTGGAAGTTCTACCTGCATTAACACAAATGACAACTGCACAACTAGCCGCTGCGCTGAATGCTTTACCATAAGGAGATGAATCAATCCTTACTACACGAGAAACGGAATCTGTTGAAGGTTCCGTTTTTTTTTTTTTGGAAAGTGCTGATTTGATAACGAATAGGGCTGCGCACAGTGCGGGTCGCTACCGAGGTTGTTTTTTTCGAAGATAGGAATAGATTTGTTATTCCAAAAATGAATCTTTCGAAGATAGATTACCGCATTGTGTGTAGGACGTGTTAGCAAATGAATTTATATAACTTCATAATTATTTCCAACAAACTTTAATTTCTTGACACAATCATTTAAACAATCAGCAAAGCGTGTTTTCCAAATTGTCAATTCGCTGAAAGAACCGTTGTTGTTAACAATTCTATAATTTCCTACTCGAAAAATTATTTTATATCGAAATAGCATTCGTTTAATTCTCGACTTACCCTCAATCATTTTTTCTGCATTAATAACTTCCATGTAGTCAAATCGATCAATGTCTTGTCCTAAAATTTTGACAGTTATTTTTTTGTCAATTAAATAGATGAATTTAGTTGTCAAAAGAATCTTTTTTGACCTATTCAATCTGATTAAAAGAACTTCAATTTCGTTTCTATCAAGTAGTATATCTCCTTTAAATTTATTATTGGAGTCGTCAAAAAATGTGATTCCCCTACTAGTGCGATAATAGTTTACTTTTTTTAGAATTTGATATCTGAGATCTTCTTTTTTCTTTTTCAATGGGTGTTTTCTTTGAATATTTCAAATTCCTTCCAAACTGTCCTGTTCTTTCTTCAATTTAATGAACAGTCCTTGTAGAACTTTGTCACCGTCATAATCTATAGCCATGAGGGACATTCCATTTGGGTAGTCGTCGTATGCTAAATTCAGAATTGAGCCATTAAGTTTAATTTCCCAGAACCTAATGTCGGGACCGTCCACGTAGGATAATTTATTTGCACCAAAGTTTTTACAAAATGCTTTTGCAAATCCCGGAAAATTCTCCCAAGTTCCATCCTCGGTCAATTCTATAATTAGATGACCAGATTGAGCTTTCGATAGTATGGGCTTTTTAAATTTGATCGTTTGTTTTTATTGTTGCCAACAATTCGCTATCCGCAATTGCGCATATTCCCTATTTATTCCTATTCCCTTTAATCCACTGAAAATCTGCATAAAAAGCGACAACAAACGACTATAAAAAATTGAAAACGTTTTCATAATGCATACTCTTCAGTGTTATACGAATAAAAGTACAAATAAATTTCAAAAAGGGTTGGTAGGCGAAAATTAATTTTCTTTCTTCCAACCAATTCAGCTTCATTCGCGGCTCATTTGAGTGGAATTAAGGTTATGTTTACTGCTTTATAAAATCCTGCTCATCCCAAAATCCTTAAAATCCCGGATTCTCCAATATACCTTGTTAGTCAGAAATCCTATCAAGAAATCTGCAACCAATACGACCCACCATGTTGTTCCACATCTTCCAAATTAGGGTGATTCCACATCGGTGAAATGATTTCGCTCAAGGCTTTGTCTTCACTGATGAAAAAGTTGGGTAGAATGGTCTTGTATTTTTCAGGATTAGCCAAAATGAAAGCGGCCAAGAGGTATTGTTCGTTGTAAAAACGGTCGCACATGAACTGCGGGTAATCGTAAGGTAAATAGATGTCGTGGATATGAACGATTACGCCTTTTTTCAATTGAGGCAACAATTCCAAGAAGCAAATCATCGCGTCGGAATTGGGAAATACACGGTGTGAATTATCAATGAACAAAATGTCGTTTTCGTTCAATTCGTCTATTATAAACTGAATGTCTTTGATGTTTTCAAATGGCTGGCGAATCACTTTGTCTGCCAAATGATCAATGTTGGCTCTCGGATACGGATCTATGGAAATAATTTCGGTTGATAAGTTATTGTCTTTTATCGCCTTACGCGCCACTTTGGTGGAATTTCCTGAACCAATTTCTATGTATTTCTTCGGGTGTTTCGTGGCAATTATGCCGTAAATCCCAACAATGTCCAAACCAGGCAAAAAGTCATTGTTCCAAGCCGGCTGATTTTCGTCTTTTTCCTGCGTACTTTGTTGAATAGCCTGAATTTTGTCCTTAAAAGTTAGAAAAGCATTCAAATTCGTTGCATACACTTCTCTGTTCGCTTCAATGATGGATTTCAATTGTGGATGACCTGTTTCTGGGAAACGCGGTTTTGCATCCACTTTGTAGTCCAAATGAACGGTCTGGTGTTTGCCAGAGAGAAAACGATAGAGAGATTTGAGTTTGTCTTTCATAATGGATTAACCACAAAGGCACAAAGAAGGCGCAAAGGGCACGAAGAATTAAATGATTGCTTTTATTTCGGTGATGATTCGTTCGGCTAGTTCGTTGGCGGTATCGGCTGTTTTACTTTCGGCGTAGATGCGTATGATCGGTTCGGTGTTGCTTTTACGCAAGTGAACCCATTCTTTGGCTATGTAAATTTTCACACCATCCGTCGTGTCTACTTCTTCATGCGCATATTTTGCGGCCATGTCTTCCAAAACTTTGTCGACGTTGATTTCAGGTGTCAATTCGATTTTGTTTTTTGAAATCGTGTATTTTGGATAGCTATCTCTCAACTGAGAAACGGTCATTTTTTTATGTGCAAGGGAAGACAGGAATAAAGCAATTCCAACCAAAGAATCACGTCCGTAATGCGATTCAGGATAGATGATTCCACCATTTCCTTCGCCACCGATAACGGCATGGGTTTCTTTCATTTTCGCTACAACATTCACTTCACCAACAGCGGCGGCAGAGTAGAGGAGACCTCTTGCTTCTGTCACGTCGCGCAAAGCTCGGGTAGACGACAAATTGGAAACCGTTGCGCCAGGCGTGTGCGTCAACACGTAATCCGCGCAGGCAACAAGTGTGTATTCTTCTCCAAACATGCTTCCGTCTTCACAAACCAATGCCAAACGGTCAACATCTGGATCGACTGTAATTCCAACATCAGCCTTGCTTTCGATTATTTTCGAAGAAAGATCAGTCAAATGTTCAGGCAATGGTTCCGGATTGTGCGGAAAGTGTCCAGTAGGATCGCAGTACATTTCTGTTATTTGCGTTACACCTAAAGCACGAAGCAAAGCTGGAACAAAGATTCCACCAGTTGAATTCACCGCATCTACAACTACATGAAAATTGGCGTCTGCAATGGCTTTTTTGTCTACCAATGGCAAAGCCAAAACGGCATCGATGTGTTTTTGTAAATAAGTATCGTTGGGCGTTATTGTTCCAAGATCATCGACGTCGGCAAAGTCAAAAGCTTCACGTTCAGCAATATCTAAAACTTTTTCTCCGTCAGCACCTGAAATGAATTCACCTTTTTCATTCAGTAATTTCAAAGCATTCCATTGTTTTGGGTTGTGGCTAGCGGTCAAAATAATTCCGCCTTGCGCATTTTCCAATGGAACGGCAATTTCAACCGTAGGTGTTGTAGAAAGTCCTAAATCCACTACATCAATTCCTAAACCAGAAAGCGTAGCTGAAACCAAATTGGAAATCATTTGACCTGAAATTCGTGCGTCGCGACCAATAACTACTTTCAAACGTTTACCAACGTGAGCACCTTGCAACCAAGTTCCGTATGCTGCAGCATATTTTACGGCATCAACAGGTGTTAATCCGTCGTTTACTTTTCCGCCAATCGTACCTCGAATGCCAGAAATGGATTTAATCAATGTCATGAGAAATTAGTTTTAAAAGAGTGAACGTTTCAGTTCGATCATTTTCATGCACGCAATGGCACATTCTGTTCCTTTGTTGCCGTGTATGCCACCAGAACGATCAATGGATTGTTGCATGGTATTGTCAGTCAACAAACAGAATGTAACAGGTCTGCTGTATTTCAAGTTCAATTTGGCAATTCCGCTCGTTGCCGCTTTGCAAACGAAGTCGAAATGTTTGGTTTCGCCCTGAATAACGCAACCGATAGCAATTACACCATCCAAAAAGCGTGATTCTAGCATTAATTGAGCACCCAAGGGCAATTCAAAGGCGCCCGGAACAAATTGAACATGAATATTTTCGGGTTTGACACCGTTTTCAACCAAAGTCGTTTCCGCACCTTTCAAGAGATTGAACGTTATATTTTCATTCCACTCAGAAACAACAATGCCGATTTTGAAATCGGCACCGTTTGGAACAAAGTCCTTATTGTAATCTGACAAATTGCGATTTGCTGTTGCCATTTTAGATAACTGTTTTATTCTTCGCTCTTGCGAGATATTTGTCAATTGATTTTTGATTGCCAAATTGCAAGTAATTGTCCTTGATCTTTTGGTACAATTCCGTTGCCGTTTTGTGATCTTTCAGTTTCATTTCCGTTACCAAAGCCGCTTTGAACAAATATTTTGGTGTTGAATAGTCATTTTCAACCATTTCAGCTGCTTCCATATACAGTGCAACCGCTTCTTTGTAATTTTTCATTTCACTGTGGCAATCACCCTGCAAACCAACTGCATCAACGCGAACATAGGTATCAGAAACTTTTACATTTTCCAATTCTTTCAAAGCTTTTTTGAATTCACCTTTTTCCATGTACTGACGTCCCAAAACAAATTGAGAAATCTCACCACCATCATAACCGTTGAATTTTTTCACCGTTGGTGTAAGTTCTTCAATTGCCATGTTTGTCGAATCCATCGAAGCATAATTCAAACCAACGTAACCCGCTTCTTTCGATTTCTCGTTTTTCGGATTAGCAATAAAAATTTTATATAAAAAGTATCCTAGAATCAAAACGATGAGTCCACCAACTACATAGGTAACCAATCGAGCCGTTTTGTTCGACTTGAATTCATTCTTTAAAGATTCCGGAGAAAGATTTTCTAACATGTGTGCTATTTTAACGGTGCAAAAGTAATTTTTTTTTCCTAAAGAAAAAATCGATTTTTTAACAATTCAAGATTTACTTGAGAAGTTGCGTTTTATTCAACGATTGTAATCGATTCGATTCGGTCGTTTTGACGGATATCATCTACAATATCAACACCTTCTGTAACTTTACCAAAACACGTGTGAACTCCGTCCAAATGTGACGTATTGTTTCGTGAGTGACAAACAAAAAATTGTGATCCTCCTGTATTTTTTCCAGCGTGTGCCATGGACAAAACTCCTCTGTCGTGGTATTGATTTCCACCGCTAGTTTCACAATCGATAGAATAACCTGGTCCACCTGTTCCTGCCATTCCTTTAGCTCCTTCTCTAGAATTTGGACAACCACCTTGAATCACGAAATCAGGCAAAACACGGTGAAAACTCAAACCGTCGTAATATCCTTCCTTGGCTAATTTCACAAAGTTTGCTACTGTATTGGGTGCGTCTTGTTCGTAGAACTCAACTTTCATTTCTCCCTTTTCGGTCTTGATAATTGCGTGCATATGTTTCATTTTTATGGACGACAAAAGTAGCTATTTTTCATCATTTCAAAAGAAACTAAAAAATTGAACCGCTACTTTAAGGGAAGACCTTATTTTTGTGGCAATGAGAATTGAAAAAATAGCCAGAGACAAAACAGGATTATTTTCTGGATTGGCCAATGATTTGGTATACAATCAAGCAGGTTTATCTGATTTTATAATTGAACCTTTTTCTATTGAAGCCTTTGAAAATCAGATTCAAAGAAAGAAAAATAGTTATTCAAGTGCATCTAGAAAAGTTTTGGTGGAGGTTTTGACCAAAAATTACGGAAGCAAAATCAGTGCGACTCAACAAGAAAATTTAAAGAATTTAGCTTCTGAAAATACCTTTACGGTAACCACTGGACATCAACTTTCATTGGCTACAGGACCTTTGTATTTTGTGATTAAAATTCTTCATGTTTCGAAAATGGCGATTGAATTGAAGAAAAAATTTCCCGCGTATGACTTCGTGCCTATATTTTGGATGGCCAGTGAAGACCACGACTTTGAAGAAATCAATCAAGTCAATTTGTTCAATCAAAAATGGCAATGGAATACCGAGCAAAAAGGTGCTGTTGGAAGATTTGGAATGGAGAATTGGGAACAATTTCGCAATGAGATAGGTGAACTTTTTAAAAATCACCCGGAAAGTGAGGTGATGGATATTTTGAATCTCTACCAGGGCGGAAATTTGTCCGAAGCGACCTTTAATTTAGTCAATGCACTATTCAAAGATTATGGCGTTTTGACATTGGATGCAGACAATGTAGCATTGAAAAGTTTATTTGCTGGAATTGTAAAAGAAGAAATACTGGAAAACAAAGCAGAATCGGCTGTTGAAAAGACCAATAAACTGCTGGAAGATAAAGAATTGAGTACACAAGCACATGCCAGAGAAATCAATGTTTTTCTGCTTGCTGATCAAAAGCGAGAGCGGATTCAAAGAAAAGGAGATGGTTTTTTCGTGGAAGGAATTGGTGATTTTTCTCAAGAAGAAATGTTGAATATGCTGGAGGAAGACCCATCGCAGTTTTCACCCAATGTGATTCTCCGTCCTGTTTATCAAGAATGTATTTTGCCTAATCTTTGTTACGTTGGAGGAGGCGGTGAAATGGCGTATTGGTTGCAATTGAAAGGTGTTTTTGAAGTGTACCACATTCCTTATCCTTTGATTCAAGTACGAAATTCATTGATGTTGATTGATGAAGGAACCTCCAAAAAAATGGAAACCATAAATTGGAACAGCGAGAACCTTTTTGAAGATCTCGACCAAGCGAAAAAGAAGTTCGTTCTGAATCAAACAGAGGAACTAGATTTCAATGATTTACGAGAGAAGCAGATGCATTTGGTGTCGGCCGCACGACAATTAGTTGCAAAAGTAGACCCCAATTTAAACAGTTTTGTGGAAGCGGAAATGACCCGTATGTCGAAGCAAATAGAGAATCTTGAACAGAAACTCATCCGCGCTGAAAAAGCAAAATTTGAAAAATCGCTGAAACAAATGGATCAGGTCAAAGACAAACTTTTTCCAGGGGGAGGTTTGCAAGAAAGACATACCAATTTCTTTCAGTTTTGCGCTGATGGACAAGTATTCACGCATCTAAATCAAATAGCAGAAGCCATTGATCCATTCGAAAAAGATTTCACAGTTTGTTATTTCTAATGATCGTTCACTCAATAATTCGTTTCTTTTGACGTTCAGCACTTATTCTATGAGATTTTGGATATTATTTCTTTTGCTTTTTACTGGTATTTATAGCCAAGCACAAAATACAGTTTTGCTTGGGCGATGCATAAATAAAAAAGGAAAAGAACTGGGCGGAATAGAGGTTAAAAGTCCTCAATCACAACCTGTTGAAACCCTGACTGACGAGAAAGGCATTTTCGCTTTAAATGTTCAGCAAGGAGATACAATCCAAATTTTCTTTAAAGACATTGTCAATTTAAAACCAATAAACGATATCACGATAATTGTTCCAATCGGGGAGTCAACATTTCAAATAAATGACGTGATACTCGACATACAACAAGAGGATGCTGTTGTTATTGATAGAGAAAAATTCGATCCTTTTAAATTGCCTACGATTAAATTTGGTGATCTAGGCAAACTTCCTGGAGGTAGAGGCGTGGAAGGTTTTTTGGCATTGACGGCCGCAGGTTTAACATCCAACAACGAGTTAACTTCCAATTACAACGTCCGTGGTGGAAACTATGATGAAAATCTCGTTTACGTCAATGGATTTTTGATTTATCGTCCGTTTTTGACACGTTCAGGTCAGCAAGAGGGAATGAGTTTTATCAATACCGCTTTGGTTGAGGAAATCTCCTTTTCCGCAGGTGGTTTTGATGCAGGTTACGGCGATAAATTGAGTTCTGTTCTCGATATCAAATACAAGACACCATCGAAGGTATTCAAAGCTTCTGCCATGGCTTCTTTACTTGGTGTAGAGGCACATGTTGAACAAGCAATTGGTTCTCGATTTAACTATTTAGTCGGTGCAAGATACCGAGCGAATGGATATTTATTGAATTCACTTCCTGCAAAAGGTGCCTACAACCCTGTTTTTGCCGATGCTCAAATCGTTACCAATTTTGCTTTAACCGAAAAGTTGGATTGGTCGATAATCGGTCATTATTCCTCCAACGATTATCGTTTTGCACCACAGACACAATCGACAGACTTTGGAACGGTCAATGAAGCCTACTCTTTTGTCATTTATTACGAAGGGCAGGAGCAGACGAAATTCTTGACAGGAATGGGAGGAACTTCTTTAAAATGGAGACCTAACAAAAAAACAAATTTGGATTTTTATGCCACAGCTTTTCGTTCCGTTGAACGAGAATATTTCGACATTTTGGGTGAATATTTTATCAATGAATTGGAAACGGATCCGTCCAAAGAAGAATTTGGAGATTCAATTGCCAACGTTGGTATTGGTGGTTTCTTAAACCATGCCCGAAACAAATTGACGGCAACTATTATCAATGTATATCACGATGGTCGTTATGAATTGGCAAATAAATTCAAAGACGAGGACAGAAACAAATTGTTCGTTTCCAATTTGAAATGGGGTGTGAATTTTCAGCGTGATCAATTCGAAGATGTATTGAGCGAATGGCGATTGATTGACTCCGCCGGATATAGTATTCCACAGACCAACCCCAATGAGTTAGAGCTTTTTGAAACTATCAAAGGAAACTTGAGCTTGAAAACTTTTCGAGCGACTTCTTATCTGCAACTGAATTCCATCTGGACCCAAAGCAAAAAGAACTACATCACGAATACAAAATGGAAAGGCAAAGATTCTCTGGGCGTGAAATTTGTCAATAAATATACGGATACACTTTCCTCATCCGCCGCAAGATTGGCACTAAATGTTGGTGTTAGAGGCGGTTACACAGACATCAACAAAGAGTTTTATGTTACGCCACGGGTATCGCTTACTTACTTCCCAAGAGTTTACATGCGCTCTGGAGGCAATCTTTCTCGACGGGATGTTCGTGTTCGCTTGGCTTCAGGTTTGTATTATCAACCACCATTTTATCGGGAATTTAGAACTTTTGAAGGTCAACTGAATTTGAATGTGAAATCACAGAAATCGTTTCATTTGATTGGTGGAACGGATATTTACGTGAATTTATGGGACAGAGAAGCACCTTTCAAGATTGGTGTTGACGCGTATTACAAATACATGTGGGATGTCAATCCGTATGAAATAGACAATGTTAGAACCCGCTACTTTGCTGAAAACAATGCTGTTGCCTACGCTTACGGTTTGGATTTCAACATGAATGGTCAATTCATCAAAGGGATAGAATCTTATTTCAAATTTGGTTTGATGTCTACAAAAGAAGATATATTGAATGACACCTACACCGAATATTTCAATTCGGACGGTGAACAAATCATTTTCGGTTATACCTTCAACGACGCAATAGTGGATAGTGTTGTGACTAATCCTGGTTACATCCCAAGACCAACCGACCAGTTTTTCACCTTTGCTGCTTTGATCCAAGATCAGATGCCGAAATACGAAAGTTTCAGCGTGCAGCTCGGATTGCAATTCGGAACAGGTTTGCCTTACGGTCCGCCAGACAGAGACCGTTTCAAAGATACATTGCGTTTGAAAAGTTACTTCAGAACAGATATCGGTTTTTCGTATGATTTCCTTTACAAAAAGCGCAATGAACTCAGTGACAAAGAAAATTTCTTCACCAAGAATTTTACCGATGCCATCGTTTCTTTGGAAGTATTCAATTTGCTCGGAATCAACAATGTATTGTCCAAACAATGGATACAAGACGTCAGTGGAATTTACTACGCCATTCCCAATAATTTAACCGCACGAAGGTTTAATGTTAAGTTGATTTTGAGGCTTTAGTTTCGAATTAAGAATTAAAAATGAAGGTTGGATTTGCAATCCGTATCAGCTAACAATCCGCGCCAACTGCGCAACAAATAATCCTCACTCCCCAAAAAGCACCTCAAAATTCAAATCAACAAGTTTGGCTTTTTCCTCTTCTGTTAAAGGATTTCCAGTTAAATCGAGGGCACTTATTTTTTCAAGTTGAAGGATTTGTGGCGGAATTTTAGTGAATAGGTTTCCGGTTAGAATAATTTCTTCCAACATAACCCATTCGCTTATCGATTCTGGCAATTCAGAAAGTTGATTGTTGGTAAGGTCCACGAGGTAAACCATTTTCAAGCCACTTAAATCTGCCGGTAATCTTGAAATTTGATTGTAAGCGAGATACAATTCTTCAAGATTCCATAAACCATTTATCGTATCAGGAAGAGTAGTCAACTGATTTCCTTCCAAACCCAAATATTGCAGGTTTTTGAGATTCCCAATCCATAACGGTAATTCAATCAGATTGTTCGCGTCCAATCCCAAATCTTCCAGTTGCGTCAATTTACCTATACTTTCTGGTAATTTCCGCAAAAGATTATCTTCCAAATAAAGCCCCTTCAAGTTGATCAGTGAGCCAATAGTTTCGGGAATGAGCACGAGGTCTTGCGAAGCTAAATCCAAATATTCTATTTCCAAAGGATGCAACAGCGCATATTCCAAAGAAGTAGTTGTATTGTTGAGCTTTTCCTCTTCTGATATTTGCGAAAAACCAAAGCTGGATGAAAGCAGGAACAAAGAAAGGAAAATTGTTTTCAAAATCTTAATCATTTAATTGAACAAATATAGACCAAAATGTACTTCAAAAGCTAACGGATTTTAACTCAAAAAAGTATTCTACGAAGCAAATAAATGACAGAAAACTATTGCTTTTTTTGGTAATTCTTTTTTTCTATCAATTCTCCATAACGATAATATTCCTCTTGCCACTTCAGTCCTGAAGCTTCATATTTCTCAATATGAACGCAGTTGGATTTGTCATAATGGTGAATTTGGTACAGACTACCAATCGTGCTGAAAATGGTTTTTTTGACCAATTTATTGTCTTCATATTCAAAAATTGTATTCTGTTCAATGGTTTTTGCTTTATCTGGACCGCCGGAAAATGTCCCTTTAATTTTTACCCACAACGTATCATAAGAGTTGTACCGAAATCCTAGTCTCCGCTCAAAATAGCATACGTTACCCATTACATTTCGAATCGCAAATGACAGTTTGATTTGTTGTCCCGGCTCGTAAAAATCTTGCGGAACCCCAGCGGAATTATATTTTATCTCTAAAGGCTTAACACGAACATAAAAAACGTCTATTTCTGAGTAAATAGTGGGGTAGTAAAGACTGGTAATATGCAAGGGAAACTCCCCGGAATTTTGTAAAATAACCGAAATTGAATCCAATTCTCCATAAAGAATGGTTCCGATGTCTAAAACTTCCTTTTCCATGGAAACGTTAGTTGCAGGATAAATGACTTCACCTTTGATGCGAATGATGTTCTTCGAATCATATTGTCTGCCATTGTACTGAACAGTAATTGTTTTTGTGAAAGGGCCGATGCGCTTGGTGTCGTAATGAAATTTGATAATTCCCTTTCCACCTGGAGCAATCGGTTCGCGCGGGTAGGTGCACATGGAGCCACCGTCACCTGTTGATATTCTGCTGATAATCAAAGCCTCATTGCCTGTATTCGTAAATTCAAAGGAACGATTGGCATCAGAATATAGGACAATCTGTCCGTATTCATAGTTTTTCAATTCAAATTCGAGTTTAGCTTGTCCAAAAGAGAAAAAAAGTAAGCCATGGAAAAGAAAAACAAGTGCAAATTTCAATGGATTCGATTTTAAAGTTGCTTAAATCTATACACTTTTTAAAAGCGAAATAATTCTTTAACGAATAATTAATTCGGAATTACTCATTTCAACAACGGGCCATTTTTTTCTTTTTTCCAATGGCTCCACGCGCTTCAACTTTTTCAATATACTCCAGTGCCAAAGGAACTTTGCAAGCCGTTCCATTCATATCAACCGTTATTGGACCAATGTTTGTACCAATTTTTTTGGCAATTTCCGTCAAGTCTGAAATATAACTTCCGATCGCAATGACAAAACCATTCATTGTATATTTTACACGATTGGGAGCCTTGTGAATTTTGTTTTGCACCAATTCTAATAAATCAGTATACTTTTTTAGTTCTAATTTTTCATCGGGATGAACAGAAGCGTACGAAGCTAAAGTTGACCAGCCCGCCGCCGCAATATTCTCTTCAGGAGATTCTATCCATTTCAAACCCAATTCAAATCCAAAATCTGTTTCAGCCGCAACCCATGGCACAGCAAATTCACTCAAATAATACCAATACGCAGCTTTTACCCAATCGTCTAAATTTTCCTTGCTTATTTTCTTTTCATCCGCCATCAATCCAGCCAAATACATGGCATCCGAATTACCCGTAGCGTATAATGCCAAGGATAGTTCGTGGTTCTTTTTTGTTTTTTTGAGAATCTTCTTAAGATCAGCAACTTTAACGCCAAAAAAAGGTTCTTTTGCTCCATGTCGACCAAGAGTCTTCTTAGTTTGAGCATCGCTGTACGATTCTAGTTCTTTGAGGACTTCTTGAAGGTTCATACTTTTTGGATTTTATTGAAATTAATAAAAGAGATTTTTCTAAAAAGATTAATGTTTTTCCCCAACAATCGCATAAACCATGGGTATTTTGTCTTCCAAATGCTTTATACGAAATTTCTTTGGTGCAATTTCCTCAGTATGCTGAAAACAATTGTAGGGTGAATAATCGAATTCATTCAGTGATTGAATTGAATTTCCGTTTTGTATCAAACTGGTGACAACTTCTCCTAAACCGTGATTCCAAGTTATATTTTTGACTTGAATGTCTGCTTCGCGCTCGGCATAAGTTCCGCTTTCTTGTTCAACAATCGGTTCTGTATTGAAATAACGGTATTGAATTTTCTCAAAATTATCATCAAACATCCAAACCAGCGGATGAAATTCAACCAAAACAAATTGTCCGTTTGGCTTTAAAAATTGTGCTACAATCTTCGCCCATTTGTCTATGTCTGGCATCCAACCTATGGTACCGTAACTGGTAAAAACAACATCAAATTTTTCGTCTAAATACTCTGGTAAATCATACAAATCGCAACAAATAAATTGTGCATCGACTTTTGTTTTTTGAGCTAGTTCTTTTGCCGTAGTAATGGCTTTGTCAGAAAGATCAACGCCTGTAACGGAGGCGCCTAATCGAGCCAGCGAAATGCTATCCTGACCGAAGTGACATTGCAGGTGAAGAATTTTCTTTCCTTTGATGTTCCCTAAGAGGCCAAGTTCGATATCGTTTAGAGACGATTTACCTTTCAAAAAACCTTCAACATCATAAAATTCGGAAGCATAGTGTGCATCCACTCGCTCATTCCATGATTTTCGATTGACTTCGATATAGTTTTTGCTTGCATCTGTCATGATTCGAAAATAACGAATTCAAATCGATTCCATTAATTTTTGACGAATAGCTGATTCCCATTCCGTTTTCAAAACACTCAAGACAATGCTGTCTCTTCTGCCAGTTGGACTAGCGCAATTGCTTCGAAGTACACCTTCTGGAACGCATCCTATGCTTTTCATGGCGGCTATCGACCGGGCATTGTTGTTGTCGGCACGAAATTCAACTCTGTCCAGATTTAAAATATCAAATGCGTATTGCAGCAATAAGAATTTGCAGTTTTTGTTTAATCCCGTTCCTTGAAATTTTTTGCCATACCAGGTGAAGCCCAATTGTGTCGTATTATGCAAAGCTTGGTAATCATAAAATCGGGTAGAACCCGCGACTTCATTCGTCTTTTTATCAATGACCAAAAAAGGGTAGGTGTGTTCGTTTTTTCTACCTTCTAGGGCATGATGAAGGTATTTCTCCAGATTTTCAGCACCAGCTCCGCTCAGTAAAGAATAGGTCCAAAGTTCGGGTTCATTTTCAGAATAGGGCAGTAAAACGTCAAAGACGTCTACTGTTAGTGGACGCAAAATAACGCGGTTATTTTCGAGAACAATGTCTTTTGAAAAATCGAATTTCATTTTAAACCTTTGCTTAAAGTTTCTCTTTCAAATAAGTTCCTGTATAGCTGTTTTTTTGTTTTACTAATTCCTCAGGTGTTCCTGCAAAAACAAGATTTCCACCTTTATCTCCGCCTTCTGGACCCAAATCGATGAGGTAATCAGCACACTTTATAACATCCATATTGTGCTCGATGACAACAACGGAATGCCCATTGTTTATCAAAGCATTTAAAGCAATTATGAGTTTTTTCACGTCGTGAAAGTGCAAACCTGTAGTTGGTTCGTCAAAAATAAACAGAGTGGTATCTGCATTTGCTCCTTTGGCAAGGAATGAAGCTAGCTTAACTCTTTGTGCTTCCCCACCGCTTAGCGTGCTTGAGGATTGCCCCAATTGCAAATAACCTAAGCCAACATCCAAAAGAGGTTGCAGTTTCTCCACAATTTTCGCTTCTGTTTTTCCTGTCATAGTGCGAAAGAAACTGACCGCTTCTTCAATATCCATTGCGAGCAATTGAGCGATATTTACACCGTTCAATTCTACTTCTAATGTTTCTTGTTTGTAGCGCGTTCCAGAGCAGATATCACAAGCTAAATGCACATCAGCCATAAACTGCATGCCCACAGTAATTTCACCTTCGCCTTCGCACATTTCGCAGCGGCCACCTTCTACGTTGAAAGAGAAAAAACCAGGTTTGTAACCTCTATTTCTTGCCAATGGGGCTTTTGAGAACAAATCGCGTATATCATCGAAAGCCTTGACATACGTTGCTGGATTGCTTCGCGAAGATTTACCAATTGGATTCTGATCCACAAATTCAACTGTTTTAATCAGCTTCAAATCGCCAGAAATGGATTTGTATGCACCATTGGGATTACTCGTTACTATTCCCAAAAAACCGCGAACACCAGGGTAGAGGATATCTCGAATCAAAGTTGATTTGCCAGAACCACTTACTCCTGTTACGCAAACTAAGCTGTTCAATGGTATTTCAACATCAATTGTTTTGAGGTTGTTTTTTCGAGCCCCAAATATTTCGATGACATTTTTCTTGGTTCGTCTTTTTGCAGGCACTTCAATTTTTTCTTTTTCCAACAAGTAATCTGCCGTCAGTGAGTTTTTCGCTTTGAGCAAAGCCTTGTGGTCACCTTGAAATACCAATTCGCCACCATATCTGCCAGCTCCTGGACCGATATCCAAGATTTCGTCTGCTGCTTTCATAATATCCTCTTCGTGTTCAACGATGATGACGGTATTGCCT
This sequence comes from Crocinitomicaceae bacterium, assembly GCA_041751955.1. GTDB lineage: Bacteria > Bacteroidota > Bacteroidia > Flavobacteriales_D > Crocinitomicaceae > UBA2040. The sequence continues at coordinate 58,843 of JBGSIB010000003.1, forward strand.
AAATCTCTCAGATTCTGGAGAACTTTCACCAAACGAGCTGTATCTCTTGGATGTAAACCAATGGAAGGTTCATCCAAAATATACATCGAACCAACCAAGTTGCTACCTAAAGATGTTGCAAGATTGATACGTTGTGACTCACCACCAGATAGAGAGTTAGCAGAACGATTCAAAGTTAAATACCCTAAGCCGACTTCACATAAAAATTGCAAACGACCTGTTATTTCCGGTAATATTCTTTTGGCAACTTGGGCATCTTGGTTCATTAAATCCAATCCTTGGAAAAATTTCAAAGCATCTTGAACAGGCATCAGAACAATATCTGTAATGGATTTGCCGTCAATTTTTACATAATTGGCATCTTTTCGCAGTCTCGAACCATGGCAATCCTTGCAGCTCGTCTTCCCGCGATAGCGTGAAAGCATAACACGGTATTGAATTTTATAGGTTTGCGATTCTAGGAATTTGAAAAATTTATTCAGACCTTCAAAGTATTGATTTCCAGTCCAAAGCAATTCATATTGTTCCTTTGTTAATTCGTCAATTGGTCTATGAATGGGAAAATCAAATTTCTTGGCGTTCATAACCAATTGGTTCAAATACTCACCCATCGATTCTCCTTTCCAGCAAGCAATCGCGCCGTCATAAACACTTTTCGTACGGTCAGGGATAACGAGATTTTCATCTATCCCAATCACCAAACCAAAACCTTCACAGGTTCGACAAGCGCCGTAAGGGTTATTGAAAGTAAAAAAGTGTTCGTTAGGTTCTTGAAAAACTTTACCATTCAATTCAAAACGATTGGAGAAAGTATATTTCTTATTTGAGCTAGGAAAAAAGATATTGCAAACACCATTTCCCTCGCCAAATGCCAAGTTGATGGAATCTCCAATTCTGGACTCTTCTTCTTCCTCTTCAAAACGACAAACAACTCTGTCTACTAAAAGCTGGGCATTTTGAATATCCTTGGGAGGGTTTTTCAAAATATCTTCCAAGTTAACAGTATCGTCATTTAAAAATAAGCGAGCATATCCTTGATCGAAGAGTAATTTTAATTGACGTTCGACACCATATTTTTCAAATCCCAAGATAGGCGCCAAAATCATGGCTTTTTCGCTATCTTCTTGCGATTTCAAAAGTTGGAGAACATCTTGCACATTGTGTTTCTTCACCACCTCTCCTGAATCTGGATCAATCGTTTTTCCAACTCGAGCAAAAAGGATTTTCATGTAGTCATAAATCTCCGTAGTGGTGCCAACAGTTGAACGAGGATTACTCGTTATCACTTTTTGCTCTATGGCTATGGCAGGAGCAATTCCTTTGATATAATCCGTTTCAGGCTTATCGAGTTTCCCCAAAAATTGACGCACGTAAGCAGAAAGACTTTCAATAAATCTTCGTTGACCTTCAGCATATAATGTATCAAATGCCAAGGAGGACTTACCGGAACCTGAAAGACCAGTGACAACAGTCATTTTACCGTGCGGTATTTTAACATCCAGACTCTTCAGATTGTGCACTCTGGCACCTTTAACTTCTATGAATTTTTGCATTAAGCGGGAATACTTTTTTTGGAGAATAAAGATACTGTTTTTGATTCAACCTCAGGCCAGTCTGGATAGTACTATTTGTTTCAATTTTTAACCTTAAGCAACTTTTATGTCTATTCAGAGAAAAAAAACTTATTTTTGACGACGAAAAATTAGAAACCTAAAAAACTAAAAAATAACCACCATGAAGAAAATTGTCTCAGGTATTTTGCTTTGTCTTATTTCAGTAACATGTTCATTCAGTCAGCAATACAATGTTGAATGGGGTGAATTGGGGAAAGGAAAAGGTCGCGCATACGATATTTTGCCAGTTTCAGGTAAGGATTTCTTTACCTTGCATGCTACAGGAAGTAGAATGTTTCCAACCTATCGTGTTGCAGAGCATAAAGATTTCGTAATGACCAAAACAGGTCGAATTGTTATGAAGGTTGATGGTAGCGCGGCATCATATGAAGGTTCGAAAGTCATTGGTGGAAAATTTGTTGTTTTTCTTTCCGATAGAAAAGGTGATGAGAATAAGTTTTATATGCAAGAGTATAGCAATGACTTAGAGCCAAAAGGAAATGCTATAGAGTTGGCCAAATACAAAATTGAAAAAGGCAAAAACAGAGGTAGTTTTAGCATTATTTCTTCTGAAGATGCTGCTTTCTTTGCAGTAATTTGGACGATTCCAGGTAAAAAGGAAGCTCCAGATTCATACGGATTTAAAGTATTCGATAATGAGTTGAGTGAAGTTTCGGAGGGTGATTACGAATTACCGTATGATGGAAATTTGTCAACAATCAACCAGCAGTATTTGTCCAACTCAGGTGATTATTTTCTTTCTGTCAGTGAATATAAAGCGCCTGAAAAGAAGCGTCTTTTTAGAAATTATGCGGACTTCAAAGCAATGCACATTTTACATATTACCCCTGATGATGTTGAAGAATACACGATGGAAATGGGAGGAAAACGTATAGAGACAATTTTAATGAATTCGGATAATTCTGGAATCTTTTCATTAGTAGGATTGTACGGTAAAAAAGAGGCCGCAGGAGTTGCTGGAATCTTTAATATTAAACTGGATTTCTTCAAAAACAAAGTTTTAAAAGAGGGATTTGAAGAATTCTCAAAGGATTTCATCACACAAGATTGGTCTGACAGACAAAAAGAAAAGGCAGACAAGCGCAGTGCGAAAGGAAAGGGAGATCCACAATTGTACAATTATTTAATGCGTCAAACTGAAGTGTTAAAAGATGGAAGCGTAGTTGGATCGATGGAACAATATTACGTGGTTGTAAATACGTATACAGATTCTAAAGGAAATACACGTACAACATACACATACTATTACAACGACATTATTGCCTTTAAAATTGGTAAGGACGGTGAATTTGATTGGGTAAAGAAAATCAACAAGTATCAAGTTTCAACCAATGATGGAGGGCCTTTGAGTAGCTACTGTCGTTTTGTAGATGGCGATAAAATTGCTTTCATATTCAATGATAATGTGGTTAATTACGATGAAAAAGGAAAGTTTATCGACAAAAAAGGAGGTTCAGTTGCCGCAGCTAATTACCGAAAAAAGAAAAATGTGGTTGCACTCGTTACATTAGATGCAAATGATGGAGAAATGGAAAGAGAAACTTTCTTTGATAGAAATGAATTAGAAGCTATCGCTGTGCCGAAAATGTTCAACGTAGATTATACCAATGGAGAAGTTCTGTTGTACGCTATTATGCGTTCAAAAGAACGCTTTGGAATTATTGAATTAGATAACAAACGATAGGATAAAATGCACTGGGAGAATCCAATTTTAAAGTTTCTCCCAGTTTTTTAAACAAAATTTTGCCAATTCAATACTTTAACGTACTTTAGCTATTCAAACATAAAACAAAAACGCGTATAGATATATTTTACACTTGATTTAAGTAATTGATTATTAACAATTAAAAAGTGTAACTATGTCTTTAATAAAACAAGAAGATAGCGTTTTAGTATCCCAGTATATTAACGGAAACGAAAAAGCATTTGAAACGCTCATGTTGCGTCATAAAGATCGTGTTTACCGTTCTATCTATCTAAAAATTAAAAATCCAGCTTTGGCTGAAGATATATTCCAAGAGGTTTTTATCAAAATCATCAACACGATGAAATTGGGTAATTACAATGAGGAAGGTAAATTTTTACCATGGGCTTTGCGCATCGCTCAAAATATGGTAATCGATCATTTTCGTCGAAATAAAAAAATCAAATTGATTTCAGAAAGTTCTTCTGCCTCTGATGATTACAATATTTTTCATACTTTGAAAATGGAGGATTCAAATATTGAGGACTCGATTACGAAAGTAGAAATGGAAAAACAAGCGGTGGATTTAATTGCTTATTTGCCAGAACCACAAAGAGAAATTTTAATCATGCGTCTTTTCCAAGACATGAGTTTCAAAGACATCGCTGAAGCGAAAGAAATCAGTATCAACACGGCTTTAGGTCGCATGCGATATGCTTTGATTAACATGCGTAAAATCATGGAAGAAAACAATATTGCACTTGACTTTGCCTGATTTTTTGTGATTTAAAAGTCAATGAAAGCGTCTGAAATGGACGCTTTTTTTATGCGAGTATTAATTGTAGGTTAATTCATTTTCTTACCTATTTATTATTGAAAATAAAGGTTGTACATTGCGTTCGCGCGTAGAGTAATGTATGAAACAATTTTCTAGTTTTTTTTCGATTGCAGTAGCTTTTGCTTTCACCCTCTGTTTTGCTTCAACGAGCCATGCTCAATTGTCTGGAGGGGATATCATGTTTGTCGGTTTCAATGCAGATGGTACGGATGGATTTGCTTTCGTTGCGCTAACAGCAATACCAGCATCAACAACCATATATTTTACAGATAATACTTGGAATGGAGCTGCTTTTGTAAATACTGAAGGGATTATAACATGGAATTCGGGCGCCTCGATTATTCCTGCGGGGACGGTTATCATTATCAGCAATGCGATTGGTCCAGTTGTGGTGAGTAATTTAGGAACTGCGACAGTTTCTGGGTCGTTTAACTTAACAGCCGCTGGGGAGTCTTTATACGGGTATTTGGGAACAACTGACCTTCTTCCGACTACATTTTTAAGTGCTTTTTCAACAAACGCATTTGCTGCACCCAATACGCTTGTTGGCACTGGTTTGTCGGCTGGCACCAATGCCATTTCACTGACGGGTAATACGGATGTCTGTGTTTATGTTCCTTCGGCCCCATGTTCTGGAACTGTTTCTGCGTGTGCCGCCATAATTGCAACAGGGACCAATTGGTCATGCGAAGATGGCGCAGGAGATCAAAGTAACGATGGTGGAATAGATTTCCCAACAAGTGTGCCATTGGATCCGACTGTTTCCGTGCTTCCAATTGAACTAATTTCTTTTAAGGCAAGCATAAACGAGCAGAATTTGGTGCAATTAAATTGGCAAACGGCCTCAGAAAGCAACAACGACTATTTTGAAATTGAAAAAAGGACAAATGACCAAGATTGGACTGTTCTCTCAAAAATTCAAGGTGCAGGCAACGCTATCCAAATGAACACCTACCAAATGGTCGATGAAAGCTTTATCTCTGAATTGACGTACTTCCGACTATCACAAACTGATTTTGATGGAAGGAGAGAGTATTTTAACATTGTGAGTGTCCAACCTGAATGGAGAAACGGAGTTATAATATGTTTTCCAAATCCAACTCGGGGTGAAATTCATCTAAATGGCAATAAGATAGATGAAGCGAAAATACAAATTATGGATAATTCAGGTAGGGATGTAACGGCTCAATCAACGATTGTTTTAAAAGATAAAAAATCCGTTTTGATTCAATCAAACACTATTTTTCCAGGTATTTATCTTTTAAAGGTCAACAAAGAAACAATAAGAATAACGATTCTTTAAACCTACATCATAAAAGCATACATCAAAATATTCGCACCCATTTGCAGCGCCATTTTGCGTTTTTCTGGAGAATCATTGTGCACAGCGGCATCTTCCCATCCATCGCCTAAATCCGTTTCGTAGGTATACAAACAAACTACTCTGCCATTTTCAATAATTGCAAAAGCTTGGGAACGTTTATCATCGTGTTCGTGAATTTTTGGTAAACCATTAAAATCAAATTTCATATGAAAAATAGGATGGTTGGGCGGTAATTCAATCAATTCTTTATTGGGAAACAATTTCTTCAATTCCACACGAATAAATTCATCCATTCCGTAGTTGTCGTCTATGTGTAAAAAACCACCAGACATTAAATAAGTTCTTAGATTTTCTATCTCAGAAGGGGAGAATACAACATTTCCGTGGCCAGTCATGTGAACGAAAGGGTATAAAAACAAATCGGCTGATGCAACGTCCACATATGGAACGTCATTCGAAATTTTTGTACCTAAATTTGAATTACAAAAGTTCACTAAATTGGGAAGTGAAGTCGGATTCGCATAATAATCGCCACCACCATTGTATTTCAAAAAAGCAACTTGATAGGCATTTTGTCCCAAAACAAATTGGGAAAATAGTAAGGTGAAAATGAAAAGTATTCTAGTAATTGACATAGCGATCCTTTTTTTCTTCGTAAATATCGGCAAAAGTTACCAATATTCCTGTTTCTTCTACATTTCCAAAATCAGGATTCACGGCTGTTCCAAAGGTTTTCATGGTCGGCGAAAGATTCATGTAAATATTCACCAAAGGAGGAATAAACTCACCTCGTTCTCGGATATACGTATTGAGAATTTTAAAATCTTCTTTAAAATCTTCCCCAGAAAAGAGTTGAACATAGCTCATTTGAGCATGAGCAATCAGCAGTGGATGAAAGGGTTTCATTAAATTTTCTTTGTCCGGAAAATACAAATTCATGAAATACAAGAGAATGTTACGGCACTCTTCGTTGTACGAAGGATACATCGTTACCTTTCCGAAGAAATATTTAATGTTCGTACGCGTGCGAACAATTGCTCCCAATCCATCCCAAATATTGTCCAAAGCGTACAAACCTTTTCTTGGATCGACTGATGGTTGGTAATTTGGCTGAACCCATGATCTGCCTAACTCAATAGTGACGGGAAGATAGTCGCGAATGAAATTTTTTGTGAAATCGAAATAATGTGCTGTGGACAGATGAATTTCTCCAGGTGTTTTAATGGCATCGGCGCATTCTATAAAACGATATCCACCAATAATTTCCTCATCTTCAGGAGACCAAACGATCAGCTGCTCATAGCAAATTTCATCCGTATCAAAATGGTCTAAATCCAAATCTAGACCTGTACCACCGCCCGACTGCCGAAAAGTTACTTCGCGCAAACGACCAATTTCGCGCACAACATTAGGCGCAGTGTGGTGATTAACACAATATATTTCGTTCTCTCCTTTTCGTGTCGTTCTAAGAAAACGATCCTTATTCAGTTCCTTTTTTAGGATTTCACGGTCTATTGGATCTATTATTTTTTCTTCCTTCATCTTAATTTTTCTCCAACAAATAAACTTGATCTTTGATAAATGTGGCCTGCTTTCTGTCCGATTCTTCTGGCAAATCGTTTTTTGAAATCGGTTTTCCTATGCGCATTTTTATGGTTGAACCCCTTAATTTAAACAATTCATTCGATAAGTAGAGCATTTCAATATTCATTTTTATTCCCAAAAACGTTCGGAATTTAGCCAAACGATAGAAAAAATTGCTCAAATGACCATCAATATGCATAGGTACGATGAGTCTGTCATTTTCTTTAGATAATGTAACGAAGGTTTTTTTCCATTCCAAATCAATTACTTTTCCATCCACTTTACGGCTCACCATTCCCGCTGGAAATATGCAAACTAAATAGTCGCTAGCAAACAATTCATTTATTTGTTCACGTTTACTTTGGGTATTTTTCCCATGCTTATTTACACCTAGAAATAATCCATTCATTCGTTTCAAATTCAATAACAAATCATTCACTATGAATTTCAAATCCGTTCGTGTACTGCGCAATGCGGATACCAGTGCAATCGCGTCCATGCCTCCCAATGGATGATTCATAGCCAAAACGATTTTACCTTCTTTCGGAAGATTTTCAAGGCCTTCAATCACAACTGTAATGCTCAAATATTTCATGACATCATCACAAAATTGTTCATCGTTCGCATCCGGATGTTCGGCCATGAATTGGTTAATTTCGTCTTGATGCAGAATTCGTTTCAAATAACTGATCACGAATCCTGGCAACCACTTTAATAATTTCGGATTTTTGCTGCCTATTAGCTGCCGTATGTCAATAAACTTATTTTCCTCCATTTTTTGGTTTTCGCACGAATGCTAAATTAATTTTTTTTACCCTCCCTTTTTCAAAAGATATTATCATTTTTCCAACAGTTTTTGAGGATAAAAAAAGGGATATTAGCGCTGATGCTTAGTCTTGAATGATTAGTTTTGCATATAAAAAAAAGTACACGTACATGATTCAATTATCGGATAGAGTTGCAGGAATGGAAGAATCGGCCACTTTGGCCATGTCAAAATTGAGTAGAGAGCTGAAAAACTCAGGAAAAGATATTATTTCTTTGAGTTTAGGAGAACCTGATTTCAATACACCCGATTTTGTTAAAGAAGCTGCTATTCAGGGGATTAAGGATAATTACACAAAATATACACCCGTTTCTGGCTACGACGATTTACGAGAAGCGATAGCTAAAAAATTTCAGCGCGATAATCACTTGAATTACGCGAAAGAAAATATTGTGGTTTCAACTGGCGCGAAACAATCGATCATGAACGTAGTCTTGACTATTGTGAATAATGGAGATGAGGTTATCATTCCTGCACCGTATTGGGTTTCTTACATCGAAATGGTCAAAGTGGTGGAAGGAATTCCTGTTGTAGTTGAAGCAAGTATAGAACAAGATTTTAAAATCACTCCTGAGCAACTTGAAGCGGCTATAACGCCCAATTCGAAGTTGATGATTTTTTCAACACCCTGTAATCCGACGGGTTCGGTTTATACGAAAGAAGAATTAGCTGGATTAGCCAAAGTAATAGCAAAGCATCCACAATTGATAGTGATTTGTGATGAAATATATGAGCACATTCGCTTCGAAGGGACCCATGTGAGTTTGGCGGAATTTCCAGAAGTTTTTGATCAAGTGGTTACGGTTAATGGGGTTTCCAAAGCTTGGGCCATGACGGGTTGGCGTTTGGGATACATCGGAGCGCCAAAAGAAATTGCAGTTGCTTGCGATAAAATTCAAGGTCAATTTACATCTGCAACTTGCAGTATTGCTCAAAGAGCAGCCATAGCAGCTGTTAATGCGGATCCGATTGTGATCAAGGATATGGTCGATGCATTTGAAAAGAGAAGAGATTTAGTGCTTGATTTATTGAAAGATATTCCTGGGGTGAAAACGAATTTGCCCAAAGGTGCTTTTTACGTATTTCCTGATATCAGTTCATTTTTCGGTAAGTCATACAACGGAACTGATATTAAAAACTCTACAGATTTGAGCATGTATTTGCTTTCTGAAGCATTGGTAGCTGTTGTTACGGGCGAAGCTTTTGGAGATAACAATTGTATCCGTTTTTCGTATGCTACTTCAGAGGAGGTATTAATCGAGGCGCTATCTCGAATAAAAAACGCCTTGGCAAAATTGAATTAAATGACTGTTGAAGAAGCATTTGATAAGTTCAACCAAATTAAGGTGGCCGTAGTAGGTGATGTCATGGTTGATGCTTATATCTGGGGAAAAGTTTCACGAATTAGTCCTGAAGCACCTGTTCCCATTATTAATTTATCCAAAAGGGAAGATCGTTTAGGTGGGGCGGCCAATGTGGCTTTGAACTTGGTAGCATTAGGTGTGCAGGCAGAAATCATTTCCGTTATTGGTAAAGATGAGGCCGGTGAGAAATTGAAAAATCTATTTCAAAAAGAGAATATTCAAGCTTCGCGTCTCGTTGAAAGTGTGGATAGAAAAACTACAATTAAAACACGAGTTATTGGGAATAATCAACATCTTTTGCGTGTTGATAATGAACAAACCAACGAAATAACTCCCCAAGAGGAAGAAAACATAATTTCGGCTGTTAGAAAATCTATTTCTGAGGGATTAGATGCCATAATATTAGAAGATTACAACAAGGGCGTTTTGACAAAAAAGGTTATTGAAGCGATTGTTGAAATGGCCAATGAATCAGGTGTAATAACAACAGTTGACCCGAAAAAAGATAATTTTTTGTCTTTTAAAAATGTCACTTTATTCAAACCGAATTTGAAAGAACTAAAGGAAGGAATGAAGAGTGATTTCACCATGGAGGATTTTCATCTTTTTGAACAAGCGGTCATTGATTTGGAAGCGGAATTAAACAATAAAATAACCTTTGTGACGCTTTCCGAATATGGTGTTTACGTGAAAGAGGGTATCAATAGAAATCGTTTTGCAGCACATCTTCGCGATATTTCAGATGTTAGCGGGGCTGGAGATACTGTAATTGCTGTCGCAACTTCCTGTTTGGCTGTAGGTTTAAGTGCATTTGAAATGGCAAATATTGCCAACTTTGCTGGTGGACTCGTTTGCGAAAGTAGTGGCGTTGTAGCAATAGACAAAGCCCTTCTCTTAGAGGAAATTCAAAATAATGTGAATGGACATTAGAAAATTTCGGGAAAGGATTAACCTTGCCATTTACGGCAAAAAATCTCAAGTTCTGGGTACTTTTAATGTGCTTTATGTTCTTGTTTCTCTTTTCTCTGTTGGAGTTCTCATTTACAATTATGGTTTTCACCTAAATGCCGAACAAAGTGCCTTCGCATTCAGTTTGTTACAGTTTAGTTTTGCTTTTTATATTCTGCGCTTCCTTGTCAAAATTTTATTTGAATTTGATGTGCCCGGGTTCCTGAAAAATAATTGGTTCGAGGGTTCTGTCTTGGCCTTGTTGGTCTTGGAAGGAATCTATTTTAATTTGACGGGTTCTTTCCTGATTGAACCCTTATTTACGAGCATGGGGTTCACGAATTTCTCTGACTTCTCCATGATTTTTGTGCAAGTTTTTATCTTCATTTTAATGATGACCAATGTGGTCAAACAACGTCGATTTAAGCCTTGGACAAAAGTTCATCCTGGATGGCTTTTTACTTTTTCCATTGCGTTTATGACCATTCTTGGGGCAGGTTTCTTAATGCTTCCGGAAATGTCGAAAAGCGGAGTTAATTTCATAGATGCACTCTTCACTTCTATGTCGTCAGTAAGTGTTACCGGCCTCACAACCTTTGACATTTCTGATCAACTGACAACAAAAGGTCAAGTTGTGGTTATGATTTTGATGAAATTGGGAGGTTTAAATACCATTGCTTTTGGTGCCTTGATGTTGGTAGTTGCTAAATTCGGTGTGGGAATAAAATATCATGAAGTAATAGAGGATTTTGTGAATCAAGACTCGCTTTTGAAAGCCAATTCAATGTTAGCAAAAATTGTACTTTGGGCGACCACGATCGAGGTAATCGGTATCATTTTACTTTATCTCGGATTTGGTAATCAAGGTATTTTTGCAGACGAAGGCACACGTATTTTTCATTCTGTTTTCCATGGTATTTCTGGTTTTAATAATGCTGGTTTGTCCTCTTTACATGGAGGTATGATGCATCCAGACGTTTTGCACAACACTTTCGTGCATACAGTTTTGATGATTCTCTTTTTCTTAGGTGGTTTTGGGATGATTTATGTATTCGATTTATTTGAAATCAAACGCGTTCGTGAGCGGATGCGGATGCCGTGGAAAAAGATAGAATTTGGAACGCAAATCTCGCTCTATTTTACACTAGGCTTACTCTTTTTTGGTGCAATCATCTTTTTTATTTTTGAGTACAACAATACCTTGACGCATAAATCCTTTTTTGCGGATTTCGTATCTTCTTTTTTTATGTCCATGACCACCAGAAATGCTGGTTTTAACGTTGTAGATACAGCTGCTTTAACAACACCAGTTCTCATCGTCTTTTTGTTTTTGATGTTCGTAGGAGCTTCTTCAGGATCAGCAGGTGGGGGAATTCGAACCTCAACTTTTGCCGTTATTTGGGCGTCTGTTATTTCAACGATAAAAGGGAAAAAAAATACCGAATTGTTTAAACGAACAATTGATCACGAAATGGTGTTAAAAGCATACGCAATTATGATGTTTTTTGTCGCGGGAAACATTATAGGACCTTTCGTTCTTGCCATTTCAGAAGCCGATTTAATTGCAACAGGAAAGTATGATTTTATGGATTTAATATTCGAACATGTTTCAGCTGCCAGTACTGTTGGGTTATCCACTGGTCTGACAAGTGAATTGAGCAGCGTTGGAAAATTCGTTTTGATTATCGCCATGTTTATCGGTCGTGTAGGTACATTAACCTTAGCCTATCTAATTGGTAAACGTGTCATCAGTAGAAATTATAAATATCCGAAGGGTCACACCATGTTAGGATAAAAAGTACAATGGAAAAAAAAGAAGTAAAACCCTACGGGAAAGACGACCAATCGAAGAAAGAAGAGGTTCGTGATATGTTCAACAACATTTCAGGTAAGTATGACTTCTTGAATCATTTCCTTTCCATGGGAATAGATAAAATTTGGCGAAAAAAAGCGATTCGCATTTTAAAAGAAATTAATCCCAAAAAGATTTTGGATATTGCCACGGGAACGGCTGATTTTGCTGTAGCTGCCTTGGCACTCAATCCAGATGAAATTGTAGGTCTTGACATTTCCGAAGGCATGTTGAAAGTTGGTCAACAGAAAATAGAGAAAAAAGGGGTAGATAAAATTATTCGTCTTGTAGTCGGTGATAGTGAAAATTTGCCCTTTGAAGACAATTATTTCGATGCACTTACTGTTGGATTTGGCGTGCGTAATTTCGAAAATCTAGAAAATGGTTTAGCTGAAATGTTACGGGTCGTTCGTCCAGAAGGTAAATTGGTCATTTTGGAATTTTCTAAACCTAAGAAATTTCCTGTAAAACAAACTTTTGGTTTCTATTCGAAACACGTTATTCCGTTTTTAGGAAAGAGCATTTCCAAAGATGAGAAAGCCTACGCATATCTTCCTGAGTCTGTTCAAGCGTTTCCGGAAGGACAAGAATTTGTATCCATTCTGGAAAAAATCGGTTATAAAAATGTGCAATCTCAATTGGTGTCTGGCGGAATAGCAACTATTTATATCGGTAGAAAATAAAAATTGACAATATTAAAAGTGCACTTTCGTTTTGTAGACATGTTGAAATGGACTCTTTTCTTGTTTTGTTTTGTTTCTTTCCAATCGTTTGGTCAAATACAAAAACCCAAGAACTATTCTCGCTTTGATGAGAGACGGGCCCATTTTGGGTTTATGCTCGGTGTAAATCAGGCGGATTTTGCCTTATACCAGAACATTGATGCCTTCAATCAATTTGGCGTGAAGTCTGTAGTTACCAAATCGCAGGTAGGCGGACAACTCGGCATAGTTTCTACACTCAGACTGGGCTCGCCTACAACACGTTTACGTTTTCTCCCTTCCCTGTCTTTTCAAGAAAGATTGGTGACTTACACGTACATGAGTAAAAAAGATCCAACGAAAGATTCTTTGGTAGACCAGCGAGTGGCCAGTACAGATTTGGATTTCCCATTGATGTTTCAATTCAGAACAATGCGTCACAATAACTTCGCAAGTTATGTTTTAGGAGGTATGCAATACTCGCTTGATTTGCAGTCTCAACAAAATGCTAGTCAAGATTTGAACAATCCTTTTCTAAAAATAAAAAGAGATGATTTTCAAGCGCAAGCCGGAGTCGGTGTTGAATTTTTCGCAACTTATTTCAAGTTTGGTATAGAGTTGAAATACTCCCAAGGATTTGTAAATTCTTTCATTCAAGATAATACGGCAGTTTCGCGCCCAATTGATTTTCTCTACAACCGAGTTTGGCTCATTTCCTTTATTTTTGAAGGATAATGCCTGAAAGTATTCAAATACAGATTTTGCCCGAACAGGCAACGGACCTGCAATGGATTGAGAAAACTCTTGCCACACGTTTGTGTCTGGAATTAGGTGCTTTTCAATTTCGATGGAAAAAGCGTTCTATTGATGCCAGAAAAAGGGAAATCAAAATCAATGCGACGTTCGAATATATTTCCATAAATGAAACTTGGCCTGAAGCCAGTCATTTCGTTCCAAAAAAAGTCGATAACAAAAAGCGCATTCACATAATAGGTGCTGGACCAGCAGGCCTATTTGCCGCACTTCGCTGCATAGAATTGGGCTGGAAACCTGTAGTTTATGAGCGTGGAAAAGATGTCCGCGCACGAAGAAGAGATTTAGCGAATTTGAATAAAAATCATCATGTCGATAACAATTCAAACTATTGTTTTGGCGAAGGGGGAGCGGGCACGTATTCTGATGGAAAGCTCTATACCCGAAGCAAAAAAAGAGGTGATGTAGAAAAAACATTGAACTGGTTTGTTGATTTTGGTGCCGATCTTGATATTTTGGTCGATGCGCATCCTCATATTGGTACAAATAAATTGCCGCAAATCATAGTCGCTATGCGTGAACAAATCATTCAAGCTGGCGGCGAGGTACATTTCGAATCCAAAATGACGGATTTGAAATTGGAAAAAGGAAAAATAGAAACCATAACTATTAATGATCAAAAAGAAGTAGCGGTAGAAAACTTGATTTTGGCAACAGGACATTCAGCTCGAGATATTTTTGAGCTTTTGTATCGCAAGAAAATTAAACTCAATGCCAAACCATTCGCGCTAGGCGTGCGTGTGGAGCATAGACAGGAGTTTATCGATAAATTGCAATACCATGGCCGCAAAAGCGATGAATACCTCCCTCCAGCGTCTTATGCATTGGTTACTCAGGTAAAAGATAAAGGTGTTTTCTCATTTTGTATGTGTCCTGGTGGAATTATCGCTCCCTGTGCCACGGAAAATGGAGAAGTAGTAACCAACGGTTGGTCACCTTCGAAAAGGAATAATCCGTATAGTAATTCCGGTATTGTTGTCACCATTTCTCCTGAAGATTTTGAAAACCCTGCTGATCCTATGGTCTGTTTGAATTTTCAAAGAGAAGTTGAACAAAAATGCTGGGAAGCAGCAGGTAAATCGCAAAATGTTCCTGCCCAATGTTTGCAAGATTTTATTGATGGCAAGATTTCAAAAAGTTTCCCCAGAAGTTCCTACCAACCGGGAATCACAAGTGTTGATTTAAACGAAGTTCTGCCAAAAATGATTACTGAAAGGTTGCGCATTGCCTTTTTAGAGTTCAATAAAAAAATGAAAGGTTTTGTCAGCAACGATGCAGTGTTACATGCACCTGAATCCAGAACATCGAGCCCCATTCAAATTCCAAGAGATAAAGAAACCATGACGCATCCTGAAGTGGAAAATTTATATCCATGTGCAGAAGGGGCTGGTTACGCTGGAGGAATTGTTTCTGCCGCTATTGATGGAATGAATTGTGTAGAGGCAATTGTTTCAAGATCGGAAAAACTCACTGAGTAAAATTCCAGTAGCATTCGCAACGTTTAAAGATTCAGCGGACCCAAAACGAGGAATAGTTAGTTTTTCATCGATGTATTTTTGTACTTCCTTCGAAATTCCATTTCCTTCATTTCCCATGACCAGAATGGCTTCGTTTTCCAGTTTTTTCTGATAAACATTTTCACCTTCAAGCAAAGCGCCGTATTTCGACCGAGAATCGTTCGCTAAATATGTTGTAAGATCAAGATAACGCATTTGCGTTCGGTAAATAGAACCCATAGTCGCTTGAATAACTTTTGGATTATAGCAATCGGCTGTGTCACTTGAACAAACTATGTCATCAATTCCAAACCAATCTGCTAGGCGAATAATCGTTCCCAAATTGCCAGGATCTTGAATTTGATCAAGTACGAGTGTAAATTTTTTATTTTTTGCTTCGATTTTCGGAATCTTTAAAATGGCCAAACATTTGTTCGGTGTTTTTAAGCCGGATATTTGTTCTATTTCAGTTTTCGTAATTTCAAATACGACTTCAAAACCTTTCAACCAACTGATATCCATGTTTTTATCTACGAAAACTTCTTCTACAATTTGGCGTGAAAATTGAAGAGCTTCTTTCACCATTTTCTCACCTTCAACAAGGAACATTTGTTCTTTATCGCGGTTCTTTTTCAAACGCAAGGAGCGAAGAAATTTAATCTTGTTTTTGGAAATTTTTTCCACGTGAGTAAATTGTTATTTTTGTTCAACGAATAAACACCGAGTGACGAAGTTCAAAGCTACATATATTCTTGCAATTTTTACTTTTTTGGTGTCTTCTTGTAACATCACCAAGCATGTGCCAGACGGAAAATATTTGGTCAAGAAAAACAAAATAAGTGTCACAGGCGATGATTTAGATGAAGATGCTTTGGCAGAAATCATACGTCAACCTGCCAATTTCAAGACAACTGGATTAAAGTTAAAACTAATCGCCTTCAATATTGTTGATTCGACTCGCGTAGCAGAAAAGCGAATTCGTAAGAACAGTAAAATAGATAGAAAAAACACAAAAAAGAGGGGTCGACAGGAAAGAATCAACGAAAAACGAATAAAAAAAGCGAGAAGAAAAAAACAAGAATATTACACGAAAAAGATTATTCCATTAAAAGATACCTTAGACCCAAGACTTTTCATTCGTGAATGGATGAAATACAAATATGGCGAACCACCTGTAATTTTTGATTCTACGGCCTTTGAAAAGACAATTGATCAGCATTTAAAATACTTAGAGAAAAAAGGATATTACGAAGGTTCTACTTGTGGCGACGTGATTTATAAACGACGAAAAAAGGTAGTCATTCGTTATGATTTGAATACCGGACCGCGACTGTTTATCGATTCAGTAAACTATCAGTCAGATACACCCTACATGGTCGATAAGTTTCTCGATTATTTAGAAAACACCGACAAATACGAATCATTGAAAGGAAAACCCTTTGATCGAGATATTTTAGACGATTATCGTTCCAAAGTAGCAAAAGTTTTTCGTGATGACAGGCATTATGGTTACAGTGCGTCAGTCATCTCCTACGTGGTAGATACGAATAATATGGATACACATGGTGTGATTGTAACCATGAAGTTTTCAGATCGAGTGCGTTATCATCCTGACTATAAGGATAGTTTGATATATATTAAAATTCAACCCACAGTTGTTCGAAACGTTTATTTCCATATTAGTGACACTACTTTATTCAATGGAAATTTCACAGATTCTATGGAAGCCCTAGGTTTGTCTCCGATAGATGGACAATACATCAATAATCTTGATACTTTGTTTTATAATGAAATTTGGGATAAAAAGAAAGATAAGCTTGCCACCAATAGAATGGCCACGTTTATGTTCAATGAAAAAATGTTTGTAGAGCCAGGCGTTATTGAATCGCAAAATTATCTTGAACAAGGTGAGTGGTACAAAGAATATTATATAAATCGAACCTACACAAGGCTTTTACAACTCGATTTATTTGTTTCCATTAAACCACAAATTATAGATGTGTTTGGCACAAATCAAATTGACGTGCATTATTATTTAGTGCCAGCCGAGAAAGAAAGTTTTGGTTTTGAACCTAGAGCAACCAACTCAAACGGTTATTTTGGCGCGACAGCTTCTATCTATTATATTAACAACAATCTTTTTGGAGGAGCACAAAAATTACGCTTATCATTGACTGGTGGTTTAGAGTCTCAACCGCTTGTTTTTGACCCGACATTGACAGAAACCGATGCAGGAAAGCTAGGTCGAACGTTCAACACACTGGAATTGGGTCCAAGCTTTATATTTGATGTCCCGGGCTTATTTCCTACAAAAATAACCGCTTTGAGTAAGAAACACCGTCCAAGAACTGTGATTTCCGGAGCCTACAACTATCAAAGACGGACTGAATTTTTTAGACAAACTTTTCAAGCTAACTACATGTGGAAAATGTTCGTGAATAAAACACAAGTTTTCCAATACGGTTTACCTATGGTTTCATTGATAAAGTTTGTGAACATAACCAAGTCAGCAGATTTTGAGAATCAACTTTTGCTACAGAACGATTTATTTCTACAGAATTCGTATTCCGATCAATTCATTTGGCAAGATTGGAAATTCAATTTCGAGTATAAAAATGTCAATAAGGATGATTTTAATCTAAAGAAAAACGCACAAATTTATTACAATGGCTCATTTGATCCTGCAGGTAATTTTCTCAGTTTATTTCAATCAACTCAAGACACAAATGAGCTTGGTCGCTATCAAATTTTCGGTGTTCCATATTCCCGTTTTGTTCGTCTAGATAATGATTTCATCATTTCAAAAGCGATAAACACAAAAACGAGTGCCCACTTTAGAATGTTGGCAGGAGGTGGTCTTCCAAGTGGAAATAAAGAAACATCTCTGCCGTTTGATTATAGTTTCTTTGGGGGAGGATCAAACGATAACAGAGGATGGAGAGCACGTTCCTTAGGTCCAGGAGTTTATAAATACATGTTGGATACCAATAGGACAGTAACGCAAATTGCGGATATCCGTTTGAGCGCTTCAACAGAATACCGATTTTCTATTAATTCTACCTTAAAGGGGGCTGTATTTTTAGATGCTGGAAACGTTTGGACAGCTAGAAATGATGAAAATAGGCCAGGAAGTCAATTCACCTCCGATTTCTATAAACAAATAGCTTACTCAGCCGGTTTTGGACTGCGAATTGATTTTGATTATTTCATCATTCGTTTTGATATCGGCATACCATTGAACAACGTAAGTTTACCAAAAGATTCGCGATGGATATGGAACTCCAGAAGTGCTATGATTGATGAGTTAATCAATTCATACGGACAAGAAACCTATGATAGATTAAACGCTGAAGGAAAAATACCAAGTCCTTTTATTATCCAACCTCATTTCGGTATTGGATATCCATTCTAAAATTTATTCTGATTCGACCGTTAAGTTAGCGAAGCGCAATAGAACGGTCTTTGCTCCATGATGCGGAAAGAAAATTGTCGCTTTTTTATCCTGTCCAGAACCTTCCATTTGCGTAACCTTTCCTTTTCCAAAACGATCATGCATCACCATGTATCCAACTTTCAGTTCCAAATCAGATGAACCCGCAATGTTACTTTTGGTTGGACGAGAAACGGGCTTGAAATTGGATGGAGTAGAAGGTGGAGAAAAAGATTTGTTTAATCCTCCTGTAAAAGGTCTATCGAAGCCTCCGTTTAAGGAGCGCCCGCCAGCTCTTGGCGGATTTTCCATTTCCAAAAAGACTTCGTCGATTTCGCTGATGAAACGACTGGACTCAGAAGTTTGTAAATTTCCCCATACAAAACGCGATGCTGCGTAGGTAAGCGTGCAAGAGGTTTTTGCCCGAGTTACAGCCACATAAAACAATCGCCTTTCTTCCTCTAATTCTGTTCTTGAATTCAATACCATTTGTGAAGGGAAAAGGTTTTCTTCCATTCCAACCAAAAAGACATGAGGAAATTCCAAACCTTTGCTGGAATGTATCGTCATTAAAGTCACATAATTTTTGTCGTCGCCTTTGGTATTGTCAGCATCTGTGAGCAAAGCAACATCCATCAAGAAATCAGGCAAATAAATGTTTCCTTCTTCACCGTTGGCAATTGTAAATTCCTTTATACCCGACAGTAATTGTTCGATATTTTGATAGCGTTCGACCTCCTCAACTCCTTTGTCCTTGTCAGCAAAAAGCTCTTTAATTATGCCTGAAGAACGGGCAATTTCTTGCGCCAAATCGTAAGCATTCATTTTTGTCATTTGGGCGCTAAAACTACGCAGCATAGTAACAAAATCGGATATTTTTGCTTTTGTTCCACTGTTTATGCTCACTGGATACTGATGGAAGTTACTGATAACATCCCATAAACTCACGGCATGTTCGTTCGCCGCTATAATTATATTTTCTATACTTGTTTGACCAATTCCTCGTTTCGGATAATTGATAACGCGTTTCAAAGCTTCTTCATCGTTGGGATTGGCTACCAGACGAAAATAAGCTAATAAATCCTTTATTTCTTTCCGTTGATAGAAAGATAAGCCTCCAAAAATTTTATAAGGCATATTCAATTTCCGCAGAGATTCCTCAAATGAACGAGATTGCTTATTGGTGCGGTAGAGAATAGCAAAATCACTAAACATCAATCCTTCTGATTGTTTGACATCGTAAATACGATCGATTACGATTTTACCTTCTTCATTTTCCGTAAGCGCACGAACTACCTTGATCTTTTTTCCATCAACATTATCCGTCCAAACTTTCTTTTCTATTTGATCTTGATTTCGTTTAATGACACTATTTGCCGCCTCAACTATCGTTTTTGTTGAGCGGTAGTTTTGTTCTAGCTTAAAAAGTTTATAATCAGGATAATCAACTTTGAAATTGAGAATATTCTTGATGTTTGCTCCTCGGAAGGAATAAATACTTTGGGCGTCGTCACCAACAACGCAGATGTTTTCATACACAGCCGCAAGCTTTTTTACGATTAAGTACTGGGCAAAATTCGTATCCTGGTACTCATCAACAAGTACATATTTGAACTTTTGCTGATAGTAAGAAAGGACATCTGGAAAATCGCGAAGCAGAACATTCGTTTGGTACAACAAGTCATCAAAATCCATTGCACCTGCCTTGAAACATCGCATCGCATAATTTTTGTAAACACGATACATTTCAGGTCTTCTAGCCATTTTATCTTCAGCGATAATATCAAGATTCTCCTCGTAATCTTCAGGAGAAATAAGGTTGTTCTTCGCAGCAGAAATTCGACCTAAAACATTTCCAGGTTTGTATATTTTATCGTCAAGCTTCATTTCTTTGACGATAGTCTTGAGTAAACTTTTCGAATCTTGTGTGTCGTAAATGGTAAAGTTGGACGGATATCCAATTCGATCGGCGTTGTAACGTAAAATTCTAGAAAACACCGAGTGAAAAGTTCCCATGGTGATATTTTTTGCTTCGCTATCCCCTACAATACGCCCGATTCGCTCAGTCATCTCACGAGCGGCTTTGTTGGTAAACGTCAAGGCCAAAATATTAAACGGATCAATTCCTTGCTCCATCATGTAAGCGATACGATAGGTGAGGACACGCGTTTTGCCCGATCCAGCTCCCGCGATAACCATCGTAGGACCGTAAATATTTTTCGTCGCCTCGAGTTGGCTTGGATTTAATTCGTCTAAATAACTCATGGTGAATTTTACTATGAACAAAAGTAAGAAAAGTTGCTCATAGAGGTATCAGAGAATTGACAGCTTCTTCACTAATTATTCGACAATTACATGGATTTATTTTAATCGATAAAAGAATCTCAAAAAGAAAACCAATACGTTTAAATTGGATTTACAGAGTTTCAGCAACCAAATTTTTGAGCCGTGCTTCTCCACAAATCCAGGTGAATGAGCATAATACCAATTGATGAATTTTCTGCCGTATTTATATTTCATGAGATATTTATCCCGAAATGAACGAAGCGTATTTACTTCGGGTGCATCAATGTCCCCATAAGCCATTGTAGCAATATAACAGGCGTTGCCAGCATTATCAACAGCAGAATTTACTGCCCATAGGGCGACAAGAATAACTATCAAAGCGAGCAAGAAAAAAACAAGAAGAACAATTAGAAAAATTCTAAGTCCATCTGAAGTATCATCTTTTTGTTTCTGAACTTTCGTTTTTTTGTTTGTTTTCAAATTATCGCTAAAAATTTTAGCGTTTAGTTCATCAACTTTTGCCTTTTCGAAAGCAAGAATAGATTCTATTTTTTGGCTACTTTTCTTTTTACCTGAATTTGTAATTGCTTTTTGGAAGTTCTCAGATTCTATGCTTGAATTGATGGCGTCATCAAAGGGTTGATTAGCTTCAATAGTAGCCACATCGTCAGTTTTTTCCTTTGTTTCACTTCTTTTTTGGGCAATCTTATTCTCTTTCTCCCCCTTGTGATTATCTGCTTTTTGGTAGGTGATTTTATTATAGGAATGGCATGAAAAAAATACCAATACAAGAAGTGAAAGTATAAGTAAGGGTCTTCTTTTTATCATTTTAATCAAGTTTAAGTTGACCTAAAGTACTAAAAATACAGAAAATGCGGGATATTCAAATCAAAGTAATTGCAATAGGAACTCATAGAAAGTAAGTCGATTCATTTTTATAAATTTCCTCAACGCTAAAAAATTTAATTGCTACCTTTGCTGTCTTAAATTTTGAAGAAAAATGATGGCACATAACATCAAATCAGGGGTTGCAACAGGCGATGAGGTTCAAGAGATTTTTCGCTATGCAAAAGAAAAAGGATTTGCATTACCAGCGATTAATGTTACAAGCTCCAGCACCGTTAACGGAGTTATGGAAGCAGCAGCCAAGATGAATTCCCCAATTATCATTCAATTTTCGAATGGCGGCGGACAATTTTTTGCTGGGAAAAACCTAGACAATACAGATCAAAAAGCAGCTATTGCAGGTTGCGTTTCTGGTGCAAAGCATATCCATACACTTGCGGAACAGTATGGCGCCACTATTATTTTGCATACCGACCATTGTGCAAAAAATCTTTTGCCATGGATAGATGGACTTTTGGATGAAGGTGAAAAGTTTTTCGCGGAAACTGGAAAATCTTTGTATAGTTCGCACATGCTTGATTTCTCTGAGGAACCCATTGAAGAAAATATAGAATTATGCAAAACATACCTAGCGAGAATGGCTAAAATGAATATGACTCTAGAAATCGAATTGGGCATCACGGGTGGAGAAGAGGATGGTGTTGATAATACAGATGTAGATAGTTCTAAACTTTATACTCAACCGAATGAAGTTGCTTATGCCTACGAAGAACTAATGAAAATTTCACCTAGATTTACCATAGCCGCAGCTTTTGGAAATGTTCACGGTGTATACAAACCGGGAAATGTGAAATTAACGCCAATCATTTTGAAGAATTCACAGACTTACGTGCAAGATAAATTCAATACAGGTTATAATCCAGTTGATTTTGTATTCCATGGAGGTTCAGGTTCTACTTTGGAAGAAATTCGCGAAGGAATTAGTTACGGCGTTGTAAAAATGAATTTAGACACAGACTTGCAATTCGCCTTTACAGAGGGTGTGCGCGATTACATCGTGGAGCATGTTGAATATTTAAAAACACAAATCGGTAACCCTGAAGGCGATGATTTACCGAATAAAAAATATTACGATCCACGAAAATGGATGCGAGAAGGAGAATTGACTTTCATTAAAAGACTGGAGAAAGCATTTTCAGATTTGAATAATGTAAATACTTTGTAGCCCATTTAAAGCAATAAAAGAATAATATGAGTTGGTTTCAGAGAAGAAAAGAAGGGATTACCACTTCGACAAGAGAAAAAAAAGAGTCACCGGAAGGTCTATGGCAAAAATGTACCAATTGTAAAACGGTATTCACCGCTGAAGATTTGGAAAAGAACAATTGGGTTTGTGATCGCTGCAATAATCACGAAAGAATTGGTTCTGAACAGTATTTCTCCATACTTTTTGATAAAGGCAAATACAAAGAATTGGATGCAAAATTGTCGTCTGGAGATCCACTGAAATTTGAGGATACAAAAAAATATACAGACCGGATTAAAAACACCCAAAAAGCAACAGGGCTTACTGATGCCATTCGCACGGCTGTCGGAAAAATGGACGGTGAGGACTTCGTTGTAGCTTGTATGGATTTTTCTTTCATTGGAGGTTCAATGGGTTCAGTGATGGGCGAAAAGGTTGCTAGAGCCATTGATCACGCGATTAAAATCAAAGCGCCATTTATGATTATCTCTAAATCTGGAGGTGCGCGCATGATGGAAGCTGGATTTTCACTCATGCAAATGGCAAAAATATCAGGAAAACTAGGGCAATTGGCTGAGGTGAATCTTCCTTATATTTCCTTTTTAACGGATCCGACAACAGGAGGTGTTACAGCTTCTTTCGCTATGTTGGGCGACTTAAATATAGCAGAACCTGAAGCTTTAATTGGTTTTGCTGGTCCGCGTATCGTAAAGGAAACTATTGGTCGAGACCTTCCAGAAGGCTTCCAAACAGCAGAATTTGTCTTGGAACATGGTTTCTTGGATTATATAGTGGATCGCCAAAAATTGAAAGAAACACTTAGCTTGAGCTTAAAATTCTTTAAGGCTTAAAGAAGGAAAGATATAAATCATTTAAAGGTTGATTCTAGTTTTCTAGGGTCAACCTTTTTGTTGATATCAACAGTTTGATAGTGATAAGTTTTCCGTAAATAAAAGCTCCCGTTGGCAAGAAGATGCTATTTTTGCCATGCAACGCATAATAATACAAGCAGTTGAAAAAGAATGTGTTGCCATGAAAAGATAGTAAGAAACAACCTCTACAACAACCAAAAAGCGGCGAATTT
>JBGSIB010000004.1:0-50740 GCA_041751955.1 Crocinitomicaceae bacterium
AGAGTTTTGATTTTAATTAAAAATAAAAACAGATCTAGGAATTGATATTAATTCCTCCGAACAGCCTGACTACAAAGGAATTGAACTTAAATCATTTAGAAGTAGTAGGACAAACAGAAAAAATTTGTTTGCACAAGTGCCAGACTGGTCATTAAGTAAATTCAAAAGTTCAGTAGAAATTTTAGATTCATTTGGTTATCACAGGGAGGATGATTTTAAACTGTATTGCACTGTATCGGCAATTACCCGAAATTCTCAAGGATTATCATTAAAACTAGACTCTGATATAAAACAACTCATTGAGAATTCAGATAAACCAGAAATTGGCGACTTTGTGGTTTGGACTTTGGGCACACTTCATAGTCGTTTAAGAGAAAAACACAAGGAAACATTCTGGGTTGAAGCAAATAGCACCTACATAGATGGACGTGAATATTTCCAGTATTCACTTGTAGAACATACCAAAAAGCCAATTACATCTCAATTCGACATTCTTATTGACCAAGGAATAATTACCCTTGATCATTTAATTAAAAGAAACTCTAAAGGGAAAGTAGTAGAAAAAGGTCCACTATTTAAAATTAAACCCAAAGGACTTGACTTGCTGTTTCCTCCGAGTGAAAAATATAACTTGTTGAAAGAATGATTTATATTTTTCAAAAATATATTTCCTAGTATAATACTTCTCACGCCACCCCCACAACAACCTCATTCCTTCTAAAAAACAAATCAAAAGGCGCATTGTAGCCCAAATACGAAAAGTGCCCGTCATGCTTGATGCCTTGATTGTCGAGTGCGGCGATGAGTTTTTGTTTGTATTTGGCTAATTTTTCGTCGCTGGTCCAACCTCCAAAACGGATGGCGGCGACTTTTTTGGCTGGTTCTTCTTTGAATTGGATGTTGGATTGATTGGGTGTTGGGAGATTTTCTTTTTTGAATTTATTGGGCACCATGAACATCATTGTCATGGAATCTTCCATGGACATGGCAACGGGTGAGGTCGTGGAGATTTTTTCGTTTTTGTCGTTGCCACCGAAAATGTAGCCTGCCAAGATGGAGAATCCTTTGCTGGAGGCTTTTTTGTAGTCGCTGGGGGAAAGTTTTACGGAAGTGAACAAGCTGGCTTCGTATTCCCGGATTTCGAAATCGGGGTATTTGTCCACTACCACATAAGGATAGCTTTCAATATTGTTTCGACTCCAAACAATGTAGATTTGGAAAATCACGAATAAGCCAAGCAGAATTCCGAGGGTGATGAGCATTTTTTTCATGTTAAGGGTGAAATTTTGTTGTTGGTTTGCAGATTCGTTTTGACCAACATACTGTAAACAAATGAACTGGCTAATTGTTTCAAAAAGAATAGTTTACTGTCGTTTTCTGCGGTTTACCCAACTTAAATGCGTACCTTACATAAAACAGGGCAATATAACCGTTGCGCTCAGAGCGTGCCTTTACACAAAAATGGTTATTGATTCATGGATACAAAGCGTAATCCATCATTTGCACAATACCTAAAACAAATAGTATGTCAAAAGGAAAAGACACGAAGAAGTCAGACAAAACCGTTGCGTCCAGAACTCCCAAAGAGAAAAAAGCGGCGAAAGCGTTGAAAAAACAAGCGAAGAACAATTCGGGTAGAATCGAGTTGTAAGCATATATTTTTCCCAGTAAATGAACCTGTTTCGATAGGTTTGTTGCTGGGATTTTTTTTTGATTGGGGATTTCGTGCGGGTGTTGATGGAACAAAGATTTGAAGGATTTTTTACAACGAACTTGCGACCGTGTAGCTGCAATTTCCCTTGAATGCTTATTTTCGGTTTTCCATTCCAAGTAACATGAAATTTCACATCGAAACAGATAGACTGATTTTACGAGAAATTCGCGATACGGATTTGGAAGGAATGTACGAATTGGACTCCAATCCAGCTGTTCACCGCTATTTGGGCAAGAAACCGATTTCGACAAAAGAAGAAGCCAAAAACACAATCGACAGTGTCAAAAAGCAATACGAAGAACGTGGAATTGGTCGCTGGGCGATGATTGACAAAGAAACAGGCGAATTTATGGGTTGGTCGGGCTTGCGCTTGAACACAGAATACAACATGAACGGTTTCACCCGATATTACGATGTAGGTTATCGCATAATTGAACGATTTTGGGGCAAAGGTTACGCTACAGAATCTGGAAAAGCAGCCGTGAAATATGCTTTTGAGGTGATGAATTTACCCGAAATTTATGCGACCACAGAAATCGGAAATGAGGGATCGCATCATGCGCTTTTGAAAATTGGTTTGAGTTATGTGGAAGATTTTTATTTTGAGGAGGATGACTTACATTTACGGTGGTATAAAATGGAGAAACCTAACTATAAAAAAGACGCTAAAAAATAAAAATTTAAATATTTAAATTTTTATTTAGCTTAGTATTAACTAATTGATATTGTTTGCTTTATAACGAAAATGAGTAAAATGAATCTATCCAATTAAATTTTCAAATCAAAATAAACATGAATCCCGAAGTTTCCTTATTTCTAGACAAAATCAATCACCCATTACGGACCGAAATAGACAAATTGCGCGAAATTATAGTATCGGCTGAACAAACTTTGGCAGAAAATATAAAATGGAACGGTCCGAATTATACTTTTCATGACGAAGACCGCATCACCATGCGGGTGCAACCGATAACGCAAAAACAAATTCAACTGATTTTTCATCGGGGCGCCAAAAAACAAGAACAGCCGAAGGAGAAATTAATCAAAGATTCGTCGGGAATTTTGGTTTGGAAAGAAAATGATAGGGCAATTGCTGGGTTTAAGGATTTGGGAGAAATTGAAATCAAACGTTTCGCTTTAGAAGCAATCGTTAAACTTTGGCTAAAAGCCAGTAATTCGACTAAATAGTTCTAAAAAATAAATTATGCACCTCCGCCCCATCCAACCTTCCGACAACCCAACAATCGCTAAAGTCATCCGAACGGTTTTGGAAGAATACGGAGTCAACAAACCGGGAACCGTTTACACAGATCCAACAACTGACGCACTTTACGAACTTTTTCAAAAAGAAAATTCCTGTTATTTCATTGCGGAAGAAAATGGCAAAATCATCGGAGGCTGCGGTATTTACCCGACAGACGGATTGCCCGAAGGCTGCGCTGAATTGGTCAAAATTTACTTGCACAAAGATTTTCGGAACTTGGGAATCGGGAAGAAATTGATGGAAAAAAGCATCGTTGCTGCCCGGGAAATGGGGTACACCCAATTGTATTTGGAAACGCTTCCGGAATTGCACAATGCTATCGAATTGTACAAAAAAATGGGATTTCAAAAAATCAATCATGCGCTAGGAAATTCAGGGCATTTTGCCTGTGATTTGTGGATGGTCATGGATATTTGAGAAATTACTTCTACTCACAATGCGACCTGTTAAACTTTCTTATCAAATCAAGATTGTAGGTCAAAAATTCTGGAATATTGGGCGCCTCACAACTATTTTTTCGTATCTTTCTTATTGCATTTAAAAACGAATTCTTTTCGATAAAAAGCATAACGAAAATTGAATATTATGTCAAACACACATCCCAATTGGAGCAAAAAAGAACTTGAAATTTACTTGTTGATTTATTGTGCCAACGCCAATTATTCAGAATCAAAAGACGAGAAAAATTTCATCAAATCGCGCTCTGCTTCAGCCGATTACCAAAAAATTCATGCCGAATTTGAAAAGGATAACGATTATCAAAGCATCCAAAAAATACAAGAATCCATTGAGCATCATGCTTACTCACAGGGAGAAAAAAATCAACTTTTCGAGGAAATTAGAGAAATGATCAAGCTTGAGGATGAAACGGATATTCTAGAGGAAAATATCTTCCGCGGTTTGAAGCATTTGCTATAGAAACGAAGTTTTCTTTAAAATTTAAAGAACCAAGAACACATTTGAATTGGGAAAGAGACAAGTCTGACTTTTCTGGATGAAACAAGCACTTAATTATATGTTTTACAGACATTTGGTTTTGAAAATTTCACATCAACAATCACCATTTTGTTGTCTTCAAAACATGCAAAATGCCGAAAATTTTCAATATCCGATTTATAAACTATTGAGCTTCAATTCCGCGACTTTTCACTAATTTTGTAAAGATAAATTTACATAAACATGCACCTCGATTTCGCCCTCCTTTTCTCACTTAACGGACTTTTTTATTTCGTTATTCTAAGTTTACTCGAAATCGTTTTGGGCATAGACAATATCATCTTCATTTCCATCGTAACGGACCCATTGGAAAAAGTTGAAAAACGGAAAGCGCGAAATATTGGTCTGGCGCTTGCTTTGTTAATTCGCTTGTTTTTATTGAGCATAGTCGCATGGCTGATAGGTTTGACAGCTCCATTTTTCATCATCAATGGTTGGGAAGTGACGGGTCAAAAACTCGTTTTGTTATTGGGGGGCCTTTTCTTGATTTACAAGAGTACCATTGAAATGCACAAAAATATCGTTGGAGCGGAAGATGTACATAAAGTCAAAAAGAAACTGAGTCTCAGAGCAATTGTGATTCAAATTGTATTAATTGATATCGTTTTTAGTTTTGATTCCATTATTACGGCTATAGGCATGACCAACGATATTGGAAAAGAAACGGGTGGCAATCCAATGATTATTATTTACGCGGCAGTAATTGTTTCCATGATAGTCATGATGATTTTCGCCAAACCAATAAGTGATTTCATTAATGATCGACCGACTATCAAAATGATTGCCTTGGCTTTCTTGGTGACCATTGGTGTGGTTTTAATCGCGGAAGCATTTGACCAACACGTGCCCAAAGGTTACATTTATTTCGCGATGGTTTATGCGCTTGGTGTTGAAATGTTGAATCTGAAAATGAAAAAAAATCAGCAAAAAGAGAGCTAAAATGGAGAATGCTCATTTGTACTTTCCTTTTGAGGAAGACGATGATTTATATGACTTGTACGAGGAACGATTGTTTGAAGACAAGCAATTTTTCACATCGAGAGCCATATTTGATTCTGTATTCAAAAAGCGCTTAGAGAAAATGGGAAAGCGTGAAAAAGCATTTCGTTTTCTTACACAAAGTAAAATTCCTGAATTTCAAGTCAGGGATATTGAATGGCAAAAAAGTTCCAATCTTCCAGAAGCTTATCGTGCATTTCAAAGTGTTAAATCGATTTTGTTTCAAGAGATTTACACCTCAAAAACGGTTGGAGAATTAATGCATTGGGTGAAACAACTAATGCAAGTGCATCAGCATTACGTTGCACAAATGGCATCGGAAAACATACCAAAAGAAGAAATTATTTTCATTTCGAAAGAACCCGAACCAACAGAATTATCCCAAGCCATTCTTTCCTTCGAAAAAGCAGGTGGGAAAACAATATTGGATATAGAAACGTTAACATTTGAAGGAAAAGAAATCCTTCTTGCCGAGTCAAAACGACTATCTTTGTGGCGCCAAAAAGAAATGATTGATGGGAAGTTTTGATAAATTAAAAGAGCAGCTTGAATTACAAGAATGGCCGAATGTCTTTCTATTCAAATTCATCGTTGAGAATACTCCAGAAAAAATTGCCCTCACCACGGCTTTGTTCAGTGAGGCGGCTGATATTAGTTTTCACAACTCAAAAAATGGCAAGTTTGTCAGTATAAGTGCCAAAGAACTGATGCTTGATGTGAATTCTATCATTTCCATTTATGAAAAATCGACCCAAATAGAAGGTCTTATCTCGCTATAAATCATGTTGTTAAAAATCTCTTTTTTCTCAGTAGCCGTTCCAACTTTGTTGGTTTCCATCTTGGTTATTTTGGGTTACATCGCTTACAAAAAGCTTTTGAGTAGAATGGGAAAAGATGAACTCGACAAAGCGAAATACGCCAAGTTGTACTCCATCGAAAGACAGCCTGCTAATGGCCATGTCGAATTATTCTACGAGTTAGAAGAAGACAAAGAAGCGGAAGTAGTATTGCTCAATATGAAAATGGAAACCTTGCTATCCATAGACAAAAGAGCGGCTAAAAAAGGAGGGAATAAAGTTATGTTTGACACGACAAGTGTTGAAAACGGAAGGTATTTTTTTGAATTGCAGACAGACAACCAGAAATCGGCAAAAACCTTGATTGTAAAAAACTGACCTGACAAACTGACGTTGAAAAAAGATTGGCAAAATAATTGAGAAGTAGTAAGCCAAAGCGTAAATTTGCGTCAAAGGGACGTAGTTAATAATATGCCTCCGCTGAAACTGCAGCAAAGGCACAAAACAAATAAATAAAAATAGTTATGGCATTAGAAATAACAGATGCTAATTTCGAGGAATTGGTATTAAAATCAGACAAACCGGTAGTGGTAGATTTTTGGGCAGAATGGTGTGGACCTTGTCGAATGATCGGACCATCAATTGAAGAGATGCATACTGAATACGAAGGTAAGGCAGTGATCGGTAAAGTGAATGTAGACATGAATCCTGGCGTTTCTGCTCAGTTTGGTGTTCGAAATATTCCAACCATTCTTTTCATTAAAAACGGTGAGATTGCTGATAAAGTAGTTGGAGCGGTGCCAAAAGCACAATTGACAGGAAAATTGGACGCGATTTTGTAATCGAATTCCACAAACAATATGAACGGGCTTGATGCATATCATGTCCGTTTTTTTTTTGAGCATATTTCTACTTTCGATTCACCTGTATCGTTGCTTTCGACTACGCTATATCGTTGCTTTCGACTACGCTCAATCAACGATTAGCAGAAACTCTTTAAACAAGTTTTAATTATTGTCAAAACAAATCGTTACGTCTCGCAAATTCTTATCTTTGCGGGCAAATTAAATCAATGAGCAACTTTTGGCGTCGCCTGCGGTATTACGGAATCGGTTTTGGAATCGGACTGATTTTTGTCGTTTTCTTTTTCAACAATCGTGGATGTTCATGGACTCCGAGCAACCGAGTAAAAACAGCACTTTTACAGAGAATTATCGCCCTTCCAGAATCGCAAACAGAAGCATTTGCTGCGAAAAAAATTACGCCTAAACAACTGAATAAATTCATTGAAGAAGCGGAAATTGATTTTGGTGCATCGAATAAAACCAGCGCGAACAAATTTTACAAATTGACAAAGGGAGAAAAAACCTTATTTTTCACTTTGACCAACGAAAGTTTCATTTCATCCGTTTTTACCCATAAACCAAAACAAAGTGACTGGAAAAAAGGAAAAGCCAAATTGGTCGTTTTTCCGAATCAAAAAGAATTTATTTTCACCGATACAACAGGAAGCCAAAGAAGAATAAGAGCCGAATTGGGTTTTAAAGATGATAAACAAGTTTGGAAACAAATGCAGAAAAACGCTTCAGTAGTTTACGATAATTGCGATTTTATAAATGCATTAAAACCAGAACATTACATCGTTTTTCAAACCAAAAAAGGTAAAGAAATTGCCACGAAAAGCGTGTGGTACAAGGACAAAATAAACATTAGCAACTACATCATCGGAGATTCGCTTCAATGATATACAAAGTAGCTTGTTGAAAATAAGGAAGCCAAGCAAAGTTCGCAAGGCTTAGAATTTTTAATTTTGAAGCATGGAATTTACTGCTGAGCAGATTGCAGGTATATTAAAAGGTGATGTTGTTGGAGATCTTTCAGCAACGGTGACAGGTTTGTCAAAAATTGAAGAAGGAACACCCAATAGTTTGTCATTTCTGGCCAATCCCAAGTACGAAGAGCATATTTACAATACCGCTTCGACGATTTGTATTGTCAACCGTACCTTTGAACCTACAAAAAAGTTACCCTCAACAATTACACTTGTAAAAGTGGACGATGCACATGCTTGTTTCGCGAAATTGTTGGAGGTATATGACCAAATGACCAAAAAACAACCGAATATTGAGCAACCTTCCTTCATTTCTGCTTCGGCGACTGTAGGTGAAGGTTTGTATTTGGGTGCTTTCGCTTACATTGGCGACGGTTCAAAAATCGGAAAAAATGTTTCCATTTATCCGCAAGCTTACATAGGTGAAAACGTGACCATTGGCGACAATTGTACCATTCATCCTGGCGCAAAAATTTACCAAGATTGTGTGATAGGAAATAATTGCACGATTCACGCTGGAACGGTAATTGGCGCCGATGGATTTGGATTTGTTCCAGATGAAAAAGGTGTTTTTTCGAAAATTCCTCAAATTGGAAACGTAGTTATCGAAGACGATGTGGAAATCGGTTCGAATACCACAATCGATAGAGCAACATTGGGTTCGACTTTCATTCGCAAAGGCGTGAAATTGGACAATTTAATTCAAATTGCCCACAACGTAGATGTAGGTGAACATTCCGCGATGGCTGCTCAAGCCGGCGTTGCAGGTTCAACAAAAATTGGAAAACATGTTATGGTGGGTGGGCAAGCTGGAATCAGCGGTCACATTACCATCATCGATCAAACGAAAATAGTAGCGCAATCCGGCATTCCCGGTTCGATTAAGAAAGCGGAAACCTTAATGGGTTCTCCAGCCATTCCCATGGATGATTTTAAAAAATCGTATTTTGGCTTTCGAAAATTGCCCTATATCCTAAATAAACTGCAGGAAATCGAACAGAAAATTAAATCGCTTACGAAAGAATAACAGACATGGCAGACATGCAAAAAACGCTCAAAGAAGCGACTCATCTATCTGGTGTTGGTCTTCACACCGGAGAAAAAGTAAATATCACCATATTACCAGCAGACGAAAATCATGGTTTTAAATTCCAACGAATTGATTTGGAAGGACAACCGATTATCAAAGCAGATTGCGATCTTGTAATCACCACAGATAGAGGAACAACATTGGAACAAAACGGTGCTCGAGTTTACACCACAGAGCATATTCTCGCGGCCATGGTTGGAATGGAAGTAGATAACGCTTTGATTCAAATCGATGGTCCGGAAATTCCAATTATGGACGGAAGTTCTCAAATGTTTTGCGAAGCGATTGAGAAAGTTGGTTTAGTGGAACAAAATGCTGAACGCAACTATTTTGTGCTTACCGAAAATATCAAATGGGAAGATTTGGACAAAGGAATTGAGTTTTTAGCCGTTCCAGATGACCATTATCGCTTAACGGTGATGGTAGATTACAAATCTCCGGTTCTTGGTACACAGCACTCTTCCATGTATGATTTGAGTGAATTCAAAACGGAAATTGCACCGTGCAGAACATTCGTTTTCTTGCGTGAATTGGAATTTTTAGCTGCGAACAACCTCATCAAAGGAGGAGATTTGGACAACGCAATTGTTTTGGTGGAACGTGAACAAGTTGATCCTGAAGAATTGAACCGTTTGGCAAAAGCCTTAGGAAAAGAAAATTTAGAAGTAAAAGTTCAAGGAATTGGTGTTTTAAACAGTACCAAATTAAAATTCGAGAACGAACCAGCACGTCATAAATTACTAGACATTGTTGGCGATTTGGCTTTGTTGGGTCGACCAATTAAAGGACATATTTTGGGCGCAAGACCTGGACATTCAGGCAACGTTCGATTTGCAAAAGTTCTTAAGGAGCAAATCAAAAAGCAAGAAACTCAAGGCAAGTTTTTCGATTTAACGAAAAAACCTTTGTACGATATCAACGACATCGAACGCATGCTTCCTCATCGTTACCCTTTCTTATTGGTAGACAAGGTGATGGAAATTGGCGACGAATCGATTATTGGCGTAAAAAACGTCACGATGAACGAACCGATGTTCCAAGGACATTTTCCAGGAAACCCAGTTTTTCCAGGCGTTTTGCAAATTGAAGCAACTGCGCAAGTTGGTGGAATTTTCGCTTTGAGCAAAGTGGAAGATCCACATTTGTATTCCACTTATTTCATGAAGATAGACAATGTGAAATTCAAGCAAAAAATTTTGCCTGGTGACACGATTGTTTTTGAATTGCATCTCTTATCACCTATGCGTCGCGGACTCGTGCATATGGGTGGAAAAGCTTATGTCAATGGGCAAGTTGTAATGGAAGCTGAAATGTTGGCACAAGTAATTAAAGACAAAGAATAAATGATTAGTCCTCTTGCCCATATTTCGGAAAGCGCTCAATTAGGTGCCGATGTGGAAGTTCATCCTTTTGCTCATATCCACGAAGATGTGATTATTGGGGACGGATGCATCATTCATTCCAATGCGAATTTGTATCCCGGAACACGTTTGGGAAAAAATTGCGAAGTTTTTCCTGGAGCCGTTATTGGAGTCGTTCCGCAAGATTTAAAATTCAATGGCGAATACACAACCGTTGAAATAGGCGACAACACTAAAATTAGAGAATGTGTTACCATTCACCGCGGAACAAGCGATAGAAATAAAACCAAAATCGGTTCCAATTGCTTGCTCATGACTTACGTTCACATTGCGCACGATTGCCTTATTGGCGACAACGTTATTTTAGCCAGCTATGTTGGACTTTCAGGTCACGTAACGATAGATGATTATGCCATCATTGAAGGTAAAGCAGCAGCGCAGCAATTCGTTCATATTGGAGCGCATTCTTTTATTGGCGGTGCATCTTTGATTCGAAAAGACGTTCCTCCTTTTATCAAAGCGGCTAGAGAACCGATGACATTTGCGGGAGTAAATTCTGTTGGCCTTCGCCGAAGAGGAATGACCGATGAACAAATCCGTGAAATTGAAGATATTTATCGCATCATTTACGTGCAAAATAACAACATCACCAAAGGAATTGCAGTGGTAAAAGACACCATGCCAGCCAGTCCTTTGTTGGATGAAATCGTTGGTTTTATTCAAGGTTCCGATAAGGGAGTTATTCGGGGATTGATATAAGATAAATGAAGCGTTGATTTCTATACTCTAAGCATTTTGAAGTGGGAGAAGTCGGACACAAATGTTTGAAGCGGCGGGCAATCCTCCCCCTCAATCCCCCCCTGTCTGCCGACGAGGCAGGTCCAAAGGGGGAAGCCAAAAATCAAAAAAAATTAAAACTTCTAAACTGTCAACAATATAACTTGTAACTTCAAAAAAATGAACAGAGGCGAAATCATCGAAGTAAAAATCAGCGAATATGCATTTGGCGGTCGTGGGATTGCGAAAATACCGACTGAAAATGGTGATTACATCGTTTTTATAGACAATTGCTATCCGGGTCAAACGGTAAAAGCACGCGTCGAAAAAAAGAAAAAGCGCTACGCCGAAGCTAAAATGATAGATGTTATTGAACGTAGTCCTGAAGAAACGGTTAGCGCATTTCAAGAAATTAGTGGCGGACCTTATATTTTTGTGCCCGTTGAAAAGCAAGAAGAAGTTAAAAAAGAAAGCACTTTAGAAACCTTTCGTAGGTTGTCACATATCAATGATATAGAAGAAAAATTCGACACGTTTATTTCCTCACCGAATCATTATTTCTATCGCAACAAAATGGAGTACAGTTTTTCGAGCATAGAGCATGATGTGCTCACTGGCGAAGAAAAAGATGAAGCTTTTGCTCTTGGTTTTAAAAGACGAGGGACGTGGTGGAAAGTTGAAAATCTTTACAAACCCAGCGGACTTTTTGATGAAGAGTGGGAAACCAAATTGATTCAAATTCGAAATTATTTATTGGAAACAGGCCTACCCGCTTGGCATCCACCAGGGAAACACGGCTTTTTCCGTCACATTGTTGTTCGTAAATCCTTTGCAGAAGATAAATTGTTATTGAATTTGGTGACTTCATCCGAAGGCTTAAAAAAATTCGATTTACCCGCTTTTGCGAAATTCATGCAAGATTTAATGGGCGATAGAATTGCAGGACTTTGGCACACCGTAAACGATAACGTTGCCGACCGGGCCAAAATAGAAAATGGCAGCTCTACCCTACTTTTTGGAACGCCAAAAATCAACGAAGAATTATTGGGTTTGACCTTTGAAATCAGCATGGAAAGCTTTTTTCAGACCAATCCAAAATGTGCTGAGTTGCTCTACACCAAAGCCTTGGACTACGTTTTCGAAGAAGAATTGAAAGACGACGAAATCATTATGGATTTGTTTTGTGGAACAGGAACGATTGGTCAAATTTTAACGACCAGAAAATCCAACGCAAAAATTGTAGGCGTTGATATCGTTGAAGAAGCCATTGCCGATGCGAAGAAAAATGCCAAACGAAACGGCATCGACCAAATCGATTTCTACGCAGCAGATGTCGGTAAATTTCTGAGAGAACATCCTGAATTTCAAGGTAAAATAGGAACAATTATCCTCGATCCACCACGAGCAGGTATCGCTCCAAAGACCTTATTGAAAGTCATCGAATTGGGTGCGAAAAATATGGTTTACATTTCCTGTAATCCTTCCACGCAGGCACGTGATGCAGAAACTTTGATACAAAATGGATTTGAATTGGAGAAATTATCGTTTGTAGACCAATTTCCACATACGGGGCATATTGAGAGTATTGCGAAGTTTAAATTGAGTTCTTGACTGAACGCTGATTTAACGGATTAAGCGGATAGGACGGATAATCTTTTGATGTCCATAAATAACCCCCATTATCGGTAAAATAGGCTCAATCCGTGTTCCATAAAATCAGCACAATCCGCGTTCCATAAAATCCAAATATCCTCCGTAAATTCGCGCCCATGAAAGCAGCACTTATTTCCATCGGCGATGAATTATTAATCGGTCAAACCATCAACACCAACGCTGCTTGGCTAGGTAAGGAATTTTCTGAAATTGGCATTCCTGTTACCACGAGTTGGACCATTTCAGACACTCCAGAAGCGATTTGCGAAAGTCTAGATCATTTGATACCCAAAGTGCAGCTGATTATTCTTACAGGAGGTTTAGGGCCAACGAAAGATGATTTAACCAAACACACTTTAACTCAATATTTCAATACACGATTGGAAATAGTACCCGAAGTATTGGCGCGCATCGAAGATTTTTTCAATAAGCGAAACAGAGCCATGTTGGAGGTCAATATTCAACAAGCTGCTTTGCCCGTGGATGCTGAAATTATGCACAATTATCATGGAACAGCTTGCGGCATGTGGTTTGAAAAAGACGGTTGCATCATAGTGAGTCTTCCTGGTGTTCCCTATGAGATGATAGGTATTATGGAGGATGAAGTTTTTCCGAGAATAAAAACCCGCTTCGTAGTACAGGAATTGTATCACGATACTTTGATGACACAAGGTTTAGGCGAATCATTCTTAGCCGAAAAAATAGAAGATTGGGAAGACAAAGTTCGTGCGGACGGTTTAGGTTTAGCTTATTTACCATCACCAGGTTTGGTGAAATTGCGCTTGACTTCCGTGAATGGAAAAGAAGATGCTGAAAAAATAAACGCGTATTTCAATGAGATCATGCAACGTGAGCCGAAACATGCTTATTCCATTGGTGAGAAAAGTCTATCTGAAGTTTTGGGGCAACTTTTAATGAAAAATAATCTGAAAATTGGTTCAGTTGAAAGTTGCAGTGGTGGAACGATAGCAAAAGAAATCGTTAGAATCCCAGGCTCCTCAGCGTATTACGAAGGAAGTATAGTTGCTTACAGTTACAAAGAGAAAGAAAATTTACTTGGAATTCCTCACGATGATCTGATGAAATTTGGAGCGGTAAGTGAAGAAATTATCACGCAAATGGCGGAAAAAGGTCGAAAATTACTCGACGTTGACGTTTGCGTTGCCACATCAGGTATAGCCGGTCCGGATGGTGGATTGCCCAACAAACCAGTTGGAACAGTTTGGATTGCTGTCTCGACTGCAAAAAGAACATTTACGAAGTGTTTAAACTTTGGCGATAACCGCGAAAGAAACATCAGTATGACCGCTTTAACTGCATTGAATTTAGCGCGTTGTGAAATACTTGAATTAAATTCGTAAAAAAAAGAAGAAATACTTTGTGGTTTTTGAAAAAATTACCACCTTTGCACCCCAATTTAGAATTTGGAATAAAGAAAAGAACATGTCACGAGTTTGTCAATTAACAGGTAAGTCGGTAATGGTAGGGAACAATGTTTCTCACTCCAACCGCAAAACGAAACGTACTTTTAAACCTAATTTGTTTGTTAAAAAGTTTTACGTTCCAGAAGAGGATACAACAATCACGTTGAAGATTTCAGCTTCAGCTTTGCGTACAGTAAACAAGAAAGGAATTTCTGCTTGTTTGAAAGAAGCTCGTGCTAAAGGATTTTTGAAATAATCGATTAAAGAAACGTAGCGATGGCAAAGGCAAAAGGAAATAGAATACAGGTTATATTGGAGTGCACAGAGCACAAAGAGTCTGGTCAACCAGGAACTTCTCGATATATTTCGACTAAGAATAGAAAAAACACACCTGAGAGATTAGAGATTAAGAAATATAATCCAATCTTGAAACGTTATACCATTCACAAAGAAATAAAATAAGACATGGCAAAGAAAGTAGTAGCATCCCTTCAAAAAGGAGGCGGTAAAGAGCATACGAAAGTAATCAAGATGTTTAAGACTGAAAAAGGTTCTTATAACTTCAAAGAGGAAATCGTTCACCAAGACAAAGTTCAAGAGTGGTTTAAAAAATAAACCCTTTTAAATAAACATTATATAAGCCTTCGGAAATTTTTCGAGGGCTTTTTTTTTACATTTGCACTTATGGCATTTTTTGGATTATTCAATAAGGAGAAAAAAGAGTCGCTCGATAAAGGACTTGAGAAAACTAAACAAAGCTTCCTAACCAAGCTCACCCGCACCATTGTAGGTAAATCTAAGGTAGATGACGAAGTTTTGGACAACCTTGAAGAGGTTCTGATCTCGTCAGACGTTGGTGTGGAGACTACTTTGAAAATCATTGATCGAATCGAAGCGCGTGTTTCTCGAGACAAAGTTTTGGGAGCAAATGAATTGAACAACATTCTCAAGGAAGAAATTGAAGCTTTACTTGAAGAAAATAATATTGGAATTACAAACGATTTCAATATTGAAAAGAAAAACAATGAGCCGCACGTGATTATGGTGGTTGGTGTGAATGGTGTCGGGAAAACGACGACTATTGGAAAACTTGCTTACCAATTCAAAGAAGCTGGAAAAAAAGTAGTTCTTGGAGCTGCCGACACATTCCGCGCGGCTGCCGTTGACCAATTAATCATTTGGGCAGGAAGAGCCGATGTGCCTATCGTTGAACAAGGGATGAACGCTGACCCAGCTTCCGTTGCTTTTGACACCTTACAATCAGCGAAAGCGAATAATGCCGACATCGTGATTATCGATACCGCCGGACGTTTGCACAACAAAGTAAATTTGATGAACGAGTTGAGCAAAATAAAACGGGTGATGGACAAAGTTGTTCCAGGTGCGCCGCATGAAATTTTATTGGTTCTTGACGGTTCAACAGGTCAAAATGCATTTGAACAAGCCAAACAATTTTCTTTGGCGACAGAAATTAATGCTTTGGCCATTACAAAGTTAGACGGCACAGCAAAAGGAGGAGTTGTGATAGGGATTTCTGATCAAATGAAAATTCCAGTAAAATATATTGGCGTTGGTGAAGGCATTCATGATTTGCAGATTTTCAATAAAAAAGAGTTTGTAGATTCTTTGTTTTCGTGAAACAAATAGAAGAAATTCATTTGCTTATTCTGAAGTCGTAAGCAATGATTTCAATACTTTTTAATATCTTTCGCTTATGTTCAATAATTATGACAAGACGATTTCGGTATTAGCTTACATTCCCATAGTTGGATGGATAATCGCTTTAATCATGAACAGCGACAAATCTGGCGACGAAAAAAACTACAATGCTTTTCACCTCCGACAAGGATTGGGATTTTCTATTATTTCCATTATTTATTCGGTTATCAACGGAATATTGTTTTGGATACCTTTCTTAGGGAAATTGGCGAATTTGATTATCGTTTTTTGTTTTATTGGTGTCGCTATTTTAGGAATTCTCAATGCCTTAAAAGGCGAACGCAAATATCTTCCCTTCGTTGGAAAACAACTCGATTCTATCTTCGGGAATGCTTTTGAATAAATTTTTACTTGGTTTTTAAGAAAATTCCTTCAACAGTGGCATTGTGTCCGAAATAACCATCAGCACAATATCCATTGGTATATTGAACATGAGCGAAACCTTTGTAAAACTTGACGTTGAAATCACATTCATCGGATTCATCTAATTCAAAATCGAATTCTGTATCTTTCCCACCAACGAAATCAACTGTGGTTTCTTCAATACTTGCAATATTGAATCCAGGCGCTGAAGCCAAACCTAAAATCTCAAAATTCGCATTGTAGTCGGTCAATTTTTCGAGGCTCAAGTGACCAATGTTACCATTTTCTTTGGTGTAATTGTACTGATAATATCCAAAGACTTTTTCCGGATCCGGATTCAAATCCCATTCTGGAACCAAAGAATCGCTCTTTTGCGCTCCAACTTTAAATTCTTTTCCTGGTTCAGACCAACCCGATTGACTTGGTGCATACCATGTTCCATTGCATCTATCACCTTTAATTGTTAAGCTCCAAATCCCTGTAATCATACCTTTGCTATCGAATTCCAAAATGTGATAAAAATTGTTTGGCAAAATTTCACCGATAATTCGGATGGGCTTTTTCGCCTTGGTATTCATGTAAGTCACCTCTCCGCTGAGCACACTGTCTTTGATCGTATAGTGAAAAAATACAGGTATTTTTCCATTCAATTTTCCTTCCCAGGCGTGCGCATATTTCATTTCAATTTTGTCTTTTTCAGAGCTTGTGGATAGCGCTAAAGAATCGGACGAAACACCTTCTGAAAGTTCAGAATTGCTCGGCGTTTCCGAATCGCCAGAACATGCACCGAATAAGAAAAGTGCTGAAGCGAGAATAGAATAAAAAGTAATTTTCATATTAAAAATTTATTGACCAAAATAAGCATCATACGCCTGTTCGACAAATCCAAAGCCAAATTTGTACAGATTGGCATCCGTTACGATAATTAATACCGCATCATTCGACTCCAAACTTTTCTTGAAATCTAAGTCTTTAACGCGTGTTTCTTTCTCAAAACTCTCTGGAAAAATTGTTTCGTTGTAATACCAAAATTGACCACCACCGAAAACGTCTCGCGACATTCCCCAATCAAAAGGACCCCAATAGTAGCTGTCGGCTATCGTCAAAATTTTGGAATATTTCTGCTTAGGATCGGTCTTGAATTCAAATATAGGATAGCCCATTTTGTAGTCGGGAATATCAAACCAAAGGTTCATTCCTTTTTCTATATCATCATCCGTGCTGCGCATACTATCGGAAACTTCTACCCGTTTTACATTTAGCTTCGGAACTTGAATTCCTTCGAAATGATTCAAATAAGAAATCAGCGTGTCAGCCATAAAAACTTCGCCGTATTTGCTCCAATGAATTCCAGTTTTCGGGAAAAGTGGATATTTGGTTTTGCCTTTATTTTGAATGAAGTAACGATTCATATTCACCGTTTTCACCTGAAATTCGAACAAATAATTTTCATACGCAGCCAAATTGGTTCTCAGTTGGGACTTGAAAAATTTTCTGTTCGGAATATATTCTGGGAAATAACTAGCTTTTCCGGGTGCCAACATCACTATAAGGTGTTTTCCCATTTTAGACAAAGTGTCGGATACTTTCGCCAATTTATTTACTTGCTGTTTGATATATTCTTCTCCCTGAAAGTCTTTTCCGTAGAAAGCGTCAATGTACTGTTTTTCATACAAATAGTTGTCTTTGCCGATGACAACTCCCTTGGCTTTAGCAGTATTGAAATAGGAATAATAGATTTGATTGTAGGTTCTCACCATGACGTTTCTGAAACCAACATTTTCATTCAAATAGTCGGTTCGTTTGTCCTGATAAGTTCCGTCAAACCAAGCTTCTTTAGAAAAAACAGGTCGTTCTAAGGGAACTATTTCTCCGTTCAAAGGTGAAATTTCCGTCCATTTAAATTTGTGCTGAATCATCGGATAACCCAACACGAATAGCATGATTCCGATGAGAAACAACTTCAAAAATTTGCTATTTGGTTTTTGCTTCATCAGAATCTAAAATAAATGAAAGGATTAAAACCTGAGCTCGTGATTGAACTTGCCGAAAGGAATAAAAATATCAACGACAAAACCATCAAAGCGATGTGACTTCTGTCTGAATACCTGTCTTTTTCGAAGAAGAATACCTGTAAGTTTTTTCCAAAATTGAAGATGAGCAGAAACGAGAAAATAACTGCTATCACCAAGAAAAACAAGAAGGATGGAATGACTTGATTTAAAAATTCAACATTACCCAAATCAAAGGAAAAGAGCATATACAAATAGGTCTTCATTCTGCTGAAATCTTCCAAACGGAAAATCACCCAACCTACCATGACCACCAAAAAGGTGAATAAAATGGACAATCCTTTTCCAATAGATTCCAAGAATTTCTTCAGAAACAAACGGTCTAATATCAGAAAACAACCGTGATACGCGCCCCAAATAACAAAATTCCATGAAGCGCCATGCCACAGACCAGACAAAAGGAAAACCAAAG
Source organism: Crocinitomicaceae bacterium (assembly GCA_041751955.1). Lineage (GTDB taxonomy): Bacteria > Bacteroidota > Bacteroidia > Flavobacteriales_D > Crocinitomicaceae > UBA2040. The sequence goes on from JBGSIB010000004.1 coordinate 18,473, forward strand.
CCAAATTGAAATACAATCGACCGTTTGAATTCACCTGATTTCCACCCAAAGGAATATACAAGTAATCGCGCATAAAACCACTCAAAGTCATGTGCCAGCGCCGCCAGAAATCACTGATATTTCGCGCAATATAGGGTGAATTGAAATTTTCTGGAAATCGAAATCCCATCATTCGTCCGAGTCCAATCGCCATATCTGAATAACCTGAAAAATCGAAATAAATTTGGAAAGTGTAGGCTAACATGCCCAACCAAGCCATGGCTGTAGGGAGTGAACTCAAATCTGAATCGAAAATTAAATCTGCTTGTTCGGCCATCACATTGGCAATCAGCACTTTCTTCGCAAGACCTATGCAAAAACGATAAAAACCAATGAGCTTATCGTCTAAAGAATCTTTTCTATTCACCAATTGATTGGCAATGGAACTGAAACGCACAATAGGACCAGCAATCATTTGCGGAAAGGCCATGATGTATAGCAAATAGTCGGAAAGTTTTGTCAAAGGTTCATGCACTCGTCGATAAACGTCTATGGAATACGTTAAAGTTTGAAAAGTATAGAACGAAATCCCGATGGGCAAGGCGATAGATGTCCACGCTACCTGCTCCACTCCTATTGAATGCAGAAGCGAATTTACATTTTCGATAAAGAAATTAGCATATTTGAAGTAAGCCAAAAGTCCGAGATTCATGAACAAAGACGCCACTAAGAATCGTTTTCTCAACTTGACTTCGCTTGCTTTCGCCATCATTTTCACCAAATAAAAATCGATGACAGTAGAGGCGAGAATAACAAATACGAATTTTGGTGCACCCCAAGCATAAAAAGCGATACTTGCAGCCAAGGCCACATAATTCTTTAGAAATTTGGGTGAAAAGAAATAAACTACCAGAAAGGCAGGGAGAAAATAGAACAGGAAAACGATGCTGCTAAATACCACTGAGCAAATCTAGTATTTTTTTTTGCCCTCCGTTTTTTTTGCCACAGATTTCGCGAAGTACATTGTTTTTTTTTGCCGCGAATGCATGAATGCTTTTGTTTTTGAGGCGCCACGAATGACACGAATTTTCACGAATGATGTTGTTTTTATTCGTGAAAATTCGTGTTATTCGTGGCGATTTTTTTTGCTAATGGAACCCAGCCAGTCTAGTACTCCCATTTGCCAGAAAAGTCGTTGTAGAAGTTGATCCCAAACTTAAAACGAATATTCGCCTTGTCGAAATTATTGTCGGCTGTGACGGCGTAAAAACCCAGTTTGAATGTACCACCCCACAAAACAATTTTCCGTTCCAAACCGGCATAAAACTCCACTTGAGCGAAGTTTGCGTCTGGAATATAAAGTGCTCCTCCACCAACGGTTTCCTCCAACTTCAAGCGATTAATGAGCCAAACTTTATTGAGGAAAAATCCTTTAAAATGATGTATGGCATTGAATTGGAAATAGGAATTGCTGGTGCTTAAAGCGGTATCTAGCAACTGAAGCGTATTGAGCGGATTGGAAAAGAATCCTTGGTCGGAAGGCCGAAAGAATTTATTTTCGATGATGCGAAGGTCTTTTTTGAAGACAAATGAACCCGCGACAAGCTTCCACTCAGCATCCCCGAAGGTGTTCAATTTGACCTCATCCGTTACGCGCAATTCAATAAAATCAAAATTAGATTGAGCCTCCAAAATATTTGGAATACCTCGCTTATATTTGAAATACACCACTGGATACGGAGAACCAAGTACCATTTTTCGACCTCGACGAATGATATATTTCTGGCGGAAATGATATTCCAAATCGACAGTTGGCATTAAAATTTTATAGCGATCAAAAGGTGGAGGATCAAACATCGTTATACCTTTAAAGATGGAATCCCATGCGGGAAATTCAATATTTTCAATGGAACGTCTGTCAGAATATTCCAATTTAAATTGACCATACAAACCATTTATTATTTCGCGACGATATCCAATTTCAAATTTCTGATTCCGAACTCGGTTGGTTGGTGCGATGGTGCCCACAATATTCTGACTTCCCGTAATTTGGTCATAATTATCTCCAATTTCGAAGAAAATTTTTGCAAAGTTCATGGGATTGTAAGTGAAACTGCCACCGAAAGTTCCCCTGACATCTTTGTTTCGGAATCCGTAATCGATCATAGGACTTACGGAAAATTTCTTTCCGTTTTCAAACTCTTTGCTATAGCTAAACGGCAAGCGATGTCGATAACCACCCACCCCAAAAGGAATAACTTGTTGCAATAAACCACCGATGTACCATTCTTGCTTTTTAAAGGAATTGGAACGTCCGTAACCTACAAGTGGCGAAAACCATTTGAATTTGTTTCGGATACTATCTTGTTCTCGTTTGTATTCATCACTTTCATGATAGGTAATGATACTGTCTTGCTCTTGGATAAATCTGGTTTCAATATCCTTTAGTGTAAAAGGTCGTCGTTCGTTCCAAAAAGTGGTGTCTTTGTCGAAAGCATCATCAGAATAAACACTCGTTTCCAGCCAAAAATTACGTTTAGAATCGTCCACTTCAAATGTATAGTCTTCATGTGTTAGACGAATCAAACCGTTGATTTTCTTGCCTTCTTCACTGATATTGTAAACAAACTCTCGACGATTAGGCAGCAAACGCTCCCCTATTTTTACGTAGTCGCAAACAATGAATAAATCCTTAAAATAGGTTAGTGCTGCTCGATTCACACCTAATTCATATGAAACCAGTTCCAGACCATTTTCGCGTATGAACAAGGTGCCGTAAAAAAGAGCTTCATAATCAAAAATGGGATCGACCCTTACCTCGTATACCAAAGAATTATTGGAGTCTAAGTAGGAACTTTCGAGATAAAAATTGTAGTAAATAAATGCATTGTACGCCAAAGGTGAAACCAGAGGTCGCTCCGAAATCCGTGGTAATTCGAGTAGATTCTCAAACAGATTAACATGCGCATCTTTGATTCCAGTGACAAACAAGTGCCGATTAAAATGCTCTCCAATTGCACCTCCAATAGTTTCATTGTCATCTCCAAAAGCAGCAGTTACTTCAACAGACATTTGTTGAGAAACATCAGTAAAATCCTCAAAAGCATAGAACTCATTCTTAAACTTATTCGCCTTCTTATAGGAAGTGATTGCGCGCCATTCGATGATGTTCATTTTCTCCTTACCAATGACCGAATCTTTGAAAATCGTGTCTTTCACCTCTTTTTCTAAAGTGCCAAAACAATAGGTATCACATTGGTATTCAGAAACTAAATCATAAAAGTAGGACCGTTTTTCTATCACCCTTTTCATGAACTCTTTTCCTTTGGATTTTTTAGATTGAGCTGTAACAGAAACGGCATCCACTTCGAGAACAATAGGTTTCAACGTCACATTGTGAAAATTTTCCCTTTCGCTTACAACCACGGTATCTATGAATGTATCAAATCCGGAAGCATCGAACTGAAGGATGTAGGTTCCTATTTTCAATTCAAGAACATATTTTCCTTGAACATTGGAAACCGTTCCGTAACTGGTATTCTGAATTCTCACTTTGGCGAAAGGAATTTCCACCCCACCCTCTTCAGTGATTTGACCTTTTAAGGATTGACCAAATGCAATTCCTGAAAATAGAAATAGAATAAAAAATAAAAATAGTCTCACCCTTAGTGCTTGATGTATTTGAGACGAAGATAAAACGAAAATGTTACAGCCACTGAGCGAAAAAGATAAGAAATGTGAAAATGACTATTTTCTTTGCCCTCTATTCACCTTTTCTTTAACTCGCTCTTTCACCTTTACATAAATCAACTTATATTTTCCTTTTGGACTATCACGTTGGTCTATTTCAAAGCGATCGATGCTTTTGATAAGCGGAGTCAATTTCTGAAATCCATAATTTCTTGGGTCGAAATTCGGTTGTTTCTTTTGAATTAGGCTGCCCACATCACCCAAAAATGCCCAACCGTCATCTTCCGAAACGTCGTTGATGGTGTTGGTAATCAGCTGTATTTCTTTGTTGGTTATTTTGTCGAAATTCTCTTTTACAGGATCTTTGTCACCTTCCTCTTCTTCGGATGGCTTCGCTTGTTTTTTCAAGATTTCGATATAAATAAACTTATCGCAAGCCACGATAAAAGGATTGGGCGTTTTCTTTTCACCAATACCGATTACCTGCATGCCCGCTTCGCGCAGGCGAGTGGCCAAACGGGTGAAGTCACTATCGCTGGAAACCAAGCAAAAACCATTTACTTTATCGGAATAAAGAATGTCCATCGCATCGATAATCATCGCGGAGTCTGTTGCGTTTTTACCTGTGGTATAGCCGTATTGCTGAATGGGTGTAATAGCATTTTCTAGCAAAACAGTTTTCCATTTTCCCAGACGTGGGTTAGTCCAATCGCCATAGATTCTTTTTATTGTGGGATTTCCGTATTTAGCAATTTCTTCCATCATTTCGTGAACGTGAGCGGATGGTATGTTGTCGCCATCAATTAGGACGGCTAAATTTAAATTCATGTTTTTTTGTTTAATAAGTAAAGGTAGGATTTTATTTTTTGGTCTTCCTTCATTCCTCTAGACGCGTCAAATTTAGTGAATGTCCGTTGTACCCATGATAAAAGCAAAAAATATCGATAGTATCCTCATCTTAGCATAGAACATCCTCATACAAAGGTGCACAAATCATTGCCTATGCTTGAGAAGATATTTTACCATCCTTGTTCAACTTCAACTTTTTAATACGGCTTTTTAGCACCTCCTATTTTTCCGCCTAAATAGGCAAAAGGAAGGTAAGCCAATAATAAATCGACAAGAATGAACCAAATTGGTCCACCTATCATGGTCACCATCATAATTCCGCCAACTAAAAATACAGCTCCAATCACCAAGGCAAATTTCATTTTATGCGATGCAGCTATGATAGTTGCAACAATTGCTCCTGTCAAGGTTCCAATGGAATGCGCTAAAAATGGATTGAGAAAGTGTTTGGCTTCAAACGAGCCTATGTTTTCTTTGATGCTTTGAACATCGTTTGGATCAACACCTTTAGGCAGATCAAACCAACCCGCACCGAGTGAAACAATAGAACTGTTTACGATAGCGCCAATGATAACTCCCAAAAAAACAGCGATTACATTTCGAATAATAGGTGACATAAAATGTTATTTGAAGCCGAAAGTTAAGGATTCTTATGCTAAACAATATAAAGTATAGAAATCACTCAAAAATGCCAATTCGTTAATTTTTAGCGGATAGCCTTCAATGACTTGTCCTCCAAGTTTATAATTACTTAATTTGTAAAAACTAAATATTGATGAAACAAATATACATCCTACTTTTTCTCTTGATGCCCATGCTTTCTTTGGCTCAATTTCCAGACTTAGAAATGAATATTGCGACGGTTACTTCGGGTGCGACAGGTACTGTTGACGTGGCTGTTACGGCAGGAACGAATTGGCAAAATATCGTTCAAGTTCAAGGAACCTTCACATTCGACCCAAATGTAATCACATGGAATTCCATGCAAAATTGGGGTGTATCCAATCCAGGAGGTGCGGTATTTACTAGTGTTTCCCCTGGAGTGGTGACATTTACTTGGATGAGTTTCATTTCAGTTGGCCCCACACTTTCTAACGGCGCTCTCATTTTTGACTTACGTTTCAATGTGGTTGGACCAACAGGATCTATGTCACCAGTCAATTTTATCAATACACCACAAAATACCTTTTGGAACAGCGGTTTCGGTTGGTCAGGAAACAACTTTTTAATTGGCTTAGGTGCTGTAAACGTAGTTTGTGCTGGATCACAAGCTTCTTTCACCTCTTCAACTAGTTATCTGACTTCAACTTTCGCCAATACAAGTGTGGCAGCTACAACTTATGCTTGGGATTTTGGCGATGGAAACACCAGCACTCTTGCAAGTCCAACTCACACTTATGCAACGAATGGCACTTACACGGCATGTTTGATTACAACAAATGCTTGTGGCGCAGACACGGCATGTCAAACCATAACTGCGCAATGCTTTGTACCTAGTGCAGCTTATACACAGACAACCAATCAGTTAATATTCACAGGTACGAACACTTCAGGTGGATTGCCTAATTCTTATTTATGGGATTTTGGTGATGGAACGACAAGTACAACACAAAACGCAAATCATACATATTCATCCCCTGGCATATATACCGTTTGTATGACTGTTTCCAACCCTTGTGGAACGGATTCAGTTTGTCAAACAGTAAATATTTCTTGTACCTATCCCGTTGCGTCTTGGACAAGTGCTTCGGGTGGATTGGTCGCAAATTTCATCAATAGTTCATCTGGTTTACCTACGAGCTACGCATGGAATTTTGGCGATGGTGGAACAAGTAGTCTTGGTAATCCAACCCACACCTATGTTGCCGAAGGATCGTATACAGTTTGTCTGATTGCATCGAACATTTGTGGTGCAGACACTACGTGTCAGATGGTTAATATTGTTTGTCCAACTCCCGCTTCAAATTTCTCGAACACCTCTAATTTGTTAACCGCATCCTTCACTGATATTAGTGCAAACGGTCCAACTTCTTGGCAATGGAATTTTGGCGATGGTTCCTTGAGTAGTGTACAAAATCCAAGTCATACCTATGCCAGTGCGGGAACATATAACGTATGTCTGATTGCAGGAAATAGTTGTGGCTTAAACACATCTTGTCAGAACTTGATTATCACATGCCCTAGCCCAGTTGCTGCTTTTTCAGAAACAACTGCTGGATATGTTGGAACCTTTACAGACGGTTCAAGCAACGCAACGAGTTGGAATTGGACTTTTGGCGATGGTGGAACATCCACTTTGCAAAACCCGACGCACACCTATACATCCGAAACAACTTTCCAAGTATGCTTGATCGCATCGAGTCAATGTGGTGCTGATACTTATTGCACAAGCATTTCGATAGATTGTCCAGACCCTGTTTCAAACTTTACATATTCAGCAGCAAATGAGGTGATTACATTTACTGACGCGACTATAAACACACCAACTTCTTGGGCATGGACTTTTGGAGACGGGGGAACATCGACTTTACAAAATCCTGTGCATACCTATACTATTGGTGGGCCTTACCAAGTTTGTTTGGCGGCAAGCAGTAGTTGTGCAACCAATAATTCTTGTCAGGTTATCACAGTTGGCATTACTGGATTGGATGAACTGGAATTGGAATTGGTGAATGTTTCACCGAATCCTGCATCAGATTTTATTCGCATCCATACCGCATTTGACGGTCTGATGTCTGTAAAAATGTACGACATTGCAGGTCAATTAATTGCGGAAGACAAAGTGGCGAAAGACCAAGAAATCAATGTGAGTCATTTAGCCAAAGGAAGTTATGTTGTGCTTATTGATTTGGATGGTTTTGTAGTGACGCGGAGATTGTTTTTGGATTGATTCAGGCTAAAATTTCAGGGGGTATTTCCATTTGGATATTGGCTAAGATGGGTCGTAAAAAATAGATAACCTGACCAAAAATAATCAGAACAAACTTTGAAAACAGAAACCGTAAAAACAATTTGGAAAAGCTATGCCGATAGCCATGGTTTTATTTTTGAAACCCGAGATAGAAATATAGCGATGACCGGTAAAAAAACAGAAATTATCATTTTTGCAGCAGATATTTTAACGATTCGAGGAGTTTTTCAACTTGACATCACAGGTTGGGGCCAAGGCATAGGGCCTTTAAATAAAACATCTGTTCAAATTGTTTCAAATGAAAAAGTTGAAGATTTCAACGATAAATTGAATAGAAAAAAGTTTGGTTACAAAAAATGTTTCCAAGAAAACAATATCCTGACTTTTGAATACAAGTTCTTGTTTGAAACTCAGGAATCATTTATGCTATTAGACGAATTGCTATTGGTTAATAAGATTAAGATCTGACTGTTTGTAAAAGAATTTAAATAAATACCCAACTATCAATTACCTCTTCATTCTTTTATCCACCGGAACATTAACAACTCCACAACCCTCAACCAACCAATTCCCGTTTTCTTTTTTCATTTTAAGCGTTAGACCGAAATCCTCCCAACCGATTCCTTTCAGCATGACGTAATCACCATCCATTTTGTCTATGGCGAATCCTTTTTCAGGATAGTCTTGCGCATCTAAAATAGGGTCGAAACCCAGGCCCATTTCGGGATCTTCTTTTTCGGCCTCGGTGATGATGCGTGTTAGTTCTGTTTTGAAATTTTCAGTTACTGTAATTTGTTTTTCGGTCCAGCCCTTTATTCCTAAATTAGCATCGTAATTATTGATAAAATCAATGTAATCGTTGATGAACTTCAAAGCATTCTCATCTTGCTTCGGCGTTGACTCCTCAGTTATATTCTCTGTTATTGAATTATCCTGAGAATTAGAACTTTCGCAGCTTGAGGTCATTGCGAAGAAGAAGAAAATAATCAATGTTTTCATGATTCGAATTTTAATTAATTATACAATAGATTGGTTGGTAGAAAGATAAGAATAAAAATTTGCACAAAGTGAATCTATTTTTACTAGTCATACTTTCAACATGAGATGACCTGGCAACAATTCCTCGAAGTTATTTGAGCAACTTCACTAAATATTTGACTTTATCCGTTTGTATAATATCCGGATTCTTACGGATGGCTTCTATATTCTGCTTTTTCGAATGCAGATTCCAGATGGCCACACGTAAATTGTGATCATGTGCTTCTTGAATTTGAGCTTTAGAAATCTTAGAAGATGCTATTGTTATACCATACAGGTTCATATTATTTGCCCATTCTATTCCTTCCTCAAATGTTCCAGGATAAATAAATAATTTATAATCTTTTCCTGTTGCCTGAAACAAGGCTAAAAAGTTCGTATTTGGGGATTCAATGTGCAGGTTGTTAATCAAATTGTATTTATCCGAGAGCCTGTCGATAGCTCGAACGTACATTTGGTAATACGCCAACCAATCCTCCTTATCATAATATACTTTGCAATCCAAAGTAAACTTAATATCTTGATAATCATCAATTTTCGAGAATAATTCTTCCAAAGAAAATAATTTATAATTCTTGACGGATGGATTATTGTAAGTCAAATCTTTTATCTCTTGCCAAGTATGGTTAATAATTTGACCTTCTCCATTGGTATCTTCCTCTAGAAACTTGTAATGATAGGCTACCAAAACGCTATCTTTCGTAATCTGAATATCCATTTCTGATCCATCTGCGCCGCTGTTCAAACATTTCAATATGGACTCCAAAGTATTGGTCGGATAGTTCTGCCCAACGCCCATACCTGCGTGACCATAAACAGATATCGCATTTCCATTCAAGTTGACGATATCAAAATCTTCTCTGCGACAAGCAGATATGAGCATTAAGAAAATGAGGAATCCTATTGAGTTTTTCACTTTTATAAATTAAAACGCGTATCCAATTGAAATTCCGCCCCAATGTCGATACCTACTATATTCTTGAATCATTGGCGTATAAGCACAACGAAAAAACAATCCGCCTTCTTTCTTTTGGTATCGATATCCAAGAGTAAAATTAGCGTGTATATTAGCGTCCCTTCTGGGTTTCAGATCTGAATTAACAATATGGACAATACTGACAATGGTCTGCCCTATTCCGAATTCGATTTTATGAGTTTTACCATAATGCCCATTCAAGGCAATTGGGAAAATCAAATCAGGATTAAATGTATTGGTAAAATCATAAATGTGATAGGTGCTTATTCCAATTCTTGCACCCAGGTTGAAATCTTTTTGTCTATAGATGATTCTTTCGTAATTCAATGAACCAAAACCTCCAATTCCAAACGCTTGAAGATAAACAACATTTTTTACCATACGGTTGGAATCCAAATCAGATATTGCGCTAAAATCATGGATTGTCCATAGAAAAAGAATCAGAAGAATACTTTTTTTCATTCACATTGTTTCGTCCATCGACGGATTCGTATTGCCTTAAGATAAGCTTTGATAGGCTGCGATCAGCTAAGTTACAAAATGTTGAGGAAGTGCTGTCTCAAATTTTATTCTCCTTTTTAATTGTTAGTCATAATAGGCGATTTTGTTGTTTTGAATAATCACCTTTGAAATTCACACTTATTGAACCAATATTTCCCTCAGTTCTTTTTGATATTTCTCATTTTCAGTAATGCCGCTGTGACCTTGTCCTTCCAGTGATATCAGCTTCACTTTGTCTTTGAATTCTTCTTTCAACTTCAGAGAAGATGTATAAAAAGTAGATTTATCTTCCATCCCGTGAAAGATAAAAATTGGAATTTTACAGGACTTCAGATATGTATTTGTTGCGAATTTGTATTTCAAAATAAAGGTGGGAACCAAAGAATATTTACGCTTCATCAAATCTGTCAAATTGTAATAGGGTGCTTCAAGAATAAGCATTTTTGGATGATTGCGAGAAGCCAATTCAGCCGCCATACCCGAACCTATCGAATAGCCGAGAACAACGATATCTTTTTCAGGATATTCTTTTTTCAATAAATTATAAGCGATTTGGTTGTCGTTGAAAAAATCTTCTTCATTGCTAATCACCCCCTGGCTTTTTCCATAACCGCGATAATCGAGTATGAAAACATCATAGTTCAGCTTCGTATAGGTTTTGGCAACTCCTCCAATCGATTCCAAACTGCCACCGTTTCCGTGCAAATAGAAAATAAGTCCCTTTGAATTTTCCGCTTTGAATAGAACCCCGTTTAATTTCAATCCATCTTTGGAAAGAATGGTTCGTTCTTCAAATTTTTGGTCGAAATGAAATTGATGAGTCGCCTCCAACTTGTCCGGCAAAAAAATGATTTTTTCTTGAAAAAAGTACAAGAGCACACACCAAAGTGTAGGATGCCAGGGCAAAAATGAGTAGCTTTTTAAAGATTTTTTTCATGTATGCAGCCTTAAGTTTTGAATTGAAAACATGAAAGTAAAGAAATTAGGCAAACTGCCTTTTATTGGACATCCAACAAAAGTTAAACATCTTTTTTCTTTTGATTCTTTTTGTGATCTATTGCACTCTGGATTGCGGTGCTTGCAACTACTAAATGCCCCAGTGAAACTACAAATTGATAAGAGGTGACGGAACTCCCACAAGGCTTGCCCCAACCAGCTTGGCCAAGAAGTAAATATACGATGGAAATAATACCACCAATAATTGTCATAACAATAGTCAAAGGAATATTCTTAATGAAAAATCCGCTGACGGCGACAAGTAGTAGCAAAAACAAACTGAGGAAATACGAAAAACTTACATAACCGTATTCTTTTACAGACTGAATAGTATCAATATCTCTATTCCAAATACAAGACTCAGAAACAGGAAGGAAAAGTCCAGCAGAAATACAAATGATTCCGAAAAACAAAAGTTTTCTATTTTCTTTCATTTTCCCGAATCGAGTTTGCAAAAAGTACTCTCGGATATTAAATTGTAGAATTTCATTTAAACTGTCTTTATGATTGGACCAAAGTTTAAAGTAAATAAACTAATTTTTAGCTGAAATTTGTATCTGAACTACAAATATTATTTTCACTTCGGTTTCGAAGTACATTCATGTTCAAAGAAATCTAACTCCATTCTGAATTGAGCCAAATGCATGATTTGCATTCAACCATTTAAAAATCGCTTTTAGAATGTTGCAACTAATTCAGCAATGCCTCAAAATGCGATTTAACAAAAGCCGTTTTTTCTGGATCGGTCATTTTGTCGGCTGGTTCAACGTCAATTTGAATGTCTTTGAAATGTGAATCCAAGTTCAAAAAATTATGCAATTCTGTTTTGGCATTTGTTGGTCCAAAAAGTAGCACATGATCGTACTTTAAAATTTCGTCGCCGATTTTTTTGTAATACAATTCGTGCATCTGTTGTTCTTTGTTGTGCATGAGGTCTTCACTTCTGCTCAAAGCTTCTTCTTTCACATTAAAAGTAAATTTAGAATCGATGGAGTGATTTCCTTTTTTAGGATTTAAATCTATGAAATTGGCTGTTGAATGATCCATCCAAATGCCTAGTGTTTTTGCTGTTTCCATGGTTTGTTTTTTTGTTTTAAGAATTAAAATACTTGAAAAACGCTGATATTTTGGTTATTTTTAATCGTCGTCATCGTTGTCCTGGTTTAAATATGTGTTTTGATTTGGGCTGTCATTTCGAATTTCAATATGTCTGATTTCTCCGCCAGTTGTTCCTGTTTTTTGGGCATAAAATAGAGCCGCAAGAGCCAAAGCTAAGGTCAATAAAACCACTGGATTAGAAAAAGACTTTCCTTTCCAATTCAACCAGAGCCCGAGGATGGACACACCACCCAGTAAATACATGAGGATGGCAAAAATTTCCCCAGCTTCCTCGTGTATTTTAATGAATTTTTCATCGACACCTTGAATTTCTTCGACCACTTCCTCCGCGCCTTCTCCAGAAGAAAAAGCCGCAATGGCAGTCAGCGCGCCAAGTATAAAAATACTGTAGGAGGCTCGCTTTAAAATTTCTGATTTAAACAATAATGCTCCAATCATCACAAGCAATCCAATCATCGGAATGATAATCGGTAAATGATTGACTACTAAATGCCAGTGCGCTCCATTCATAATTTCTAAATTTTAAGTTTAACTTCTTTTTTTTGACGAATACAAGATCTATTTGCTACTCGGTCACCTTTATAAACAGTTTTGAATCAGTCATAGAAATCTCACAACGGCTCGGTGCAATTGTTGCGTAGGTATTTCCACAAGTTGGACACAAAAAGTACACTTTAGCAAGAGAAGCCTCTTTCCCTTTTTCCAAAGCAGACAAGGCAGCGATGTAAAAATCACGATGTTTTTGTTCCACTTTGTAAGCGTAGGTCAAGCTTATTTGCGCCATGTAATTTCCTGCAGCATTTGCATTTTTGATGAATTCCGGATACATCGTATTGAATTCATAACTCTCTCCTTCTATCGATTCTTTTAAATTTTCACTTGTCGATTTTACCGTAATTTCTGGAGTAATTTCGGGTATAGCTTCCCCCATTCTGATCAATACCACTTTATGGTTATTGGCATGAATCAGTTCGGCTTTGGAAGCAGCGGAAAAAAGAAAAGCTATTTCGGGATGCCCTTCTTCTTTTGCTTTTTTACTGTAAGCCGCGTATTTAAAATGTGCTGTCGTTTCTCCTTTAAAGGCATCGTGCATATTTTGAACGACAACCGTTTGAGGGTCTTGCTTTTCTATCGTATCACTTGCTTTCATTTCTTCATCATTTAGCGTTTTATTTTCACTTTTTTCTTCCGTTTTCGTTTCACAAGATTGAAACATGGTGCCTAAGGAACACAGTCCCAAAGCGAATAATACAATTGACTTTTTCATTTTTCTTATTTTAAATTAGGTGCAAATGCTTATCCGTGCACAGTCGGAATTAAACTTGATTGTTCAAAATATTAGTCCAAATGCCTTTTATTGACTGTTCGAATCTCCAAAATCTGGAAGTACCAATTCTATTCCAGCGCCATGTTTAAAAACGAGCTGTCCACCAAGGTATCCTGTTCTTGACACCGAGATGACTAAGAAAGTAAACAACAAGAAACTTGTCCATTTTGCCCAAGCTTTTTCGTAATTGAAAAAAAACAAGATCGCCTTGGTTAGAACGGTTGCAAAAGCTAGAATTAGCGTTACAAGCGCAGATTCTTGATGCATTCCCATGGGTTCTTGTAGCAGTCCATCCGTCATTCCATCGCCGGCATAACTCCCACTGACATAAGCTACAATTGCCCCAATGACACCTAAAATCAAGAGATAAAATGATACGTTTTGGAAAAATTGCTTTTTGCCAAATAGCGCAATTATTTCTGTTAAATAACCGGCCATGATTAAAGCTATCGGAAAATGGATAACCATGGCATGGAAATGTGGAGCTGTCATCATATTTTATTCTTTTACCGTTTTTTGAATTATCCTTGATCTAAAATTTCATGTCTGATTATTAAAAAGCAGATTCATTTCAAACGCTTGGATAAATTTGTTTTTCTAATGATTTTGTAATCGACCAACAATGGTTTCCAATGCTGCCTTGAGTTTCTCTGTCGCACCTGAAACGGCCTTTTCTACTGTATCCGCTTGGTGAGAAGCAGCAATGGGTTTTCTGCCTTCCAACCTGGCTTCTATAAGACAAAGCATATCTTTCAAACCCTCTTTCTTGCCGTTTTCGTCGGAAATGTGAACTTCCAATCTTGTAATGTGCGATTGAAAGCGGTCTAGGTCCTTTGCAATTTGGGCGGTAAAAAAATCTTCTTGTCTTTCTTCACCACTAATTGTCTTGTCTGTATTGAATTGTATTTTCATGTTTTTATATATTTTACTGATTAATATTAGCCATTGTCTTCATCGAGATTGTTGTGCTTGTCACCTCCCAAACTGTAATAATTGTTTTCTTCATCTTCGCTGCCCAAACTTTCTTGCTGATCATCCAATTCGGAGCCCGGAACATCCAAATCGTCACCCGACATGTCCTCTCGAAAACTCTTTTCATTTCGCGTGCCTTTTTCTTCGTTTGGCGTTTTGTTTTTAGAAAGGTCTTCCGGGTTTAATTTTCCCTCTTTCTTTCCTTTGTTATAGATATCATCTGATGGTGGATATAAAGGATAAGCGGCTGAAGCTTTTTTTTCTAAGTCGTTTTTATCTTTCATAATCTCATGTGTTTTAGCGTATTCGTCTGACATATCTACTAAAGAATTGTAGTATTCTGTCAGATTTTTACTGTTGACTTTCTCGTCATCACTATCTGAAACATTTACGGGCATTTCCTTGATAAACTTCGATAATTCTGGAAATTCCTTGTTGATCCGGAGGGTGATGTCTAATATGTCTTTTTCTAATTCTGCTTTTGATTTCATGCTTTAATTTATTTTGCGTCAATAACTTATTTCTTTTTGGCTCAATTGAAGATGAGATTTTCGACCAAGAATATGTGTGGACACTTTTTTGGATGAATGAACGCGTTCGTGAGCAAGTCTTGCCAATAAATAACTCAAAGTTGATTCCGCGCCTTGATTGAGATTCACGTTGTGTTCCTCAATGCCATCATAGCAACCGCCAGTGCACGGATTATAAACGATTTGATTCAAATGATTGTCACCCAAAAACCAATTGAAAGCATTTGAAATCTTGATTTTGTAGTCCGCTGTTTTGAAAACGGAATAAAATTTCTCTAGGGCCAAGATTGTGTAAGCTACATCGATTGGCTGCTCGCCACCTATTGGGGTTTCCAAATTGCTCCCTTTCATGTGCCATCCTTTATTGGAAATGACCTTTATCTTACCATTTACGAAAATTTTAGACAATAAAAAATCGAAACTTTCCAAGGCTATCGATTTATACTCTGGATTGTTTGTAGTGAGGTAAGCACAAAGTAAAGCATCCGGCAACAAACTATTTCCATAGGTCAAATAGCTCTCAAACCAATGCCAGTCCTCAGTTTTTTCATGTTTGTACATTTGCACCAAACGTTGCGCAAAGGTTTGTAAAAGGAGACGGTTTTTTGCTCTATTTTGAAAATGCAAGCCTTTGATAATGAAGGCCATCGATCTGGTAGAATGCGTGTTCTCGATGAAAGGTAAAGCTCTTTCCAATATATTTTCGGCTTCCGTTGTCAAATTACGAGGCAATATTTTTTTGAGGGAAACAACATAGCCCAAAGCCCAAATCGCTCGCCCGTTGCTATCTTCTAAATTCTCTGAAAAGTTGGCCGAGGTGAACAAACCTTGTTCGTTGACGTAATTTAAAAACATGCCATTGGGTCGCAAACAGAACTTGATAAATTGCAAATAGGTATGCATCAAAACAAAATCGCTTGCCTCTTTCCGAAGCTCATAATGCTGACAAATAGCAATCAATGCTCTTGCGTTGTCGTCTAAAGTGTAACCGGATTCTAAATCTGGAATGGCCATTTTTGAGAACTGAATCATTCCAAAATTAGTGGTCATGTTTTTGACATGCTTTAAGTTAATTTCAGGCACTTTATAATGGATCTGAAAATCCTTTTTTATCAATTCTGAAAAAAGCAAAGTATGCGAGATGGCAGAATTTTGCCAAGCGGTAGAAGCCATTTTATGGAGGCTGTTGGAGGAGATTTCTGTGCGTAATTCCTTATTGTCGAGCAATAAAATAATAGCATCCGACAATTGTTGAGAATTTTCAAAATCGACAATTATTCCGTTTTTATTGTCCAATACTTCTCTCGCGTGCGGAATCGGTGTAGAAATAACTGGGCAACCGCAACTTACAGCATACGAAAATGTGCCACTTACAGCCTGATTAGGGTCTTTTGAGGTGAAAAGATAGATATTCGTAAGTTGCAAATAGTCTAACAGAATGGGCAACTTTAAATATTCATTTACAAAGCGAACATTGTTTTGAAGTTTTAATTCAGTCACCTTTGCTTCCAACATTTCTCGGTATTTTTCACCTTCTTGCTGAACAATAGTTGGATGTGTTTTTCCCAAAATCAAAAATATCACTTCAGGATAAACTTTAATGACTTCAGGCAAAGCATTTAAGGTAGTTTCTATGCTTTTACTCGAACTGAGCAATCCAAAAGTAGAAAGTACTTTTCGGTGAGAAAGGTCGTATTGTTTTTTTACTTTTTTTCTATCCAATGGCGCTACCAAATGTGTTCCATGCGGAATCACTTTAATTTTTGTAGATGACAGGTCATAATCTTCCATTAAAATTTTGGCCGCACTTTCCGTCATCACGATTATGGAAGCCGCAACTTTTGCCATGTCTCGCACTTTTGTTTTCAATTCATGATTGGGATGAGGCAAAACGGTATGAAAAACAAAAACAATGGGTTTGGAAATTTGATTGTACAATTGTTTGAATCCATTTTCCTGATGGGCATAAAAACCAAACTCGTGTTGGAAAACAACTATTTTCACATGGTCATCTCCATTTATTTTAAAGGCAGTTTTAAGATATGAATTTGGCTCATTGGTATTTAGAAGATATTTTGGCTTTTGCGTATAAATATATTGATCGGTTTCTGTTTCAAGTGCACAAATAGAGGAATTGAATGAATTCTCAAATTGATCCATAAGTGCTTTTACCAAATCTTGAGAATAGGTGGCTATTCCACATTCTCTAGGAGGAAAAGAGGTGACGAATAAGACCTCTGGAAGTACTTTTTGCTGAATAATCTTGCTTCCTGCATGGGCATACATCGGCACCATCTGCGTACTTTCAGCCGGTTTTTCACTTAATGCGCGATATGATTTCAAATCTGTAGTCATCTTTTTAGATTAATTTTTGTTCAATTCTAATTCAACCAACAATTCTTTTAAACTCAGCGAAGCAACGGCAATACGTTTGTCTGCTGCGCCATAATAAATGTAGAGCGTATCGCCTTCCAAAATAGCTCCTGTAGGGAAGCAAACATTGTTGACTTCACCTTTGAGTTCCCATTCTTTTTCTGGAAAAAACAAGGGATAAGGTAGACGTGCAATTTCTTTTTGTGGATTCTCTAGATCGAGTAAAGCAGCGCAAGCAGAATAGACATAACCTTTCACGGTATCATGAACACCATGATAAATCATTAACCAACCAGCTTCCGTTTCGATAGGCGGACAACCGCCTCCTATATAACTTACTTCGTGTGCGTAACGTGGAGAAAGGACAATGTAATCATCAAAATGCAAAAAATAGTTTTGCCAAAATGCGATATTCAGGTCTTCTAATTTCTCTATTTCTACAACAATCTGAATATCAGGTCGAATACGATGAAAAAAGCAAAATTTGTTGTTTATTTTTCTGGGAAAGAAAATCAAATTTTTGTCCCAGACAAATACGCGTCTTTCCTGCTGATCATGACTTTTTTGGTAATCGTTGAAACGCGTGTATTTTTCATGCACCGTTCCCATGGTTTCTGTAAAATGGATGAACTCGTCATAGGTGATTTTCGGCACGACGATGCCTCGCTTTTTCCAGTTCACCAAATCGGTAGAAGTAGCTAACGCACCCAAGGCATTGATTCCATTAAATGCTGTGTACGAAAGATAAAAAGTATCGTCAATTTTCACAATTCGCGGATCTTCAAGACCTTGAAATTCATAGTCAGCTTGCGGAACTAGTAAAGGTTCTTCATTTCTACTCTCAACAATTAGTGGTGAGGATAATTTACAATAACCAATAGTGGAATAATTGTCTTTAGCCAAAGCTCGATAAAACAAATGTATCGTTTCTCCCACCTTTATGACAGCAGGATTCAACACACCTTCACTTTCAAAATCGTGGGTGGTTTTGGTGAGTAGAATTCCAAGTTTATTAACGTCTAGCATTGTTTTGAATTATGTTGTTTGAGATGTGATTTTAAAAAAACGATGGAAGATGATTTCCTCCATCGTTCTCACAATAGTAGTTTAACTGAAAACTGTTTCGTAGTCAACCACCAATTCATTTTTTACATGCCAAATACCTGGCGTATTCCATGCAATTCTGGCTGCTTCATCTCTTTGGTACCAAGAATGAACCGTACCTTTTAAAGTAACTGTTGTTCCTGATACATCCACGTTCACATCGCTGGAATCTACAGACCAACTTCTAGCAATGGCATTTTCAACGTCTATCTTTTCAATGGCATCGTGGATTTCCGATTTGATTTTGATGTTATTGGTCACGCCCTTAACACCAGAAAGATAATGTACTGCATTTTTAGCTGCATCTCGTTGGTAATTCCAAGGTAGTTCGTCGTCCAAGGTTAGCCAACCATTTTCAACTTTTACAGTCACTGTATCGTTTGGAACTGACCAATTTGAGCGCAACGCATCCAAAGCTTCAGTTGCAATTTCTGCATTGTTTTTTGCCCATGAATTTGGAAATCTCACTTCAATATTTTCAACGATAGCTTTAACACCTATCACTTTTTTAGCTGCATTTTCGGCTTCCATTTTTTTGCCATAACTGTCTACCACGCCCGTTAAAGAAACTACACCGTTATCCGCTGTTACCCCAATTTCTGCGGCATGTAACAATGGTTCCCATTTGATAGCATTTTGAACATCTGTTTGTAATTCTGAATTTGTTTTCATGATAAAATTTTTACGCTGTAACTGAACCGCTGCAACAAGACAAAGGTCAAACCATTCGATGCCCGATGTCTTACACTATTCGAAAGAATCGTTGTCAGATTAGTAAACGATAGAGGTAAAAATGAAAGGTGATTTGTTTAACTCTAAACTTTTTTCTATTCTTCGTACCCACTTTTAATTACCGTTGTAATCATTTTAAAGCGTTCGTTCGCGGTGATACTGTGCCTTGAATGCGCAGGAATAATCACACCTTCGCCAAGGGCTAATTTGATAACTTTTCCAGCTATGTCCACTTCGGCAGATCCGTCAATAATTTGGATGTAGGTATCGAACGGGCTTGTTTTTTCACTTAATTCTTCACCGCTAGCCATAGATGTGGCCGTGATATTTCCGGTTGTTTTTTTAATAATCGTTTTACTGACTACTGCGTTGGGTAAATATTCGATTTGTTCCACGATGATATGAGATTTTCCTTTTTCAAGTTCAGGATTCGTATTCATAGCTTATGTATTAAAAAAGTAATCAAGCCATTTCAAAAAAAAAATGGCCTGAATACTTTCGGATTTATATTTTGAATCCAAGGGTGAATTGCAACCATTGGTTTTTGTAACGTGGAGTGGAACTGCTACCATCTCCGTTGTTGGTTTGAAAATCCCATCCAGCTCGGCCCGACACAACTAATTTCGAATACATCAAATCCACACCGATTACTGCACCCAATGTGTTTTTTCGAATGTTATCGTTGTTGAACTGCTGCTCTTGCTCTACACTGTTGACACCAAAAGTGTACACATCTTTTTGATTCAAGAGATACGAAAATGTTGGCCCAACAAGCAAGGTTATGAACTTTGCAGGTTTGAATTGCAATTGCAAAGGAATGTCCAAATACGATGTTGTGCGCGTCACAGAATAATCATTAAACAAGAGTCTTCCAGATCCTTGAAATCCTTTTTGAGAAAACAGAACTTCCGGTTGGATTCCAATAAATTTTCCAATTGGGATACTCAAAAAGGCTCCAGCCGCAATACCAATTTTGGTGTCGGCTCGGAAATCTTCACCTTGCGAATCCCAAACATTGGACGCGTTTATTCCGGCTTTGATGCCAAATTCGAGATTCTCACGATTATCTTCGTTATTTTCTTCTTGTGCTTGCACACTTGCAATGGAGAAAAAACACATTGCGCTTATTAAATAGATATAATTTTTCATGATATTTTTGTTTTTTAAAATGTTTAGCTGCCTCGTATTATGCGCAGCAATAATGCAATCACTGCAATGACTATAAGAATATGAATGAGATAACCGGCATGGTAACCAAAGTAGCCGATTGCCCACAGAACAACCAATATGATGGAAATTACATATAGTATATTCCCAAATGCTAGATTATTTCTACCCGAACTCATTTTTTAGAAGTATTGGTGAAATCACGAAAAGCAACACCTAATTCGTCCATATCACGTCCAAATTCAGTTTTAAAACTTTCCCAACTGGTTTGACTATCCGCCTGAAAGTCTTCCATTCGTTTTTTCAAATCAGAATTTTTGCTATCCAAATCTGCAATCTTCTTTTCGTAATCTGCTCTGGCTTCACTTTTCTGATCGGCTATTCGCGCATTAAAATCTTTGATGCTTTGCTCATTGGCGGCAATTTGATTCGCTGTGTTTTCTTTGTACGCTTTCATGTCTGCTTTATAATTTTCGTTTGTTTCATCCAATTCTTCTTGCGCTTCAATAACATTTTCTTCCGCATCTTCAACTTTTTCAGCAGGTGAAGAACAGCCTGTGAGTAGTAATCCCATTACGAAAAATGAGGCGGTGATAATTCCAATTGATTTTTTCATTTTGTCTAGATTTTGAGCAACAAATGTGTTTTCATTGCATCACAAAGGTCACTAGACTTGTGACAAGAAGTATTACACAATTAGAAATGATTGTTGCAGAATTAGCAGGTAAAAGTTGAACGAAAATTTAAAAGTGTTTTTACACCAGGAGGCAGCGGCGAATTAAAAGTTTCAATAACCGAACTCAGATTTATAAATCCTCCAAGTTAATTCTCTGTCTTTTGGAAAGCGATTTAAAAAAAGTAGGTGTCAAACCTGTAACCTGTTTAAATTGTCTTGACAAGTGCGCAACACTTGCATAGTGCAATTTATAGGAGATTTCTGTAAGGTTTAAGTCGTCGTAAATAATGAGCTCTTTGATTTTTTCTACTTTGTGAATAATAATGAAATGCTCGATTGTAATACCTTTGGTTTTAGAAAAAATTTCCGACATTTTGTGGTAATCCATTTTCATTTTCTCGGCTAGAAAAGTAGAAAAATTGACATTGGGAAATTCATCAGCGTAATGAACCATTTCAACGATAATGTTGATTATTTTTTCAATCATTATTGCCCTTTGATCTAACATTACCTCTAAACCCGATTTATGCAATTCTGTTTTTAGCTCATGCAGCAAGGCTTCTGTTATTGGCTCAAATAAAATAACTTCACCCAATTCTACCGATTTATATTCAATACCCAATTTCTGCAACTCCGAACGAACCTTCATCTTGCAACGTAGGCTGACCATATTTTGAATGAGTATTTTCATATTGCGATTGATGTAAAGCTTTGTTGAATTGTCAGTACTCTTAAATATAGTGTTTTTATAGGAGATAGCAGGTTTTAAAATGCACTAACAAAATAATGAGCCATATTAGATTGATTATCTGTTGAATATGAGTGTAAGGATATCCAAAAGAAACAGCCATGAAAAATTGAATCGGAATGAAACAGGACGTAATAACAATTCTACAAACTCACTAAAATCAAATTGGTAAACAATTCAATTTTATCTTTTCGCTGCAACTCTCTAGCTTGTGCAAGTCCTCGTGTGTACCAACTTATAGCTTCGTCCTCATTGCCAATCCTGTATGCTTCGTCGCCAAATTCTTCATAAAGCGACAAATCGAAAATGGGCATTTCGCCTTCTATCTCATGGATTGAAATTTGATCGTTTTGAAGGATTCCGTAGTTCAACATGGGCGTAAAACTTTATTATTGTATTCCGTAAAGTTCTCGCTATTCTTACAAAAGTGCGTTTCCTCTTCAATAAACTTGAATTATGCTTTTGTTTTGAGAATGTTAAGCCATTCTGAAGTGAAATCCGATAAACAAATGGATTTATCTTGCCACGGATAGCCCCTATTTTAATTTACTAGCCAGTTTTTTCAATTCAAAAATATCTGTTCTTCTGTCTTTTAAATTTCGAACACTTCCAAATTGATTGAGTTCACGAAGTAAGTCTAGGTCAACATCCGCTATCAAAATCATTTCGGTATTGGTGGTCGCTTCGGCTTTTATTCCATTCGCAGGAAAGGAAAAATCGCAAGGTGTAAATACCATGGATTGCGCATATTGGATATCCATATTGTTCACTTTAGGAAGATTACCCACGCTTCCGGCTATTGCAACATAACATTCATTCTCAATCGCACGTGCTTGCGCACAATGACGCACTCTGGAATAACCATTTTGCGTGTCGGTTAAAAAAGGAATAAATAAAATGTCCATTCCTTCATCGGCCAAAATCCTACTCAATTCAGGAAATTCCGAATCATAGCAAATCAAAATCCCAATTTTTCCGCAATCGGTATCAAAGGTTTTTAAATTGTTTCCGCCCTGCATTCCCCAAACTTTTGCTTCGTCTGGCGTGACGTGAAGTTTTTCATAACGCTCTGTTGTTCCGTCGCGTTTGCATAAGTATCCAGCGTTGTACAGTAAATCATCGACCAATTCAGGCATACTTCCTGTAATGATGTTGATGTTGTAAGAAACAGCTAATTCTGAAAATTTTTGGACGATTTCTGAAGTGAATTTTGCCAATTCTCGGATGGCTTCAGATTCTGGCAAGTGATTGTTCTCAGCCATCAATGGTGCATTAAAAAATTCGGGAAACAAAGCAAAATCGGAGCGATAAGCTGAAACTGAATCAACAAAATATTCTGCCTGTTGCATCAATTCATCGAAGTCTTTGTACAAGCGCATTTGCCATTGAATCAAGCCCAGTCTGACAACCTTTTTGTTTTTTGCTGCTTTCCTTCTTGACTTTTTCTCGTAGTAAACATTATCCCATTCCAAAAGAACAGCAAATTCATTCGAAGCCTCATCGCCTTCTAAATAACCTTTGAGCACTTTTGAGGGGTGAAAATCATTCGAAATTTGAAAATTCAAAACAGGGTCGTGAATTTCTTTTCTTTTTACTTTTTCGATGTACTCTTTTGGAGAAATTGTTTCAGAAAATTTATGATAATTGGGGATTCTTCCACCGAAAGCAATGCCACGCAGGTTTAATTTTTCGCATAATTCCTTGCGATAATCATACAGTCGGCGACCCAATCTCAGTCCACGGTATTCCGATTTGATAAAAACATCAATTCCGTACAATACATTTCCATTTTTATTGTGCGTATCGAAGGTGTAATTTCCCGTAATTTCCTTATAGGTGTGATGATCGTCAAATTTGTCATAATCAACAATGATAGACAAAGCACAACCCGCCAATTGACCATTAACCTTTATCACCACCTGTCCATCTGGAAATTTTGAAATCAAAGATTTGATGTGTGACTCTTTCCAATAGGAATTGGGCATGTTGGAATACGCCTCAATCATCGCGTGTTTCAGCTCCTGATAATCGTTTATGGTCAGATACTGAAGTTCTACATTTTCAATATTTTCTTTCATGTTGATAAATTGACATTGTTTTGTTGTTTACCAAGACATGCTCTTAGCCTACATGTTTTCTTCATATTGAATAAATCACAGGAACAAAATTAACATGCTTTACAAAGATAGCAAGCATTTGAGTTCTGAGAGAATTGAATCGTTAATAGAGGCTAATATTTATTTCTAGAAATAGTGAGGGGTCCGAATGAATTGAAAACCTATGATTTTTGGGCTCTAAAATTTATCGCTGCATATGTGGCTATGAATAATCAAACTAATCATTGCATTATCCTAAAAAAAACGACAACTAAATATCGCCGTATCGTCGACATAATCGAGGGCGCCACGCCATTCGTCGAGTTTAGAGAAAATGAAGGAGTTTAAATCTTCCATGCCAAGCGGATAGAAGTTATGCACTTGTTTAATGATTCTGTCTAGACCGTATTGTTCGTCTTTGTGATTTTCCAATTCCACGACACCATCGGTGTACAAAACCATTGTTGTATTGGGTGGCAATATTTCTTCGCCTACGTTCAAAAAAGGCAATTCGCTCATCATACCTAAACCAATGGTTCCTTTGTCGAGTAATTTTGCTTTTTTACCATTGGTCAAAATGGGATGGTTGTGACCGGCGTTGACATATCTCAATGTTCGCGTATCTGCTTGGTATAGTGCCAAGAAAAAAGTAATGAACTTTTCGCCTTTTGCACTTTGCATGACTTTTTTGTTCAACTCGTGAATGAGATAATCCAAGTCGAAACGTTGGTATTGAAAAAGCGTTCGAATGGTCGCCTGGAAATTCGCCATGAGCATAGCAGCACCAATTCCCTTTCCGGAAACATCGCCAATGCAAATAATATACTCGTTGTTTTCCAGTGGAATGAAGTCGTAATAATCTCCACCAACTTCGTGACGTGGAAGATATTTGGCGGAAATATCCATTTTTTTGTCCGAAGGCAAATCTTCTGGAAAAAGCAGTTTTTGCATTTCTGTAGCCACTTCCAATTCTTTTTTGATGCGCTCTTGAATCACCCCTTGCTTCGCCATTCGCTTGTTTTCCAAAGCCACAACCACAATATTGGCTAGCGTTTGGATGAAACTCATATTGAGCAAGTGATCGGATATTTTCAGATTCTCATGAACACCCAAACTTCCAATCAAGAGATAAGCCTTTGGTTGGTCGTGCAAATGGATGGGAACCACGACATCGAATTCGTGCAACAAACGCGACGGCGAAGATTCGATAACGGTAATATCTTTAAAACGGAGTAGTTCTCTTTCGACGTCGATTTCATTCCTTTTCGGTCGATAACCAACTCGCAAAGTACATTCCCATTCTTCCGATTTCGTAAAGAGTAAAAACTTCTGCAGACCAAGCTGTTCGTGCAAAATAAACTCAAAAATGCGTGTGATAGTCGAGGCATCTTCTCGCAAACTTATGGCATTAGTAAGGTCGAGCAAAGAATTTAATTTGAAATCCTTAACTTTTAACTCAAACTCCAATACTTTCAGTTCACGTTCTAGCATTTTCTTATAACGAATCCAGTATTTCTGGTAATTTTCTCAAGGCAGCCATTTCACGAAACTTCGCTTTAGCTTCTATGCACGGACTTCCAAAATAGGTTTTACCGTCTTCCAAATCTTTTCCAATTCCCGACTGTGCGTATACGACTACATTGTCTCCAATGTTGATATCACTCGCACAGCCAACTTGTCCCCAAAGAGTTACGTTATTTCCGATTTGAACACAACCTGCAACACCCACGTTGGCGGCCATCAAACAATTTTTACCTACAGTGGTATCGTGACCAATCTGAACTTGGTTGTCTATTTTTGTTCCTTCGCCAATAACAGTCGTGGAAGTAACCCCAGCATCTATGGTACACAAAGCGCCGATTTCAACATTCTTATGCAAATGAACACGCCCGCAAGAGTGCAATCTGTCGTATCCAGTCGGTTTTTTCTTGTAATAAAATGCATAATGTCCTATCACCGTATTTGGACCAACAATTACGTTTTCATCGATAATTGTATCATCCATGATAACTGCACCAGCGTGAATTACGGAGTTCGCACCAATTTTCACACGGTTACCGATAAATGCATTAGGATAAACCATAGCGCTGTCGTCGATCTCGCAATCTTCGCCCGTGATGGAGCTAGTTTGAGGCTGAAAAGGTTTCAAATGTCTTGTAATTCTGTTGAAATCGTCAAATGGCGTTTCAGAAATCAAGAGACCTTTTCCCGCTGGACACTCCACTTTTTGATCAATAATAATGGTTGTAGCTGCACTATTTAATGCCTTATCGTAGTATTTCGGATGATCGACAAAAACAATATCGCCGGGTACAACGCGGTGTATTTCGTTGATACCACTAATGATGTGTTCGGGATCGCCAACATAAGGCACACCTAAAAACTCGGCAATTTCAGCCAAAGATTGATTTTCAGGAAATTTCATAAAAAAAACGTTTTAAACAAAATTACGGAGAAGGTGGATGAGTTTTATCGTTCTTGTAAGATACTTATCCGCTTTGGGTTGTTCATTTTATCGAGAAGAGAATGAGTTGGTGTAGTTTTTAACGCAAAGACGATAAGCCGCTGAGAGTATATTTCGGAAGTATCGTTCCATTTTAGGGAAACAACTTTGCGCCTTTGCATCTCGGCCTTGTAAAATTCTTTATCAATCCAATTTGAACCAGAACCAACTTGGAATGTACGGAGAGTTGATAATCATGAAAAAGAAACTAAAACGAACCACATGAAAAAACCCATACTTTTTTTAAGTCTAGCATTAATATCGAGCTCCGTTTTTGGACAAACCAAGAGTATTGCGCACAAGCGTCACTCGGGTTCAAAAGCAAGTTTTTCAAACACCTTAATGCATGCATCTACTTTTGGTGGGCCTTCCAATCTAGGAGTTGCACCTGAGAAATGGATTCGAAATTCAGAACTAAAAAAAGTGGTTTTCATCAACGATACTTTGGCGGCCATGGTTACTGAAGAAACCTGCAGAAATGAGTACAGTTACCAACAACGTGAAACCGAGAAATGGCGTGCTGGGACAGATACAGTGTTGCGCCATCCTGTTTTTTCATCGGATATTTCTGTGGACAGTATGCGCACCATTCTCGCCGCCGAATATTACTTTGCTAATGACATGAAAGAGGTGAAGTTTGAAAATTTTGAGCAACGACGAATCAAAGAAAAAAGTAAAGTTGAAATCAACAAAGAAAATCATACTACCCGAAGAGAAAACAAAAAAGGACGAAATTCAAGCGGAAAATATACCTGGCTTGCCTTGATTTTGGCTTCATCATTGGGAATTGGTTTAATCAAATTAAGATAATTTTTATGTCAAAAATTCTACTTATTCTATCTATCCTTTTGATCAACGGAGCTTATTGTCAAACCAAAACGATCGATTTTAAAAGACATTCAGGTGATATGGTTAACTTTTCTCGAAGTCTCAAAAACGAAGGATTATTAGGTGGCACTTCCAATTTAGGTGTTGTTGTACCTCATAGGGCTTTCGATCTTGCAAATGAAAATTCAGAATTATACAAAACCTTAAAAACAGTTGAATTCATTAACGATACTATAACCGTAATTGAATACGAAGATGCCATCCTTTTCCTTGTTAAATCTGATAGCCCTGTTCATTCTAAACGAATTATCGACACCATCTACCACTATCCTTTACCAGATGTGATTCGGAAAACAAAAAACTTTAGCTATTTTCTTCCTTTGGAATTAGGACACTTCAACGATAACGATGTGGAATTCAAAAATTTTGAAAAAGAAAAAGAAGATAGTCTAGAAATCAACCATAAACAGAAAATCGATATCGAAAAGAATAAGCCTGCACAAGAAAAGGAAAACTCTTTTTCTTTCTTGAAATTAGTTTTATTGATGCTAATTATTTTCTCAACTTTAGGAATAATTGTCATTAAACTGAGATAATGGAAAAACGTGAAGAACCTCTGTTTTTTCTGATGACTTGGGCTTTGATTTTTATTTTTTGTCCACTCCAATTGCCTTTTTTTGAATGGAAAAACAGTATTCTACTTCCCTTATGGAATAGTCTTTTTAGCGTTTTTACAGACCGCACTATTCTGATTTTTTCGGATAGCGAAGGGTTCTATTTGATTGTAACTATTTTACTCATCCTTTCAGGTGTTATCTATTCGATTTTAAGAAAATGGTTGAGAACAAATAGTGAAAAAACATATGTCTTTTTGCGCCAATTTCTAATGGTTTGTTTGTTCATCATCTTCGCGAAATACGGATTGGATAAAATCATGATGTTACAGTTTCCAAGACCAGAACCCAACTTGCTTTTTTCACGCTTGGGTGATATGGACAAAGACATTCTGTTTTGGACCAGCATGGGCAGCTCGAGATTGTTCAATTATCTCACCGGTGGACTTGAAATCTTTGGCGCTTTGCTCCTACTTTTTCATCGTACGCATCGCTTGGGTCTCATGATTTTATTGCTTTCTAGCCTTTATATTGTCATGCTAAATTTCTCCTTCAATATTGGGGTCAAACTGTTCTCATTGACAATTTTTGCCACTTTATTGACATTAAACTGGCACACCCTCACTTTCCTTTTCAAATACTTCCTTGGTTTTGGCGAAGAAAAAGATAGACCGAAAGAAAAGATGATATTTCTTCCCATTCTGAAAATAGTTCTGGCGCTCTCGGTTTTACTTTTTATGTCAGAAATGAATACTGAAAACCGAATCGAAAATTCACTGCAAGGTGCTTACGAAATGAAAAGTGAAGGCAAGCTTGTTCATGTTTTCGTGAACCAACAAAACTATTGGATAGAAGAAGACAAATTTGGAAATAAAGCTAGTTTTGAGATTATCGCACAAGGCAAAAAAGTAATTCTACTCAAAGATGAAATCGGAAATAAAAAAGAGCTTCGATTTTGGGAAAGAGCTGAAAATGAGTTTGTTTTAGCGAATGAAAAAGGAGAACAACAAAATTTCAAGCGTCTAGATTTATCGAAAATGAATTTGAACCAAGACGAAACAACATGGATTGTGCGCTAAGAATCAGCCGTCCCATTATTAATTCTTATTTCTTAATTATTAATTCAAACGCCCCTTCCAGCTCACCTTCCCCACAAATCCAAAAACAAGCAAATACAGCATATAAAAAGGATACACCAACTGATAGAAAAACACTTGCAAGGTATTGAACTGTTCCTGAAACGCGTAGGTGCACAAAAAGGCATCCAGTTCTCCTTTTATCAATATCATCAAAATGGTTCCTCCCCAATTTCCTAAGAACATTTGATAACATGCGAAAGCGTAGTAAGTCATCTGAACCATCAGCACAAATAAACCAAAAGCAGTGGCAAAATTATCCCCAACTTTTGCCGATTTCGACAACCATCTTTTCCGCTGATTGAGACCTTCAATAAGGGTTTCAGGCGCATTGGTGAACACTTTTAGATTTGGATCTGTCAATAAAGAAATACTTTTCTTTTGCACTCGAAAAGCCTTCAACAAAAATTGATCGTCACCACTTGGAATAGCAAAATCGTTCCGTTTCTTCTCAACCTCTTCATACGTTGATTTGCGGAAAAGTAAATTAGCACCACTTGCCGTTATCGGACGAAAAATTGCCGAAAGTGCAACATTCGCTTGCGTCTGCAATTGATAATCCATGGCGAAAAATCCAGGAACAAGCTTTGAGCCGCGCATTTCTGCTGGTAAAATCACAAGATCTGTCCAAAGATGCGTTTTTAAAAACTCAAAATAATCTGGAAGCATCTGAATATCAGCATCCCATGTTATAACGAATTCTGTTGAACAATTTTGAATTCCTTTAGCAATTGCCGACTTTTTACCTTTTTCATTTGCAGACAATTGTAAAACTACATTTGGAAAAGGAAGATTTTGAAGAAGTTCACGTGAATCATCTTCGGAATGATCATCGATGAAAATAATTTCTTTTGGAAAGGACTTTAACCCACGAATAGAATCCAGCAGTTTCTTTAAATTTTCACTTTCATTTCGAAAGGGAATCAGGACTGTCAAATGGTCCAAAGAATTGTTGCTTGTACTTTCTTTCTCCTTTTTTTTTGCCCAATATCGTCCCAAAAGAAAAAGTCCTATCAAGAAAGCATAGCTCGCCAAGAAGACAATCACCTCGAGTTTAATCTTGAACAGCCCCATATTGTTTCCATTTGAAATAGGCGTAAATACTCGGTAATGCGTTGTTCAAAGTCCAAACCGATAAGCTGGCGAGTAAGGCCACTGGTAATTCAATGCCTGCTTTCGTAAGGATGAAAACCGCTAAAGTTTCTCGAATGAACAATTTGCCCATGAGCAAGGAAGGTGACAAAGTGGACCACAAATAAACATTCCAAATCCAAAAATATACGGTGAAGTCAATTTCAGGCTGAAAAGCATAAATCAAAAGATAAAACTGAAAACTGAAAACCAAATATCTGAGAATAGATAAACTCAGAAGATGCATTCGATTGACCAGAGAAATAGCGGAAAACGAGGGAGTAAATCGGCGAAACAAACGACTAAAAAAAGGAAATCTATCTATCGAAAAATACAATAGCAAAGCGGAAGTACTTATCGCACCGACTATCCATTCAACCTTTCTAAAATCAATCCATCCAGAGAAATTATCCACTAAAAAAAGTGATGCAAATCCGAATAGTAAACTCACGTTAAACGAAGCCCAATTGCCGAATAAAGTATAAGAAACAACTTTCGGACGAACATCTTTTTGGACCACACTCATTCTACCCAAAAAATTACCCAAAGCACTTGGCGTTAAAAAACCCGATAACATCCCCGCGAAAAATCCGCGTTGTATTGTTTCCCTGGAATTAATTCCAATTTTCTCAGCCATGAAGGTCCATTTTCTCCATTCAAAAAACCAATTCAATCCTACTAAAATGATAGCCAACATTAAAGCAAAAGTGTTTTTCGGCCATGTCCAAGTATAATCTTTCCAGTTGAATTTTGCTAGCTGCAAATACAACACAAATAAAATCGTAATAAAGAGAAAGCTTTGCCCAATTTTGAGCAAGTTCCCTTGAATTTTTATAGCTTTGAGTTCCAAACGCATTTGAATGCTTGAAGATAAAATAATTCTTGGAATTGACCCCGGAACAACTGTTTTGGGATACGGATTGATTCACATTCAAGGCAAAAAAATATCCATGCTCAACTTTGGGGTCATTCATCTGAACAAACTACCAACGCAAAATGATAAATTAAAGCGCATTTTTGAACGATTGGACGGAATTATTGCCGAATTCAAACCCGATGAAATGGCTTTGGAGACTCCTTTCTTTGGGAAAAATGTTCAATCGATGTTGAAATTAGGACGAGCCCAAGGTGTTGCCATTGCAGCTGCTATCAAATACAATTTGCCTTACGAAGAATATAGCCCACGACGAATAAAACAGTCGATTACAGGAAGCGGTGCCGCCTCAAAAGAACAAGTCGCTGCTATGTTACAAAGTGTGCTTAAATTTGAGGAAATACCCAAGTTTTTGGATGCAACGGATGGATTGGCCGCTGCACTTTGTCACCATTACAGCAAAGGGATTGGTGAGAACAACAAAACCAAAAGCAACAGCTGGGGTTCGTTCGTGAAAAATAATCCTGACAGAAAGATTCGATAAATTTCTTAAAACAAAAAAGTCCCAACCTTTCGATTGGGACTTTCAACTTTATTTATTTCGATTAGTTTTTCACAATACGAATCGTGTTCGAAGAAGCTTCGCTAGAAACTTTCAACATATACACTCCTCTTTCGAAAGCAGATAAATCAATTGTGAAGTTGTTATTGTCTTTCGCTTTCGTTCCAGCATAAACAACTTTTCCATTCATATCCATAACTTCAATTTCGAAAGCACTTGTCAGAGCACCGAAATCAATCGTCACCTTATCCGCAGTTGGATTAGGGAATACAGATACATTTTCTTTGATCAAATCCTCTAAACCTAACCAATCACACGCTGGATTAACAATTATCGTTACAACAGAAGAAGCATCTGGACAAACCCCATTGCCAACTGTGTATGTGTAATTGTAGTTACCCGGAACAAATAATGTTCCCCATGTAATCTCTGAAGTTGAAAGCGCAGCACTGTTTGGATCTGACCAAACACCACCTGTTTCATATGTTCCAGACACACCAATTAACAAATCAGTCGGCTCGTTTTTACAGATAGTAATTGTTCCTCCGATACCTGCCGAAGAAGGTGGGAAAATATTAACCGACGCAGTTGTAGAATCATACGCACATCCGTCTTCTAATCTGTATTCGAAGTTATAAACTCCACTCGCCAATCCATTTGAATTGAACAAGTTGCCGTTTACAATATGGAAGGTTCCATCCGTATCCAACCAAGTTCCACCTGCTTGTTGCCCTGTGATTCCGTTGAATAAATCAATTGTATCACCTAAACAAAGATCAATTTGTGTTGTTGTTGAACCTGCATCTAAATCGATTGAACTCAATTTGACAGAGTAA
>JBGSIB010000005.1:0-69308 GCA_041751955.1 Crocinitomicaceae bacterium
AAGAAGGTGATTTCGTTAATAAAGGTGATACCATTCTTTTTATTTCGGAAATTAAAGATGATTATTTTGACCCTGAACTTTTGGCTCGAACAGATAATCAACGTCAACTGAAAGAACAATCCGTCGGTGCTTATGACAACAAAATATCGGCTCTTGACAATCAATTATCAGCCTTAAATGAGCAAAGAGAACTCAAATTACAGCAAGCAACTCTAAAATACAAACAAGCCAAACTCAAGAGTGAAATTGATAGCAATGCGCATCAGGCAGCTAAGTTGAATTCCAAAATTGCGAAAGAACAATTGAAGCGAATGGAAGATTTATACGCCCAAGGCTTAAAATCACTGACGGACTTTGAAGCGCGAAGTTTAAAATATCAACAGGCTCAGGCGTATGAAGTTGAAGCACTCAACAAATGGATGGCTAGTAAGAATGATATGATTACTGCAAAAGTTGAATTTTCATCCGTTAAAATGGATTATCAAACAAGTTTAGCTAAAGTTAATTCGGATAAATCATCGGCTTTCTCAGATAAATTTGACGCCGAAGCAACCGTTACAAAATTAAAAAATCAGTATGCGAATTATAAATTTAGATTAGGCAACTATTTCATTACCGCGCCGCAAGATGGCTACATTACCAAATCAATTCAATCGGGCATTGGTGAAACCATAAAAGAAGGCGACCCATTGGTAAGCATCATGCCAACAACCTATGATCTAATTGCTGAGATGTATATTGACCCAATTGATTTACCTCTGGTTAAAAAAGGTAATGAGGTTATGTTGCAATTTGATGGATGGCCGGCAATTGTTTTCTCCGGATGGCCAGGCGCTAGTCATGGAACTTACAATGGCCGTGTTTATGCTGTGGATAATTTCATCAGTGAAAACGGTAAGTTCCGCGTGCTGGTAGCACCCGATTCTCAAAAAACGGCTTGGCCTAAGCAATTGCGCGTCGGGGGCGGTATGAATGGTATGTTGCTATTACAAGACGTTCCAATATGGTACGAGCTATGGCGACAAATAAACGGTTTCCCTCCAAATTATTATACGGGTAAAACAGGCGAAAGCACCTTGAAACAAACCAAAGAATCGAAAAAATGAGACGACTATTTGTAATCATCTTCACGCTTTTTTCGGTTATTTCCTTCTCATTCGGACAAAGTTCTATCCAAGGAACGATGTCATTCGAAGAGTACATGGAAATTGTTAGGCAATATCATCCTATTGCCCGACAGGCTGACCTTCAAATAGAAAAAGGAGAAGCCTATGTTTTAAAATCAAAAGGTGGTTTTGATCCAATTGTACAAGGCGATGCTTCGCAAAAATATTTTGATGGCTCTAAATATTACAGTTTACTCAACGGAAATTTGCAGATCCCAACCTGGTTTGGCGTCCAAATTCAAACAGGTTACGAAAATACAGCAGGTTCTCGCCTCAACCCGCAAAATTATACACCTGATGACGGGCTGTGGTATGCTGGCATTTCGGTTCCTTTGGGAAAAGGACTTTTTATCGACCAAAGAAGGGCAGATTTAAAACAAGCCAAAATCTACCAACAAAGCACAGTCGTTGAGCGAAGAAAAATAATGAATGAGCTGCTTTATGAAGCTGGAAAAGCATATTTCGAATGGTTCAAAGCATATAATAAACTTCTCGTATACCAAAATGTAAAAGAACTGGCTGAAACGCGATTGACCGCTGTACAACAAAGTGTTATTCTTGGTGATAAACCAGCATTTGATACACTTGAAGCAGGAATTCAAGTACAGACAAGAAATTTTCAATTGGAACAAGCACTTTTGGATCTGGAAAATAGCAAAGAACTGCTATCCGTTTATTTGTGGAGCGACAATTTTGTTCCCCTAGAATTAGGCGAAAATATCATTCCACCACTTCGGCAAACTATGGGTTCATTGCCATTTGACAATACTTTCATCCCAGCAATTGACTCATTGAAAATGCAACACCCTGATTTGCTCACTTACCAATATAAAATTGATTTCACACGTGTGGAATACAGATTAAACAAGGAAAATCTTAAACCGAAATTGGACCTCAAATACAATGCTCTGAGTGAGCCAATTGGAGGTAATCCTTTTACTGAGTATTCACTAAACAATTACAATTG
Organism: Crocinitomicaceae bacterium; assembly: GCA_041751955.1. Classification (GTDB taxonomy): domain Bacteria; phylum Bacteroidota; class Bacteroidia; order Flavobacteriales_D; family Crocinitomicaceae; genus UBA2040. The sequence continues at coordinate 2,134 of JBGSIB010000005.1, forward strand.
GGGTGCGCAATTGGTTTTTCCTATCCTTGTGAGAAAAGGACGTGGGGAAGTGAAATTGACGGAAATAAAATTGAAAGAGATGGAGAATGACATCGCCTTTAAAGCGGAATTGGTTGAATATAAAGCTAGGATGGCGGCAAACACTTGGAAAACCTCTTACGAACAAATTCAAATTTTCAATCGTACAGTCAACGATTACGAAAAATTGGTTCAAGGCGAGCAACAACTTTTTGATCTGGGCGAAAGCTCTCTTTTCTTAGTCAATTATCGAGAAACGAGCTATATCGATGCGCAAATCAAGCTGATGGACGCGCTAACTGAAAATCTGAAATCTAAAATGAACTTGCAATTCACTTTAGGTATTCTTCAATGATTTTAATCCCTCTACAAAAAATAAAAACAAAAAAGCTCCTCGTATTTCTACGAAGAGCCTTTTTTCATTAAACTCGTTTAGTTGAATAGTCTTTCCAGGATTATTTTTGAATCTGGACCGCCTTTAAAAATATTTATACAGGCATCGTCAGGACCTGCAGCCTCGCATGAACAACCTGTTTTTTGTGAACCTGCCATAATATCTCCGCAACTTTCACAAAAATGTGCCTTACATGTTTGCATCGGATATGGTGAATTTCGAGCAATACAAAGTTGGCCATTCTCTTCAAGCAAAGGAATTAAATTGGTGAAAATATCTTTTTCAATTTTATATTTTCTGGCCAAATAATACGTTTTTTGATCTTCCCAATACACAATATTATAGGCAATAATCTTTTCACCATCGGGCATTTTGGTTGCTAATGACTGGGTATCCACCTTATATTCTCCTTTTATATCTCCAAGTTTCATACCCACCACAGTTTTTGACAGTTTGTCTTCCATTTTTTTATCAAGTTTGATTTTGTTAAGCGGCGTTTGTGCATTCACTGAGGCAATGCTAAGTATCATTCCTACAGCTATAAATAATAAGCTTTTCATAATATTTTGTTTAAAATGTTCAAGACAAAAATAGATATGGAAAAAACTTTTGGTATCCTTGAAAAAAGGGAGGGAACGAAAATGTATGAATTCAAAAGGGCTTAAAAAGAAAACACAATTTCATAAAAAAGTCCCATGGAAAACCCATAGGACTTAAATAGTTTAATTTTTAAAAGAAGTGATTTACCAAAACTTCAATGTTCGCAAAACTTCATCTGTCAAACGAATTCTTTCGTCTCCAAACAAAGATTCTGGAAAACCTTTTTCACGGATAATCAGTGTGGCAAAATAAATACGATTCTTCGGTTTTTGAATATAACCAATAAACCACCCCATATCTTTTCCTTCGTAGTAGCCCCAGCCTGTTTTCGCATAACGAATCCCATAACTACTTGTATCACGTGCCATTACATTTTTAATACTTGTATAAGTACTTTCTTTCAAAGCAAATTGCTTGGTAATTAATCGTCGTAAAAAATCAACTTGTTGCAAAGGAGATATACCTGATTCTCCTTCCAACCAAAAATTGTCTAGATTATCACTATTTACAACCATTCCAGGATATGCCATCGAATCCAAGTTGGCTTTCATTCTTTCTAAACCAATTTTTCTTGCCAATTCTTGGTAACAAGGAACACAAGAAACCTGAAAAGCATCACGCAAAACCAGGTCCTTTTTCCATGACTCTAATCTTCGCTCCTCACCATTGTATTTGAAAACGAAGTTTTCATCTATCACGCCCGTTTCTAAACCAATTATTGAATTTGGAATTTTAAAAGTTGAAGCGGGAGAATACAATGTTTTCGCAGCGTCAAAATCACTACTTGTATATTGATTGGCACTTTCATCGTACAACAAAATTTGACCACTCAATTGTCGGCCTTCAAAAAGATCTTTTAAATCAATTTTTTGGAATTTCACTGGTTCTTTTGAACGAGTGTATGTGTTGGGCAAGCGTCTACCTTCAGCACAGGCAACGATAAAGGCAAGCAAAGAAACGATAATGATCAAACGCATAGCTGTATGTTATTTTTGCTGACGAAGATAGCATTTTTGAACCATTTTTGTAAAGGACTGTACAGAAGAAAAAAAAACGTATGAAATATTCCTTTTCCCTTTTGATCTTTGCGCTATTTTCAATAAATATTTTATTTGCGCAGACAGACATCAACAACCAAGCTCCAACAGGCGAACGCAAAATTCAGATGGCCATACTTTTCGATGCCTCTGGCAGCATGGATGGCCTTTTAAGTCAAGCCAAAGCCCGCATGTGGAGCATTGTAAATGAACTAACTGAATTGAGATACAATGGCATAGTACCTTCTGTTGAAATCGCGCTGTATTCCTACGGAAATGATGGCCATCCAACTTCAGATATGTTCGTAAAACAATTGGTCCCGCTAACAACGGATCTAGACTTGATTTCGCAACAATTATTTTCTATTTCAACCAATGGAGGATCAGAATATTGCGGTGGTGTGATTTCAAAATCCTTAGCCGATTTAACTTGGTCTGCCGCACCAGAAGATTTGAAAATGATTTACATTGCTGGAAATGAACCTTTCAATCAAGGTCCTATTGACTACAAAACAGTTTGTGCATCCGCTTGTGAACGTGAAATCTTTATCAACACCATACATTGTGGACCATATGAACAAGGGGTAAAAGATTTTTGGTTTGATGGAGCAAAAATTGGTTGTGGAGATTATTTTCACATCGATTCGGATGCTAGTGTTCAACACATTCCAACTCCTTATGATTCTTTAATCAACACCTTAAATGACTCCTTGAACACAACCTATTTCGGTTATGGAAGTCAAGGTTTGATGCGCAAGGAAATGCAAGAAAACGAAGACAAAAATGCTCAATCCATAGGTGCTGGTAACAAAGCTGAACGAAGCTCCGCTAAATCCAAAGCCAATTATGACAATTCTTCTTGGGACATGGTGGATGCGTATAAAAAAGGAAATATAGATCTTGAAAAAATGAAAGATGAAGAATTGCCCAAAGAATTTCAAGGGAAAACCTTGGAACAAAAGAAAGTATTATTAAAAGAGAAAGAAGATCAACGTGTTGAGTATCAGAAAAAAATTGCTGAATTAGCCAAACTACGAGAGAAATTCATTACTGAAGAAAAAATGAAAATGGGTGCAGATGACGAAAATGATTTTGGAACTTCAATTTCAAAAAGCATAGAAAAGAAATCTGTGAAAATTGGCTATAACAAAGAGATTAATTAATTTCACTTTGTGTCTTCAGAAAGTGTTTTATTCAAGAGTTTGATTCATCATAAAAAGGACCTCAACATGCATTATGTTGAGGTCTCTTCTTTCTATCTTGATGTATTGAAAGGAAAATTTGAACGGGGAAAATTCAACCAACGCATATGGATAGAAATCAATGACCACATTAAAGAAAAGTGGCAAGGTGGAATTGTAGCGTTAGGTGAAGGAAATGGATACATAACGATTTCTGCAGCTCGTATGAAAAAAATGAGCATTCATTTTGGCGAAGAAGTTACTGTCAAACTTGAAAAAGATGACTCCGAATATGGCATAGAAGTAGCCCCAGAATTTCTTGCGGTTTTGGAGACTGACCCTGAAGCTAAAATTCGATTTGATAAGCTAACAAAAGGTTTTCAGCGCTATCTTTTATACTACACAATCCAAGTTAAATCAAGCGAAAAACGTGTGGATAGAGCCATCATGCTGCTCAATAATCTCAAACGTTGTGAACCTGGAAAAGAAACTTTCAAGCAATTATTAAGTAAAGATTAAGCCTTGATTTTCGATTAGCGAATCCTTATTTCTATCTTTGCACAAAATATTCCGCATGCACGTTTATCTTGATAATGCAGCTACCACACCAGTTGCGCCAGAAGTTGTTGAAGCCATGATACCAATTCTCCGCGAGGGTTTTGGCAATCCTTCCTCCTCACATTTCTTCGGAAGACAAGTCAAAGCGCATCTTGAAACAGCTCGTCGTTCCATTGCAAAACATATCAATTGTCAACCTTCTGAGATCATTTTCACCTCAGGAGGAACAGAAGCCGATAACATGGCTATTGTTGAGGCAGTTAACTCTTTGAAAGTTGAAAGGATTGTTACCTCAACAATTGAACATCACGCAGTTGTGCATACCGCAGAAAGTATTTCAGAAAAGAAAAACATCGAGTTAGTGTACATCAAAATCGACAAAAAAGGAAACGTTGATTTAAATCATTTAAAAGAAATTTTATCGGATGGCAAAAAGACATTGGTAAGTTTAATGCATGCTAACAACGAGATTGCCACCTTGCTTCCTATTGAAGAAGTTTCAAGAATTTGTCAAGAAGCCGGAGCCTTTTTTCATTCAGATACCGTACAAACGATGGGACACTACCCTTTCGATTTACAAAAACTACATATTGACTTTTTGACCTGTGCCGCACATAAATTTCACGGCCCGAAAGGAGTGGGTTTCTTGTACATCAACAAAAATGTGAGAATCCATTCCCTGATTCACGGTGGTGCTCAAGAACGAGGTTTACGTGGTGGAACGGAAAATACCAGCGGAATTGTTGGACTCGCTAAGGCAATGGATTTGGCTTACGAAGATGTTGCCGCTCATCAGGAGCATGTGCAAGACCTCAAAACATATATGATTCAATCTTTGCAAAAAGCTATTCCAGATGTTGAATTTCATGGTGAAACAGATCCGAATAAAAGCTTGTATACTGTCCTAAACGTTTGTTTACCAAAAACAGAAAAATCAGGGTTATTGCTATTCACATTGGATTTAAAAGGAATTGCTTGCAGTGGCGGAAGTGCTTGTTCTTCAGGTGCGGTGCAAGGTTCGCACGTGCTTGCCGGAATAAATGCTCCTTCAGACAAACCAAATGCCCGTTTCTCTTTTTCACGATATACGACGAAAGCAGAAATTGATTTTACAGTCGAAGTGCTAAAAGAAATTTATCAAGGGGTTTTGGCATAAAAAAAGTTGAGGTAATTTAATAACCCCAACTTTTTATTTTAATTAGTCGTCTCTAGAAGTTTGCGCTTAGCGAGAGGATAATATTTCGTCCCGCACCAACTAATCCAGAACTATACGATCGATACCGTTGATCCGTAATATTCTCAATTCCAGCGTTTACTGTAAACACATCTGAAAGCTGATACATGGCTTTAAAATTTAAGGTATACCACGAAGGAGAATAGGTGTTTCCATTTCCATCCGTCGCATAAATAGCGGGCTTTTGTTGCTCCTCAGGATTGAGGTCTTCGTGGGCTACTTTCGCACTGTAAATTGCATAAACCTGCATACGTAACTTATTGGTTTTTAATGTTAAACGAGTCAAACCAAAAGCGGGAGCCGCATGTCGAGAAGGAGAAACAACACCATTGTCCAATTCCTCAACACCGGTTTGAAAGTTGTAGCGAGATGAAAGAGTAAATTCTTTTGAAATTTTCACTTCAATGCCAACATTACCGCCATAGACATTACCGTATGCGGCATTTTGAATAGCATAAACCTTACTCATTTGACCGTCGAATAAAATGCTATCATTTCCATTTACTTGAAATGCTCTTCTTACCATGGCATTCTCTAATTGTGTGTAGAATCCTGTCAAATCAATCTTCACTCGATTATTTAAAACTTTAGCAATGTTGAACTCTCCAGTATACGCATACTCAGGTTTCAAATTATCGTTTGGCACAACAATTTCTTGACCATTTATGTCGAATAATTTACCAATATCGTCCACATTTGGTGCTCGGAATCCAGTTGAGCCATTCATAGTTATTCTCCATGATGAATTTGGAGTATAAACGAATCCAACACTCCCAGTTATTGCCTCATTTGTTAAATTTGCTTGGGTAAAATCAAAGGGATAAAATGATAAATTTCGTGTGAAGTCGGACTTAATACTATTTTGATTTACCCGAGCACCAACTTGCACCATAAATTTTTCTTTCAAATGCGCCTGATAATTCACGAAAGCAGCATAAGAAGTCCACGTTGATTGTGGATATCTGTCTGCAACAGGAATGTCTGCACCTGTAACGATGTGATATGCACCTGCTTTTGATTCGACATCGTTGAGAACACCTTCAAGTCCATAAAATAACTTGTGTCGACCAAACTCTTTCTCAAAATCGATATTTAAAGAATATGCATTAACGATCTCTTCTTGTGTTCGCAATCGGAATCGGTTGCCCCCACTAAAATTTCGGTCGATACGACTTTCTTCGAACATTTGATGCGCGACGCGAACGCTCATGTAATCGTAAATTTTATTGTTCCCATGGTGGTCGATTGTAAGTTGATTCATCATCCATTTCTGAGGACCATAATTCCAAACAGCAGACCGAGGTATGTTCGCATTTGTTAGTTCAATCAATCGATCGTAGCGTCCGTAACTAGATGTTTCTGAATAATGAAATGCATATTGGAAATTCCACTTTTTATTCGGTGAAAAACGCAATTTCTCCATTAAATTAACTTGCTTGTACCCCGTTGGGGCTTGAATCAATGGATCTTCGTTTTCCACTATAACATCCGCACTATCGATACGCTTCACAACAAATTTGCGTAGATATTCGTCTGGACCATATTTCCCCATTCGTAAATCACCATAATCCGAATGTGTTAAACTAGTAACAAAAGCCCATTTTTTCCAACCTACGTTTGCATCATAGTGAAAGGTTTTTTCATTGTTGGCAGATGAAAACCGCGATAATGCCTTTCCTGAAACAACTGTTTTACCTGTCTTGGATAAAATAGGAGTCAAAGTTTTAAAACTCATAACTGCACCTATCGCATCACTTCCGTAAACGACTGAGCCTGAACCGAAGAAAACTTCTGTGTTCTCCACAGCTAAAGGATCTAAAGAAATTACATTCTGAATGTTACCTCCTCTAAAAATGGCAGTATTCATTCGCACCCCATCAACAGTATACAACAAACGATTGGTTGAAAAACCACGAATCATTGGACTACCTCCACCTTGTTGACTTTTCTGAATGAACACTTCACCAGAAAGACCTAGCAAATCAGCAGCAGTTTGAGGATTTTGGAAAGCAATGTCTCTAGATGAGATTACACTTATTTTGCTTGGAATATCCTTTGAAGACTGTTCCCAGCGAGTTGCGGATACTACCATGTTTTCCAATTCTATTACAGATGATTGCAGTTCTATCACAAAATTGTTCGTTTTTATTTCAGAGAAACTCGTAACCAAAGTCTGATAACCATAGGCTCGGACCTCTATTCTTTCCGAATTAATCATTTCGGAAAGGTCTGCAATACCTTTGCTGTCTGTTCGTGAGACGAGGTCCGGTTTTTTGGTTCCCAAAAGTGCCATTTCAATTGGATTTCGGGTGTCTTTATCCACAACTTGAACCAAATTATTTTGTTGCGAAAAAACTACGCTACTGATCAAGCAGAGTGCGACCAATATTAATTTATTCATGTTTATATTTTTAAAATTGTACAATACGCCCTGCATACCAGCTCAATTATAGACTCGAATTCGGACAGAAATATTTTTTTTAAGAATTTTTATTACCTAGATCTAGGCAATTTCAGGTGGTTGAAGAAAATCGCGCCCAAAACCTTTTAGAATCGTTCTGGCATAACTTTGAAACTGTTCTTTACGGTTGTCTTCCAAAAAAATGGAAATGGAATTATTAAAATCAGGCATATCAAACGGTTGTTGTTGCAAGATTTTTAAGCTTTTTAGAGGAGCGCTTGGATTATCATGAAGGTCTCGATGAACGAAATAATCCAGTTTCGCAAACAAATTGCTTTCCTGACGATCCGAAATACAGAAGATTTCAAGCTGATTATTTTTCAAGGTTTTAAAACGAATAATATCATACATCTTGCCTTGATGACGAAATTCATTTTTTTCTAGCCAAACCAACTTCTCAGATTCCTCTTTTGTAAAGACAAAATGTATCAAATCACTCTGCGGCACAGATTTTTTAAGTCGCAATTTAACTTCTCTACGGATTTCACTTTTCTCATATTCGAAATAAGCAAAAAAACCAACATAACTCCAAATGAGAAACCCGACAAAAACTATGACAGTAAATCTTTTCAATGCTCAAATATAGTTAAATTTACCCCGAAAAAAGAACAAATGAAAGCTGAAAGCAAACACATACAGGTGAATAAAACAGCTCGATTTACTCACTTAAAATCTGAAAATAAAACAAATACTAAAGCGCTTATAGTCCTTCATGGTTACGGTCAACTTTCAACCTATTTTTCCAAAAAATTTAACTCGATTGATTCAGGATACGATTTCATAATTGCTGAAGGTTTAAATCGTTTTTATGTTTCGGGTAGTTCTGGACGAGTAGGCGCTTCATGGATGACAAAGGAGGATAGATTAATGGATATCGCAGATAATCAGAATTATATTCAAAAATTAATTGATTTTTTAATGGAACAATATTCAGATATCGCTTTACTCGGTTTTTCTCAAGGTGGTGCAACGGCAGCCCGCTTCTACTTTGAAAAACCGAATAGTTTAACAGGTTTAATTTTATGGGGAAGCGTTTTTCCTCCCGATGTAGCTTTCCCGACAAACATTATAGATACTCAGAATTGTTACTTCGTTCTTGGGGATAAGGACCCATATTTTACATCTGAAAAACAAAAAGAAGTACTAACTTTGCATGAAAATTTAGGAATGAATATCCTTCAATTTGATGGTAAACATGATATTGATGGTAAAACTTTAGAAACAATTCTTCTTAACTTTTGAATTAACTAGGTTTGGCATAGTTTATGCTTTACTCCTAAAAAAACATTTAATACATGAAATATTTAATTTTACTCGTCGGTCTTGTATCCTTCACTGCATTTGGACAAGATGCTAAAGCACAAGAGATTTTAGATAAGCTTTCAACAAAAATGAAAGCGCAAAAATCTTATTATATCGAGTTTAGCGCAAACATTAAAAACAATGAGGCTGGAACCAATCAAACCGTAACTGGAAAAGGATGGGTGAAAGACAACAAATTCTATGCTTCATACGGTGAGAATACAATCATTTCAAACGGATTAAAAACTTGGACCGTGGTGAAAGAAGAAAAAAGAGTTTACGAAACTGATGCGTCTGATGATGATGAAGAATCCATTAACCCTAAGAAGTTAATGACCATGTGGGAAACTGGTTTCAAAAACAAATACGATGCAACGGAAACAATTGATAATGTAAAATGTCATAAGGTTTTACTTTACCCTAAACAACCTGGAAAAGTTGATTACCATACTTTGGTGCTATATATTTCTGTTGCAGATAACGAATTAAAAAAAGTTGTCATGCGCGGAAAAGATGGTACGAATACTTCCTACACGCTAACTGAATTTACGGGAAATCCTACTATAGACGATTCAAAATTCGTTTATGATGCGAAAAAGTATCCTGGATACACTTTGGTAAAGGACTAAGAAATTTTATCTCAAAAAAATCCCCGACCTTGATAGCCGGGGATTTTTTTATGTTGCTACTTTTCTAATAACCTGAGTTTGACTATTCGAACTCAAGTTAATAATTCAACAAGGAATCGATAGCTGCCTTAAGTTTTTGCTTCGGCAAAAAATTATTTTCCAACTCTTCTGCAAATGGCACAGGCGTGTCCAATGAAGCCAACCTTCGAACTGGGGCATCTAGTACTTCAAAACAATTTTCATTAATTAAAGCCGTAATCTCACCTCCTATTCCACCAGTCAGACAATCTTCATGGAGGATCAAAACACGTCCTGTTTTTGATACAGCTTTGTAAATTGCTTCAGTATCCAAAGGTAAAAGCGTTCTCAAATCAAGAAGTTCTATCGTATTTTCTTCATATTGATCCAATAAATCTAGAGTCCAGTAAACACCGAAACCATACGTAATAATCGTCAATTTTTCTCCTTCTGATTTCACTTTGGCTTTTCCAATCTCTATGGTAAATTCATCTTCGAAAACATCTTCTTTGATACTGCGATATAGATTTTTATGCTCAAAAAACATAACCGGATTGGGGTCGTCAATAGCGGCCATAAGCAATCCCTTCGCTTCGCTCGGACTAGATGGATAAACCACTTTCAATCCTGGCGTATGAAAAAACCATGCTTCGTTGCTTTGTGAATGGAAAGGTCCAGCTGCAGAACCTGCACCTGTTGGCATGCGAACAACAACGTCCGCATTCTGTCCCCATCGCCAATGTATCTTTGCCAGATTATTGACGATTTGATTGAATCCACAGGTTACGAAATCAGCAAATTGCATTTCCACAACCGCTTTCATTCCAGCTATAGAAAGTCCAAGTCCAGCACCAACGATCGCCGATTCACAAATTGGTGTATTTCTTATTCTTTCTTTTCCAAATTCGTCAACAAAATTTTCTGTCACCTTGAAAACACCGCCATAATCTGCAATGTCTTGTCCCATGATGATTAAGTCACTGTGTTTTCTCATGGAAAGTCGCAATCCGTCTTGAACCGCGTCAATAAAACGCATTTCCCGTTTCGCTCCGGTTCCTTGTTTAATTTCTGGAGAAAAAGGAGCGAACAAATCAGCAACTTCATCTTCTGTATTTGGTGTGACACGAGATTCCGCAAAAGCGACATCCAGCCCTTTTTGAATTTGGGCTTTCAATTCTTCTTTGATTTTATTTATGCTTTCCTCATTCAAAAGTTCTAATTCTTCTAAATAAAGTTGATAATTCACAACTGGATCGAACTGTTCCCATTGGTCTTGTAAACCTTCTGGATAATACTTCGTGCCAGAAGCTTCTTCGTGCCCTCTCATTCTGAAAGTAACACATTCCAATAACACAGGTCGCGAATTTTCACGTATATCTTCCACTAAACGGCGAACCGTTGTAATCACTTCAAGAATGTTGTTACCATCCACTTTTTCGGCATACATTCCATAACCTATTCCTTTGTCGATGAACTGTTTGCAGCGAAATTGCTCCTTGCTTGGAGTAGACAAACCCCATTGATTGTTTTCTACAGCAATTATCACTGGTAAATCCCAAACGGAGGCAACATTTAATGCTTCATGAAAATCTCCCTCGGATGCTCCACCATCTCCAGTAAAAACAACTGTAGCCTTTTTCTCTTTTCTAACTTTATGCGCCAAAGCTATTCCATCGGCGATGCCTAATTGAGGTCCCAAATGAGAAATCATTCCAACGATTTTGTGCTCTTTTGAACCAAAGTGAAATGAACGGTCTCTCCCTTTTGTAAAACCAGTCATTTTTCCTTGAAATTGGGCAAATAATCTGTCTAGTGGAATGTCCCTTGTCGTAAATATTCCTAAATTCCTGTGCATTGGAAGAATGTATTCATTGGGGTCCATAGAATAGGCAACACCCACAGATATGCCTTCTTGTCCCCAACCAGAAAACCATTTAGAAATTTTTCCCTGACGCAGGAGAATCAGCATTTTTTCTTCTATCAAACGCGGAAGAAGAATTTTGCGATAAATATCCAGAAGTTCCTGATCTTCAAATCCTTCTCGATTGTATTTTATTTGTCTTTTTTGAACTGATTCCATGAAAAATATATTGTAAACAAATAAGGGCGAAAAATTTTCCGCCCTCATTTGTTCTTTTTTTAGTTTTTATACCAAACCTTGGTCTATCATTGAGTCTGCAACTTTTACGAATCCAGCAATATTAGCACCTTTAACGTAATCTACGTTTCCATCGCTACCTTTTCCGTATTGAACACAAGCTTCATGAATAGATACCATGATTCCGTGAAGTTTTTGATCCACTTCTTCACTTGGCCAAGACAAACGCAAAGAGTTTTGAGACATTTCCAATCCCGATGTAGCAACACCACCTGCATTTGATGCTTTTCCTGGAGCAAACAAAATTTTCGCCGCTTGAAAGGCTTCAACCGCTTCTGGAGTAGAAGGCATATTTGCACCTTCCGCAACACACATACAACCGTTTGCTAACAAAGCTCTAGCTTCATCGCCATTCAATTCATTTTGCGTAGCACAAGGCAAAGCAATATCTACTTTTTCACTCCAAGGGCGAGCACCTGCAGTGAATTTAGCGTTTGGATATTTCGTAACGTATTCAGAAATACGTCCTCTTTTCACATTTTTCAATTCCATGATGAACGCCAATTTCTCTGCACCGATTCCATCTGCATCATAAATGTACCCTTCTGAATCCGACATAGTAACAACTCTAGCCCCAAATTGCGTAGCTTTTTCACAAGCGTATTGAGCTACATTTCCAGAACCTGAAACAGCTACGACTTTACCTTGGAAAGTATCGTTTTTCGTAGAAAGCATTTCTTTCGCGAAATATACTGTTCCGTATCCTGTCGCTTCTGGACGAATCAAAGATCCACCCCAGTTTCTTGCTTTACCAGTTAAAACGCCTGTAAATTCATTACGGATACGTTTGTATTGACCAAACATGTAACCAATTTCACGACCACCAACACCGATATCACCAGCGGGAACGTCTGTATCAGCACCGATGTGACGACTCAATTCAGTCATAAAAGACTGACAAAATTTCATCACTTCCATTTCTGATTTGCCTTTCGGATCAAAATCAGAACCTCCTTTTCCACCGCCCATTGGCAAAGTAGTCAAAGAGTTTTTAAAGATTTGTTCGAATCCTAAAAATTTTAAAATTGACAAATTTACGGAAGGGTGAAAACGCAAACCTCCTTTATAAGGTCCTATTGCTGAATTAAATTCAACACGGTATCCTCTATTCACTTGCATTTTTCCGGCATCATCCAACCAAGGAACGCGGAACAAAATAGTTCTTTCTGGCTCAACAATTCTTTCCAAGATATTGTTTTCCATGTATTTCGGATGGTCCTGAATGAAAGGAATAACTACCTCTGCTACTTCGTGTACCGCCTGTAAAAACTCAGCTTCATGGCCATTTTTGGCTTTTACTTTGTCCATGAAAGCATCAATTTGTGCTTTATAATCGCTCATTTTCTAAATAGGTTTAAAATCGAGGCAAATTTAATTATAATATTTACTCTAAACGTTTCCATATTACCAAAATATACCAACATTATTTTGTTGGATTTCAATAGTTTCACAAAAATCGAATTAATGTTGGAAAAAAAGACAACCATCGATTTGAATTTTCGTCATCTTTGTAACTAAGAAGAAATAAAAACTATGAAATTAATAAATCGACTTTTCGTAACCACGTCGTTTGCATTAATAACCTTGACAAATAGCTACGGTCAGCTTCCTGCCGTAACTCTTTGTTTAGGCGTTGATACAACGGTATGTCAAGGACAAACTGTAAATATTGTTGATTGTGGAACTGGTGGCCCAACTAGTGGTCCAACATTAACAAATCCCACTAATGTAATTTTAAGCGATGACCAATGGAGTGCTGCTATTCCAATGGGATTCAGTTTTAGTTTTTACGGACAGACGTATACATCATGTTTGATTGGTTCAAATTGTTTGGTTTCTTTCAACCTTGCTAGTGCCGGAGGATATTGTCCTTGGGTATTAAACGGAACACCACTTCCAACAAATACGGTTCCAGGAGGTCTGAATGCAGCGATGGGTTGTTATCAAGATTTAAATCCTGTTAATGCGGCTTCGGGTAGTATTCAATACCAAACGATTGGAACAGCTCCAAATCGAAAATTTATCGTTTTATATAAAGGAATCACGATGTTCTCTTGTACGCAAGATTGTAATTATTCGGCTTTTATTTTTTACGAAACAACGAACGTAATTGAATATCATCTTGGTAAAAAAGGAGAGTGTGGAAACTGGAATAGCAATCGTGCTATACAAGGAAACATGAATGCAGCAGGAACAGTTGCTCACATCACGCCAGGAAGAAACAACACTGTTTGGACAGCACTCAATGATGGTAAAAGATTTACGCCAACAAGCCCAACAAATACGAATGCTTATGCAATATCAACTATTCCCTATCAAGCTATTTCATCGGCAGGTGGAGCTTCTGGTTTGCAATGGAGGTCAACATTGAATCAGCAATGGGCATATACTCCCACATTAACTGTTACAAACGTTCCTCCTGGCACGACCGGATACTATTTGACAGGAACAGTCTGTGGAGCTTCAATTGGAGCGGTTTCCGATACCACTTGGATAACACGAACGAATGCTTCTGTAACAGCAGCATCAACTGATGATATTTGTGGTTCAGGACAAGGTTCAGTTACTGCTACACCGGGAGCGGGAGTTTTACCATTCACTTATTCTTGGCCAGCATTAGGTCAAAATACAGCAGCGGTTACGGGTGTAACCCCAGGAACATACACAGTCAATGCAACAGACGCTAACGGATGTCCAGCAACAGCATCAACAACAGTTGGAAATACAGTTGCGACATCTTCAGGAACTACAACACAAGTCACTTGCTCTGGTGGAGCAGATGGTACTGCAACCGCAACCATGACACCACTAGGTACTAATACGACTTATTTATGGAATGATGCTTTAGCGCAAAGTACACAAACTGCGGTTGGTCTAACAGCAGGAACTTATACTTGTACGATAACAAGTGATAACGGTTGTGTTGAAATCGTTACGGTAACTGTTACGGAAATTCCAGCTATTACCGCAAATATAATTAACCAAGTTGATGTAAACTGCCATTCTTTGAATACAGGAATCATTAACTTAAGTGTTATAAATGGAACGGCACCGTATATTTATTCTTGGAGTGGTTCGGCTTCAACCACGGCAAACGCAAACGACTTGTTTGTAGGGCCGCAATCCGTTACCATTACAGACCAAAATAACTGTTCTGTTACATTAAATACTACGCTAAGTGAGCCACCTGCTTTGTATATCGACAGCATGGCAACCGATACGATGATTTGTTCTGAATCAAGTATTTTGATTGGTGCAGTGGGAATGGGAGGTTCTACACCTTACATTTATACTTGGTATGAGAATGGTACACAAATTTCAAACTCTCAATATATCATGGTAGATCCTGTAAATTCAGGAACTCAATATGCGGTGGTTTTGTCTGAAGTTTGCGGAAGTCCTACAGATTCAGACACCTTGATGATTACATTCCTTCAAGATATCATTCCGATGGTCGTTCCTGACCCATATGAAGCTTGTGCTCCATATACCTTTAATTTTGCGAACATATCGGTGAATGGTGCGGATATCGCAACAACAACTTATGATTTCAGTAATGGTGAGTCGCAAACAGTTCCTTTGATGAACGATGTCAATCAATTATTTGAAATCGCAGGTTTTTATGATGTGACGATGACGATAACTTCAGTCTACGGATGTGTTTACACAGGTACTTTTCCTCAAATTATTTCCGCCTTGGAAAGACCTAAAGCAAGATTTAATATCTCTACCAATCCAACAACAATTTTCGAAACAAAAGTTGGAATGATTGATAAATCAGAAGATGTTATCTCTTGGTTCTGGTATGCACCTGATGCCACTCCTTCAACTTCTACATTGCAAGAACCATTCTTTACTTTCCCATCAAAAGAAGGTAACTATGAAATCAATTTGTTGGTGACATCATCTAAAGGTTGTATTGACTCAACAAAAGCAATATTGATTGTTAAAAGCGATATCATTGTTTATGCACCAAATACTTTTACTCCTGATGGCGATCAATTCAATCAAAATTGGAAAGTTGTTACAGATGGATTAGATGGTCAAGATTGGCAGATTGAAGTTTATAACCGTTGGGGTGAAGTCGTATGGATTTCCAATGATTTGAATGCAGAATGGGACGGAACTTACGCAGGCAGAATTGTACCTCAAGGAGTTTACAATTGGAAAATGAGAGCGAAAAAAGTAGGTTCAGATGAACCACAAATATTCACCGGAAGCGTAATGATTATACGTTAACCTATATTTTAAATTGACAACCAAAAAGGGAGATCCATATCGGGTGTCCTTTTTTTTGGCTCGCCATTTGTATCTTTGTACTTATATTTGAAAAAACTAGAAAATGAAAAAAATATTTATCGTTTGTGGAATCGTTGCCGGGTCATTGATTTCGTGTGATGTACTGAATGAAGTAGCCAATGAAGTTCTAACCACAGATGGAACTACTACACCATCTTTAACAAATACAGAAGTTATATCTGGATTGAAAGAAGCCTTAACTGTCGGTATTAAAAATTCAGTGAATTTAACCTCAGTTACAGATGGATTTTTAGCGAATGCAGAGATTCGTTTGCCTTTCCCGCCAGATGCTTTGAAAGTTAAAGAAAAAGCATTAGAATTAGGCCTTTCTGGTCAAGTTGATAAATTTGAAACAACCTTGAACAGAGCAGCCGAGGAGGCAACGAAAGAAGCTTTACCTATTTTCATAAATGCCATTAAAGGAATGACCGTTTCGGATGGTTTTGCTATCTTGAACGGGGGAAATGGTGCAGCAACTAAATTTTTAAAGGACAATACAACTGCACAATTAACGGCTGCCTTTTCTCCCAAAGTTGCTGATGCAATCGCCAAAGTAAAACTGACAGATTATTGGGATCCATTGGCTGCCAAATACAATCAAGCCATGATTTTTACAGGCGGTGAAAAAGTAACGACTGATTTGAACGCTTTTGTTACCGCAAGAGCAATTGATGGACTTTTCACTATGGTAGAAAAAGAAGAAAACAAAATTCGTGTTGATCCTTTGGCTCGCGTATCCGATATCCTTGTAAAAGTATTTGGAAGCGTTAAACCATAAGTATGCCTTTTCAATCGTCTGAGTTAGTTCTCAATAACAAAAATCAAGTCTATCATTTGGGCTTGAGTGCCGAGCACATTTCAGACAAAATAATATTAGTAGGTGACCAAGACCGTGTGGAATTGGTCACCTCTTTTTTTGACAGTATCGAGCATCGCTCACAACATAGAGAATTTGTATGTCACACCGGAATATACAAAGGCAAGCGCTTGTCAGTTTTATCTACTGGAATTGGAACGGACAACATAGATATTGTTGTTAATGAGTTGGATATTCTGGCCAATATCAATCTTGAAACCAAAGAATTAAATGCCGAAAGAAAAAGTTTAGAAATGATTCGAATTGGAACTTGTGGCATACTTCAATCCAACATTCCAATTCATCAATACATTCTTTCAGAAATGGCGCTAGGCTTAGATAATGTTGCCCATTTTTATGATATTTCTTTCACTTCAAAAGAAAAAAATCTGCTTTCTGAAATAAAAAACCACTGTCCATTTCCTGAAAAAGTGGAACCTTACTTGATTTCATCAAACGCAGACTTAACGAATCGATTGGAAGGAGAAAAAGTCCATAAAGGAATAACTTTAACGGCGAGTGGATTCTACGGACCACAGGGAAGGAGTATACGTTTGCCTTTGAAAAATGAATGGCGAAAAACGCTGGAAAATTCAACCTTTCAAAATCATCCCATCACTAATTTTGAGATGGAAAGTTCGGCGCTTTTCGCATTAGGACATGCATTAGGACACTCCTGTGCAACTATCTGTTTGGGTATAGCCAACAGACCAACTGGTGATTTTTCGAAAGATTACTCGAAACCTATGAATGAATTAATTCAATACGTTCTAGATAGATTTTAAGCTTTCAAAGCCGCTAACATTTCCGTTAGTTTCTTTTCACTTATTTGCAATCGATTGATGGAGAAACTTGAATTTTCTACAGCACCAGCTGCTGCCGCAGAAAAGTGAATGGCATCGGGTTGAATTTCTTTGGCTAATCGAGCTATATTTCCTTGGTTTACTCCTCCTCCTATCATCAGTTCCAAATCATTACCAAAAACTTCCTTGATTTGCTTATAATTATCGAATCCTTGGTCCACATTCGCCGTTCGACCAGAAGTTAAAACTCTTTTAAATCGAAAAAATTTGAGCACTTCCACCCCATTTTCCCAATTCGTCATTTCATCAAAAGCACGGTGAAAAGTAAGTTCCTTCTTTTTCGTCAACTTTCGAATTTCGCCTATTAAAGTTGTATCAATTTCTTTATTTTCCTTCAAAGCACCTACTACAAAACCAGTAACAGGCAAATCCATAAGCCCATGAATTTCAGCCAATAAGGTTTCTTTCTCTAAGTCGGAGTATGCAAATCCGCCGGCACGTGGACGAATTAAAACATGTGTTTCCAATTGTTGTTGCAAAGCCAAAAGGGTTAATCCGTTTGACGGCGTAGTTCCTCCAACTTCCAAATTGATACAAAGTTCCACACGATTAAAACCATATTTTTTCGCTAATAGAATCCCTTTCAAATCCGTCACACAAAGTTCCAGTTTCATGCTTTTTTTGTTGTAAATGTAATTAGATTTTCAGCTTGATTGGGCAAAATTTAATTTGTAGTTTATCCCTAAAAAAAATCTATTTCACTTTTTCTAATTCTACTTTTTCACTATCTTAAAGTAAAATATACTTTTGCAACATGGAGAAAAACCCGACGAAAATTCTCAAAGAATTCTTTGGTTACGATACTTTCAGAGATCAACAAGAAGAAATCGTACAAGCTGTTTTAGAAAAAAAAGATGCCTTGGTTTTGATGCCCACGGGAGGAGGAAAATCAATTTGCTTTCAAATCCCTAGTTTATTGTTGGATGGTATTACTTTGGTTATCTCTCCGTTGATTTCTTTGATGCAGGACCAAGTTCAGGCTCTAAAAGCAAATGGAATTCCTGCTGAATTTGTAAATAGCACGCAAGATTTCTTAACCAAAAATGAAATCCGTTCACAAGCTGAGAAAGGTCAACTAAAAATGCTTTATGTCGCTCCTGAAACTCTCTTCAGCAGCAGTGAAGATTGGATTTTGAATCTAAACTTGTCACTCGTTGCAATCGATGAAGCACATTGTGTTTCGATGTGGGGACACGATTTCAGACCTGAATACACACAAATTTTCACCCTTCGAAAAAAACTAGATCATCTCCCTTTCATAGGACTGACGGCCACAGCGGACAAACATACGCGCCGCGATATCGTTGAACATTTAGGTTTGAAAAATCCTCAAATCTTCTTGAGTTCATTTGACCGACCGAATATTTCTTTGAAAGTCAGAGGAAATTTGCCCAAGTCACGAAAAATGGATGAAATCATCGCTTATGTGAAAAACAGACAAAACGAAACGGGAATTATTTATTGTCTTTCGAGAAAAGAAACAGAGGAAATTGCGGCCGTTTTGAGTTCTGCTGGAATTAACACTTCCTATTACCACGCGGGAATGGAACATGGTGCAAGAGCCAAAGTTCAAGACGATTTTTTGAACGACAACGTTCAAGTCATTTGCGCGACAATAGCCTTTGGAATGGGAATTGACAAAAGCAACGTACGATTTGTTATTCATAACAATCTACCCAAGAATTTAGAAGGATATTATCAAGAAATTGGTCGTGCGGGCCGTGATGGATTGCCTTCTGAAGCTATTTTGTATTTCAACTATCGCGATGTTAAATTGCTCAGTGATTTCGCAAAGGATAGCGCCCAAGAAGAAGTTTTATTGGAGAAATTGAATCGAATGGTTCAATATGCCGAGGCCGATCATTGCAGAAGGAAGATACTCCTCTCCTATTTTTCGGAGAATTTAGGAAAAGATTGTCAAAACTGCGATGTTTGCTCAAATCCTCCTAAATATTTTGATGGAACAAAACTTGCACAAATGGCGCTTTCTGCCGTGAAAAGATGTGAAGAAAACCTAGCGACACTCATGTTGATTGACACACTTAGAGGTGCTAAAACAGCGGAAATTTTTGAACGTGGATTGGATAAAGTAAAAACTTATGGTGTTGGTGCGCAACACTCTTGGAAAGAATGGTCGCATTATTTGATAGGAATGAAAAATCAAGGGGTTTTTGAAATAGCTTATCACGAAAGAATGAACCTGAAAATCACGCCTTTTGGAGAAAATATTCTTTTTGGAAAACAAGATTTACATCTTTCACATTTCATTGATTTAAAAGAAAACAAACCGCAAAAAGAGCCCAGAAAGGAAATTATTTTATCGTCTGATGAAATGTTGTTTGATCGTCTTCGGATGTTGCGGAAGAAGTTGGCAGTTCAAGCTAATGTTCCGCCTTACATTATTTTTAGTGATGTGAGTTTGCATGATATGGCTAATAAACTGCCTTCCAATTTGGATGAATTTCTGGAAGTGATTGGGGTTGGAAACGCCAAGGCTGAGCGATTTGGGAGGGACTTTTTGGCTTTAATTAAGGAGTTTGGTGAACGTGAAAGTGCAGTTCATTAATCTTCTGGCAAATTCTCAAACTCTCTTTTCTTACTTTCAAACCAAGCTTGCATTTCTTGAGGTGTTTCCAACTTTTCCATCATGTCTTGCATGGCAGCTAGATGATCCTTATCTTTTTTATGGTACATCTCCGTACCGTGTTTTTTGCTCATTTCGGCAATTTCTTCGAATGTGTTGGCACGAAATTCGAGTCCGCACGCGCCGCCCAGTTCTTCGCAAGTCATTGTTTTCATTGGTCTTGTTTTGTAAAGTTAGAAAAATCTTAAAAAAAGCCCCGATTAGACTAAATTCAGTCCAACCAAATTTCATCCATAAACAACCAAGGCATATGCCCTGCGCCGTTCTGGCCTTCTGGGATATTGTCCATGCAATTTATCGTGACTTCAAGATATCTCGTTTTCTTTCCGAGGGAAATTTTCATCAATTCCTTATCAACTTTTGATTCCAGTGTTTTCCATTTCTTGCCATTTTTCGAATAGCGAAGACTTATTGTTTCTGGCAAATAAATCCATGAAGATGGAGCTGAAAGCATACTGATGTTCAGATCATTTACAAGTTTCTTGTTGTTTAAATCGAATTTCAACTGAACATCGCCTTCATTAAAACCCAACCATTCTTTTCCATTCCATGGACGCGCGCCTATTACTCCATCGCTTAAGGTCAATGCTCCTTTGCCCGGATAATAGGTGCTTGGACTTGGCGTAATTGTCCATGATTCGCCCAAAGTGCTGTGCTGCAAAATATGGAGACTGGACGTATCTTGTGTTGTTCCCGTTACGGTTTTGGCTTTGATTTTTATCCAACGTGGACGAAGCGTTTTCTTTAAAACCACCGTGTTTCCATCTTTGAGCTGGAGTGATTCGTCAGATTTCAGATCGATATCTATTTTTTGCGCTGGATCAATCGTTTCGTAACTTACTTCTACTCCATCTGGACTTGAGGTAATCAAAGTTGTCATGTACAAAGCGGCAGTCGAAAAATTTGCTTTTTTTTCTTTCAAGCGAGGAAATTCATGCGTTTCCAGACGATTCAGAAAAGTTGCATAGTCTTGATTCGTACCCCAAAGCACTTCAGACAAAGCGATCATTCTCGGCAAAATCATGTATTCAACTTGCTCGAAATTATCGATGTATTCGGTCCATAGATTCGCTTGAGCACCGATAATTAGTCCTTGTTTGTCAGCTCTTAATTCTTCTGGAATTGGTTGGAAACTGTACACTTTTTCCAAAGTTGTGTAACCACCAATGGCCAAAGGCTCACCCTTTCTATCACTTTGATAATGATCAAAATAGCAGTGAGAACCGGGTGTCATAATCACCATATGATCTTGTTCAGCAGCCTCTATTCCACCTTTGATTCCACGCCACGACATAACCACGGCGTTCTGAGAAAGACCACCTTCTAATATTTCATCCCAGCCGATTAAGGTCTTTCCTTTTCCTTGGAGGAATTTATCCATCTCTTTGATGAAAAAAGATTGCAACTGCTCTTCGTTTTTTAAATTGTGCTTTTCCATTTGAAGCTGACAATTGTCGCACGCTTTCCATGCTGTTTTTGGCGCTTCGTCACCGCCAATATGAATGTATTTTCCTGGGAAAAGTTCGACTACTTCAGACAAAATATTTTGTAAAAAAGTGATCGTTTCATCTTTGGAACAAAATACTTTTTCGAAAACACCCCACGTTTCAGCAACTGGAACGCGAACACCATCGCAAGAATATTCTGGATACGCGGCCAAAGCGGCTCTTGCATGACCTGGCATTTCAATTTCTGGGATGACTTCAATAAATAAGTCGGCTGCATATGCTACAATTTCTTTGATCTGCTTTTGTGTATAGAATCCTTTGTGCTCAATTCCGTCATAAACTTGTGGATCAACTGAAGCATGACCTTTCAGAGTTTGAGCGCGAACGCTTCCAATCTCTGTTAACTTGGGATAACGCTTGATTTCAATGCGCCAACCCTGATCGTCTGTCAAATGCCAATGAAATTTATTGAATTTGTAGCGCGCCATCCAATCCAAGTACTTTTTGACTTCCTCCACGGTAAAAAAATGCCGACTAACGTCCAAATGCATGCCGCGGTATTGAAAATTAGGTTCATCGCTGATGGTAACATTTTGCAAATAATATTGACCTTCATTTTTTAAAATAAGCTGACGAAGCGTTTGAAAAGCATAAAATAGGGATGCATCACTCGAATAGGAAATCTTAATTTTTTTATCAATTTTGATGGAATAACTGTCTGGCGGAGCATTCGTTAATCTTTGGAAAAGTACATCGCCACCCTCTGCGACAAACAAGGTATTTATTTTCAAATCATGGGGCAAATACCATTTTAAATAGTCTTGACCAGACATCGGTAAATCTTTGGTGGAAACCATTACCATTTCACCAAAATAAAACTCGCCAGTCATACTTGTGTAATTCTGTGGATGGGGGAAAACAGGACAATCTTGCGCTATACCTAGGGTAACTGAAAATAGTAAAAGGGTGAAAAGTATATTTTTCAATGACATGTTTTAAAGGTGTTTTCTGTAAAATTTAATCAATTGTTCAATGGGGCGTGCAACGATTTTTCCGGGTGTAAATCCGTGTTTGTGACAAGCCCTTTTGAGAATTTCTTCGTGAAAATAAGCATAACTACCAACGAAATGTATCGTCTCCTCTTTTTTCAAATTGGTCACGACATACTTTTCGAAAAACAAATCAAAATTGTGTTGATGATAAGCCTCAAATTCAAACAAATTATCGTTCAACTTTGCTGCTATTTGAAGAATCAATTCGTCACTTATTTCACTTGATTTAATTTCAGCCAATTCGCTCAAAGTCAACACAGATTGAAGAATTGCGCTCTGTCCAAGAGACATTTTTCCTGTCATAAAATCGTTCAAAACCATTTTTCCAAAATAATATCCGCCACCTTCATCCCCCAGTTTTCTGCCCAAACCACCAAAATGATGCTGAACCTCCTTTTTTGAAAATTCGATGAAAACTGATCCAGAACCTAAAATGGCGGTATGACCGTTCAATTCGCCCAAAGTAGCTTCACATGCCGATTGCAGATCGCCTTTAACCGTAATCTCCTGAAAACCAAATGCTTCAAATTTCTCTTTCAGTTCGGCAGCTTTTTCTATGTTATTGCATCCTGCACCGAAAAAAAACAATTCCGTTTCATCGTATTTCACATCGATTTGCTCTAGGATATTGTGCAATCGTCTCCAATTGAACTTTTCCCAATTGAGTGGATGCAGTGAGTCGCTTTTGGTTCTTGAACTATTCCCATCAAAAGAAAGTAAAGCCCAATCCGTTTTGGAACCGCCACTTTCGCCAATGAGGATATGTTTTTTCATGAATTAAAGGTAAGCAACTTGGGAGGATTGAAAATGTAATCTGCGAAAAATCTGTAAAAGTTTGATGAGAAGAGCAACAAGTCAATCTTCTCAATGGAATGCAAACTCACCAGATATCATTAAAACTAATTTATAAAAGATTACATAGATTTAAACCTACACTCACTTGCATTTAAGAATTCAATTTCACTTAGAATAAAACTTTTCTCTAACCAACTGGCCATTTTTCAATTCAAATTGTAAATAGTAAATTCCAGAAGATAGCGTATTGAAATGAACCTGTAATTCGTTATTTTCCATTCGATTGGTGAAGTTTACTTCTCTACCATCAGAACTCGTGATGCGTAAATTTGAAATCGGAGACGATAAACCCATAATTTTTAAACCATAATCTGTGAGAAGAAGCATATGGCTTCTTGCGTTCATCTCGTTTAAATTAGCTGTTTCTTCACCAATTACAAGCTCAGTAATATATATATGTCCTGGGTTGGCTGAAGTTCCCGATCCGTGTGTAATAATTAGACTATCGATATTTTCGAATTTCACACCAATAACTCCATTCGCACTGCTAGAGCCAAGTGCAGGGGAAATAGTATTGCCTGAAACCATTACCCCTGATTGATAAAATACGACCGGAAATTCAGAAAATACGAGTTGGTCATTCCAATTGGTTCCATAATTAACGTCATAAACATAAAAGCTTAAATCAATGGTTTCTGAAAATAAGAATTTGTAGGTATGTTGCACTCCTCCAAACCCAAAATCATCAATGCCAGTGACCACTATTGAATGTCCATACAAAACACTGCAGTATTCTTCAACCAATTCGGAAACTTCAATATCAATTCCACTATTATCGATATTTTGACAAACCGCACCTCCAATTAAATAACCATCATCACACCAGTTGAATACTTGTGCATTAACAGGATATGTCAATATTGTAAGATTTAACAATAACAGAAAGAAATCGTATCGGTGTTTTGTTATCCTATTCATGCTTGAATTCTTTAAATATTCTTAAATGTAGGATAAAAATAGGCTCATATAAACGGTTTGGAAAAGAGTTGACTGAAGTGTATTAAATGCTGATTCTGATGTTAGCAGATTTTACCTTTTCTTTTCAGCTTCTGCACCCTATTTTTGGGATTTATCGGATGTATTAAAAGTTAAAATGATAAAAGTACCTTCTCTATGATTGTTTGTTTTTACCCATATCATTCTGTCCCGATACGATTCAGTCTGGTTGAGAGAATGATTTGAAGAATATTTTCTTGTAAGATTTTGTGGAATAAAAGAATTTAAAACAGATTATCAACAACCAATTCTATCAAAAGTTTTTCTCCAAATACCCCAAAAAAGGTATTGGTCACTCAACACAGTCAAGGTACTTTTGTCAGGTAGTTTAGAATGAATATAAATAAAAAAATAAATAAACATGAAAATCAAACTTTTGACCTTAGTATTTGGAATCATTGCACTAACTGCTTGTAAAAAAAGAGGTTGTACTGATGAAACTGCCGTTAATTTCGACAAGAAAGCAAAAAAAGACAACGGCACTTGTGTTTATGAGGTAAGTTCTTATGCTATTCCAAGTACCTATCAATTCAATGATGCTAACGGAAATTCAACGGTTTCTTTTTCGGGACAAACCGAGAGATTGAATCAATTGGATGAGATGATTGCCTATGCCGAGTCTGGAGAAATTGGAGTGATTTCTGCTCAAATTCTAAAAGATATGTTCAGTAATTCCAACAATCCTTTTTCTTTTTCCAGTACGAAACAATTGAAAGACAAATGCTTTAGTTTGGATGTAGCTTTAATTGAAAGTTATTTTGATTCTATTGCTGCGGCTAGTCAAAATTTTGGGCAAACGGCCGCATCTGGTCAAGCAGGCACTCTGACATCAGGAAACAGCACTTATCTTATCAGTGCAAATGGGTTCGATTATGCTGAAATGATTGAAAAATCAGTGATGGGTGCCGTCTTTATGTACCAAGCTTTGAATGTTTATTTAGGACCAGATAAAATGAATGTGGACAATTCAGTTCCGGTTGATCCCACTAATGGCGAATATTATACCACCATGCAACACCATTGGGACGAAGCTTTTGGTTACTTTGGGGTTCCTGTGGACTTCCCAACCATTCCAGCAACACGTTTTTGGGGAAAATATTGTCAAAGTCAAAATGCAAACTTAGGTTCCAATAATTTAATGATGTCCAACTTTTTGAAAGGTAGAGCAGCGATCGGTGAAAAAATATATGCCGATCGCGATGCGGCCATTCAAAATATCCAAAAAACTTGGGAAGATATTTCAGCAAACCAAGCCATTACCTATTTGACAGCGGCAATTGGCTATTATGGAAATGACAATGCAAAATACTTGCACGGTCTGAGTGAAGCCTATGCATTCGCATTCAATATTCGATATGCGCCCTCTGCAACGCGCAATATGACCATAGCCGAGCACAATGCACTAATGGCAGCATTTGGTACAAATCTTTGGGATTTATCCTTGACCGACTTAAACGCGATTAAAGCAAGCTTAGAATCAAAATACTAGCATCATGATAAAAAAACTGTTTTTCTTTCTTTTTCTTTCTGTAATCTTCTTTTCTGCTTGCAAGAAAAAAAATACGGTTGACGAAATGAATTTCAATAAAACCGCCCTATTGGTTCAAGTTTCTGAGAAAATCGCTTTACCGCGTTACATCGATTTACAAAATGAAATCAACTATCTAATTGCTGATTGGGAAACCTTTAAAAATCAGCCCAATGCTGGAACTTTGGATGCCGTTAAAACGAAATGGCTAAATGCCAATATCCGTTTTCAGAGGGTGAAAATGTTCAATTTTGGTCCAGCCTTAAATCATGGATTGAAAGCGAGTTTCGGAACTTTCCCATCAGATACTGCAAAAATAATTAGTAATGTATCAACTGTAAATCCAGATTTATTCGCTCTTTCGAACATTGATGCGATTGGTTTTCCAGCGCTTGAATATTTATTTTATCGCAATGATGCTCTGAATTCATTGACTACTCAACAAGACTTGAAAAATTACGTCGATGCTATTTTAATTAAAATGAAAAGTGAGATTGATCTTGTAGTCAACGAATGGAACACGAGTTACACCAACATTTTCCCAAATTCCACTGGGACAGAATCTACTAGTGGTTTTTCACTATTAATTAATGCTTTCAATCAAGATTTTGAACTCGCAAAGAATGCTAAATTGGGAATTCCTATTGGCAAGCAAAGCCTAGGTATTCCTCAACTAGAATACGAAGAAGCTCCCTTTTCTAAAAAATCTGTTTTATTGCTCAAAGAAAACCTCATTGCTTTGCGTCATTTGTATGATGGAACAGGACAAGATGGTGTGAACGGTGTTGGATTTGACGATTATTTATTGGCTTTAGAAAAAAATAACGTGCAAGCTCAAATCACCGACAGATTCAATTTTAGTTTTGTTAAACTGGGATTTCTAAGTGACGATTTGGCTCTGGAAGTCGCGTCAAACCCTGCAGATTTGGATGAGCTGTATGTCAACATGCAGGCCATGGTCGTTTATCTCAAAACAGACATGACCTCAGCCTTTGGCGTATTGATAACGTATCAGGATAATGACGGAGATTAATTCATGAGCCTTTTCTCTAAATCAGCTTATTCTTCTATCGCGCCTTTGGTCACTTTTCGGATCATCTTTGGCAGTTTAGCTTTTTTAGGAACTTTACGCTTTCTTTTAAAAGGTTGGGTTTATGATTTGTATATCGAACCCAAATTTTTCTTTGGATTTCTCGGCTTTGAATGGGTGAAACCATTTCCAGGAGAGTGGATGTATCTTCCTTTTATACTCATGCTTTTGGGTTCGTTGGGCATAATTTTGGGATTGTTTTACCGATTCAGTATCATCCTATTTTTTCTTTCCTTTACCTACATCGAATTATTGGATAAAACGAATTATCTCAACCACTACTATTTCGTTAGTCTCATTGCTTTTTTGATAATTTTCTTGCCGTGCAACAGAAAGTTCTCCTTGGACATCAAATGGAGAAAAATGGATGAATGGTCCGTTACGAGAAGATTTCACATTCAGATCCTTCAGTTTCAAATCGCTTGTGTTTATTTCTTTGCGGGACTGGCAAAAATAAACTCGGATTGGTTATTGGAAGCTGAACCTTTACATACTTGGTTGCAATCACACAGAGACATGCCTGTGCTTGGACCACTTTTTGCTGAAAAATGGCTTGCCTATGTGTTTTCTTGGTTTGGCTGTTTTTACGACTTGTTCATTGTCTTTTTCTTGCTGATTGCCCGAACCCGAATGTTCGCTTATCTCTTGGTTATTGTTTTTCATTTGATGACGGGTTGGCTCTTCCCTATCGGCGTTTTTCCTTATGTCATGATTGGTTGTACTTTGATTTTCTTTTCCAGTGATTTTCATGAAAAAATCATCAATTTCTTTAAAAAAAATGCCTTTTCGGTCCAAAAAGAATCTTTTGTTGCCAAATTCATAGAAAAGCGAAATGTTTGGCTTCATCGTCTTTTAGTTGTTTTCATCATTTTTCAAGTGATCATTCCCATGCGTTATATGCTCTATCCTGGCTCACTTTTTTGGAACGAAGAAGGTTTTCGTTTTTCGTGGCGCGTGATGCTTATGCACAAAGAAGGAAACGCTCAATTTCATGTAAAAGACACGAAGACCGGCGGTGAAATCGAGGTGCAAAACATGCATTTTTTGAACAAAAGACAAGAAGAACAAATGTCGACACAGCCTGATATGATTCTTCAATACGCTCATTTTCTGAAAGATAAATTCAAAGATAGTACATTGATTATCAATCAGAAACTGTATAAAATCCATCAACCTACTGTTCATGCAGAAGTGTATGTTGTTTTAAACGGTCGACCATCTCAATTGATGATTTCCAAAAGCGTAGACTTGACCACGAAAAATTATAATTTGAGACACCGAAATTGGCTTGAAAAATTTAAAGACGAATGAAACATCTATTTTTCCTTTTCTTGCTTTTTTCAAATATGACTTGTGCTCAAATGACGGTGGATTCGAGTATTGTGGTTTCTGGAATTGTCAGCGATAATGAGGAAATAGGAATTCCATTTGCTCAAATAAAAAACCTTAGAACGAACAAAAGACAAGCTACTGATTTGAAAGGTATATTTAAATTAGAAGCTAGAATAAATGATACGCTTCTGTTCATCTCACGAGGTTTTGATTCACTCATCCACCTTGTAAATTTTACGTCGGAAAATCTTCAGATTTCAATGATGTTATCTGTTTCTGATATGGACGAGGTAGAGATTATTCGAAAACGTCTGGAAAAATTTGACGTTGGATTCTTACCCGCAATCAAGGGAACACAAATTACAACCGGAACGAATTCTGTGATTTCCGTTGAAAGTATGAATGGAGCAAAATCTTCAGGAAATCCGAGAGAATTGTTCGCAAGAGTTCCTGGGCTAAGCATTTGGGAAAGCGACGGAGCTGGCATACAAATAGGAATTGGTGGTCGGGGCTTGAGTCCTAATCGTGCGGCAAATTTCAATACACGACAAAATGGTTACGACATTTCTGCAGATGCACTGGGTTATCCTGAAAGTTACTACACTCCACCAATTGAGGCCTTAAATTCAATAGAAATTGTACGTGGTTCGGCTTCTTTGCAATACGGTACCCAATTTGGTGGCTTGTTGAATTTCATTATTCGCGAACCTTCCAGCAAAACGGCTCTTGAAATCACAACTAGACAAACTGCCGGAAACTATGGTTATTTGGGCAGTTTTAATCGCATTTCTGGGAGCAAGGGACGTTTCTCTTATCAAGCGTATTATCAGCTTAAAACAGGAAGCGGATACCGCGACAATAGCGATTTCACGCAACATCAAGCTTTTGGTCAGTTATCCTATAATTTAACAGAAAAAAGTCGAGTAAGGCTTGAGTATACGCACATGAACTACTTGGCGCGCCAAGCCGGTGGATTGAGCGATATTAATTTCGAGGAAAATGACCGTCAAAGTTTACGAGACCGAAATTGGTTCAAAGTGGATTGGAACATGTTGGCACTACATTTCGATCACGAATTCAGCTCCAAAACCATCATGAACATTCGTTCTTTCGGCATGCTATCATCGCGACAAACATTGGGCTTTTTAGGGAAAATAACACAAGCAGATCCTGGAGGTAATAGAGAAATGATTGCTGGCGATTTCAAAAACACAGGAACGGAAATTCGTTTCATGCGCAAATATGCCCGCAAGAAAAAAGACGCAATGCCTATTCGTGGAGCCATATTGTTTGGCGGGCGCTATTATCGGGGGCAAACCAGCAGTCTTCAAGGGAAATCTACCGACGGAAATGGTGCTGATTTTACTTTTATCAACCCAAATGATTTAGAAAACTCTTCCTATCTTTTTCCTTCAGAAAATGTTGCTTTGTTTGCGGAGAACATTCTTTTTATTGGTGATAGATTCACCGTGAACGGCGGGTTTCGTTATGAAAACATTAAAAGTTCAGCAACAGGTTTTTACAAACGCTACCTCATTCATCCAGTCAATAATGATACTCTAGACGTTTTTACCTTGGAAAATGACAATGAAGTAAAAAGGCAAGTTCCACTTTTTGGTGCTGGAGCTTCTTTTCGAATTAACCCCAAAGCAAGCACCTATTTCAATTTTACACAGAACTATAGAGCGATTAACTTTACGGATATACGCATAAATAATCCTAACATTGTCATTGATAGTGCCATTCGTGACGAATACGGATACACGATTGAACTCGGTTTTAGAGGTACAGTCAAGAAATATTGGATCTTTGACTTAGCGCTTTTCCATATTTTTTATGGTGATAAAATTGGCCTCGCCCCAAAACCGGGAACTACGCTCAAAGAGCGAACAAACATTGGAGATGCGCTAAATTCTGGTATTGAAGTTTTTACGGAATTTGATATTCTTGGTGCGGTTAACCAAAAGGCAAAACATCAGCTTTCTATTTTTGCCAACGCAGCCTATATTCAGGCATTTTATGTCAGATCAAAAGAGTCGAATTATATCAACAAACAAGTTGAATACGTCGCTCCACTTATTCTTCGAAGCGGCATTAAGTTTGCCACCCAAAAATGGAGTTCTCAGATTCAAGCTTCATACAACTCAGATCAGTTTTCGGATGCTTCCAATGCCATTGAACCCTCTGGCGACGCCGTAATTGGGCTAGTTCCAAGCTACTTTATCTTAGATTTTTCGAGTAAATATCAGTTTTCTGAGAAATGGCGAATCGAGCTGAGCATTAATAATTTGACCAACCAGAAATATTTTACAAGACGAGCCTCTGGTTATCCTGGTCCAGGAATTCTACCATCAGAGGGCATTCAAATTTTTGGAACCATTCAATACCAGTTTGAATTCAAAGCGAAATGATTTTTTCAAGAATAAAAGATTCAGGTTTACTTTTTTAATTCCCTAAAACCTAATTTTCTTAATTACTAAATGTTTCAAAAAAACCGTGCGCTTTCGTATGCAACGAGATTTTCAACATTAAGGAATTTATGTTTTTCCACACCGTTTAACGAAAATGTAATACTTCCCTATGAATAAGCATAACTGTTCCTCTATTTCTTCTAACTTTAATACATGGAATTTTGGGAAGTAGAAGGATACGAATTTGTGCGTCGATTATCACGTGAAAATTCAACGCGATTTGGGGAAACGGTTCTTTTACAGCATAAAATTTCTGGAAAAGAAGTTGTTTTGAAGTCAGTTGATCTTTCCAAAAATGTAGGCTTCGAGCAACTTCAGAATGAAGCGAAATTTGATTTCAATTTTCAAGGCCTTCCGAAATTAATCAGTTCACATCTTTCTTCAGAAAAGTTCTTCCTTTTAAAAGAATATGCAGAAGGTAAAACTTTGATGGAATATTGGTTAAAAGTGAAACGAAAAAATAGATTGACAGAGCTAAAAAGAATCATTGCAGCACTTCAACCAGTTTTTAGCGAATTAGAAAAAAGAGAAATTATTCATTGTGATATTAAGCCGGAAAACATTTTAGTGGATGAACGAAATGGGGAAATCTATTGCTCTTTAATTGATTTTGGTTTGGCGTTTCATAAGCATGAGTTTGCCATTCGAAAAACTCTGTTCCAGTTGGCTTATGCTCCTCCAGAAATTATCTTAAACCAATTGGATTGTGCTGATTTCCATTCAGATGTCTTTTCGTTTTGCATAGTAGTTTATCGTCTTTGGACAGGAAAACTGCCATTCTCTCAGACAAACCCAGCACTTTTGACGCAATTACAAATCACTTACCCAATCGAAAAACCGTGGCGAATGCCGAAAACAGTATGGCTGATTTTAGAAAAAGGTTTGCGAAAACATCAATTCACAACATCACCCAATAGGATGACGAATCAAGAAGTGAAAAATGTTCTTTTGCCAAATAATGCTCGCCGCTATAAAAGTTTTACCGAACTTGCAAATGCTTTTGATTGATTTATCTACCCACAAATAAATCCTTGCGGAAACCCAAATTGAAATTAAATAAAATATTACTCAAATATGGTGAAGATAAAGCCAAACTATTAGAAGCTTGATAGGCAATAAGATAATCAAGACCCAGGTCAAAATAAATAGTCCCGAGCTCAAGAATACCATATTTCACACCTCCTTGTAAACCAATTCCAAAACCAAATGCATTTCCTTTTCGTCCAAATCCATCAGGTAAAATATATTTACTCTCATCAAAAGAATCAAATTCAGCTTTGATCGAGTTGAAAATTAAATTAATTGTTGTACCACCGTATGCAGATAATCCAGTTTCATAACCGTCGCCTAAGTAATAGCGCGCACCGCCTGAAATAATGGTATAGTTTGTTGTTGTTGTGTAATTCGTTTGCGCGTATGGATAATTAGCATTCAAGGCCTGCAATGGCGTGATGTTTATAAAAGGGTCTTTTGCGCCACCGTACATCGTGATTCGACCAAAATAAGATGCCGCATCATCCAGAGAATATTCTCCACCAAAATGAAAACCAACAAACGTTTTTTGAACACCGAAAGGACGCATAACAGAAGGCCCAACCATAACACCGAATTGTCCGAATGCATTTCCACCCAGTAAAATCAACCCGACTAATAAAAATTGTTTTATTTTCATTCCCTCCATTTTAAATTTTCCTTTTTCATTTTTTCAAAAATCGTGCAACTTTCTAAGTGTGCGCCTGGCAAATAAGACGTGCTCATTAAAAATTCATTGACGATTTCTCCGCCCACAAATTTAAAGTTCTTTTTGAACAGTTTTACCCATTCAGATAAACTTAACGGATGATGTGCGTCAAGCCAAGCTTTAAAACTAAGGAATTCCTCTTTCAATTCTAAGATTTTAGCCGCATTAAATATAACGCTTCTAATCTTCAGTTGGTTGCGAATAATACCTGCATCAAGCATTAATTCAGAAACTTTAACATCATCGTATTTGGCAATTTTATTCAAATCAAAATTATCAAACGCTTTTCGAAAATTGTCCTCTTTCTTCAACATCAACTCCCAAGATAGCCCAGCCTGATTGATTTCTAGAATCAAACGACCAAACAATTCATTGTCATCATCTAGGGGAAATCCGTACTTCGTATCGTGATAAATTTTATTTAAATCCTCATCTGGCAAATTCGCACAATAATCGCAATAACTCATCGTATGTTCTCATTCAAATGATTGATAATGTAAATTTAACTTTCTAGCCTGATTCTCCAACCGAAATGTTCATAAACTCAAACCATTTCATCCTTAAAAATATTTAAATTTGAGGAAACTAATAAAATGGCTTTTTACGAATTCAAAGGATTCAAACCTGTTTGCCACTCCAGCAGTTTCGTGCATCCTCAGGCGACCGTAACGGGTAACGTGATTATAGGAAAGGATTGTTACATTGGACCTGGATGTGCATTACGAGGCGACTGGGGACAAATTGTTCTTGAAGATGGTTGTAATGTACAGGAAAATTGCACTGTTCACATGTTTCCCGGAACAACAGTTTATCTGCGAAGAGGTGCACATATTGGTCACGGTGCAATTATTCACGGTGCCGAAATTGGAGAAAATTGTCTCGTGGGCATGAATGCTGTCATCATGGATGACGTAAAAATGGGTAAAGAATGTATCGTCGGAGCGCTTTGTTTCGTTCCAGCAAAAATGGAAATTCCTGAACGTAGCCTTTTGGTTGGAAATCCTGCCAAAATTATTAAAGAAGTTAGCGATGAAATGATCGATTGGAAAACCAACGGAACTTCCTTATATCAAGCCTTGCCAAAAGAAATGCAAGAAGAATGGAAACTATGTGAACCTCTCGAAACGCTTGATAAAGATAGACCGAAACAAGAATCACTTTACTCGACTTGGAACTCTATTAAAGAGAGTAGAGAATAAAGAATTAAATCGAAAAGAAATCTAAACAAATGACAAGGCACGAAATATTTCAAGAACAACATCCTTTCTTTCAAGAACTTCTTGGTGATAGATGTATTATTTCTGAAGATAAATTGACTGAATACGGTCATGATGAAACAGAAGACATTCTTGTTTTACCTCAAGTTTTATTGATTCCTGATTCCGTGGAAGAGATTGTGGAGATTATGAAATATTGTTTTGAGAAGGTGATTCCTGTAACGCCATGTGGGGCGCGAACTGGGCTTTCTGGAGGAGCAATTCCCTTGATAAATGGCGTTTTATTAAGCATGGAAAAATTCAATTCCATCATCGAAATTGATGAAAAAAACAGCCAAGTTATCACAGAACCAGGTGTTATCACCCAAGTTTTGCAAGATGCCGTTCGTGAAAAAGGTCTGTTTTATCCACCTGATCCTGCAAGCAGAGGAAGTTGTTTTATTGGCGGAAATGTATCAGAAAATAGTGGTGGACCGAAAGCAGTAAAATACGGCGTAACCAACGAATATGTGCTCAACATTCAAATGGTTCTTCCAAACGGTCACCTCATATGGACGGGAGCCAATGTGCTCAAAAATGCAACTGGCTACAATTTGACACAGCTCGTTGTAGGTAGTGAGGGAACACTAGGAATTGTCACCAAAATTGTTCTAAAATTGATCCCTCATCCAACACAAAATTTATTGATGTTGGTTCCATTTTATGATGCATCCGAGGCATGTCGAGCAGTCGCGGCGATATTCAATGCTGGAATTACCCCAAGTGGCATGGAATTCATGGAACGCGACGCTTTGATCTGGACAAAAGCCTTCATTGGCGATGAAAATGTTCCCGTAGCCGAAAACCACGGTGCGCATTTGCTCGTTGAGGTGGATGGTTTTCATGCAGATATTTTAATGTCTGATTGCGAGAAAATTATGACTGTACTAGAAGATTTTGAAACGGATGAAATCCTTTTTGCAGAAAGTGAAGCACAAAAAGATAAACTCTGGCAGCTCCGACGTAAAGTGGGGGAAGCTGTGAAATCGAACTCTGTTTATAAAGAAGAAGATACTGTCGTTCCCAGATATTATTTACCTGATTTATTAAATCATGTGAAAGCCGTTGGTGCGAAATATGGATTCAAATCAGTTTGTTATGGTCACGCTGGCGATGGAAATTTACATGTAAATATTATCAAAGGCGACCTAAGCGACGAAAAATGGAACAATGAACTGCCGATAGCCATTCGCGAAATTTTTGAACGGGTGGTTGAATTAGGTGGAACAATCTCCGGTGAGCACGGAATTGGTCTGGTCCAAAAACCGTACATGGATATCGCATTCAGTATGATTACTATGGATTTGATGCGCGGAATTAAAAAAGTTTTTGACCCAAAAGGAATTATGAATCCAGGTAAGATTTTTGATTTATGAATAATTTCCTTTCAGATTTAAACGCTGATATTGCAAGATGAATTTAGACTATTATTTTTTTTTGTTCCTTTAAACACAATCGAATCGTAGGCTGAACTGCCGGCATTCCTTTAGCAGGCAGGGCGAAGTCGAATTGTAGGCTGAACGAAGTCGAAGCCTACTTCATCCATCTCACCAAATACCGTTTATTCCCTTGCGAAATAGATAAGTAAAATACTTCACCTTTTTTAAGAGATGAAAGATCCAATTTATCACTTTGCATAACCTGCATCAATTCACGACCCGTTGCATCGAGCACTAGAAAATCAGTAAGAATATCATTCGTGATTACCAAATACTGTTCAGTGAATTGGGCAACGTTCTTGTTTTTAAAATCATCTAGCCCCAAATTACCTTGAGAAATGATGAAAATGTAAGATATTGTGTCTTTTATATTTGGAATGATTGGATTATAGATTTCAAAATGTACAGTCGCACTGGCTGGTGTATTATTTAAAATCGCTCCAATAATCAACTTTTGAGGAAATTGCGGAGCAGCCATCAGTGTGAAATCCGCACTATCTCCGTCAGAAACATTAGGGTAAAAATTGTCTTGGTCATCAAAGGTTATTTGCCATTGCGTTGGAACATTCTCAAAAAAGCATTTCCATCGCAAAGTTGTATCCACAGCAACATCATTAAATATCTCTATATACCAATGCGCAGGAGATTCATCCGTCGTTTTTATTAAGGTTGTTGAAGTATTATTGAAATGATGTGTTTGAGCATTTAAACCTGAAATGCCCAAAAGGATAAATAAAATTATGGATAAGATTTTCATAGCTGAAAGTTAAGGACAATTAGATTCTTATTCAAAAAGAAAATTTCTTAGCTCTTTTATTCCTAGCGATCCAGAGAATTCGTTATTTCTACACCCAAAGCTTCAAAATCAATCCCGTCAAAATTCCCACTGCTCATCATTAACAAAACCGAATTGTGCCAATCTTGCTGACGAATATAGGCCAATACATCTTCCGTTTGTTTCAAAACTTGAACTTTTCCACCAAAATGAGTTTCCACCTCTAATTTCTCCAAAGCAGGAAGTTTTTTGTGCGCAACTACATGATCACTATAATAAACGATAGCGGAATCAGCTTTGTCCATCGTATTGGCATACAAGGGTAAAAAAGCCTTGTTGAGCGAAGAAAAAGTATGTAATTCCATGCAAGCCACCACTCTCCTATCAGGAAATTGTTCTTTAACCGCACTTATCGTAGCTTTGAGCTTACTCGGTGAATGAGCAAAATCTTTGAATAAAATGAAATTTCCTTTCTCGGTGACTTTCTGCAAGCGTTTTCCTGCACCTGTAAAGGTCTGAGCGGCCGTAAAGAATTGTTTTGGACTAACCCCAACTTGTTCCGCCAAACGCATCGCACCAACCAAATTCTGTAAATTATGAGCGCCAAATATATTCAGTGGATATTTCTCATTTTCCCATTCTAAAATGGTCCCTGTTTCTGTCGATTCATACTTTGGAACATCGTAAGGAATTGTTGTGATTTTCGAGGCGTATTTTTCACCTAAACGACTTACTTCCTGATCGTTACTCGCATAAGTCAAAACTCCATTTTTGGCAATTTTCTGGCAAAATATATCGAATTGTTCGATGTAATTCTCCCAAGTTGGAAACACGTTGATATGATCCCAAGCTATTCCACTTATAAGTGCTACATCAGGGTAATACAAGTGAAACTTTGGACGACGATCAATAGGTGAACTTAGATATTCATCTCCCTCAAGAACCATAATTTCAGCATCATCGGTAATTTTCACCATACAATCGTATCCTTCCAACTGCGCACCGACCATGTAATCAACGTCCATTTTCAATTTTTTGAAGACATGAAGCAACATTGATGTAATCGTAGTTTTACCATGACTTCCACCAATAACTAGGCGTTTTTTATTCTTGCTTTGCTCGTACAAATATTCTGGATAAGAGAAAATAGGAATGTTTAATTCCTTGGCTTTTTCCAGTTCTGGATTATCCTCTCTCGCATGCATTCCTAAAATAACTGCGTCCAATTCACTGGTAATTAATTCTGCATCCCAACCCATATGTTTGGGTAAAATATCATCCTTCGCCAATCTAGATTTTGACGGCTCAAAAATTTCATCATCAGAGCCAGTTACATGCATTCCTTTTCGCTTGAGAGCAATTGCTAAATTATGCATGGCGCTGCCGCCGATAGCGATGAAGTGTACGTTCATTTAAATAGTTTGAATTTATAAATTTAAGGATTTTATGGATGGATAAAATTGTAAATAGTGTGAATTGCCAACAGTGCTTTGAGGAAAATATTCTTTCAGATTATTAACCATGATGGCATAAAGGTTCCTATCTCATCATTTCCTGCATCCCAATACTTGCAAAAGATTTCAGTGCATTCCCTTCACCTGTATAGATAAATAAAACCTCCAAGCCATCTTTGTCTTTTGATTTTAAATATTCTTTCGATTTTTCAAGTCCCATCACCATGAAAGCCGTCGCCATACCGTCTGCGATAGCCGTGTTTTTTGCCACAACTGTAACGCTTAATAATTCATTTTCCGCTGGTCGTCCGGTTTTGGGATTGAGCGTATGGGCATATATTTTACCTTCTTTCTCATAAAACTTTCTGTAATTTCCGCTCGTTGCTATACCTTTATTAGAAATCGAAATGACAGCTGAAATAACACGCTGCTTTTTTCCATCATTTGTCGAAACAGGTTTATCAACTCCTAATTTCCAATCTTTTCCTTCCTGGTTTTTCCCTTCTACATAAATCTCTCCTCCTATTTCGACATAGAAGTTTTTACAGCCTTTTTTCCGAAGAAAGTCCGCCAATACATCCACAGAATACCCTTGAGCGATGGCGTTGAAGTCGAAACTCAATCTAGGATCATATTTTACCAATTCATTTTTATTCTCGGCGTTTTCTTGGTTCCATAATCTTCCCTTTTCAAAACCAACAAAGTCTAAAGTTGAATCTATTTCTGTTTGACTAGGTATATTATCAGATTCCTTAAGAAAACCCCAAATTTTCATTAATGGCAATACTGTTGGGTCGAACGCACCATCTGTTTGCTTAAAAACTTTTTCAGACAATTCTAAACAAGTTAAGAAATAATGATCTTTAACGGAAAGAGTATAATATCCATCTTCACAATTAAAAATACTCAACGATGACTCTGGAATATAACCCGACAAAGACAAGTCAAAATCGTGCAGAATAGAATCTATTTCTTCTTTTGTAATATTTCTAGAACCTTCAACTATTTTAATTCCGTATGTCGTTCCCTGAGTTTCGCCAACTATTTCTTGAAAAGAGCTTGTTGAAGAATTATTGGATGGATTTTCAGAATTGGAACAGGCAGTCAGAAAAAATAGACTAATGACGCTCCAGGTTAGAACCCTGTGTTTCTTTTTGCCAAATGTATTCCGTAATGGATTCATTGTTTTTCGTGTAAGTTATAATTCCATTACTTTGCGTACGAACATAAACGTCGCCGTGACCATCAATAACGACAACTCTTCGTGTAATGATTGACAATAAAGTTCCGTCTACCCCTTTACGACTAAATTTCTCTTCCGTAACACCCTCTGGGAAATCCATTCCAATTGTATTTTTAGCTTTCTCATTTTTTGGTGTAGTTTCCACTTTACTGAGTTTATCCGACATTCCGCGTTGGTTTTCCTGCGCTTTATCTGCTAACTCCTCCTTTTTTATGGATTCCAAAACATACATATCTTCAACAGCCGCTGCATTCTTCATTTGCTTATCAGTTGTTTCCTTTGTGTATGCTTCATTTGCCGATTTCACATCATTGAGAGATTCTTGAGAAGTGTACCGTTGCTCCTGTTTTGCTCCAGCTAATTCAGATTGCTTTTCAATGGCATCATTATTAATCACTTTAATAGCTTCGGCATTTTTATTTTGCTTTTCAGAATCTTCCGCTTCCTTCTCAGCTTGCTTTATGACGATAAAATCCAAATTACTTTGAACGTGAACACCCATGTCTTTGTCCGTTGTGGTGCGTTCCTCCATATCCAACTCTAATTTGGATTTGGCATTAGAAAGCTTGGTCTGGCTAATCAATGTCTTTTCAGATTCTTGTGCCGTTTTTCTTGCAGTAACTTTTTCTTGATCAGTAATGGCTTCCTTGACCTCTAAATATTTTTCCATCTCACGATTGTAAGCGGCATTAGTCTTATCCATGTTATCCATTTCAATCGCACTAATCTTTTCGTTTCTTTCAATATTTCGATCGGCGAAAGTCTCTGTTCTAATCTGATTTACGGCCACAATCTCTCTAAATCTATCTTCGTTATGTTCAACTTTTGCCTCATGGTCATCATGCAATTCAGTCATTTTTTCACTAGCATTCGTTTTGGCCAATTTTAATTGCTCTTCAGTTAATCGTCGTGATTCATCATCATTCATCGTTTCTTGAGCATCTATTTTAATTTGGGCTAACTCTTGCCCTTTATTGATACTCGCTTGATTGTACGATAAAGATCTATCTAAATTGCTGTTAGATAATTGTGAAGTCTGATCATGCATTTGAACAGCTTTCATTTCGATTTCGGATCTGTCTTTTTCTGCTTCAATTTCCAAATCTTGTCGAACATAATTTAACTTCTCCTGATCCATTAAATTTTGTGAACGCTCATAATCCGCATTTTCCTGATCTTTTAATGTTGATTTATATTGAACCAATTTCACTTGTTCAGTATTCGTCTGTGCTTTCAGTAAAAACTCAGCATTTAACTCGGCATTTTTACTTTCAATGTCGTTTAAATTCGTCTGAGCGTCATAAGTTTTATTCTGTAATTTGGCATTTTGTAATTCCGTCTCCGCAATGGCAGAATTCTTTGCAGACATGAATTCATCTGCTCTTTTATTTTTTCTGTCTAAATCTGCCTTAGCTAAATCCAATTCGGCATTCTCTCCCTCGTAAACATCTCCTAGTGGCTCCAAGGAGGAAGTATATACAATTGTCGGATTCAAAAGCCGCTCTATCTCGGCTAATTTTTTAATTGGATATTCATCGGATGGACGTTTGCTGTTCGCTTTTTCAAACAATTCTTTCGATCGTAAAAAATCTTTCTTCTCAAAATTATTGTCCGCCGCTGCTACCAACTCATTATATTCCTTCATATCAGCCGCATCCATTTCGGCTTGCAATTTCGCGTCACACTCTACAATTCTTGCCTTGCTAAAAGGCTGTTCAGGGTCCAGTGCAAGTGCATCTGTATACTTGATTTTCGCTTGACTCCAATCTCGTTTTTCAAAAAGTATATTCGCTTCTTTCACCAAAGCTTCAACTTTCAATTTTGTGGCCGCCTCGTTTTTATTGGATTTTTCGATATCATCCAAAATTTGCTGAACTTCTGCAATCTTATCTTTTACATTTTGGTCAGAAGGCTTTATCGACTCTGCCTTTTGAAAACTAGCTAACGCCATTTCATAACTCTTGATTTT
Organism: Crocinitomicaceae bacterium; assembly: GCA_041751955.1. Lineage (GTDB taxonomy): Bacteria > Bacteroidota > Bacteroidia > Flavobacteriales_D > Crocinitomicaceae > UBA2040. The sequence goes on from JBGSIB010000005.1 coordinate 43,035, forward strand.
CATTTCTGAAATACCTTTATTGTAATTTTCCAGAAAGCTCTTCTCTTTTTGTGTAGCGCTCAATAAATTGTTTTGCTCAGCCTGTATTTGAGCTATTCGTTCTGTTGGTAATGTTTCCTTAGGTTTTACCTTACTTGCTTCTTGGAATAAGCGAATGGCCTCCTTATAATCTTTACTTATCGCTTCTTTTTCAGCTGCATCAATCAATCGTTTGTAATCTTTTTCTGTCTTTTCTTTAGAAGCTATTTCTTTCAGCATATCTTCAGGCCGACTATCTTCGGGACGGTTTATAGCTGGTCTGGAGGTGATTGCACGATTAACCAAATCTTTGGCTTTGTCTAAATCATTTTCTTCAATACTTTCTCTAGCCGCTCCAATGATACGCTCAAATTGTCTATTGGCATCGTCCTCTGAATCTCTAGAAAGTCTAGCCGCCTCTAGCGATTTGTCTCTTGGTTCTTTCTCAATTGGCCGCATTTCAGATGCCGCATCAAATTGTTTAATAGCTTCTAAATACTTATGCTCCACTACCAGAGCATCACCTTTGTCTATCAAGGCACGGTACTTTTTATCTGCTTCGACATTTTTATTCAATCGAGCGTCAATTTCGGCCAATCTCATTTTGGGCTCTTCTTGAGTATCATCTATGCTCGCTGCATTTTGATATTTCAAACGTGCTTTTTCTAATTCATCTGCGTCCAAAAATGCTTTTGCTTCCGTCATCACCTGTTCGTACTTCTGAGCAACGAGCACTTTTGCTTCTTTGTTGGCCAAGTTACTAACAACGGCATTAAACTTTTCTTGAACAACTTTATCTTCTCGAACCTCAAGTGCAGCGCCATAATGTTGTTTAGCTGAGGCAAAATCTTCTTTCAAAGCAGCCTCATCCCCCATTTTTACATATTTGGCAAAAATAGCTTCTGCATTTTTTGCATCTTCATCTTGTTTGATTAGACGGTCTATTTCATCCAATTTGATTTGAGCCAAATTCTTCTTTGGATCTAATTTTAAAATCTTTTTATATGTAGTTTTTGCGGCTTCATATTCTTTTTTATCAATAGAAACTTGCCCTGCTTCGAACAATCCATTGATTTCCTCCTCCAATTTTTTGGAATCTGCCAATTTCGCAATTTGTTCGTCACATTGTTTGATTCTCTCTTTTGGGAAAGATTCATTCGTTTTTAAGTCCGAAGCAACAAGGTATTTCTCTTTGGCTTCTTCAAATTTAGATTGCGTAAATAACAATCCACCTTCTTTAATAGCCTCGTCATATTTAGCCTGAATTTCCTTTGCTTCAGTGATTTTCGCCAACTCAGTTTGCGCTATAGCCAATTGATCTTTTGGATACTTTTCTTCTGCTTTTAAGAGAATAGCTTCATTGAATTTAGTTATGGCGATATCATATTTTTTAGCGTTTATAGCCGCATCCCCAGCCGTTATTGCCGCTTGATAATCTCTTTCAATACGATCATTTGCCGCTGTTTCATTGACCAATTTTTCGATTTTAGCAACTTCATCTTTCGGATATTGCTCATTCTTCACCCGCATTGCTGCACGATACTTGGCTAGCGCTTCTGTATATTTCTTACCATCTCTGAAATTATCAGCTGCAGTTATTAGATTGTTGTATTGCGTATCCGTCTCATTTTGAGCATATGATTCATTCTTTTTGGCTTTCAACAAGGCATCTATAATCGCAATTTGTTTTTGCGGATACATTTCTTTCGCTTTCAAAAATGCAGCAGTTTCATATTGTTTTAAAGCCTCTTCTAATTTTTGCTCTTTGTACAATTCATCACCCCGTTTTATGGCTTCGTTGTATTTAACATCAACATTGTCAACGGCATTTCCCGACTGATCAAGCAAAGCTTCAATCTTTTGCTTCATGCGCTGATTAGCTGACACATCATAGGTTAAATTAGAACTTTCTTTGTCAGCCGTAAATTTAGCCACTGGTTCGCTTTCCAAAAAAGAAAAATCTATACCAGGTTTTACAGTAAAAAGCTCCATACTCAAATCTTGAAGTGGTGTCAACTTCTGACCTTCCTTAATTTTTTCAGTATTTAAATCCGTTAAATCAAAACTAACTCGCTTGGATACAAACCCTGCCTTCGAAAAAACAATGTCATAAGATGCTGTTGCTGGAAGGTCAAATGTCAGGACATACTTACCATTACTAGCCGTTACAGATTGTGCAACGCTAACATTATTCGCCAAAACTTTTACCTGAACTCCACCCTCTTTTTTTCCTGTTTCATAATTGGTGATTTGGCCACCATAGGAAAATGAAACATTTACCGTTTGGGCATAGCTTAAGGTGCTCAAAATGAGCAACAAAAATGTAAGAATTATTCTCATACTAACTTGTTAACGTTCATCTGTACAATTGGATACATAAAACGTTCAAAAAACATTCCAATTTGTTTTCTATAGCAAATATCGGAAAAATGATGTGGATAATTCCTTGACAAGGAAGAAAATATCCATATGCATAAGTTTATTAAAAAAAAGGAAACCATTTATCAGTAATTTCAAACCCTTTTCATTAATAAAAAACTCTGTTATGATATGAAAATATTTCTTACCAATATCATTTTTATTCAACTCGAATTGAATAAAAACTATAAACTCAAGTTTTTCATAAAACAAACTTATTTTTGGGAATGCAAATGAGTTTCGATAATCTTTCCTTTTGGGAGAAAAAATGGCTAACAGACCAAATTGATTTCCTTGTCGTTGGCGCCGGAATAGTAGGTTTAAGCACAGCCTTTCACTTGAAAAAGAAATATCCCAAATCTAAGATTGTTGTCATTGACAAAGGTGTTCTCCCCTTTTCTGCCAGTTCAAAAAACGCAGGATTCGCTTGCTTCGGTTCGCCAAGCGAACTATTAGATGATTTTTCTACAATGGCTGAAAACGATGTGTGGAAAACAGTGGAAATGCGCTGGCAAGGCTTAAATGCGCTAAAAACATGGTTAGGTGAAAAAGAAATTGATTTGCAAACAAAAGGTTCTTGGGACTTGATTGAAACAAAGCATTCCGTTGAAGAGATACGAAGTCAATTGGAAAAATTGAATCGAGGATTAAAAATAATAACGGGAAAATCAAACGTTTATTCCCAAGACAAAAATGCTGTTTCTAAATTTGGTTTCGAGAATTTAAAGAGCTGTTTTTACAACCGTTTGGAGGGTCAATTGGATACGGCAAAATTGATGCAAATCGCTTTAAAAAAAGTCCAAGAATTGGATATTCACATTCTTCGTGGAGTTGAATTATCCTCCTATTCAGTTGGCCAAAATGACGTAAGTATTCTGACGAATTTTGGAGAACTAAAAACGCAAAATTTAATTCTTTGCACCAATGGATTTACAGCAGAATTTGATCCAAAAACAAAAGTGAAACCTGCTCGAGCACAAGTTTTAATCACAGAAGAAATACCAGATTTAAAAATCAACGGAACTTTTCATTTAGACTGTGGTTACTATTATTTTAGAAATATTGGTAATCGCTTACTTATTGGTGGCGGAAGAAATGTGAACCTTCAAAAAGAAGAAACTACTGAGATCATGGTCACTGATGAAATTCAAGCTGCAATTGAAGATAAACTAAGAACGATTATCCTTCCAAAAACAGTTTTTAAAATAGAACAACGTTGGGCCGGAGTAATGGGAGTCGGTGAGAAAAAAGAACCAATAATTGAACGATTAAATTCACGTGTTTGTGTTGGAATTCGCATGGGCGGAATGGGTGTTGCCATTGGAACTTTGGTAGGACAAAAATTAGCAGATTTGCATTCCTAAAAATATTTCCTTTCTCTATTGAAGTAGTTCACTATTTTTGTGCTCAAATAAAATCTCAATGAAAAAACTAACATTAAACGATCAACACGTCGCCATGGGCGGAAAAATGGTTCCTTTTACAGGTTTTGATATGCCTGTGCAATTTGAAGGAGTTAATATAGAACACGAAACTGTGCGCAATGGAGTTGGTGTTTTTGATGTTTCTCACATGGGTGAATTTTTGCTAACAGGGCCAACCGCTTTGGAATTGATTCAAAAAATTTCAACCAATGACGCTTCAGTTCTTACGATTGGTAGAGCACAATATTCATGCATGCCCAATGGGAAAGGAGGAATTGTTGACGATTTAATCATTTATAGAATTAAGGAAGAACAATATCTTTTGGTTGTCAATGCTTCCAATATCGAAAAAGATTGGAATTGGATTTCTTCGCATAACACGATGGGAGCAGAAATGAAGAATTTGTCGGATGACTATTCTTTATTAGCCATTCAAGGTCCAAAAGCAGTTGAAGCCATGCAATCTTTGACTTCCATTGATTTATCAGAAATTAAATATTATCATTTTGAAGTTGCTGATTTTGCTGGTATTGATTACGCAATCATCTCAGCGACAGGCTACACGGGTTCAGGTGGATTTGAAATTTACTGTAAGAATAATGAAGTTGAGCAAATCTATGCGAAGGTCTTAGAGGCTGGTGCTCCATTTGGAATCAAACCAATTGGTCTTGCCGCGAGAGACACGCTACGTTTGGAAATGGGTTTCTGCCTTTACGGAAATGATATCGACGACACTACTTCTCCCCTTGAAGCTGGTTTGGGCTGGATCACTAAATTCACAAAAGATTTTATCGATTCAGATTTCTTAGCGAAACAAAAAGAAGAAGGTGTAAAAAGAAAATTGGTTGCTTTTGAAATGATTGATAGAGGAATTCCTCGTCATCATTATACAATTCAGGATGCTGAAGGTAATGAAATCGGTCACGTTACATCTGGAACGATGTCACCAAGCATGAAAATTGGAATTGGTTTAGGATATGTTAAAACTGAATTTGCAGCCTTAGAAACGGAAATTTTCGTCAACATCCGTGACAAAGGAATAAAAGCCAAAGTGGTGAAATTGCCTTTTTATAAGAAATAGAAAACGAACAAAATAAAAAAATAGGGGCGAAAAATTTTTCGCCCCTATTTTTTTAGAAATATTTTGTTATTCTAAATATCAATCCTATCCTGCCACATTCATGTTATCCAAAACATCCATTACACCTTTTACGGCAACAGCCGATTCGTCCAACAATGCTTTCTCTTCGGCGTTCAAATCCAATTCGATAATTTTTTCGATACCGTTTTTACCAAGAATTACAGGAACTCCTAAATAGATATCATTCAAACCATATTCACCTGTTAACCAAGCGCATACTGGGAAAATTCTTTTTTGGTCGCGAACAATTGCTTCAACCATTTGAGCTGCAGCAGCACCTGGCGCATACCAAGCTGATGTTCCCAATAATTTAACGATTTCACCACCACCAAATTTTGTTCTTTCGATGATTTCATTCAATTTTTCAGCTGAAATCAATTCAGTTACAGGAATACCAGCAACTGTTGTATAACGAGGAAGTGGAACCATGGTATCACCATGACCACCCATTAAAACTGCTTGTATATCTTTTGGAGAAACGTTCAGTTCTTCGGCTAAAAACGCGCGGTAACGAGCTGTATCCAAAACACCAGCCATTCCAAATACATTTTTAGAATCAACTTTTGCAGATAAATAAGCACAATACGTCATAACGTCCAATGGATTGGAAACAATGATGATTTTTGCGTTAGGTGAATATTTGATCACATTTTCTGTAACCGATTTCACAATACCTGCATTCGTCGCGATTAAATCATCACGAGACATACCCGGTTTTCTTGGTAAACCTGACGTTATAACTACAACTTCTGAATCCGCAGTTTTTGAATAGTCATTTGTCGAACCGATTGTTCTTGAATCATACAGGTTAATTGGAGAAGTTTCCCAAATATCCAAAGCTTTACCTTCAGCAAATCCTTCTTTGATATCCAACAATACGATTTCATTCGCAATTTCTTTGTGTGCTAGCACGTCTGCGCATGTTGCACCTACGTTTCCTGCACCAACTACTGTTACTTTCATTGTAATTATTTTTTGGTTTTCGTTTGACTAATTTAATTCGGTGCAAAAGTAAGCATATTGAATTAAATTTTATTTTATTTGTGCAGTTAATGTGCATGATTTTCAGCATCTGTTGAAAAATCGTAATTTAAAGGCAACCCCCGAAAAGAGCTATCGTCTAATGAGTGATAACAATGTGGAAAATAAGAACGAGCTAAAGGAGATAATACAGGGTTGTATTGAGAATAAACGCAAGTCTCAAGAACAACTTTTTAAACTCTTTTATGGAAAAATGATGGCGGTTTGCATGCGCTACCACCGTGATAAGGACGATGCTCAGGAGATTTTACAAGTTGGGTTTATTAAGGTCTTTGAAAAATTGGATAAATACGATCACACTGGTTCTTTTGAAGGATGGATGCGTCGAATTTTTGCGAATACTTGCATTGATGCGATACGAAAATCTAAAAAAGATCCCATTCGAACCGAAAATGACGAAGATTTCGTCTTGGATATCGAAAATTCGATCGAAGAAAAGGAAGATTTTGAAATTACAAGCATCAAAGCAGAAGTGGCGATGCAAGCAATTAAAAAACTCTCACCGGCCTACCGAACTGTTTTTAATATGTATGTTATTGAAGAATACACACATAAAGAAATCGGTGAGATTCTGGGAATTTCCGAAGGAACTTCCAAATCCAATTTAGCAAAAGCAAAAATGAACTTGAAAAAAATATTGAAAGAAAAATTTACAACAATAGACCAATAAATAACGACAATGAGTCAAAAATTTGAAAATATCTTTAAGGAAGCTCTTCAAAACCAGGAGGTTCCTTTCGACGCAGCTGCTTGGGATGCCCTGAGTTCTCGTTTAGATAAAGCTATGCCAGTTTCTGTCAAGAAACCGTTCGGTCCTAAAGCAGCAAGTATAATCGCTGTTGGATTGATTGGCGCAGCTTCTATTTGGTATTTCGCGACTTCAAACAATTCGCCTGAAGAAAGAAAAATAAATACAGTACAATCAGAAAAAACGCAATCCATAGAAAATCAAACAATTTCTAAAGAAAATAAAGAACAAACTACTGTACAATCTAATAAAATAGGACAAAACGAGACGAATACAGACGAAAAAAACAAATCGCTTACTGATAAAACAACTGCTCATAATGTTTTAAAACACACTAAACAAAGCACTGGATCAAGTAACGGAAATTATATTTCCTCACCATCTGAAGGTAATTTCATAGCAGACAAAAGCGAGCTAGTTTTACCTAAAAAATCTGTTTATGCTAACCCTGAAGCTTCATCGGTAAATTCATCGTTGAATATTGATTTACCTTTTATTGCAACTTCTTGTCAATACGAGGATACGAAAATCACAAACACATCTGACGTTCTGATTAACTTGCAATTCCCTAGTGGAAAAGCAATTAGTATAAAACCTAAACAGTCGAAAACTGTTCAGTTAACTGATGCTGGGCTTTATGTTATCACGAACGAAATGGGAGTTGAAAAATCTTTCATTGTGAATGAAAATAAAGCTGTTGATTTCATTATTGATACAGACAATAAGTATAATAATGGAGTTCCTTCTACGGAAGTAATCCTTTCATCGGTGGTCAGCAAAGCAAATTGGCATAGTTCATTTGGCAATCAAAGTTATGGTGGAAATACAACTGAATTTCATTTCTTCAAGAAAGGTACTCAGATGATTAACCTGAAAGCCACAAACTCTAAAGGATGCGTTTCAGAAGCTACCAAAACGATTAGCATCAATGAAGATTATAACTTGATGGCTACGACTGCATTCATGCCACAAGATATTGATCCACGTAACAATACATTTATGCCATTCGCTTTGACGGTTCGTGACACTAAATTTAAAATGATAATTCTTGATCCAAAAGAAGGAGGATTGGTTTACGAAACAACAGACGCTTCGGCAGGTTGGGATGGAATCGATCGTAGAACAGGTAAACCGGCGACACACGCCTCAACATATATTTGGAAAGTAACCCTAGAAAATCCACTTCCCGGTGAATCGAATGATTACAAAGGAACAGTTATGGTTACCATCAATTAACAACTATAATTAAAACCAGAAAGGCAGCTCATTTGAGTTGCCTTTTTTGTTTACCAAACTATTTGAGGATGCGTTTTTAGAAAATTTCGTAGTTCCTGCTCTTTCTCTTTTCTTAAATCCTTTTCTGTTTTGGATTCTTCAGAAGATGGCAGATGGTCAAAGTATAATCTCCTTTTGCTAACTTCATTGGCAAGCTCTTTCGTTTCACTTGATAAAAATACGTTCTGAAACTTTCCCCAGACATAGTCAACCGCTGTATTGTTCGGATGAACCATATCTTGCCCATAAAATCGATAATCGCGCAATTCATCTATGACCATTTCATAAGCGGGAAAATAACTGACTTTCTCCGACTTAGCTAACTCCTCACACAATAATAACAGTCTTGCTTTACTCCTGTTATTCGTAATTAAACCTTCTTTCGAATGGCGCACGGGACTCACGGTCAATACAATTTCAATATTTGGATTAATCTTTCGTATTCTGTCTATCAATTTTAGATAAAGTTCAAGTATTTCAGCCACTGGTGTCAGCTTAGAGACGAACTGATTACCTCGGAATTTATGGCAATTTGCTACAATTTCTCCATCCAGTGAATAGGATTTCGAGGACCCAAATGTGATAAAAAGAAAATCTGCTTTTTTGAGAATTTGATGAATATTTTCTCGCTCTGTTTTTAATTGATTAATTATATCTTCCCTAGAACTAGCATTTAGCTTGGTGTATGCATCCCATGAATAGAACTTTCCATTTCGTTCTAGAATTCGCTCTTCGGTTATATTTTCAATTGATTGAGTTAAAACTCGAGCAATAGGAATAGGATGAAAAAGTGTTCCGAATTTCGAATTCAAAAAACTTAGTCCAGCTTTTCGTCCTTTATCGTAGATATTCTCCGAAAAACAACTACCCATAAATAGAACCTTGTTTCCGTGTTGGATTTTCTTAGGGTGCGGCTCAACAGTCTCTTCTAGAAACCATTTCATTATTCTTGCATTAAATTTTGTGCATTGGCTAAAGCTGCTGAATTGATTGTTTCTCCGCTCATCAATCGTGCAATTTCGTTTATGCGTTCTTCTTGATTTAAAACCACCAATCGAGATTGTACACGCCCGTTCAACTCCAATTTCTCAACTTTAATATGTAACATTGCTTTACCAGCAACTTGTGGTAAATGAGAAATCGCGATCAACTGACAATTCTCTCCCATACGTCGAAGCAATTGACCAATTTTTTGTGCTACTTCCCCTGAAACACCTGTATCTATTTCATCAAAAATTATTGATGGCAAAGCTTTCATTTCTGAAATCAAACATTGTATCGAGAGCATGAGACGAGAAAGTTCTCCCCCACTTGCAATTTTGTCCATTGCTTGTAAAGGTATACCCGCATTGCTCGAAAATAACATGAATGCACCCGTATTTCCTTTTGCATTCATACTTTCAGATTTCGTCAAATTGAACTCTAATTGCGTATTTGGCATTTTCAATTCATCCAGTAACGCCGTGATTTGTTTCCCAACCTTAGGCGCAAATTTAGTTCGTTCTGTATGTAAACTATCAGCTAACACTTTTACTTTTGTTCTTTGATTCTCTAATTCTATGGTGAGTTTCTCAATCAATTCTTGTCCGTCCAAGGCTGTTTGCATTTGTTCATCCCATGCATTTTTTAATGCGATTAGTTCTTCTTGAGAATTGCATTTATGTTTGGACAAAATCCGATTGTACGTATCTAGCTTTGTTGTCAATTCAAGAACTTTGGCAGGATCCTTTTCCAATCTTTCCAAATAATTGGTTGACTCAGAAGATATATCTCTCAATTCTAAAAGTGTAGAATCAATTCTTTTCGCTAATTCAGCCACTTTCATATCGGTCAGACCACTGCGCTCCAATTGTTTATGCAAATCCGCCAATTGGTCCACAACAGAGTTATCCGCATCTAAAATCGATCCTATTGTGGCCAAAGAGTCTGTCAAAGATTCCATATTTTCTTGTCGGTTCAATTCTTCCTCTAAGACAGAGAACTGAGTCTGCTCCAAGGATAAACTTTCCATTTCCTCCAATTGGAAGGCTATGTAGTCTCGCTCTTGATCTAATTTATCAAATAAAGCAATCTTATTTTCTAGAGTTTTTTGCAATTTTTTATAAATAGAAAACTCTGATGCATACTCTTCGACCTTACTTTCCAAACCCGATAGAATATCGAGCAATTCAAGATGAAAATTTTTATCCCGCAAAGCCAGTGTGTGATGTTGCGAATGAATATTGACAAGGTTTTCTGTAAGTTGTTTTATCTGTGGTAAAGAAACTGGTGTGTCGTTGATAAAAGCGCGAGAACGCCCATTCTTATTGATTTCTCGACGAACGATAGTGGACGGTTCGTAATCAATATCATTGTGTTCAAACCAAGGTTGTAAATTCAAACTTTGAAGGTCAAATTCAGCTTCAACAAAAGTTTTATCACTATCCGGTCCAATTAAAGAATAGTCTGCTCTTTCTCCAAGTATTAGGTTCAAAGCCCCAAGTAAAATCGATTTTCCAGAACCAGTTTCACCGGTGATTACGGTATAACCAGTTTGAAAATCTACACGAAGTTCTTGAATTAAAGCAAAATTTTTGATCCAAATTTTTGCGAGCATCTTATTTTAGAATTTCACCGTATTTTGAGGCGTTGGCTGGATCAATACGCTGCATAAGTGCAACCAAATCTTGCTTTTCTTTTTGGTCCGCATCCAAATATATACTTTTCAATTCATTAGATTTTGCTTGCACAAAGTTCAATAAATTGACTGAATTAGGACGGGTAGAAACTACTTTATTCAGTTTATTTAAACTTGAATAAATGTTCTTCCTTGCCTCCTCGACAGAGGTATACATTTGATCCAAACCTTTTCTATGGTACTCATAATTGCACTCACGAAGTGGCTCAAACAATTGATGTAAAACATTATCAACCAACCAATAACGATTCCTTTTACCCGATTCATTAGATTTCCAGCCTGGACCTGATGCTGCCTGAGCATTGACTACAATATTTTGTGCCTCATTAAAATACTGTGTTCCGCCTTTTAATGAAAAAGAATCATAATCCATACCGATAATGAAATAGGCATAAAATGCCATTATCGAAGTCAAATTGTCCCTGTATTGATTCGGGGCATAAATTAGTTGAGCGTTTCTATTGTAAGCAAAAGTAATATCTTCATCTTGAAAATTGAACATGGTTGTATTATAGGAACTATTGAAACCAGGCCGAGTTGACTGAATTTGCATGGATCCTTTGTAAACACCTGGCGCAGGAATTTCTTTTATTTGAATCACCATGTTACAGTTGATTCTTTCTTCAATCTTGAATTTATCTTTCGTCCATTGTGTGTTGTTCATTAATTCGAACATAGTCTGTTTCAACTGGTCAAAAATCTCTTTTTCTACAGTAGTAACTTCCAATTTAGCATCAGTTACAACATCTACGACGCAGTTTAATTCTTGACTACGGGCGATCAAACCAGTAAAAACGAGCACAATAACGAGTACACTTTTTTTCATTTCTTTCGGTAATTTTTGATGTAATCCAAAATATTCTCGGCCACACCATTCTTGCTATTTAACTCAAAATCTAAGGATTTATTGTCTTTATCGAAGATAGTAATTTTATTTGTGTCATGTGCAAAACCTGCGCCAGAATCATTCAAAGAATTCAAAACAATTAAATCGAGATTCTTCTTTTCCAGCTTTGCTTTTGCGTTGATTTTTTCATTCTCAGTTTCTAAGGCGAAACCTACTAATGTCTGGTTGGCTAATTTATTCTCACCTGCCCACATTAAAATGTCTGGATTCTTGACCAATTCAATAGTCAATTCATTCGCTTTCTTCTTTATTTTTTGGGAAGCAACTTCTTTTGGTCTGTAATCTGCAACCGCAGCAGAAAAAATACCTATATCCATTTCTGCCCAATATTTTTGGACCTTTTCAAACATTTCTTCGGCAGAAACTACTCTTTCTAATTTTAAATTTGGATGACCAATCGTTTCTTTGGATGGACCTAATACTAAAGTGACATATGCACCTCTTTTCAAAAAAGCATTTGCTAGAGCAATTCCCATTTTTCCAGAAGAATGATTGCCAATAAAGCGCACAGGATCAATCGCTTCATAGGTTGGACCGGCAGTAATAAGAACTTTTATTTTGTTAAATTCTTCTTGACGCAGAAAAAATGATTGTAAATAGGCTAAAATTTCATCTGGCTCAGCCATTCTACCTTCTCCGACCAATCCTGAGGCTAATTCTCCTGTATTGGGTGGAATTATTTCAACTTTATGAGAAGCAAGGGCTGATAAATTTTCCTTGGTACTTGGATGCTGATACATGTCCAAATCCATAGCCGGCGCTACAATAACTGGGCATTTAGCCGATAAATATGTTGCTAAAAGTACGTTATCTGATTGGCCATGAATCATTTTACTCATACTTGCCGCAGTCAAGGGAGCAATTACAAAAACGTCTGGCCACATCCCAAGTTCAACATGGTTGGCCCACTCCCCTGTTTTTTCATCCCAGAAATCTTGAATCACCTCGTTTTTGGAAAGTGTAGCGAGCGTTAGTGGGGTTATAAAATCACAAGAGGCAGGAGTCATTATACATTTGACTTCTGCCCCTGATTTAATAAGTAATCGAACTAAGCTTGCAATCTTGTAGGCTGCAATTCCTCCAGTTACTCCAAGAAGAATCCGCTTATTCTGCATCTATTTTATTCGCCTTTTTTGACGTTTAATTCGTCACCCAACAATTGTTCCATTGCCATAGCAACTGGTTTTGGCATTTTTTCGTAGAATTTTGAAATTTCGATTTGTTCGCGGTTTTCAAAAATTTCTTCCAAATTGTCAGTTGAAGATGCAAACTCTTGTAATTTGCTCGTCAATTCCTCTTTCATTTCAGCGCTAATTTGATTGGAACGCTTTGCCATGGCTACAATCGCTTCGTAGATATTTCCGAATCCTTTTTCGAATTCTACTGTATCTCTTGTAATTGTTGTTTTTTCGGCTGAACTATTTTTGAAATTCATATAAATTTTATTTTCCTTGTTTAATCACTTGAAGTTCCTTTTCTAACTTATCTCGGTAAGTATCTGCCTCACCCTTCCATTTAGATTGGGGAAATTCGGTCACAAAGGTACGATATCTTTGAATAGTTTCATCTATTCTTTCCTTTTTTTTCGCCTCAATACTATTGATAGCCAGCAAATAGGAATTTTCTACTAGTAGAAAGGAAACTTCTTCTTTATATCGAGTTAAGGGATATGTTTCTAAAAATGAAACAGCGGAAACAACTGCGGCTCTATAATACTCTGTTAAGGCATAATGTTTTACAGCTTCGTAGTCTTTGATTTCTAATTTGCCTCTCAAAATATCAATAGTCCGATTGCAGCTATCTACATAAGTCGAATTAGGAAACCGATTCAGGAACATTTGCAAATCCTTTATAGCCAGCTCTGTATCATTTGGATCTAAAGAAGGTTCGGGTGAATTCTGTACAGAACACATCGCCGATAAAAAAAGAGCTTCTTCAGCTTTAGGACTGAATGGAAATCTTGTACTATAAGAACCCAAATAGTAACCTGCCATGTAATAATCTTCCTCGCTATAGTAAGATTTTCCAATGCGGTAATAGGCCACTTCTCCTTGATCCGTTTTAGGAAATCGCTGATAGATTTGCTCATAAAGGACAATACTACGCGCATATTTTCCAGTATTATACAAAGTATCTGCAGTCCTAAATTTGAGATTATAGTCATCAGATTTGATGACTTTATTGTAACTATCGCAAGAGAATAGAGTGATAGCAACAGCAAAAAACAAAAGAATTCCTTTCATAGGCGGCAAAGTTAAAACAATTGACGTTAAGTAATGTTAAGCTAAGCCATTTGTTCTACCTTAATTTTCATCAAACTAAAAAGTCGTTTGAAATCAGATTGATTTTCTTGAATATAATTTTCGGTATCTTTCAGTAAAGAGTCTATATTCCCTTTGGTCGAATCGCTTTCAGAATCAAGTGGATTTTGGAGTATTGGCTGGAAGCGGAAATAAAGTAAATTGTGATCATCCTTGAGATGAGCCAACATATTTTTATGAACGCGTTCCATCTCCTTGTCAATAATATCCATTTCGTTGAACTCGCTTTGTCCAGTTCCTAAACTCAACACAATAATGGGATCATCCGGAAAGAACATTTTAGCATAATTATAGGCCAATTCAGCAGGATTTTTCGCAGCTACTATTCCATCGGCTAACAAAAGATTTCCTAATTCAAGAGGCGGAAAAACTCCCGGAAATGCACTACAAGCAATCATTATTTTGGACAATGGCAAAGATCTGAATCTGTCAGCAGTATCTGTAAAAAGATATTGTGAATCAGAATTCAAATCATACGAAACGAAGAGAAATCTTTTCTGAATTTGCTCAAGTGTAACATTCCCAAAGAAATGATTCAAGACAAAACTTAATGGATAAACTGAATGTTGAGGATCGAGACCGACATTTTTGTTGAAGATTTGTTCACCTCTAGCGCAATACAAGTCCATCATTTCTTGCGGAGTAAACTTAGCCTTTCCTTTTTCATCCTTTAGCATCAGGGCTCCACCGATAATAGAACCTGTACTTGTAGCGGAAAAAACATCTACCCAAGAAGAAATATCTACAGAAGGCTCAATATCCGCAATTTGACTTTGGATATAGGCCAATATTTTCAAAGGAACCAAGCCTCTGATTCCACCACCATCTAAAGAAAGAATAACGCGATACTTACATTCCATGGAAACAATTTACGAAAAATAAATTGAATCGCTAAGAAAATGTTCGTTAAAAATTTGAACTGGCTTATTTTACGCGTAGTGTGCGACCAATGGCAATGTTCGATTTATTGCTGATTTTATTCAATTTACAAAGTTGAGCAACTGTCGTTCCGTTTTTGGCAGCGATTCTTGTCAAATTATCACCTTTTTTAACCTTGTAAAACTTTTTTGATGGAGCTATAGGTGCATTTGAAGTTGAAGCTAGATTTTCACCATGCTCATCTATATCACTTGGTTTTGCGCCAGGTCGAAAGATATCTTTGTGTACCAACAGATTTTCGTCTTTACACACTTTATTCGCAAAATCGATAACTTCTTCTGGATTCATAGGAGCATCATAAAAGCGAACTTCAAAATGCAAGTGAGATCCACGAGAATGCCCTGTATTACCTCCAAGACCAAGCAAATCGCCTGCTTTAACTTCTTGATTAGGTGCCACGGATATTTTACTTAAATGCGCGTAGAAAGTCTCTAAGCCGTTGTTATGTCGAACGATGACTAAATTTCCAAATCCTCCATCATTGTATTTGGCATAGCGCACTTTTCCATCCCATGCAGATGAAACAGAATCACCTGTTTCTAAATCAATATCGATTCCATTGTGGTATCTTCCTTTTCTGTAACCGTAACGAGAGGTTATATTACCGTCAAAAGGCATAACAAAATTGTCGTTATCATTATTCAACACACAAAGCCAAATTGTATCTGTCAACTTCGACAAATCATTCTGACGATCTGAAGTATAACAAACATCTGAATCCCATGTTTGTATTAAGTCTAAATCAGGCATTGATGTTACGATAGAATGTAAATGATGATTTAAAATTCCATCGAATTCAAGATCTTCCTGATACTGCCATGTTCTGTCTGAAAACATAATAACTGTGCCATTTGCCGTTCGAATAGTATCAATAGCTTGTTGACTGTAAACAGTGTTTCCTAAAAACAAGAAAGTTAAAAGCGGGAGAAAGTATTTTGTCATTGGTCTAATAATGAAGATGTTATAAAAGCGCTACAAATATATGTATTTGATTTTACTAATTGTACACCGTATCAACGTAGATGTTAAAGAGCAAATGTTCATTGGGACCTACAAAATCCATGTAGCCTTCGCTACCATAGGCCTGAGAAGGTGGAACGACTACAAACATTCTATCTGCCTTTTTGGCGTTATTTAACGATTTTTTAAGTCCTGGGACAACTCCAGCATCCTTCATTTTCATGGAAAATGGTCTTCCTTCTCTAAAAGAATTGAAATAAAATGGTGTGCTTTCTGAACTCGTAATGGTATAAAAAGCAATGTTGTTTTCACGGTTAAACTTAACCTTATTTGCTGGGTTCTCTTCAAAAACATATACTTTGTTGCCATCAATTTCTCTCGTTGGTTTTCTTTTGTTTAAAACCTTGATATAAAGGATATTATTTGAATTTGGGGGTATCATTCCTTCGATTCCTTTTTCTCCACGGGCTAATTTACTTGGCACGAAAACCTCAACTTCGTCGCCAACTTTAAGCTTGTTTAATGCCAAATCCCAACCTTTGGTTTGCATGCCAAAACCTACTACAAAAGGGACGGAAGCTTTATTCAGTTTATGATTTCCTTCAATCAATTTCCCATCCTCTAAAAAAACTTTGTACGCAATATCGATGCAATCTCCCAAGACCAAACTGTCTCCAGTTCCATGAGATAGCCAATGGATTTTCAAACCGTTCTTCATCGTCAAAGAGTCTAAATTTGACTTATCGGCCAGTGGTTTCATAGATTTCTCAACATCCTCTTTGACTGGTGTTTGGACTTCCTTAACCTTGTCACCCTTGCAGGACGTGAGGATTAGGAAAAAAACAAAAATGAAGGAAATTTTACTCATCGTACTATTTTATATAATTGTAAATCAACTACTATTGCCGTCAAAGGCGGTATTTTATTAAAGTCACCTGTTAGTCCATGTGCTAAATGGCTAGGAATTATCATTTTCGCTTTATCTCCTTCACGCATTAATTTAATGGCCTCTTGAACACCCGTTTCGACATGACTGTGATCAATTTTAAATTCTTCAACTTCGTCAACACCCGTACTGTAACATTTTGTGCCATCTAAAAGCGAAATATCAAACTGCACTTGCGCTACTCGGCCAGAGCTAGCTGCAACACCATCCCCTTCTTCGTATTTGAAAAAGTACAAACCAGATCCTGTTTCTTCCATTTTCCAACTAGGATGCCGATCCAGATATAACTTTATGTCGATTTTTTCGCGTTCGGTTAATTCTTTATTAAGGTCAGTTGATTGTTTTTTACTCCATTTTACTTCTTTATCCTGTTGAACCTCTTCTGGGCCACAGGAATACAAAATTGAACTAAAACAGATTATCCAAAAGATTTTCATATGATATAAGACGAAATGTTCTCTTTTACTTTTTGAATGGTGTCTTGCAGAGAAAGATCGCTAATTCCGCCAGCTGCATACGCATGCCCACCACCTTCGAAGAACTTGTTAGCAAAGGTGTTCACAGTTTGATTTTCTTTCGCTCTAAATGACATTTTTATTTTTCCATCCTTTTCTACCATGAAAACGGCTAATTTTACTCCCGTTACACTCAAAGCAACATTTACTAGGCCTTCTGTATCTCCTTTTTCATAATGATATTGTTCTAATTCACTAGCTGATAGCCACATAAGCGCTACCTTTCCTTTCTCAATTAATTCCAAATTGTTGCAAATAGCATGTGAACGTAAACGCAACTGACTCAGTGAATTTTGTCCAAAAACGGCTTCATGGATAGCGGTATGATCGACGCCAACATTCAACAATTGAGCAATAATCTCGTGTGTGCGCGGTGAAACTGAATTGAATCTAAATGAGCCTGTATCGGTCATTATACCCAAGTAGATGCAAATACCACTTTCTCTGGAAATCGTTACTTCTGAATCTTTTACGATCAATTCGAATACCAATTGAGCAGTAGAACATACATGGGGTTCGCTAAGAGCAATAAAAGCAAAGTCAGACGGATCCAAATGGTGATCAATCATAATAGTTTTTTCTTTAGCATCTGCTAATAGTGGCTCCAGGTCTTTACCTAACCGACTAGGGTGATTGTAATCCAAGGCAAAAATCAAATCTGCATTCACCATTTTTTCCTGAATTATTTCTCCAGAATTCTCGAAATGAATTATTTCATCCACGGACGGAACCCAAGCTAAAAAATTGGGATAAGCATCTGGATGACAAACGCTGACCGTTTTTCCTTTACTTATTAACCAATGATACAAAGCCATAGAACTTCCAATCGAGTCTCCATCGGGTGATTTATGAGCAGTTATCACAATGTTTTGAGAATTATTAACTGCAGCTATTATTTGTTCGAATTGGTTCATGTTGTGTTTTAACGAAAAAGCCTCGCAAAAAACGAGGCCTGCCTGACGGCAGACAGGCGCAAAGATAGTTTATATTTTATACTTGAATTCTTAATGCTTGTTAATGCGTTCGGTTTCACTATGAATACTGTTTGCCAAACCTTCGCTAACATTCCAAAGAGGTAAACGCATGGTATTTTGCATGATAGCCATTTGTTTCAAGGATTCTTTCACACCACCAGGATTACCTTCTGCAAAAAACAACTTGGTAATTTCGAAAAGATTGTAATGTATTCTTTTGGCTTCCTCATGTTTTTCAGTCGAGGCCCAGCGAACCATGTTGGCAAAATTCGTTGGGAATGCGTTTGAAACAACGGAAATAACACCGTCTGCTCCTGCGGCCATCAAAGGTAAAACAAGTGGGTCGTCACCTGACAAAACGCCAAATCCAGTCGGTCTTTGACGGATAATATCCATGATTTGATCCATATTTCCAGAAGCTTCTTTTACAGCTACAATATTTGAAATTTCTGCCAATTCTAAAGTAGTTTCGACAGCCATATTAGAAGCTGTTCTTCCCGGTACATTATACAAAATAATTGGTAAATCCGTACTTGAACTAACCATTTTGAAATGCTCTACAATACCTTTTTGAATCGGTTTGTTGTAGTACGGAGAGACAGAAAGAATGCCATCCACACTAGAAGGAATTTCCTTTATCTTTTTTGCTATTTCAGCCGTGTTGTTTCCGCCAAGACCAAAAACAATGGGTTTTCTTCCCTTGTTTACATCCGCAACAATGTCTAAAACTTCCATCTTTTCCTTCCATGAAAGTGTAGGCGACTCGCCAGTAGTTCCTTGAACAACTAAGAAATCAACATTTCCATTAATTTGAAATTCAATGAATGAGCGAAGTGATTCGGTATCAATACTGAAATCACTTTTAAATGGAGTAACCAATGCGGTTCCTGTGCCTTTGAATGGGTTTGTCATGCTTGTTTTTTTTATACTAAATCAGCTTTGAATACGTCCTAAAGTTTCTTTTGCAAAGCTAGTGATTTGTTCTATTCTAACCGAACTAGAATTCAATCGAATATCAAATTTTATTCCTTCGGTCAAACTGCTCACAATTTTTTTTCTAGCCGTGATTTTATTCATCATTTTTACACCGCTAGGGTCAAATTCTCCCATCGCCAATAAAATATCAAATTTTGCCTTTAACATTTCGCGGAGTTCTTTGTCTTTTAATACACCCAAAAAATTGAAATCCGTTTTTGAAATATATCTGAAACGAATCGTATCTGGTAGCTGTACTTTCTGTGTTGCATCCGCCAAAAAAATAACAAAAAGAGAACTTTGAAGCACACTTCCGCTAATCATAGCTTCGCTTCCTGATTTAAAATTCTCGAATTCACGCTTATCCTTGAAGGTGTAAAAAACGATTATTTTCTCTCCATTTGTTCCCAGATTCAATTCACTCATTTCAGCAAGTTAAGAAATTCATCCTCATTAATTATTTCTACGCCTAAATCAGAAGCCTTTTTAAGCTTTGCAGGCCCCATATTTTCACCGGCGACAACATAATTGGTTTTGGCTGAAATAGAGGATCCGACCTTACCACCATTCATTTCAATAGCGTTCTTCAATTCGTCTCTTGAGAATTTCTGAAATACTCCCGAAACAACAAATACTTGTCCATCAAGTGCTTGAGAAGAAAGTTTTTGTTCGATAATTTCCATTTGTAAACCCGCATTTTTCAAACGTTCGATGAAAATTCTATGGTTTTCATCGAGAAAATAATTCTGAACGGAAATAGCAATCACTTCTCCAATTTCATCTGTATTGACCAACTCATCGTAAGTCGCTTTCGCGAGATTATCAATTGATTTGAATCTTTTGGCCAATTTCTTTGCCACTGTTTCACCCACGTAACGAATTCCAATGGCGAATAATACTCGCTCAAAAGGATTTTCTTTGGATTTCTCCACTCCTTTAATCAAATTATCCGCCGACTTGTCCGCCATGCGTTCGAGATTGACAACCTGGTCAAAAGTTAAATCATACAAGTCCGCTGCATTTGTTATGAATCCTATTTCAACAAGCGCGTCAACAGTTTCAGAACCTAGACCTTCGATATCCATGGCTCGACGACCAATGAAATGATCGATACGACCTTTTATTTGCGGCGGACAACCCGATTCATTTGGGCAAAAATGCTGAGCTTCACCTTCTTTTCTTTGCAATTGGGTATGGCATTTTGGGCAGTTTTCGATAAAAAGAACTCGCTCATTGCTTTGACGAGCATTCAAATCTACTCCTACTATTTTCGGGATGATTTCTCCACCTTTTTCAACAAATACAGTATCTCCAATAAACAAATCCAATTTTTTAATTTGATCTGCATTATGCAAGGAGGCTCTTTTTACAACGGTTCCGCCTAAGGAAACGGGAGCTAAATTGGCCACGGGTGTGATAGCCCCTGTTCTACCGATTTGATAATCAATTGACTCTAATTTTGTAGCAACACGTTCTGTTCTAAATTTGTAGGCGATTGCCCATCGAGGAGATTTGGCAGTAAAGCCCAATTCTTCCTGCATGTCGTAATTGTTCACTTTTAGAACGACACCATCGATTTCAAAAGGTAATTCAGTTCTCGCTTTTTCCCAATATTGAATGAAATCCATTATTCCTTGAATATCCTTTACTTTGGAAATATATTTTTTCGAAGAAGGTGGAATTTTAAAGCCCCATTCTTTAGCCTTTTGGACTGATTCAAAATGGCCATTTAGCGGTAAATCTGCTCCGTAAACTCCATATAAATAGCAATCTAATCCTCTTTCTGCAACTACTTTTGAATCTTGTGATTTTAAAGTACCCGAAGCGGAATTTCGAGGATTCGCAAAAACGGGTTCTCCTGCCTCTGCGCGTATCTCGTTCATTTTTAAAAAATTCTCAAGTGGAAAGAAAATCTCTCCTCTAATTTCAAAATCTTCCGGAAAATCTCCTGTAAGTTTAAGCGGAATGGTTTTAATTGTTTTCACATTAGCACTGACATCCTCACCTTTCGTGCCATCACCTCGAGTGACAGCTTGAGTCAACAGACCATTTTCATAACGTATACCAATGGCTACACCATCGTACTTTAATTCACAAACATATTCTATTTCTCCTTCGCTCAATTTCTTAATCCGGTTTTCCCATTCTACAATTTCTTCTTGAGAATATGTATTTGATAAGGAAAGCATGGGGAATCGATGAACGACCGATTGGAATTTTTTCGTAATGTCTCCTCCAACTCTTTTCGTTGGACTATGTTCATTGCTGAACTCAGGGAATTCCTGTTCCAAAACCTGTAATTCTTCCAACATCTTATCGAACTCAAAATCAGAAACTTCCGACTCATTTTCAACATAATATGCGTGATTCAAACGATTGATAATTTCAGTTAGTTCTAAAATTCTTTTTTGGGCAACTTGAGCTTCCATTCTACTTTTTTTGTGCGCTAATCATTCTTTCTTTTCCTTGCAAGTCCTTATGCAAATCAACATTAACAAAATCAAGACTTTGAAGCAAAGCTATTGTTTCTTGACCAAAGTTTTCATGAATCTCAAAAAAAAGCTGTCCACCTGATTTCAATCCTTTTTGGGCATTTGCTGCAATCTGTCTATAAAAGATAAGTGGATCTAAATCCTCAACAAAAAGAGCAGCTGGAGGTTCATAATCCAATACATTTGCTGACATTTCTATTTTTTCTTTTTCGGGAATATAAGGTGGATTTGAGACCCAAATATCATAATCCTCAGTGCCATATTTTCGCATTTCAGACTCTGATAAAACATTCACTATTTCAAAATTGACTGAAGTACTATTCTCTGCATTGTTTAATTGAGCTAGTGCAATAACATCCTCGAAGTAATCCAAAGCTATTACTTTACTTTTTTTCAGTTCTTTTTGAAGACAGATTGCAATGCAACCTGTTCCGGTGCATAGGTCGAGTATTTTTAATTCAGCGCTCGTATTGAATTCGGTAACAATCAATTCGACTAATTCCTCCGTTTCGGGACGGGGTATCAGTGCAGAAGGAGAACAGAAAAAGCGAAGACCTCTGAATTCAGTTTCACCCAAGATGTATTGAATAGGTTTTTCAGTCCAAAGTTGATCTAACCAATTCTCAAAAGTCATTTTTTGTTCAGTTGAAACCGCATGATTGAGATGAAAGTTCACCTCAGAAAAATCAACTTTCAACAAATGAGAGGCCATTAATTTGAAATGATACTGAACAGAAAGAGAGGTCCATTTATCATGAAACCTCTCTTCTATCGTTATTTTTAAATCCCTAAGGGTTGACAACTTTTTTATTGCGAATATCGCATTTTTTATCGAATCAAGTTATGCTTTAATCGCGCACTAAATGGAAGAAGCCTTGTTTGTTGAGTTCTTTGCCAGTAAGATCTTTTGCTTCTATTTTGTAATAGTAAACCCCATCTTCAGCCGCTGCGCCACTTTGTGAAACTCCATTCCATCCTTTATTCATATCTACAAACTCGTACATGAGATTACCCCAACGATTGAATATTTGACATTTGAACACCGGGAAAGATTCATTTTGACCTATGATTGGAGCATAAATTCCATTTACAAGATCACCATTTGGAGAGAATACATTCGGCATTTCAATGTCACACGGACGAGCATCAAAATAGAAGGCCCATGTATGGGAACCACATATATTTGTGGCAGTTACATAATAATTTCCACCTTCCGTGAGTGTTGCAACCGGACCAGTTTGCCCGTTACTCCAATTGTACGATGTTATATTTTCCCAAGTATCAAATGCTGGTGCTTCCTCTGGTTCTCCGACACAACCAATTATATCTGCAACTACGACATATGGATAGTACGTCACATCAATGAGCAATGTATCAGCATCATTACATACAGGCTCTGAATAGACAATGACATAAGTACCTGGCAATGAAAACTCTGCAGAAGTTTGAAGTTGCGTAGCTGGATAGAAGGTTACTGTTCCTGGTCCTGATAATGTAGACCATGTTCCACCTTCAACACCAAAATTATTAATCAATTCGGCTGAATCTCCGCACAAGGTATTCAACTGATTCAATAATATTGCGGGTTGAGATGAAATTGTAAAAGTTGTATCATTTGTACAGCCAATTGAATTTGTAACGGTCAATGTATATGTTCCAACGCCAAGATTCGCACTAAACAAAGTATCTTGAGCTGGATTTGGTAAACCCCAGGATGCGCTCGCCAAATTTATTGAGTCAGTTACATAAACTAACTCTGTACCTTGTGGACAAACAAACATGTCTGTGCTATTCAAATTGAACACGGCTGGTCCAACGAGGAAGTTCGCGGTCACCCTTTTATAACATCCATTTTGCTCGACGGTGACGCCAAAATCATTGATTGGTGAATTTATTACGATCGTACTATCCAGAAGTAAGTTATCCCATAAATATGAACCATAAGGCCCATTTAAGACTCCGGCAATGACAGAGTCACAGCCTATAGTAGGACTTATAATTGGGTTGAAATTAGCCGTTCCGCTTGAATCGATAATTACCGTCAAGTTCAACGTGGTAATACCCGGAGGCACGAAGTTGTCTGTTGCTGTGATTATAACTGTATGTGTATCCACAAAGTTAATATCACCAATAACCCTTAAAATCGCTGAGGCTGTGTTACCTGGAATATTTGAAACGACCTGTAAATTTGTTAGGGTACCCGAATTAACAGAAATAGTAGTTATCTGATTGGTTTCAGGCGACAAAAAGATGAATGGGATGTATGCGGTGTCTCCGATTGAGCAAACTTTGAATGTATCGCACGAAGAAGCTCCATTTGGAATAGGTGGAATATTACTTGTATTACAAACATCAAAAAAGAAACTTTTATTATCCAACCAGCTTATACCGTCAGGATTGCCCAAAGCTCCATCAAAATCTGATCCAGCATGGTCAAAACGTGCAACAAGAAAATAAGCGAGGTTGTCGCCTTTATTAGCTCCACATGTCGCTGGAACTCCACCAAAACCATTCACACCATTGGATGCGGCGCCGGTAGTCCATTGCATATCTTGATAACAAAAAGCAACGTTTCCACCGTCAATAAGTGGGTCTGTACCGTCTGTTATTATAAGCTGAAAGGTATTTCGTTTATCACCTTGATCACTAAAATATCCCACATCTTTCCAGTTTACAATTAAAGCTGTCGGCGTAATTTTGTACAAAACTTCTCCAATCGCGGCACCATTAAAATCTGGACCTGTATCCACATCTCCCCAAAAAGGGGCAACAATTTGACTTCCAAAAGAAGGAAAAGCAGAAGCGCTGTATGTGGACATAGGATTATCAAAAGTAATGTTACCGTTGTTATTGATATAACAACTATTTACTATATCTCCATAAAAGCAGAAAGAAAAAGGAAGATTTATCAATCCACTCGAACCGTCATCATTTGGTGCAAGAGCTAAAGTATAAGTAGAATCTGGTTCTATATAGCAATTGCAACCACTTGCCTTTCCTGGAATCTCGCCTTTCTTCTTAGTGACTGGAGTACCCGGATTTGAATAATCGTATACACCTCGAGGTTGAGGTTGTAAAACCATGTATTGATCTAATGTTCCATTTAATTTTGCTTCCCTATATTCTGGAGAGTTCACCACTATTGATTTTTCTGTCTGCTTTTTTTCCGTTTGACCTTGAGCAAAAGTCAGTCCGGAAACAAAGATTAAGATCATTAAAAGGGATATTTTTTTCATAGTTAAAATTTTGTACGTTTTGAGCAAATGTTATTAATATGACGCTTATTACGTGAATAGAGTTGCATAAATCACCGCTTATTTTTAAAGTAATGAGTATAACCGAATCCTACAGTCAGATATTGGGTTGCTGTATCGAATTTGCTTGGATCATACGCACCGTTTGACGCTAATCCCATCCGTGTTGGTTGGAACCCGAAATTTTGTACCACATAACCAATCGCTAATTTTATGGTCGTATTTTCATCAATGGTGAGCATAAATCCAAAATTAGGTTCGAAATACAAACTTCCAAGTTGACGGAGTTGTCCTTCGTTCGCAATAATTGTGTCTGATTTGAATAAATTCATGGTATATCCCATCTTAACACCTATGTCGGTTCCAAAGTTCGATGAATGAAATTTTTCTTGACCAATTTTAAAAAAACCTGAAGGCATGAGCAAGCCACCTTTATTGGCTTCTGCTATTTTAAATTCATTCAGGCTGAAATAAGTGTAATTAACTCCTAATCCAAAGCACAAACTGTTTTCTAGTGTATACTGAAAATGCACGCTTGAATTAAAAAGACCTTGCATTATCCCTTTGAAAGACTCGTTTGCCGTGTTAATAGGTAATCCAAAATTAGCATGGAAACTCGCTCTCGGATTAATGTTTTGAGACATAGCAGTTTGCAATCCAAAAACAAGAAATAAGGAAAAGAGTATATACCGCACCGATTCAAATTTGAACGAAAATACGTAATTCTTGTTAAAATATCGCTTTCGTCCAATAGTTAACCAAGAATCCAAGCAACATGGTGATGAAGATACTTAAATTTGCAAAAAAATCAATAATGGCCATACCCAAAGGAATTCAGTACATTCTCCTCTCCGGACTGTGCTTTTTTGTAATGAATTTCTTGGTTAAAGTATTGGGCGGGCAATCAGGTTCTTTTGAATATCTAAATTTTCAATCTTTTGGGGCGCATGAGTTAGTCTTCTTTCGCTCAGTAGTCACCTTTTCAATCAGCGCATATATCATCAAAAAAAGAAAACTTCCTTTTTTTGGAAATAATAAAAAATGGTTGTTTATCAGGGGTTTATCTGGATTGATTGCTTTGACTATTTTCTTTTTCACCCTTCAAAAACTTCCTTTGGCTATAGCATCTGTTGTTCAATATTTATCGCCGATTTTCACTGTTATTCTTGCCGTTTTCATGCTGAATCAAAAGGTATTAAAAGCACAATGGATTTTTATTATAGCCGCCTTCTCCGGTGTATTACTCATT
>JBGSIB010000006.1:0-39456 GCA_041751955.1 Crocinitomicaceae bacterium
GAGAGTTATTATTCTTATAACACCGACAATAACATTTCTCAGTTTTTACATATCTATAAGGGTGATAGCAACGCTGTTACGAATTACACCTATTTAGATGAGAATTTTCTTTCGCAGCAAGATGGCTTCTTTTTCAATGACCCACCCAATCCTACAGTGAGCTGGTTGATTGGATACCATTATGAATCAACCCTTGATGTGGAGAAATTGGCCCAAGTTCAACGTGTACTTTTTCCAAATCCGGCCAGAGAAAAGATTGAAGTTCAGGTGGAAGGGGAATTCTTATCACTTCAAGTTTTCAATTTGCAAGGTCAATTACTAATCCAACAAAACACAACGACCATTGACTTACTCAATTTGCCGAGTGGAACCTATCTCGTGGAAGGAAAAAGTTCAAAAGGCACATTTTTGGAAAAATTTATGAAATTGTAGTTAGGTAAATTTTGAATTGAAAGTCCTTAATCCGACTCGGAGGTTCAAAGTATTACCACCGATCATGCGTCTCCCAAACCTCAATGTATTCATTGGAATTTCGAGGATTCATTTGACGCAAAAGTTTATCAATTGGGCTGGGATAACATTTCTTTTTTAGGCTCATTTTGGGATACATAGCTTTGTATTGGCCAATACGATTTTTGAGGTCATCTTCACCAAAGAAAAAGATATAGTCGTAAACCAATCCTTTTTTAACTTCTGGAATTTCAGTTGGTTCTTCTCTTGAAATAAAAGCACAATGCCAACTTTTCGCATAAAATTTAGGCATCATACTCGTTTTTTCTTGTCCTGAAGCCTCCAATAAAATTATTTCTTCTTCGTGACCGTTGTCGTACAGTGAATACATCGCTTCTACCCTTGATAATTTTGTTGAGGAAAAGGTAAGGAAGATCAATAAGGGCACATTCAATACCCAAAAGGCTTTCCAGGAAAATAACCATGTTCTATTCCAAAAAACCCCTGTTCTGAGCATGTTAATGCCGATGATTGCAAGAATAATGACGAAAGGTAAAATGGATAAGACAAAACGTTCTTGTCTATTCGGGTAAAGCGTGTGAAAAAGTAAAAAAACGACAGTGGGTAAAAAAAGCAAAAGTTGAGTTTTATACGTTTTGATAAAGCCAAAAAATGCCAAGATTCCCAGAGGGAAAAGTAAAGCTCCGAACAAAACATAGAAATACATGAAATAGTTTTTATTCGGCATGTATCCTGTTCCCTCATTCATGTTATAGGTTATATAGCCTTGAACTTCGGCAAATGGATACCCCCATATCATGAAATCGACTAATCCTTGTGTTATCGAAAAAGTAATCAACACCCCTACGCAAAAAGGAATCAACAATTTCCATTGCTTTTTGAATAAATAATAGGCCGCCATACCGATAGCAAAAACACCGATTTGATAACGGAAACTGACGGCTAGTCCCATGACTAAACCAGCAAAAAGCAAATCATTTTTTGTTTTTTGTCGAATGGCTAACCAAACACTCCAAAGTAGTATGGGAGCCGCAGTCGTCTCGACCAAATTTCTAACGGAGAGAATGGGCATTATCCAGAGCAAAGCCAATATCCAGCCAACTGTAACGGCATTTTTTCGCGTAGAAATTCGTTCGGTTATTTTTATTCCAAAATAAACTATGAAGATGGACAAACAAGCGTGGAGAATACGATTCAAAAGCATTTGCGTCATCGGATTAACAATGCCCAAAAACTTAACCACAACAAAAAATAAATAGTTCAGTCCGACATAGGTAAAACTGTGACCTTCTGGATGGTGGCTGTTTCCTTTTGACCATGGTAACCAATCGTTGTAATCATATCCATCTGCCCAAGAACTAGCAGCTTCAATCACTAAAAAATGATCATCGTGCATGCCATAACCTTGAGAAAAAATTGCTGCGATGAGACGAACAATGAGTCCAACAAAAATAATTGTACGAAAGGAAGAGGTATTAAATTGCTTGAGCATAAATTCTGTGAGAATGCCCGCAAAATTACAAAAAGAAAGAGAGAAACAGTCAAGGATTAGCTGAATTCGAAATCGAAGAACTAATTTGATTTTTTTTTACTTTTAGCACGTAATGATAACCTTGCCCTTGAATTTTAATACGGTCAGCGAAGTTCCTACTTGGTTTGCTGTCGTTATATTCTGTATTCCATTTGTTGGGGGCATTATTCTTTATTTTTACAAAACTCGACACGCTCGACTCTGGCGCAAAGGAATTTTTCCTCCTAATTTAAAACCGAAAGAAGACAACTTTTTAGAGGCCTATTTAGCTTTAGGTGCTAAAATGATGATCTTGGATTACAAAAAATCCAAGGGAAAAGTTCAATACATCAACAAATATTTCAGTCGTTATTTCAAATTCGCCAATTACAATTTCAGCGATTCATTGGTGTTTTCTTTCAAATATCCGATCCAAACGGCTACAGTTACTGATTGGATGAAAAGGCAAATTCCAAGCGAGGGTGGTCGTTCACAAATCATTTATTTTTTGGCAGGAATCGCTATGATAGAGGGGAATTTGAATCAAAACGAACTGAATTTTCTGAAGCAGATTAACAAAGAATTAGAGCTAGAAACGAGTAACTTGACGCGAATTTTATCCATGTACGCTTCCTATTTTCATCAAAGTCAAGAAAATTCGAAACCAAATGAGAAAAAGGAAAGAAATAAATATTCCTATGAGATATTGAGCGTGGCAGAAAATGCTAGTCCAGCGGAAATCAAAAAAGCGTATCGAAAACTGGTGAAAATTCATCACCCGGATAATTTTGCAACAGCAACACTATCTCAGCAAAAAATTGCTGAAGAGAAATTTATTGAGATACAACGGGCGTATGAAGAGTTGGTGAAATAAAATAAAATTCTGCCATTATAATCTTCCAAAATATTTCCAGATACCATATTCTCTCTGAAAAAAAGAATTTTCATGGATCAAAGTCATACGGTTTTTTTCTTTGAAATAAGCTTTGAATTCTACTGTTCCTGTGTCATCATTTTCTTGTCCATCTGTTTTGTTTAGAATTTCAAGCTTGAGCCATTTCACAGTTTTCGACCAATCGACAATTTCTTTTTCATCGACATTTTTCCGCGTTTCAGAATGATGGGTTTCCATCAAATAGGGACCATTGGCCATGGTGAAAGCTGTGTAGCGTGAACGCATTAAATCTTCCGCTGTTTTGATGAACGCGGGATTGGCGTGAGCAATCGCACAACACTCCGAATATGTTTGTGGTCGACCGCAAGGGCAGAAAATTATTTCCATTCTTGTTAAAATAAAAAAGGGAACCAAAAAGGCTCCCTTCAAAAATAAGTAAGTTAATCTTAGTATCTATAATGTTCTGCTTTGTATGGCCCTTTTACATCTACACCGATATAAGCAGCTTGATCTGGACGCAATTCCGTCAATTCAGCTCCAACTTTCGCTAAATGTAATTTCGCTACTTTTTCATCCAAATGTTTTGGCAACATGTACACATCATTTTCGTATGTGCTTGCGTTGTTCCACAATTCCAATTGTGCCAAAGTTTGGTTGGTGAAAGAGTTGGACATTACGAATGAAGGGTGACCAGTAGCACATCCCAAATTCACCAAACGGCCTTCTGCCAAAACAATTATATCTTTACCGTCGATAGTGTACATATCCACTTGCGGTTTGATTTCGATTTTTGAAGCACCGTGTGTTTTGTTCAACCATGCCATATCGATTTCGTTGTCGAAGTGACCGATATTACAAACGATAGTTTTGTCGCGCATCGCTTCGAAATGTTGACCTTGTACAATGTCTTTGTTACCTGTTGTTGTCACAACGATATCAACCCCACCAATCACATTTTCCAATTTACGTACTTCGAATCCGTCCATTGCAGCTTGTAAAGCACAAATAGGATCGATTTCAGTAACGATAACACGAGCGCCAGCACCTTGCAATGAAGCAGCTGAACCTTTACCAACGTCACCGTATCCACAAACAACTGCGATTTTCCCAGCCATCATGGTATCTGTTGCACGACGAATCGCATCCACCAAAGATTCTTTACATCCGTATTTGTTATCGAATTTTGATTTTGTTACTGAATCATTCACGTTGATTGCTGGCATACACAAAGTTCCATTCAATTTACGCTCGTACAAACGGTGAACACCAGTTGTTGTTTCTTCAGACAAACCTTTAATCGCAGCCGTCAATTCTGGGTAACGATCGAAAACCATGTTCGTCAAATCACCACCATCGTCCAAAATCATATTCAAAGGCTCACCACCTGGGAATGCGAACAATGTTTGCTCAATACACCAATCAAATTCTTCTTCGTTCATACCTTTCCAAGCATAAACTGGAATTCCAGCAGCAGCGATTGCAGCAGCGGCGTGATCTTGTGTTGAGAAAATGTTACAAGAAGACCAAGTTACATCAGCACCTAATTCGACCAATGTTTCGATCAAAACGGCCGTTTGAATCGTCATGTGCAAACATCCTGCGATACGTGCACCTTTCAATGGTTTTGCAGCACCAAATTCTTCACGAAGTGCCATTAATCCTGGCATTTCTGATTCTGCTAATCTAATTTCTTTACGACCCCAATCTGCTAGAGAGATGTCTTTTACTTTGTAAGCTAATTTTTCAGCTGTATTACTCATATGATGATTTTTCTAAAGTTCTTATTTCTAAATCGGTTGCAAAGATACGGAGTTCCTTTTGGAATAAAAAATAAACAAGGGATGGGATGAAATGTTTAACAGTTTATGTCTTGGTCTCCACTATGAACACAAAATCGCTTGCCTTCGACTTCGCTCAGTCAGCGCTTCATAGAAGTCCAATTATTGTAGGCTGAGCGAAGTCGAAGCCTACATCCTCTCTCTTACCAACTCCTCCAACCCATCAATAAATCGTGGGTGGGAATTGCTGGAAGGAACCAACTGCACTTTTTCGCCGCCGTGTTCTTCGAAGATTTCTTGGTACTCGCCACCAATTTCGACTAAGGTTTCAAGACAATCCGCTACAAAGGCAGGACTGAAGGCCAACAATCGTTTTGCTCCTTTTTTGCCCCACTCTTCCACCACTTTATCGGAGAAAGGTTCGAGCCATTTTTTATCCAAACGCGATTGAAAACAAACCGTGTAATCTTCTTCTTTCAAACCTAATTTTGCTGCTAAAAGTCTCGTGGTAGCATAACAAGTGGCTTTGTAGCACAATTTATTTTTCTCGTTAATTTCGGTTTCGCAAGGTTGGTCACCACACAAATCGGTATCTTCTTCATAGACTTTGTCCACTTGTCTTTCTGGTAAACCATGGTACGAGAACAAAATATGGTCATAGGATTTCAAATCGAATTGCTTCGTGTTTTCAACGATGCTGTCCAAATAACCTTCGTTATCATAAAACTGACTAATGATTTTGATTTCAGGAATCACCCACCATTTGCGAATAATGTTCATCGCTTTTTCTATGGCTGAACCTGTCGAAGCACTCGCATATTGCGGAAACAAGGGTAAAATGATGATTTCATCGTAATTCGCTGTTTTCATTTTTGCCAACACCGCATCCATTGAAGGATTTTGATAACGCATCGCCATTTCTACAATCACATTATCGTCTTTGAATCTTTCTTGCAGTAATTTCTTTACATTTTCCGTATGCGTCATCAGGGGAGAAATACCACTGGACATGTCCCATAATTCTTTGTAAATCTTCGCTGATTTGGGCGCACGAAAAGGAACGATGATACCATTTACCAATATTTTTCGTGGCAACCAAGGAATGTCAATGACCCGAGGATCGTTTAAAAATTCACGTAAATATCTTCGTACATCACCCGTACTTGGGCTATCAGGCGTACCTAATTGCAACAATAAAAGACCAGTTTTCTTTTTTAACATATCGATGGAACAATTTTATATTGGAGATGTTCGATTTTAAACAAAAAGTTTTTCACGCCAATTTTCACCTTCTTCTTCTGTGATGAGATTGAGCATTTTTAAATAGTTCACTACTTTATTGAACGCCAATGGGTATTCGATTCCATCATAATTCCAAGTCGTTTCATTCAACCAATTTTGGACATGGCTGGAGCGCAAATTATAGCGCCATGAAATGATATCTACGATATTTGGATCCGTCAACATTTCTTGCGCTCGGGCATTGACGGTCAAGCACATTTTATGCAACAAATCTTTGTGCTCAGCTAAAACTTCATTTCGAACCGCAATAACAAAACAAGGCCATGGGGTCACCACTTCGCCAACATAGCGACATTTTTTTTGTTCGGTAAAAGGATAAGTCGTGTACTTTTCCCATAAAAAAGCCTGTGCTTCGTCGTTTTCCAATGCCCATAATCCACCATAAATGTCTCCAATTACGTTGAATTTTAAATTATCTGTTGGCCAACCTTGTTGATGTGAAAGGACATAACTCATCAAATGTGATCCCGAACCTTCGCGCGAAATAGCGTAAGTTTTATCCTTCAACTGATCAATCGATTGTATATCGGAATGATAAGGAACGTGCACTCCCCAGTGCAGAGGACTTGTGATATATACTTGAATAATTGTCGCATCCAAACCTTGCAGGACAGCCTTTGTACAGCCTTCTGTCAAAAGTACAGCGATGTCTATGGATTTGTTTTCCAAACCACGAATCATCTGTCCCGTTCCACCACTCATGTCGGCCCAGTGCAAATTCAAACCAAAATCACGAAACTTGCCATCTTCTATGGCCAATCTCCATGGTAAATTGAAGTGTTCAGGAACTCCTCCTATTTTTAAACCAATCATACTTTATTTTTCTTCTGAAAACTGCATGTCGTACAGATTCTTATAATATCCAGCAATATTGAGCAACTCTGTATGCGTTCCTGTTTCTACAATTCTTCCTTTCTCGAGTACAATTATCCTATCCGCCGTTTGAATCGTCGATAAACGATGCGCAATGACAATGGATGTTCTACCTTTTGTCAACTCTTCTGTCGCTTTTTGAATAAGCTCTTCACTTTGGTCATCCACGCTGGAAGTTGCTTCATCTAAGATAAGCACTTTCGGTTGGAAAACATACGCACGAATGAATGAGATTAGCTGACGCTGTCCGACGGATAATACTCCACCTCTTTCCCCAACATTATAATCGTAACCATCAGGCAATAGAGAAATAAACTCATGCGCTCGAACGGCTTTTGCAGCTTCAATCACTTTTTCTCGCGAAATAGATGCATCACCCAAAGTAATATTATTGTGAATCGTATCTGAGAATAAAAACACGTCTTGCAAGACAATGGAGATATTGCTACGCAAATGTTTGAGGTCTATGTCCTTTATATTTGTTTTCCCCAAATAAATCTCACCTTGTTGATATTCATAAAAACGACCGATCAAATTAACGATGGATGATTTACCAGCTCCCGTGGCACCAACGAATGCTACCGTTGTCCCCGCTTTTATTGTGAAATCGATGTTTTGAAGTACATAATTGTCTTTTTTGTAGGCGAAGTAAACTTTATCAAAACGAATATCTTGATGGAAATCAACATTTTGAATGGTTCCATTATCTTGCACATGTTCATTCAAATCCATGATTTCAAAAACACGTTCAGCGCGAACCGTTCCACGTTGTAAAATATTGAATTTATCTGCCAACTGACGTATGGGTCTGTACAACATATTAATCCAGAGGGTGAATCCTAAAATTTCACCATAAATCATTTTTGGATCCACAGAACTTACACCGTCAATTTGCGACGCACCCCAAACCAAAAGAAAGGCAATAGAAAGAGAACTCAATAATTCGACCACCGGAAAAAATATTGAAAAAGCCCAAACAGCATTGATATGCGCTTGTCGATGTCCCTTGTTAATCTCAACAAAAGAAGCGTATTCCTGTTTTTCTCTCGAGAATAATTGAACGATGGCCATTCCCGAAATACGTTCCTGGACAAATGTATTTAAACGCGTGACCTGCTGTCTTTCCAATTTGAAGGACTTCTGCATAGCGCGGGCAAAAACCCGTGTAGCGAACAACAAAATAGGAATGGGAATTAAGGTAAGTAAGGTCAATTTGGCATTCACCATAAACATGGCACTCAGAACAAACAGAAGCGTGATGATATCGCCCATAATATCAATCAAACCAGACGAAAAAACTTGACTAACGGCTTCCAAATCTGATACAACTCTTGTCACCAAAGCACCGATGGAGGTTCCGTCAAAATATTTCATCTTAAATGACAAGATGTGTTTGTACAGTTTTTGGCGAAGATCTCGAACGATATTTTGGGCGAGTAAATTCGAAAAATAGCTTCCCGCGAATTGAAATACAGATTCAAGCAACAACATTCCCAAGATAATCAATGTCCAGTTGAGTAGCATTGCACCATTTTTACTCTGTACAACATACTCATTAACCATATTCATCAGGAAAAAAGGTCGTAGAGCAGATGACGCAGCGATGAGCAATGACGCTGCAAAAGCTATTATCAAGATTCCCTTGTACGCTTTCGCATACGAAATCAATCGAAAGAATATTTGGGTATTGAGTTTTTCCTTTTCTGCCATTGCGGTGCAAATTTACCTTTTTTCTAGAAGGAATAGATTTGATTTCACAATCTTAACAATCATTTTGACCTTGTGTTTCCTACAACTAAAACATTTGAATTATCTTTAACAAAACAAAAGTTGAACATGATCCAGCATATCTCTGATAACCATACTATTTTCAATACATTTTTAGCAGAAATGCGAGATGTGAAAATTCAACACGACCCTATGCGTTTTCGCAAAAACTTAGAGCGCGTAGGTATGATTATGGCGTATGAAGTTTCAAAAGTGTTGAAATACAAAGAACAAGAAGTTGAAACTCCACTTGGAACAGCAGATTGCGTTTTGATGGAAGATCAACCCGTATTAGCTACTATTTTGAGAGCAGGCTTGGGTATGCATATTGGATTATTGGAAATATTTGACCGTGCAGAAAATGCTTTTATTTCCGCTTATAGAAAACATTCTACCGTTGAAGATTTTGAAATTCATGTAGAATACATGGCCGCTCCTAGCATTGATGGAAAGGTATTAATTATTTCAGATCCCATGTTGGCCACTGGAAATTCCATGCATATGGTCTATAAAGCTTTGATGGAAAACGGTAAACCAAGCAAAACGATTATTTGTGCCGCCATTGCAGCTCCCGAAGCACTTGTTTATTTACAAAATCATCTCCCAAAAGACACCTTATATTATGTAGGCGCAATTGACAAGGAATTGACTGCGCAATCCTATATTGTCCCTGGTCTTGGAGACGCAGGTGATTTAGCATATGGCCCAAAAAACTAATTCATGAAGTGGGGTGCTATCACAGCAGTTTTCTTTTCTGCTTTTATTAAATTTATGTTCGCTCCTTTCGTTGCAAAAGGGCTTTCTCTGGATTTTTTTTCAACTTGGATAGCTGCATTCAGTGGAGGATTGATAAGTGCTTTGGTCTTTTATTTCGCCAGTGAATTTTTCATGAAAAGAAATCACGACAAAAAAATCGCTAAAATACTTGAAGCTAAACGCAGCGGAAAACCCTTAAAATTGAAAAAAAGTTTCACCAAAGTGAATAAATCCTTAGTGCGATTTAAACATTCAATAGGTCAAAAAGGTATGTGTATTCTTGCTCCCTTATTTCTCTCCGTGCCGATTGGCAGCATCGTATGTGCTAAATTTTATGGTAAGAAAAAAAGCACTTTTCCTGTAATTGTTTTTGGTTTGGCATTAAATAGTTTTATTCTGAGTTTCCTCGCATTTATTCGTTACTTTATAGGATGAATGATTATCATCTTTTCTTTGATTTGGACCATACGCTTTGGGATTTTGAAAAAAATTCGAAAAGTGCACTCAAACAGATATTCAAAGAATCTGGTTTGGATCAAAAAATTGAAAGTTTTAGCAGTTTTCATGGTGTGTACAAAAACAACAATAGGATGCTTTGGCGTCAATATGGAAGCGGGAAATTGACAAAAGAGATTTTGCGAACGAAACGATTTGAGGATACACTGAAATACTTTAAGATATTTGACAAAGAGCTCATAGAAAGTTTAAGTGAATCTTATTTAAGTGTTTCTCCCTTTCAAAAAAACCTATTTCCTTATGCCATTGAGACACTAGCCTATTTGCAAAAGGAGCAATATCAAATGCACATTATCACCAATGGTTTTAAGGAAGTTCAACACATAAAACTGCGAGAAGCAGGACTTTCACCTTTTTTTGACATTGTAGTCTGTTCAGAAGAAGTTGGAGTGAACAAGCCAAATCCATTGGTCTTCGAACATGCCCTTCAAAAAGCTGGCGCCACAAAACTGAAAAGCGTAATGATTGGTGACGACTATGAGGTGGACTATATGGGTGCGCTAAGTGCGGGTATGAAAGCTATATTTTTCAATCATCGTGGACAGAAAAAGACTCGGAAAGACGATGATTCAATTGACCATCTCAATGAATTACCCGAAAAATTAACTTGGGTTTTAAGGGATCGTTAGTCGACTAGACCTTTTTCCTAAGAATTAGTTTCGTTCTTTTTACATTGACATTCATGTAAATTCGGATCACCAATTTCTTTTTATTGAAGAACCCAAATTTGTACTCAATTTCATAAGGAAGTGTATTTTCTATGTTCACAAAATCTAACTTTCTTCGCTTTGAAATAAATTGATGTTTTTTGTAAAAAGGAGAATTACCGTAAGGGCTTACTCCTGTTTCTAAGGTATAAAAAAGTTGTCCATTCACTTCTTTGATACCCAATGTTTCAACTAAAACTGTATCGCCAACTTTGTTGGTACGATATCCGGCTCCAGACAAACCGTTTCCATTCATTTGCCAAACTTCGTATCCACTGCCTTGTTCGTAAATCCATTTTCCGGGTAAATGTTTCGCTTTGCCCTTCAACTGACCATAGGCTGAACATGATAAAAAGATTATTGCTAAAAACAGAATTAAATTATTCGAGCGCATAGAGTTTAAAATTATTAAACAAAATAATACCTTTTTCTGGATTCCAACAATAAAATTTAATGATGTCATCGTTCTTTAACCCTTTAGGTAATTTGAATGCCGAAAATAGCTCTTTCATACCTGAGTTTGGATTCAACTTTTGTTGATTATAAGCCGAATAAAAAAGTGCATTTTCTCCTTTCATAATAGTCTCGCCCTTACTGTCAACAGCATGAGCCACCAAATAAAATTGAGTTGCTTTTTGAACACTGGCTTCGCATTCCAAGATTAAGTATTTATCGTTCTGAAGGAGCTTTTTTAAATCCTCTACTTTTATTTCTCCATTTCCAAAAAACACATCGCCACTATCTATGAAACTTCCTTCGTCAATCTGCATTAACAATCTAGTGCTAAAGCTATTGTCCATCAATTTTCGACTATAACAATAAAAAGCGCTGTTGAAATACTCATGTTTGCTTTCCAACCTTGGGAAGGAGCGCCGTATACACTCCAAAAACATAGGATCATGATGATTATTTGTCCAATTGTATAAAAAATAAGGCGTCTTCGCTTTTCGAATTCGATCATTCAATAGATAAACTGCATCTGGACTGGACCAATCTGTAATTGTTTCACTTGCAGTACTATCCTGAAGATAATAATTCAAGTAAGCAAAATTGTTTGTGTTTTGCGCAAAGGTAAAACTCGATTTTCCCCATTTCGTTTCCAGTTCTTTTTGATTCTCTGCTAATTCTCGAAACACGCCATAATGAACAGGTTCAAAAAGCTTATAGAAAAAGATGCTATGTATGCTAAAGATGACTAAAATAATGAGAGGCATCAATTGTCGTAATGTGTAATTTATTCCTTTACTTTTCTCAATAAAAACTGGTCCAATAATCCCGAAAAGCGCAAAAGGTAAAATAAATTGAAAAACTAATTCTCTTAAAATTGGGGTGAACAAAACAGAAATTAAATAAGCGACTGTACTTATAACTATCATGAAAACGATACTAATTCCTTGACTGGATGAGGGCTGAGTCGCACCTTTTTTTACAAAATAAATAAGTCCTAACGCCAATAAAAGCATGAAAGTTGAATTTTGAAAAGTCAGTTTATTGAATTCAAAAAACCACCAGAAGTTGGGTGTATCCAACCAGCCTAATCCGCCTTGACTTAGCTGTTCTCTGGTTATTGAAAAATGTAAAAAAGCAAAAAGAGCCAGTGCGAGTCCTCCTGAAATTATCAGAAATTTTTGTGCTTTCTTTTCCACGTAAAAAAGTCCAACAAGTCCAATTAATCCAACGGCAAGAAACGCAAAATAATGGGAAGTCATGGCCCCGAAAAAAGACAAGCTTAAAAAAACCGTTGATTTAAAACCAAATTGGTCGTTTTTTTCCCGCAATAAAAGAATAAAGTAAAAGGTAAGCAGCAAAAAGAATACGCCACTATTATACGGACGCGCTGTTGTCGTATTGACAATAAGAAATCCCAACGACGCATAAAGCGCGGAGATAATTTGTCCAGTATATTTCGAAAAAAATCGACACGAAATGTGATAGAGCAAGGATAAATTGAGGATAAAAAACAAAAGAGAAGTCGCCCGTAAACTAAATTCAGAGTCACCAAAAATCCGCACCCAAATCCACAAAAGGACATGATAAAACGCGGGATGCATGTCGCCTTGACTCACCCCCAAGCGCCAGAACTCTTCACCCATAGCGTAATGGGTTCTGAACCAAGCACTTAATTCATCGTTGGATAATCCTTGGTAATGGATAAAAAGAATACGAAGCAAAACGCCAACAAAAAGTAAAATCAAAAATATTTTATGATTTCGCCAAATGTCCTTTACTCCTTTATTATCCATACAATTCTTGTCTAGTTTTTTCGTAAAGTGCCATTCCAACAGCTACTCCTACATTCAACGAGGCGATTTCGCCACGCATAGGAATTCTTGCTTTTATATCAGACAAATTCAACAAATCTTGTGTGATTCCATCTTCTTCCGACCCAAAAATGACCGCAACATTTCCTCTAAAATTCGCTTCATAAAGAGGTACATTTCCTTTTTCGGTACAAGAAATTATGCGCAATCCAGATTGCTGAAGGTAAAAAATACTGTCTTTCAGATTATCTGTCTTGCAAACAGGAATTCTATTCAATGCACCAGCGGAAGTTTTTACAGCATCTGCCGTTACTAATGCGGAACCTTTTGACGGAATTAAAATAGCATCTACACCTTGACATTCGGCAGTTCGAGCTATTGCACCAAAATTTCTGACATCCGTGATTCTATCCAAAATCAAAATAGATGTAGTCTTTTCTTCCTCCATTCTTTGGTCGATAAACTCTTCTACATTCAAATAATCAATTGGAGAAACATAAGCAATAACGCCTTGATGATTTTCAGAGGTAACACGGTTTAATTTTTCAACTGGGACAAACTGTAAAAAATAATCCTTGTTCGACAATTCCTCCTTCAATTCCATGAAGAGCTCTTTTTTCATGCCCTTCAATATCATTATTTTATTGATCTCTCGATCACTTCTTACTGCTTCAATAACAGCTCTAATTCCAAAAATAACGTCAGAAGGCGTTTCTCTTTTAAATGTATTTTCTCTCATAATTAAAACTGAAAATCTATGTTGACTTTAATATCTGGATGAACGGATAAGGCGACTGGACACGTTTCGGCCACTCGGATAATTTTCTTTTGTGTTTTTTCATCCCAATCGTTGTTGGATAAATCCATCCTGAATTTTAGTTCACCAATTCTTCTTGGATTGCTAGCCATTATTTTCTCAACGCCAACCTCGCCATGTTCGAAATTCAAACCACGCTCTTGACAATAAATTCCGATCAAAGAAACCATGCAAGCCCCGTAAGCTGTGGCCACCAAGTCTGTAGGAGAAAATTTTTCGCCTTTTCCTTTATTATCAACAGGTGCATCCGTCATTATTTTTGTCTCACTTCGAAGATGAGTACATTCGGTTCTTAGCCCTCCGAGGTAATCTATTTTTGCAGTTTCCATTTCTTCTAATTATCGTAACTTTGTTTTGTTAAAATACCGTGGATTGAATCAATTGGTAAAAATACTCATTTTTGTTTCGTTGAGCACGCAGGCTTGGTCACAATTACCTGCCGAGGAAACTATTGGTTATATCTATCGGTCTCATTGGAACTTAGGACCACGATTGGCAACCAATGGATTTGGATTGGAGTTCAATTACGAATGGAGAATCAATGAAAAACTTCGACATGGATTTCATTTTTCTGGGAATCATTTAAAATCGCACAAAGAGTCCAAAAAAACCAATCCATTTTATGAAGATTCAAAGGCATATGTTTTTGGGAAAATCAACCAAGTTTATACGGCGCATTTGGCCTATTCTTTTTCCAAATTGATGTATGACCAAATAAGACCGAAAGGCATTTCTATACGCTATAATCAAAGTATCGGTGTTAGTGCGGCTTTTTTAAAACCGATTTATGTTAAAATAAAAGAGCCGTTTATAGACGATATAGGCATTTTACCGCAAGATGAAAAATATGATCCAGTTGTCCATACAGAAGAATACGTTTATGGCCGATCACCGTTTGGCTTGGGTTTTTCAGAAATGACGCAACAAATTGGTCTGTATGCAAAAACTGGCTTTCAATTTGATTTTAATCCGAACAAATCTAGAATATCTGCTGTTGAAATAGGTGTTCAGATTGAAATCTTTTCACGTAAAATCCCCATGTTTTATGCGGGACGAAACAAACAATTCAATCCAGCTCTATACGCTGCGATACAATTTGGAAAAAATAGAATTTAAAAATGGAGAATACCACGATTACCCCTGATGGTCGCGTAAGAATCAATAAACCCAAATGGCTGAAGGTCAAACTGCCCATAGGTGAAAATTATAAAAAGGTCAGATCTTTAGTTGACGAACACAAATTGCATACCATATGCGAGAGTGGGAGTTGCCCAAACATGGGGGAATGTTGGGGAGAAGGAACCGCCACATTCATGATTTTGGGAAATATCTGTACCCGTTCTTGTGGATTTTGTGCAGTACAAACAGGTCGACCTGAGGAAGTGGATGAATTTGAACCTGGAAAAGTAGCGCACAGTGTAAAGACCATGGGTGTCAAACATGCCGTAATCACCTCTGTGGACAGAGATGATTTAAAAGATGGTGGTTCTCTAATTTGGGCGCAAACAGTTCGCGCAATTCGAGCACAATCTCCAGAAACTACACTGGAAACACTGATTCCTGATTTTGCAGGAAAATGGGAAAATTTACAAAACATAATTGATGTTGCGCCAGAAGTCGTTTCCCATAACTTAGAAACCGTTAGAAGGCTCACTAAGCAAGTTCGAATTCAAGCCAAATACGACAGAAGTTTAGAAGTATTATTTCGTTTGAAAAAAGGGGGAATGCGCACTAAATCTGGCGTGATGCTTGGTTTAGGTGAAACAGAAGACGAAGTAATCGAAACGATGCAAGACTTAAGAAGTGTAAATGTTGATGTGTTAACATTGGGACAATACTTACAACCAACAGCCAAACATTTGCCAATAGATGAGTTTATTACACCTGAAAAATTTGCAGAATACAAGGAGATTGGCCTAAAAATGGGGTTTGGTTACGTTGAAAGCGGCCCTCTTGTTCGATCTTCCTATCACGCTGAGAAACATCTACTTTAGGATAGACGTGTATAAAAAATTAAAAATTGGACTTAAGAAATTTTAACAATCTGAACATTTCAATTATTTTTACTGTTTAAAAGATTAACAGAAGGGTAAAACTCAAGTGAAAAGAAAAAATATTTAGTATTTTGGCGCTCGCTTTAGAATGGATAAAAAATAGAATTAAAAAATACAAGATGAAAAAAAACAAACTCGTTTTATTAGGATCATTGTTGATTGCAACAATCGGGGTTCTTTATTCGATTTCAGTTATTGGAGCTGATAAGAATGGAAGCTATGAAAAAAGTAAGTTATCTTTTTTACAAGAAACCTCCGTTGATGATGCAGCAGCCTGGATGGCCGCTCGTTTAAGAGACCCTGAAACTGGTCAAAAAATGACGGAGGCAAAATTGAAATTGATAGAGAAAGCCATAAAAAACATGCCAACGAGTAAGGCTTTACCTCTCTCTTGGATAGAGGAAGGACCTGATAACATCGGTGGACGTACGCGTGCAATCCTAATAGACAAAAACAACAACAGTCGAGTTTACGCAGGAAGTGTTTCTGGTGGTTTATATGTCTCAAATAATGGTGCGAATGCTTGGTCGAGAGTAGAGAACTTCCCAGGTGTGAATTATATTAGTTCTATGGCGCAAATGCAAAATGGTACTATTTTCGTGGCAACTGGTGTTGCCCAAGGGGCAGATCCAATGTCTGGTTTTCCTGGAAATGGAATATGGTATAGCGAAGATAATGCGGCTAGTTGGACTATTGTTCCTGGTACCTCTTCAATAACAAAATTTTCAGAAATTGATTGTGCGCCAAACAGCAATACATTATGGATTGCCACACCAACTGGATTAAAAACTTGGGATTTTGGTGCTGGAACATTGACAAATATTACGACAGGTTCTGGTTCTTGTAATGCACTTCAAGTTTCTAAAGACGGAACAACGATAGTTTGTGCCATTTCAAACAACAGAACATACGTTTCAAATGATGGCGGAGCAAATTTCACAGATCGATCAGGTAATACAGGGCCAGTAGTTCCTATTGGAGCTGGTAGAATTGAGTATGCAATTTCTCATACTAAAAATGCAAACAACTTCTACACACTATACGCCATAAGAACAGGAAGTAATCTTCAAGGTATGAATATTTCTTTGGACGGTGGTACTACGTGGTCGCAATTTTTTGGTGCTATTAACCCTCCATCAAATGTTGATATTTACCGAGGGCAAGGAGCATACAATACGATTGCTTCAGTTGACCCAACCAATACGGAAAGACTTTTCGTAGGTGGTATTGACGTATGGAGATGGACGCAAGCAACAAATAATCCTCCAGCAGGTGGAATTGAGCCAGCTTCATTATGGTCAGTAAATCCGACCAGTCCTATTTATGTGCACGCCGATAACCACGAAATGAAATGGGATGCAAACAACAGACTGTACGTTGGAAATGATGGTGGTGTTGGAGTATCGAACAATCTAGGCAATACATGGTACCCAGCAAATAGAGGTTACAATGTAACACAATTCTATGGTATGGCATTTGACAAAAATGGTTCCGTAGCAGGTGGAACTCAAGACAACGGAACCTTATACAATAATCACTCCTTATCTACGTATCAAGAATTTAGAGAGATAGGTGGTGGTGATGGTTTCCAATGTGCTATATCGTATTACAATCCAAGTATTATTTTCAGTACAATCTACAATGGTGCTATTTTTCGTTCAATTGACGGTGGCACCAATCGAGGAGATTTCATACCAGTTTATCCAGCTTCTTATGGTGAAACAGGAGGAGATGCTGGTCAAAATTCGCCATTCCCCTTCTATAATTACATCAAATTGGTAGAATATTTCGACACGAATTCGGAAGATTCACTATTATTTGCTGCCGATCAAGATTATAACATTGGAGATGTGGTTTCAGTACCAAGTGCTGCAAGCGGTAATTTTATAAATTATGTAACACCAACGGCACTTTATTATGACGATGAAGTTACAGCTACGCCTAGTTTGACTGAAAATCGTGTGTCAGTTGTAAACGCAGTGAATGGTCAAAATATTCTTTTGGGTAATTACAGTTACGCAGCTTTTCCAAGTGCATCTGGAACAAATCCACCGACAATCGGCGATAGTCTACTTGTTAATTTCCCTACTGGTCCTTCGCTCGTAGTTGTTCAA
Organism: Crocinitomicaceae bacterium; assembly: GCA_041751955.1. Classification (GTDB taxonomy): domain Bacteria; phylum Bacteroidota; class Bacteroidia; order Flavobacteriales_D; family Crocinitomicaceae; genus UBA2040. Next base: position 17,822 of record JBGSIB010000006.1, read on the forward strand.
AGCGTTGGATCTTATCCTTGGTACTTTGCTCAAAATAGTAGTTCAGGTAAAATAATCGAATTGGGTGCGGATCCAGTGGTGCTTTCGGTTGCATGGGATACCATTAAAGTTCAAGACCCTTACCAATCTTGGTTCGTGACATATGTAAACGCAAATGGTGGAGAAATTTGGGGAACAAGAGACGCTCTTCGTTTGTCAGTTGTAAACCCACAATGGATGCCTTTAGTTAAAAATGTAGGTGGTACTGGTCAAGACCTTGTTGATGTAGAATTTTCAAAGGATTTAAATCGCATGTACGTGGCTGCAGGAACAAAGGTAACACGTGTTGATGGCTTAGGTTCTATTTACTCTTCTGACCCTAGTTTCTTGACAAAAGTAGGCTATTGCTGTGCGCCGGTATACACAGCAGTTCCAACTGGGACATCGGTTACAACTGTATCAACAGGTTCGGTTGAGGGAATTGCTCTAAATCCATCAAACTCAAACGATTTGATCATATTTGCAGGTTCTGGAGTTGCCAAACGTTCATTGAACGCTGGTTCAGCTACACCGACGTTCACGAACTTATCCGCGATTTCCGGATCTAGTTCACCTTTTACGTATGATGGAATTATCGATAGAGACGATTCAGATATTATAGTAGTAGGAACATCACATGGTGTATTTGTTTCTGACAATGGAGGTTCCTCTTGGACACAATCCAACGGACCTTTTGATGGAACACCTGTTTACCAAGTACTGCAATCCACAAGAACGTTTGCTGAAGGCAATACTATACCGGGAGTAATTTACATTGCAACACACGGCCGCGGAATTTGGAAATCAAGTTCATTGCTAGGGTTGAAAGACAATGCTAAAACAGATGTTGAAAATTTCAAAACAAAATTGAAAGCATATCCAAACCCAACGACCGACAATACATCACTTTCTTTTGAATTATTGAAAGCAGGTTCTGTTGAAGTAAATGTTTACTCAATTACTGGAAGAAAAGTAAAAACAGTAAATGTGAAAAATATGGCTAGTGGTTCGAATACTTTGGATCTTGAAGTATACGAATTACCGAAAGGAACCTACATCGTTAAATTCGCATCAGGTGAACAAAACCAGACAGTGAAATTTATCAAAATGTAATTCTCTTAATAATGTTTAAAGACCGTTCAAATCGAACGGTCTTTTTTTTGTCTCATATTTTTAAATCGTAGATTAATTCTAACTTTGCAAAAAAAAAATCATGGATACTTTTGACGTTACAATTATTGGGTCAGGACCAGGTGGATATGTCGCAGCAATACGTTGCGCTCAATTGGGAATGAAAACTGCACTAATCGAAAAATACGATACACTGGGTGGAACTTGTTTAAACGTTGGCTGTATCCCTTCGAAAGCATTACTGGATTCGTCGGAGCATTTTCACAATGCCGTGCACAACTTTAAGGAGCATGGAATCAATACTGGTAAAGTCAGTGCCGATATTAAGCAAATGATTTCTCGTAAAAATGATGTGGTTGCGCAAACGTGCAATGGCGTCAAATTCCTAATGGATAAAAATAAAATCACTGTTTTATACGGAGTTGGTTCGTTTGTTGACAGCACAACTGTTGAAGTCAAAGATTCGGAAGGAAAAACAACGCAAGTTAAATCGAAAAATATTATCATCGCAACAGGTTCAAAACCGAACTATTTTCCTGGTATGGAACCTGATAAAAAACGTATTATTACCTCTACTGAAGCTTTAAACCTCACTGAGATTCCTAAAAAGATGATTGTTATCGGGGCTGGAGTTATTGGACTTGAACTAGGTTCTGTATATGGACGTTTGGGCACGGAAATAGAAGTTGTTGAATTTGCTCCAACTATTTTACCAACCATGGATGGTACCATGGGCAAAGAGATGACTCGCGTGCTTAAAAAAGAAGGTTTTAAATTCCATATGGAACATCGTGTTCAAAAAGTGACCAATAAAGGTAAGAGCGTCGTTGTAACGGCTTTAAACAAAAAAGGTGAAGAAGTAGAGCTTACAGCGGATTACTGTCTAGTAGCTGTAGGTAGAAAGCCTTTCACGGAAGGTTTAGGCCTTGAGAAAGCTGGCGTTAAACTAAATGAGAGAAATCAAGTTGAAGTCAATGACCATTTACAAACGAACATTTCGAATATTTACGCAGTTGGTGATGTCGTTCGAGGCGCAATGTTAGCGCATAAAGCCGAAGAAGAAGGAGTTTTTGTTGCGGAAATTTTAGCGGGTCAAAAACCACATATGGATTATAATTTAATCCCAGGTGTAGTTTATACTTGGCCAGAAATTGCATCTGTTGGAAAAACAGAAGAAGAATTAGTAAAAGCTGGAGTTGAAATTAAAATTGGTAGTTTCCCAATAAAAGCACTCGGTCGTGCTAGAGCTAGCATGGACACTGCCGGTGTGATCAAAATTATTGCAGATAAAAATACAGACGAAGTACTCGGCGTTCACATGATTGCTCCGCGAGCAGCAGATTTAATTATGGAAGCTGTTGTGGCAATGGAATATAGAGCCTCAGCAGAAGATATTGCAAGAATCTGTCATCCACATCCTACGTATTCCGAAGGAGTAAAAGAAGCGGCTATGGACGCTACTGATAAAAGAGCGATGCATATTTAAAAAAAGAGAATCAAAATAGCAAAAGCCCCATCCGGAATTCGGAATGGGGCTTTTATTTTGTAAATTATTCGATAAATATTTTATAAACCTCCTCTACCTGGTGCAGGTTTCGGTGTCGGCTTTGGAGCTGGGGTTGCCGGTCGAGGTGAAGGTTTTGGTGTATTTACTCGTGGCTGAGGCGCTGGCTTCGGAGCCGGAGTTGGTTTTGGTGCCGGCGGTGTTGTCGGTCTTGGTTTTTCCTCACGTGGCTTAGGTGTCGGTGAAGGTGTTGAAGGCGTTGAACGCACTTCTTTTTCCTTTCTCTCTACCCTTGGATTTGGAGCCGGTGTCGGTGTTCCAGTTGGTTTTGGAATCGCACCATTACCATTGTCGTTCTTCGTTTGATTGCCCGTTTCATTCGCGTTTGGTCGAACCGTTCCAGTAGTCGTTTGTGGAACTTCTCTTGTTTCGCTTGACTGCCATGTTGGACGCGTTGGAGGTGTAACCGGAGTTGAAGGGTCTACTCTTACATCACCATTATCTTGAATTGGACGTGTTGTTGGCACCGAACCACCATCACCTGAAGGAGGAACTACTCTTGTTTCGCGAGGAGGATTCACATTAGGTACTTCTCTTTCAACACGCGGCAAAATCACTCTATCCGTTGGGTCATTTATTACAGGTCTTGGAGTTGGAGGAATTTGTAAAAAACCTTGATCGTACATACAAGCCTCCAATTCAGCTCCTGTTAAACCAGCGGCCGCACAGGTATTGCGTGCATTAGTTCTTGTGCCTGCTGGTAAATCATTGATGGATCTGTGAATTCTAGGATAAGAATAGTCAGTAAAAGTCATTGTACTTTCACCAAAGCAATAATCAAATAGTGAACTCATCGGTTGAATACGGAAATTATTAGCAAAATCTTTGGCTAAAAAAGCATTTCTTTCTCTTTCGATTTGTCCAGATACAGAACCTGAACCACCAAACATTGGGGAAAGTCCACCTCCACCAATATTAAAATCATCCTGGCGTGAACCATTGGCATTTCCTAAAAGACCAGAATAACGATACGTTGCGCAAGGATACACTTGTACAGCAACATTCATAAAGTCCATTCCACCTGATCTGCTCATGTCAACAGAAACTCGTTCTCCTGAAGGCCAGGTTACCACATAGTTTCTACCCGATTCACGTATTGTTCCACCATGCGGCAAGTAATAGGTTCTTCCACCTGTTTGAACTGGAAATCCATTAACCAACAAAGGTGAGCCGTTTCCAGTACATCTGTTGCTCGCATAAATACCAACTCTATCCCCTCCTACTTGCATAGCAACGGCAGTATTCAAGGAAAAATCATCTCTTTGCGGTTCTTGGCGAACTTGTACTTCAAATTGTCCATTGTTCGCGGATGCCAAAACAAATTCTCCTACCGTTTGAAAAGAATAAGTTGCTCCGTCAAATGATTTTAAATGAGGATCACCATAGGTTCTACCCATAGTTAAATTACAATCCGGACGAGACAAATAGTTGTTCACCCGAGACCAGCGCTCCTTTTCTAATAAATCATTGGTGTTTTGTGAATTCGCATCCGTAAGAACACGAACGTTTGACATGGTGCTTGAAGGAACCAATCGCATCATTTCGCCTGGAGAAAAATCCTCAGGGAAAGTACGATCTGGAATTGGTTGGTCGGCAGACATAGCGCGCAACGAACTACTCAACCACTTACCTCTAATGGGATCCCAGCTGGTTAATTCATTGTCAATCGATTTGAATTGTTCATCAAATCGAGACGTTTCTTGAGCAAAGCTTTGCGTGGTCAAAACAATGCTTCCTGCTACTAAAATGAAGTGTACTAATTTTTTCATATCTCAGTATTTAAAGTGAATAATACTAAAAATAACAATAGTCGTGCCAAGAATCGTTAACTATTCGGTAAATAAAACAGATGTGTTAAAAAACTAACAGAAGATTAGTTCATCAATTCCATCTCGTCCACCAAATGAGTTGCTCCAGCATATTTATCAATCACCCAAAGCACGTACCGAATATCGACTGTGATATTTCTGCAACGGTTGGGGTCGAACATATAATCGCTCATGGTGCTTTCCCAACTTCTGTCAAAGTTCAATCCCATCAAACGACCATTGGCATCAATTACTGGGGAACCAGAATTACCTCCTGTAGTGTGATTAGAACCTGTAAAGCAAACCCACAATTCGTCATCTTGTGCATATTTTCCAAAATCTCTTTTCTTGTAGATTTCCACCAGCTCAGGAAGCAATTCAAAATCCGGATTGCCGGTTTGGTATTTTTGCAAAATCCCGCTAACGGTTGTATGATCTGTATATTCCATGCCGTCTGTTGGTGCACTACCCTCCAATTGACCGTATGTAATCCGCATGGTTCCATTCGCATCTGCCCAATGTTTGGCATCTGGGAACATTTCCTTTTTTCCTTCAACATATACTTTTAAAAGTGCGTCCATTGTACCGACAAAAGTCTGAATTCCGGGTACAGTTTCAGCTTGAAAATTTTCATACAATTGACGGTACAACATAATTCCTGGATCGCGAGACAATTTTTTAATCGTTTTCTTGTCGACTTTTTTCAAAGCATTCAAACTAGCAGATTGACTTACTAAAATCGATTTAGAATAAATTGATTTGGTTAAAAGCGCTGCTGAATTCGTTTTAAGCATAGCAGGAAGTCCTTCAACATTCATTAATTTCATGTACTCCTCCGTCGTAAGTTCAAATATTTTCCGATCAACTCCAATATCGTAATTCTTGAAAAACCCGGGTAAACCCATTGCTAACTTTTCTAATTCAGCATTCAGAATTCCCGCTTTTTCATAAGCTTCAAAGTTGTCGATTAACTTGGAAAATTTACTTGCTTGGCTGAACATTTCAGGTCCAACGCGAACATATTCAGTAAACATAGCATATGCAAAATCATACTTCGCTCCTGTTTCCATATTGCGTTTCATTTCTGAAATCAATCCTCCATATTTTGCCGACCATTCTTCATTCGAATTGGCCTTTTCATTGTATTTAGCTTCGTATTCTTCTTTTACTTTAACAGCATCTAATTCCGTTAATCCTCCAACTTGACCTATCCATTTTTTATAACCATTGGCAATTCTTGCTTGTTTGGCAGAATATTGAATGCGGATTTGATCCGATGCTCTCATGTTAGCATCAATAACAGAAAGAGATTTTTCACGCATAGAAATTCTAGCAGGTCTTTCCTTCTCAACTATATATTTTATCTGAGAGGAAACAAGATGTTGCTCTGTTGTTCCTGGGAAACCATAAACCATTGTGAAATCGCCTGTTTTTCTTGGAGCCATAGAAATAGGCAAAAAATGTAGCGGTTGATAAGGTACATTTTTTTCATTATAATCGGCGGGTTTATTATCTGCTCCTGCGTAAACTCTAAATACCGAAAAATCACCTGTGTGGCGCGGCCAAACCCAATTGTCTGTATCTCCACCAAATTTACCTATTGCATTAGGAGGAGTGCCAACCAACCGTACATCCGTAAAAACCTCTTTCACGATAATGTAGAAATCGTTTCCATAATTGAACGCTTTGATTTCTGCTTCATATCCTGTTCCTCGAACCGCATCATCAATCAAAGTTTCCATATTTGCCTTCATTTTTTCAATTCGCAATTCGTTGGACATTCCTTTCGTTAAGCCAAAGTTTACCGTTTCTGTTACATCCTCTATTCGCACCATTCTGGAAACTGTCAAACCAGGATTCGGTAGTTCCTCACTCAAACTTTTTGCCCAAAAACCATTTTTTAAATAATCCTTTTCTAACGAAGAGTGCGACTGAATTTGACTGTAACCGCAATGGTGATTGGTCAAAAGCAAAGCTTTATTCGAAACGATTTCCGATGTACAACCACCGCCAAAATGAAGAACTGCATCTTTTAAACTAGAATGATTTATACTATAAATATCCTCTGCCGACAGCTTCATGCCTTTGGCTTTCATATCCGACTCAAATGCTTGTATGACAGACGGAATAAGCATTCCTTCTTCTGAAAATACTGGAGCAATAAAAAATAAGGTAAAAATAGTGAGTTGTAAAAATTTCATTTTATCTGTTTTGGTTTCTAAAGATACTAAAATGCTTTCTTTTTGAATTGTTCGTGCATTTCATTCTCTAAATAAATGACAAAATTTATCCCGGAATGGTTCAAAGTCTGATTAATTGGTCGAAAATACCCAAATTTGCAACGTGGAAATCATCAATACAACATTTAGACTCGGAGTCATTTTTGCCATATTTGGATTTATATGGTCATTGGTACAACTAGGCGTTATGCTTCTTTCTGGTGGTCAAAAACTTGGATTATGGCAAAACTATTTATTGAAACTAATTCAGAACTTTTTCTTGGTTCAAGTAACCTTCCTTTTCTGTTATGAACCAGATTCGGCGTTGTCTTTGAGTCAAAATACGATCGTCATTACCACCTTGATTTTAGTCATTTACTTTGTTAGCAAGTTACAAAACAGGCAACAACGCTCGTCGATGCTGACTTTTATTCGCAACAATCAACAGGTGAATACTGGAACCAGTAACTTTGATCTTCGCGCAGAGATAGCACTTGTGGTGCTGAGTTTAGGTTTTTTCATTGTCTGTATTTTTTACCCAAGCTTTGCTGAAAATCGCCTTAGTTTTTGGATGAAAGACACTATTATCAATATAGAGGATACGCCAATATTTGGTTTTATTTTCAAAATCGTAGGGTTTTTCTTCCTCCTTTCCATTTTCAACAAAATATTTCAGTCTATCATGATGATTTTTGCACCGAAGCAATTTCAAAATATCACAGATCAATCAGAGAAAAATAAAAAGGACGATGAATTCGACGATTACGAAGAAATTACTGAAGACTAATTTGGATTTTTTTCAACAAGTCATCAATTTGTTCTAAGAGAGAGTCTTTTTCATTGTTTTCAATTACGAAGTCAGCTAGAGGTCTTTTTTCATCATCGGACCATTGTTTTTCCATTCTTAATTTAATCTCTTCGGTTGAGGTCTTATCCCGATTTAAAAGCCGCTCTAGGCGCAATTTTTCAGGCGAGCATACTAGAACCATAAAATCGAAAGTTTTGTAAGCTCCTGTCTCAAATAAAATGGCCGCTTCATTGAACACGTATGGAACTTTACTAGAAACTACAAATTGATCGAATGCTTGCCTTACTGCGGGATGGATAATTTGGTTGAGTTTAGCCAATTCTTCGGGCGATTGAAAAACACGTTGGGCAACATAATTTCTATTGTACCCTGTTTCAGTGTATGCTTCGGGACCTAAAAGAGCGATAATTTCAGATTTCACCTTAACATTTGTGTTCACAATGCTTTTGGCTTCGTCGTCTGAGTAAAAAACGGGAATATGCTTAGTTTCAAGAATTTTGGCGACAAGTGATTTTCCGGAACCTATTCCTCCTGTCAACCCTATGCGTAGCATGAAATATTAAATTTCGTCTACTTCTACCATATTGAAAGGAAGCCCAATAATGGCTTGGTAATCTTGACCAGCTTCTTCCATATCTTCATCATCTTCCTCGAAGTACCAATTTACCGAAACTTCAGTTTTATTTCCATTCATGGCTTCTAGCTTTTTGAAAATATCGAGAATGCACTTGGAAGAAGAAGTGTTGAAATACTCCAATTTAATATCAATAGTGGTTTTAGATTGAGCTACAGCTCCATAACTATCAATCCATTCATTAAGTGGCTGATAAAATTCCACAGAATTTTCGGGAATAGAACGACCTTTTAACTCTAAACTACCTTCCTCAAAGTTAAATTTCACCTCAGGTGTTTTTGGTGATCCTTCAATTATTAAGTTTTCCATATTCTTCAAACATTAATCTATTTTTACATTCAAACAAAAGAAATCGTAATATTCGTTCGCGTCCACGAACTCATATTCTAATTTGTTGCCCGACTTACGTGCAATGTCAATCATACCAAGTCCAGCCGTACCCTTGGAAGAACGTTCCCCATCACTCAATATTTTTTGATAATACAATTTCAGTTCTTCTTTCTCTAAACTATTTATTTTTTTTATTTTCTCTTCTAATTCTTTTGAACATTTCTTTTGAACATAATTTCCTGTTCTCACATAAAATCCTTCTTCTATTTTTTCAATCAAGAATAAGGCTGAACGATACTCATCATCAACGCTTCCCTTTTTTTTGTTTGCCTGATAATCCGATTCTATATGGTGATAAAGATTTTGAAGACATTCTACCAAAACATTGAAGACCTTCTTCTTCATTTTTGGAGATTCTTCCATTTCTGTTAACTTAGTTTCAATGATTTGAAGAATCGATGTTAAAAGATCAGAAGTCACGACACCTTTAAACGAAAGTAATATACTTTGTTCCTCTAGAGATTTATAAAGTCCATAAATATTGCTTAAAGACATAGGTACCGTAATTTCGCAAATATAATGATATAAAAAATAGTGAAGCAAATGTATTTTTTTCTTTTTAGTTGATAACAAGGAGTGTTTAATAAATTTTATCTTTGGCGCCATGTCCTCAAAAGATTGGTTTGCCTCCTGGTTTGACACTTCCTATTATCATGTCCTCTATCACAAACGAGATGATAGAGAAGCCAAAAAATTCATTACTCGCTTGGTGAAACATTTGGAAATACGAAAAAATTCTGATGTCCTAGATCTAGCTTGCGGTAAAGGACGACATTCGAGAACTTTGGGCGAATTGGGTATGAATGTCCTCGGCGTAGATTTATCAAAAAAGAGCATCAAAAGTGCTTTGAAAAAAGAAAATGAAAATGTCCATTTTTTGGTTCACGATATGCGTGAGGTGATTCCGAATAAAGATTTTGATGCTATTTTTAATCTTTTCACCAGTTTCGGTTACTTCGAGAATGATGAAGAAAATGAAAAAGTACTGAAAGGAATTAACCTCATGTTACGTCCAAATGGTCGGTTCATCTTTGATTTTTTGAACCTCGAGCGAACATTAACTGATCTAGTTGAAGCCGAAATAAAGGAAGTCGACGATATTCGGTTTGAAATTGAACGATATTTTGACGGTAAGTTTATCAAGAAATCAATTGCGGTCATAGATCAAGGAATCACACATCGCTTTGAAGAAAAAGTTCGTGGATTTCGATTTGACGAAATAAACGAAATGATGCAAAAGCAGGGTTTGATGGTGGAGACAGTATTCGGCGATTTTGAATTGAATCCATACGATGAGAAACAATCAGAACGTATGATTCTTATATGCAAAAAGAAGTAAAAGAATGATTTGGACAATATTTTGGTTGATTTTTGCGGTTCTTTTAGGTGGATTGGTCGTTATATTTTTAAATGATTATCGCAAATCCATTATTAAGCTTATGTTAGCCTTTAGTGGCGGTTTTTTACTTTCCGTTGCCTTTACTCATTTTATCCCTGAACTTTATGATACAGGAGGAAAATGGGTTGGTATCTGCATTCTCGCGGGTTTTTTGGTTCAACTTATTCTAGAATTTTTCTCTGGCGGTATCGAGCATGGACATATTCATGTGCACAAAGATCAAAAAATTCCCTTGGCACTTTTGATTTCATTATCCGTTCATTCTTTTATTGAAGGAATTCCTTTAGGTTCGGAAGAATTGATGCATCAAGGGCATGATCATGGCAATCAATCTTTGCTTTTGGGCATTGTTTTTCATCAATTTCCAGTTGCAATTGCCTTGATGACGTTACTATTGAAATCAGGACTCGACAAAGTAAAAGCTTGGTTGTATTTGTTGCTATTTGGTATAATGACTCCTGCAGGTTTATTGTTCGGACACTTTGGTTTCGTTTCCGATAACATTGTCAATTTCTCTTTAGTTATGGCAGTTGTGGTTGGAATGCTGTTGCATATTTCCACTACCATTATTTTCGAAACAAGCGAAAATCACAAATTCAATCTCGCGAAATTGACAGCAATCTTTATTGGTGTAGCCATTGCGATTGGAATTGGGTAAAACCGTTTTACCTTTGATAATGCCGTAATAAAATTACCATAACCAAAGCTACGACGGCATTATACGCTATAATTTAGTGAGAAATTTTACGATAGTATTGGTATAAGGTGATGTTTTTTTGAAACGTTTGGAAATTTAGAAAAACTTTTTCCAATTGTTCCTGTAACCTTAACTCCTTCATGGTTCAATTATTCAACACTCTTCTAACTCCCAACAATCCTTTTAAACGTTTGCCACATGATGCTCAAATCTGTTTTGAGTGAGGCTTCGTCGACATAAACTTGGTTCAGCTTTAATTTTTCAGGCATCACCTCATCGATGTAGGTTTGCCGTGGATTGTCCGATTTACCGAGCAATTCATTTTCATTAAAATAGTGAAGAGACGCGTAATCGGTGATTCCTGGTTTCACTTGTAGTACTTTTTTCTGCTCCCCCGTGTAATAATCCACGTATTCTCTGACTTCAGGTCGCGGACCAACGATGGACATATCACCTAAAAGAACATTTATAAATTGTGGGAATTCATCCAATTTGTATTTGCGTAAAAAATAGCCGATGTTCGTAATTCTTGGGTCGCGCATGCCTACTGTTAATTGGCCTGATTTATCCGAATCGGGACGCATAGTTCTGAATTTTAGCAATTTAAAATCAACCTCGTTCAACCCTACTCTGTTCTGACGATAGAAAACTCCTCCTTTGGAAGATAAAAGTATAAACAGAGAAATGATGACTCCGAAAGGCAGAAAAAAGCTCAATATGATAATGGAAAAAAATATATCGAACAGACGTTTCAAGACATGACTTTTTGAACGGATGAAACAACCGCGCCGATGACCGTTTGCACTTGCTCATCAGTCAAATCAAAATAAATTGGAAGAGAAATTTCGTTGGCGTATTTGTTCCACGTTTCAGGATAATCTTCCATTTTATAACCTAAGTTTTTATAGGCCGTTAAAATTGGAAGGGGTTGAAAATGAACATTTACGGAAACATCTTGATCAAAAATATGTTTCATGATTTCATCTCTTTGCTGCTCAGTCGCCCCTTCGATACGAAGTTGATACAAGTGATAAGAAGATTCTCTATTTTGATCTTTGTATTTGGGTAAGAGCGCCCAATCATGTGATGAAAATGCGGAATTATACGCTTGATAAATGATTTTTCTTCTATCCAGATTTTCTTGATAACGGTCTAATTCCACCAAACCAATTGCAGCTTGTAAATCCGTCATGTTGCATTTGTAACCGGGTTCCGTAACATCATAACGCCAATTTCCCTTCTGTGTTTTCGCTAAGGCATCCTTGGATTGTCCGTGCAAACTTTTGATGCACAATTCCTTGTAAATAGCTTCGTTATCAAACGTTCCAGGTAAATTCAAAGAAATCGAACCACCTTCAGCTGTTGTTAAATTTTTTACTGCATGAAAAGAAAAGCAACTTACGTCTGCTAAAGAACCTGACTTTTTTCCTTTGTAAGTTGCACCAAAACTGTGTGCAGCATCCGACGCAATTAAAATTCTTCCCAATTTGTTTTCATTGTCATTTTTAGCGTGGAACATGTTGCGAACTTCTTGGGATCGAACCAATTCATAGAGGGCATCGTAGTCGCAAGGAAAACCAGAAATATCAACAGGGATGATGGCTTTTGTACGAGGCGTAATCGCTTTTCGCACAGCGTCGATAGAGATATTAAAATCGTCGGGATTCACATCGACCATAACAGGCGTTGCTCCCGTGTGAATGATGACATTGGCACTTGCGCAATACGTATAGGCAGGCAAAATAACCTCATCTCCATCCCCAATTCCGTACCAACGGAGGAAAAGTTCCATGGCGGCAGTCCAAGAATTTAGCGCAATGGTAGCTTTGTTTCCGCAATATTCGCTCAGTTTTTTCTCGAATAATTTCGTTCGTGGTCCCGTAGTAATCCAACCACTTTTTAATGCTTCTGTTACTTCATCGATTACGCGTTGGTCAATTCTTGGTGGGGAAAATGGGATCATACTTTCATTTAATGAATTCAAATTTAGTCAAAATGTCTCTTTCAATTTGCAATCTATTTAAAAATGGGCAGTTCATTTTAATATTCAGTAATTTTAACCAATTTTGCTAACAATGAAAACAGCAATTTACTTTGTTTTGGCTATTTTTCCTTCGTGGATACAAGTACCCCTGCGACGAATACTGGGTCAAAAAATTGGCAAAAAAAGCAAAATCAAATTTGGAACGATATTAATTGCGAAGAATGTAAATATAGATGAAGGTGTTTCAATAGGGCCATTTAGTTATGTTCGTGCTCAAGAAATTGCTATCGGTCGGGGTTCAAAAATCCAACCTTTATCATCCATTAAAACCAGAATTGTGAAAATGGGTGAATTTGCTCATATCGCACCCTTTTCGATGATTACGAGCGAGTTTACAATAAACTCGAAAATTGAAATTGGAAATCGCAGTCGGATATTCCCTTATTGTTGGATAGATACTGGAGAAGGAGTTTTTATAGGGGAAAATGTAGGGATTGGCGGACATACCTTGATTTTTACCCATGGTGTATGGCCAAATTATGTAAACGGTGGTCCCATTTCCTATGGACCGGTTCATATAGAAGATAATGTATGGTTGCCATGGAGAGTTTTTTTGATGCCAAATATAACTATAGGTAGAAATTCAATTGTAGGTGCAAATTCATTGGTTAACAAGTCGTTTTTACCCAATTCACTTTTGGGTGGGAGTCCTGCAAAAATCATAAAAGAAAACATCACTATCGAAACAACTTTAGATGAAAAAGCGGACCGAATGAATACGGTATTGAAAGAGTTTTCGAACTACATGGATTTTAAAAAGTCTGTTCAAACTAATTTTTCAACAGGTAATCTTGAAATTGAAGGAAATCAAATTTCTATTGACGAATCTGAAACTTTGAAGCAAGGCGATATATTGATTTGCTTAAAGAAGACCAAATCAAAAGATGAAATATTAGATTTTGTTAATGCCGGCATCTCAGTTATAATTATGGCCGAAGAAACAATCTATTTAAAGAAAAACACATTGTTAAATCAAGAATTCACGGCATTTGTGCGTCGGTACGGTATTCGATTTTATATTAATTAATCATGAGTCTGATACTTCGAGTTGATGTAGATAAGCCATACGGTCATGGAAATTTAATCCAGAAAATTGCCAGTAAGATAACAGAGGATTATTTCAGATTACCATTTGTACATTCGCTTTATTATTTGCACGCTCAAACTAAGCTTTTGGATTTTTGCAATGCTCATGGAGTGCAAGGAATTTTTTACCAAAGATCATGCACCCTACCGAACAAAAAGGTACTTAATCTAATAGAGACAGGAGGTCACAAAATAGGTTTTCACGCGGAAAACACACGCTCAAAAGAGACTTTTTCGGCTGAAATTGAACTTTTTAAAAGCAAACTTCTAAACCATAGTATAAATTCTTTCACCAAACATGGCTCAGGTCAGCTCAAGCTTGGTAAACACCATTACCCAAAATACGAACCTGACAAATACATTGCATGGGCGAAAGATTTGAATTTGAAATTTCCGTTTGGAAATGAAATTGGTGATTCCGCCGAATCGCTAATTGCAAAAGACAACTTCCATTCGAGTATGTTTTGGATGGAGCGTGATTATAGACATTCTTCCTTCTCCAGCTTGGAACAATTGATTGAATTGGCAAAAACCGAGCAAATTGTAGTTATAGTTCATCCGGCAAATTTTGCAACATTTAAGGATGTACAGGAGGATCTCAAAACATTATTTACACTAGCAAAAGCAAATGAAATAAAATGGGAAGTTTTTTAACTCTCCCATCTTTTAAGCACCTCAATTAAATTTTTGGCAATCTGATTTCTATTAAAATGTTCGTTCGCGTATCGTCGACCATTTTCACCCATTTTTTTTCTTTCCTGGGGATGCACTGAAAGATAAATCATTTGCTCAGCCATCTGTTTTGCATTTTCAGGTTCACAGAATAAAGCGCATTGACCATTTTCAACGAAATGCATTTTTGCTTCGCCACCAACGCCCAGAAGCAATGGCAGTTCCATAGAAAGTGCTTCAAAAATTTTCGAAGGAATTGCACCTTCAAATATTTCCAATTTCCTAAGTGGAACTAGCGCTACGTCAACTGCTTTCAGAATTCCTGGCATTTCATTCTTCGCTACAGGTTCGCGAAACATGACGTTATGAAGATTCATACTTTTAGCCTTTTCAAGCAAATCATTTTTGACTGGCCCTGCCCCTTGCAGAATGATCTTTATGTTCTTTTCATTTTCCACTAATTTGGCAGCCTCCAAAACCGTATCTAAACCTTGTGCGTGACCTATAATTCCACCATAGAAAAAAACTACGTCCTCTTTCGAAAGATTTTCTTTTTCCCGCAAATTTGATGGTGAAATATTAGCTGGATTGTAAAAATCAAGGTTCACACCATTTGGAAGCCAATGCACCTTTTCGTATTTGAAGCGATTCACGATATTGTCCACAATTCCTTGGGTTTGACCTGTGATCAAAGTTGCCCGATCATAGCATCGCTTTTCCAAACGGTAGGCAAAGCTGAGCAAAAATTTGTTGTTCACAATATTCAGTTTTTCAGCACTTTCTGGCCATAGATCGCTGACATTGAAAATCAATTTGGCTTTTAATTTTCTGGACAAAGCCATGGCAGAATATCCCAAAAAAAGTGGTGGGGACTCCACCATCAGAAAATCGAATTTTTCCAGCTTTCTTCCTCTCCAATAAGATGTCCAAACAAAAGAAAAGTAATTGAGTAATCTTGACACAATTCCACTCGATTTGGAAACGTAAATTTTTGCACGATGAACAGGAATTTCATCAATAACTTCTTCTTTTATCAGACCCTTTCTATATCCATCAAAAATCTCCATTGTGGGATAATTAGGCATTGCGGTCAAGACTTCAACCTCATTACCCGATTTTTGCAAACGGATGGCCAACTCGTGTAAACGATTTTGGGGAGCTCCAATTTCCGGGGGATAATATTGGGTAAGTATCAATAATCTCATGAAAGTAAATCTTGCTTTTTAAAATTCTGATGAAAGGTTTGATTCATACTCAATAAAAGAATCCAAAAAGTATAAAAAACTATTCCACTTTGTCTTTGCAACATGGACTCAAAAAGCATATTGAATATCAAATTCGCGACGATAAATAAGAGCTGATAATTCTTCTGCTTCCAAGCTAGCTTAAGAATAAAGAAAAATAAGGCCAAAAACACCAAAAGTCCGATAACACCATGTTCAACACCAACCTGTAGCATTTGATTGTGTGGATTGAATTGCTCTGAAGAAATATCCGCTAGACCATGCTTTTTCAATCGTTCGCCAAGAACATCATCAAAATTTGAGGTACCCGCTCCCATAGGGTTCATCCAAATTTCTTCAGCAGCAACTGTCCACATGATTAGCCGTACTTTGTTTCCTGTGAATGGTTCGTCTGTTCTTTCGAAAACCGAATGCGGATTGGAAACATACTTTGAAACGTCATTGCCCAATTCATCCACTTGAATTTGGATATGTATGTTGCTGAAATAAAGGATGACTGGAACAAATGGAGAACAAATGATAGCCGTATAAAAAACCCATTTTGGAAAACGATTACGGATTCCTTTAAAAATCAAATACATTATGGAGACGAACAAAAACAAAAGTCCTGCGAAGGAAAAGCAGAAAAACTGCATGACCAATGTGAAAAGAAAAAACAAAGTCACATTCACTGTCGTGAAATAAGACCATTGATTTTTCCAACCCTCACGTGCCATCCAAAAAGCGCACACAAAAAATGCCGATAAATAAGTTGGATGATGGATGTAAGAAAAATTACTCGAACCAAAACTGTTGTTGAAATCTCCCACTTGTTGATATAGAGTATAGCTATGAAAGAGACCAAGAATACTGCAAATAATAAGACCAGAAATAAACCCAATGATGACAGGCTGAAGATTTAATTTCTCTTTAAATCGAAATGAAAACAACAAGGGGAAAAGGACATACACCATCCTTCTTTCGAGATTTTTTGTTGCTTCTGCAAAATGGTCTGTAAAGAATAATCCAAACACATAACACAGATAGAATAAAACAAACCAGCTCGCAACAGTTGACCAACGACAGGACATTTTTTTTCCAATCACGTGATAAATTGTAAAAAGCAACATGACCAAAATGGCCGGAGAGATGAATTTTGGAGCAAAACAAAATACAGCTATCGAAATACTCAGCAGCAATTGATACAATTGTATCGCTTTGGTATTTCGAATGGTAGTCATCATATCTTGGAGAAAGGCGACACTATTTGTCCTAATTCGGTTTTATAATTGTCGGAAACAGAACTGTTGCTACCGATTAAAGATCCGATGCAGATATGCGCGAATTTCCCAATTCGACATTCATGATCAACAATTACACCTGCATCAATGATAGAGAATGCGTCTATTTCTGCTTGAGAAGCTATAACAGCATTCGCAAGAATGGTAACGCCTTCACCAATTATGGCACTCTTCGCTACTACTGCAGATGGATGAATAACAGCGGCCCATTTAAAGTTATAGGAAAATTGAGCCACAAGTTTTGACCGGAGGGCCAAATTACCAATGCCCAAAGCGAGAAAATCAACATTATTTTTCCAAGAAAGGAAACCATCGATAGTAGAAATAACTTCATGATTTCCTAAAATTTTTGTTCCTATCGCTATATTGTCGTCAGCAAATCCGAGGAGTTCAAATTCTCCAGTGCATAAAAGGGCATCAGCCACAACTTTCGCATGACCACCAGCACCAACGACTATTACTTTGTTCATCATTTTATCGAAGCTAAACGTTTATATTCCTTCTCCATGATATCCATATTATTAGACCAAATTCCTTTTTCTTGCAACTTAACTCTTGAAATAGGAACAGCTTTATTTTGAAGCAGCTCATAATTTGCATGAACTTCAACAAAATAACTCGCTAATTTTTCGACATCATCAATCTCCACTAAAAATCCATTCTGACCGTGATCAATCCATTGTGTGTTGGCAGGAATATTTGAAGCAATACAAAAAGTTTCACAAGCCATAGCTTCATTTAATGAAATATTATTTCCATCAGACAAGGAGGTAGATACAAAAACATGACTTTGCTTAAGGTAAGTTGCCATTTCATATTGGTCGACCCTTCCTATAAAACTAACCACATTTTCTAGTTCTAATTCCTTTACTAAAAGTTCCAATTCATCTTGAAGACTTCCCCAACCGATTATGTTCAAACGAAGGTTTGGAATACGATTCTTCGCCATCGCTATGGCCTTAATGATATGTGGAATATTGTAAATTGGCTCTAAATTTCTCGTACTCGTAATAGTGAAAAACTCTTTTTCAATTTCTTTATTTTCCGCATTGAAAACTTTAGGATCTATACCGAATGGCAGTACCATGATTTTATCTGGATTCGCTCCAATATTAATGGAAGCCGTTTTCATATGGTCCGCCATCACCGTTAATAAATCCGCTTTTTTAAAGGAAAAAAGTAAAAGTTTTCGCATCAACCAAGATCCTTTAGGCGTAACGAGAATGTCAGAACCTAATGCTGTTATGATATAAGGATGATATTTACAAAATGCACCGGTTATTCCGTAACTCGTAGCGTATAGAGCATGAAAAATATCGGGTTCAATCTGTCTCACAATTTTTTTAACTTTTGGAAATTTCAATAGGACCTTTCCGTTCCCTCCTTTCACTCTGATATTACCAGAATCAACAGCATGAACGTGAATGTTAGGAATAACTACCTTTTTGAAGGTAATCAAATGGACTTCATGCCCTATTTCTTGAAAATGACGGCACCAACGATTGGTATGAAAACTTTCTCCATCCGCGAAAAAACAGATTCTCATTTTAGTAATTTTCTTTGTTTATAATGGGCAATGGTTTCTTCAATTCCTTTCTCCGTGCCTTTTGAATAGGTGAAAAATGACTTCAATTTTTCATCCGAATACGCAGTGCGATTGGAAATGGCTTCTAACCTATTTATGCCTATCATGGAAGCTAATTTAACCAATATAGTTGGCACTGAGGTAATTTTGGATTGCGAAGACAAGGAGGACTTGATCAACTGGTAAAACAATTTTAAATCCATACTGGAACCGACATGATACACTTCGGCTATTTCTTTTTTATCCAAAAAATACAATATACTTTGGGTTAGGTCATCGACATAAAGATAGTTTACCTTCGCACCTGGCGCATGGAGTAAAAGTTTGTTGGCTTGCGCATGTTGCAATATATTCAGCAGTGCATCGAAAGGATGATTTGGACCAAACACGTTTGTTGGGCGTAAAATCGTCAAGCCAAAACTGCCTTTTTGAGCTGCTTCTAGAAATAAATCTTCTGAAATTTTCTTTGTACGCTCGTATTCATTGTCGGGATGCGATGGAAAATTTTCATCAACTAAAGTCGGATTACTCTGATATCCAACACCCAAAACACCGACACTGCTCAAATGAATAACATGCTCAATACCTGTGGTTTGAATAGCTACCAAAAGATTTTTTGTTCCTTGAACATTCGTTTTTTCCAACAATTCTATATTTCTTACTTCGGCAGCAAGATTCACTAAAATTTCATGATTTTGAAAAGCGGCAACAAGACTTTGGGCATCTATCAAATCCCCTTTCACTACCTTTATTTTATCTTGATTTTCAAACGTTTTACTGATATCACGCGTTAAAACGGAAACTTCAAATCGATTAAAATCCACGTTTCTCAGAAAGCTTTTTCCAATAAATCCGCTTGCTCCGGTAACAATTATCTTGCGTTTCCCTTCCATTTATGCAATTCCTTTTGGCGGGTTAAAGATTTTCGGCAAAGTATAAATATACGCTTTAAACTTCCTCCAATACATCGCTTTTAAAGGTGATAAAACTCCGAAAAGCAAAATTTTAAAGAGCACATGAAAAAAGCTGATTGCCAGAATAATCAACCACGCGAATGTAGAATGATGTTTCTTGAAAAACTTGATTTTATTGAAAACCTGATTGGATAGCGATATGTTATAATTTTTCTTGGCACTTTGTCCAATATGGTGAATGATTTCTGTTTTCGGGAAATAAATGCAGTGAAGACCTTTTCTCGTGGCTCGGAAACAAAATTCTACGTCTTCTATCCAGAACATGGTTTCATCTAGATTTCCAATTTTGTCTAAAATCTCCTTTTTAAAAAATATCGCTGCGCCCGAAAAACTTTCAGCTTGGAAAATGGAATTCCAATCTTGGTCTACATAATTCTTCTTTTTCAAAAAGCTACTGAGATAAAAAGACTCACAAAAAACAGAAGCCACGCTCGGATAACGCCAGGCACTAGGTTGAAGCGACTTATCAGAGTTCAACAATCTTAGTCCCATGATATCAATTTCCGGATGAGCATCTTGATAATCGGCTAAAATTTCAATGGCATTTTCTACAAATTCAGTATCAGGATTGAGCATAAAAACATACTCTCCTTTTGCAATTTCAAATCCTTGGTTATTGGCTTTCGGAAATCCTGCATTTTCGTGATTTTCAATCAATATAACTTGTGGAAATTCCTTTCGAATCGCCTCACAAGACCCATCTTTGGACTGATTGTCAACGACTATGACTTCTATTGACATTTTCGTATGGAAGGTATACAGCGTGCGCAAACATGTGAGGATGAGTTCCCGCACATTGTAATTAACAATCACTACGGATACCCTAATATTACTCATACTTTACTTTTTTTAGCTGCAGTACACAAATGCCCAAAACGAACCAATACAAATAGGCAAATAGGTAAAAATCCAAGACATTACTAACTATATTTTGTATACTCACAACACCGCCAAACACAAATACAAACCACATGATATCAAAGGATTTTTTCCGCATGTAGAGTAGACAAGATATTATAAAAATCAGTAAAATGAGTAGATAAAAAACCAGCGCAACATAACCTGTTTCGAGCAATAATTTCAAATACCAGCCGTCTGTAGTTGTAAAAGAAACATCACTTCTGCTCTCATCAAACCGCTGAACGGCAGCATGCCCTGCTTTTCCCAAGCCAATTCCCATTGGATTTTTTTCCAATAGACGGTAAGTATTTCTCACCAATTCTGCCCGTGTATTGCCGTCTTGCATTTCAAAGGTTTCCTTCGTTGAAGAGAAAATCCATGTGGTAAATTTTATAGGATTGTTAATGTAAAACGAGACCACTAAAAAACTGCCAATTATTACGAAAAACACCTTCAGATTACTCCACCATTCTCTTTTCAAAAGCGACATTAATATCACACCAAACACCACGCTAATCATTGGTCCACGGGATACAGACATACAAACGCTACCGAAAAGTATAGCGATATAGACCAAATACAATGACTTTCTCTCTTTCAAATATTGATAATGCCAGAAGATAATTGCTGCAGACATCAGGACGCCAAAAACAACGGGGGTCCAAAAGATGGATGTCATGCGAACGATAAAATATTCAGTTTGTGCGCGTTCAGTGATAAGTGAATTAAAGTAAGTTTGAACCTTTGGGAAAACGAAATAAATGATCAAACCCAGCACAGCAACATAGACGAAAAGTTGGAATAAACAATAGAGAAAACGCTCTATTCTTTCTATAGAAAAAGATGAAAAACTCACCAAAAAATATAAAATCATTGGTAAATAAGTCATTCGAACAGCATAAAAACTGGCCCCAATTTCATTGGCTAAAATAAACCCTGCCACAATATTGTAGAGAATGTAGATGAAAATCAGACCATCCAACAAATGAATTTTCGGTTTTATATGCAGAACATAATGCGCAAAATAAGTCACACATAAAACGAAAAGCAGCAATTCAGGTAAGGCTGCTAAAGCAAATTCTAGAGGTGAATCAGCTGCTGCTGAACCTATTAATAAAACTCTCACCGTTGGTAATAAGGTCAGAATAAAAAAGAATATAAAAATTCCTTTTTCCTTGATGA
>JBGSIB010000007.1:0-18665 GCA_041751955.1 Crocinitomicaceae bacterium
TGATATTTGTAACGATTATCGAATCACATAAAGTGGATGAAATCAAAGTACTTGTTTGAGATGTGCTAGCGGTAATCGTTGCAACCGTTCCATCTGGATAGGTGTAAGTCGCATTCGGACAAACACTTACATTACTCGTGATGTTGTAAACCGTTAACATTGTTACATTCGTCGTAATGATTGAATCGCAAAACTGAGAAGAAACCAAAGTACTAACATGACTGGAATTAGCAGTAATTGTTTCGGTAAATCCATCTGGGTAAGTGAATATAGAATTTTGACAAGCTGTGAGATTCTGCGTAACCAACGAGGACGGTATCATTGTAACATTGGTTGTAATTATCGAATCACAGTTGGCAGCCGTCAATAAATTGCTGATGTGAGAAGTATTCCCTGTTATTGTCGCGGTTGTTCCATCTGGATATGTCACGGTTGAATTTTGACAAGCACTAACATTTTGGTTGATGTTATAAACTGGATCCATTGTGACATTCGTTGTGATTATGGAATCGCAATTCGCTGCTGTCAATAAATTGCTGGTGTGCGAAGTATTTCCTGTAATCACTGCTGTCGAACCATCTGGATAGGTCACCGTGGAGTTTTCACAAGCATTGATATTTTGCGTAATATTATATATAGGATTCACCTGTAATACACTGGGAGATAAAGTCGTGTTAGTGCAAATACCATTGGTCACCGAAACTAGGTTTAGTGTTTGCGAAGTTGCTATACCAGGTAAAGTAATCTGCATAGTATCACTCGTAAAATTGAGTGTTACATTACCGGCACCAACATTATAGACAACCGTGTAACCAGTTTCGCCAGCCAAGGTGAAAATCCCAGTACCACCTGAACATATTGGTCCATTATTCAGCACGTTAAGTGAAACTCCTGGTTGTTCAAAAACAAAAATATTCAATGAATTTTGACAACCTAAACCATCCGTAACATTTACAACATACGGGCCAGTAGTTAATCCCGTTTTGGTATTTCCAGTTCCCAATGGTGGACTTATCCATGTATAGGTATAAGGCGACACCCCGTTCTGTGCGCCCACTGTAATTGACCCATTATTCTGTCCACTACAACTCGGATTATTGTTTACTACAAACAAACTGGGTTGCGTCGAACTGGGGGGTAAAATAACTGAAGCCGTCGACGAACAAATACTAGCTGAGTTACTTACAACAGTAACCATATAAGTTCCCGCCGCAATATTGGTAAGGTTAGAAGAATTAACATTAAAACTTGAGAAACCATTCGACCAGAAAAAATTATTCGAAAATACTGTAGAATAGGCTATGATTGATCCGTTGCTGTTGTTACACGTCGGACTTGTTAGGCCAAAACTCAGTGAAGGCGTCTGAGCAACCGTTACTTGAAAAACAATACTTTTCGGACATCCCCAGACTGTCTGGCCACCGGCAGTAATTGAAGAAATCACTGTTGCCACATATTGCTGACTCGTAGTCGGATAAACGGAAATCGATGTTTGATCAATTTGAGTCATTGATGTGCCAGGAGTCCAAATTACGGAGTCCGCAGGATTTACGCCAATAAGGCTGAGTAAGGTTGATGTTCCAGCACAAATTGAAGCATTCCCTGAACCAATCACGAAGGGATTTGGAATAGCATACAAATAAACTGTTTTGGTCGGTGATACACCACAACAAGTTGTCGTAAGACTTAAAGTGATAGGATAAAATCCTGGCGTACTAAAGGTGCCCATGGCAACTTGTGTATTAAAGGCGGATGGCACCCCACCAGTCAAACTCCATGCATACGAAAGCGCACTAATTGGTGAACCAAAAATAACTTGAGTCCCAACACAAACTTTAAATGTATCAATACCGACTACATCCGCATTTGAAGTAATAACCGGCATAATGGTATTGGCGAAAGAAATATTGTGAAAGCCTTCATACGAGTTTGCTCCTGCAGCTACGGTGTATCTATTAACGGCATTGAACTGTGTATTTACAGTCGTTCCAACAGGTGATTGGGGTGTAGCATTTGCGGAAAAATCCCATGTAATAGGCGTTGGGTGTGTGAAATTAACTAAACTATTCACACAATTAATATCCGAAGCTGTAATTGTAGGTTGAATAGCTAAATTAAAATTGCTTTGAGCTGTTGATAATGGTGATCCTGAATTTAAATAAAGAGAAAGAGAAACTCCAGTTTGACCTGTACCACCGCTTCCCCCAGAACCGCCGCTTCCCCCAGCACCGCCGTTTCCGCCAACGCCAACTTCGGAGCCACCATAAGGACTGCCAGGCCCTCCTGCACCGCCAAAACCGCCAGACCCACCAGGACCTCCAATCCCTCCTGCACCAGCAGAACCTGCAACAAATCTAGACTGTACTACATTTCCATTCGCCCCATTATTAAACAAATACAGACCAAAAGATCCGCCACCGCCAAGTCCTCCAGTTCCACCGCCGCCACCTTGACCGCCGCCGCCACAACCCGCGCCATCAACACAAAAAGTACAACTTTGGCCGCCGCCGCCGCCGCCGCCTCGTCCGCCTTGACCACCGCTACCATCGACTCCATTACCTCCTGAACCTCCAGGTATCCAAAAACCAAGGACATGGGTTCCTGCAGGTCCAATTGCTCCAGTGGCTCCAGCTGGACCGCTTAAACCGACACCACCATTTGAACCGCCTAAACCAGGGTCTCCCCCAGCGCCGCCAGCACCACCGCTATTATTCGTGCCAAAAACTGTTGCCACACCTCCTCCTAATCCACCAGGTCCACCGCTCGTGATATCCTCTCCCCCAGAACCACCGCCACCGCCGCCGCCGCCGCTGCGCGGATTCGTTGAAGTTGTCCCAGCACCACCTATGGTGCCCGCCGAGCAACATCCACAGCCATTTAAATCACTGGTGCCATTTCCTCCATTACCGGCTGTAGTTCCTCCTGCACCACCTAAACCGCCGGTTTGCGTACAATTGTTCGCAGTATTAAAATTTCCAGATGCATTACCGCCAATGACTCCTAACGTCGTTCCTCCTCCACCGCCGCCGCCGCCGCCAGCGCCCCGATCGGCCTGATTGTCGATGTCGCCAGCAGAGCCGTAACCACCATTTCGTCCTGCGTTTCCAACAGCACCAATCACTCCATTAGCGCCCGCAAACGCTATTCCAGGTAAAATCTGAGTTCGAACGAGATTATAATCTGAACAAGAAGTCAAATGGATACCATATGTCGACATACCTGATTGATTTGCATTTGACGTCGTTATAGTTAAGTCTTGTAATCGGAAACCCGTTAAGGAAACACCATAAATTGCTACTAATCTTTGTGAATTAACTGCTCCTTCTGGATTGGCCGTTGTTCTATTTATTGTTGTTGCGCCGGGCAAACTTGTTTTTACCCATCCGCTACCTTCAAGAAAGCCACCCTCTAGTGTTAGATAACTACTCAAAAAAATTGGATTATTTATGGAATACGTTCCCGTGGCTAATTTGATGACCGTATTATTGCAAGCAGCCATAGTAAGTGCTTGAGCTAAAGTCGTTGGTGCAGCTGGTGTTCCTGGATTTCCTGATAATCCTGAAGTGGATACATAGATATTGAGACAAGCTGTCAAGGCCGGAGGAACGCCAACTGTCAGAGTAATTGTTGTGTCACTAAAACAACCAGTTGCTGGATTTGTTACTCGAAAAGTATACGTATAACTTCCGGAGGCATTCGGAACGGACACATTAATATTACTGAATAAACTAACTAAAGTGCCAGAACCAAGCGAGACCATTGAAGGGTCAAACCATTGATAGGCCATACCTGGCAAATTTGTAGTGCCCGTTAATTGTACGCTTGCACCCGAACAGACATTCATTCCTGTTTGCAAAATCGATGCATTAGGCACAGGAGCTACATTTATGATAGTATTTTGGGTATTGTAACAACCATTCGTATAATTAACTTGAACGGTATAAGCAGAAGAAACAGATGGTGATGCCAAAGTGGAGAGCGCATTTGGTGTCGCTAAGCCCGAGGTAGGAGTCCATGAAACCGAACTTATTGTAAAAGCACCTGATTGTGTGGCGTTTAAGGTCACGGAGCATCCCTCGCAAAGAGTAGTTGGTATAGACGGAGTAATATTTACGGAATTGCTAGCACCATTAATCGGTAACACTATTAGCGTGTATATCTGAGCCGTTTGACCAATTGTTGGACATCCATCGTCAGTTGCTGTAATCAAAATATTATGCGTCCCTGCATCCAAAATACTTGGTGTCCAACATAATTCACCTGATACAGAATTCCCCGTTCCAGATTGTGTAAAGGTTCCTGGCTGTGTTACGGACGATCCGAGAAGTGAGTTTGAAACCGACATAGTAATATTTTGACCTGCATCGGCATCCGTTGCATTCACTGTAAAACATATAGGCACACCAATGCAACCCGTAATTTGATAAACACCCGCCACACCATCAATTCCTGATAAAACAGGTTGCGCATTCGTACAATTCTCAACAGTATATTGCAATTCCCGCATCACTGAACCAATCAAAACACCACTGCGGTATTCTCTTATTAGAACTGTTACGGAACCGATTTGAGGAACCGCTGGAGTAAACGAAATTTCACCCGTTTGACTGTTAATTGTAGCTGGAGCTGTAAAAGGATTTGTACCACTAAATCCTCCTACGTAATTCGCACTTGTGGAGGCCGATTGGCGAGAATCAACAAGTGAATAAACCAAGGAATCACCATCGGGATCAAAGGCATAAGATTGAATTTTATTGACTTGCCCCACACAGCCATGCGTTTGAGCATCTGTAATGAAAATAGGGGAATTATCGCAAGCTGGAAGAGTATTGTTTAACTGAGCTCGGAGGTGAAAAGGTTGTGTTGAGGGTGAAAGTAAATTCGTTGTCGCCGCGCTTCTGCAACATCCTGTATAAGATAAATTCCAATCGTTGCAACCTGAAGGTAAAATCAAAATGCCCGTATACGTGTGCAATTGCTGTCCAGATGCTCCTATTCCTCCGTTACAAGAAGATGGCACACTGGCACAAAAAGGACTAATGTCAACCGATGAAGTCTTCATCATTAAAATACTGGCGTTGACACCGCAACTGGCTGAACTATAATCTAGCTGTAAAGAATCTGAAAAAAGTGCTCCGTTGCAGTCGCCATACAATTCTAGTTTGACTTCGTAATGATTGCTATACAGGCATTTAAAGGTAATATTCCCACCTTCAATATTATTTGCAAAAGAGAAAACTGAAACCAGAAGCAGCGCTAAAAAACAAAAGTTTTTCAATAGATATATTTTCATAGTTCAAAGTGTTGGACGACAACTGCTTAGCTACAGAATCTAACAATAAAATCAAAATATATGTTAAATGTAATAAATCTATCTATACCAAGTAGTTAAGGAACAAAAAAAATATCCTTTCGGTTGATAAATCTTGGTATTCATAGATTTAATCAAGCAATGAAAATATCCCTGTTTTCAGGTACCGAAAAACTAACTTTAAGCGAAAGCAATTTGAACTATTCATCAAAAGTCAACCTGAAAAAACAAAAGAGACTTTCAAACAAACTAACTAAAATGATTTTGAATTAATCCTTAAACTCTTCCTTCAAATTCCCATCTTCATCATAGCGATCTTTCTTGGAACCAGCATAAATCTCAAACTTACGGAAACTACACTCTAAATCACCATTGTACAATCTCAATTTTCGCGTAGGACGAAGACCCACACTTTTAAAGCCTGCCTCGCTGGCAGAAATAATCCAACAAGTGCAACCCGTCATTTCACTTTTCATCCAATCACCAAGCGCTTCGTACATTTCTGGAATATCATTTCCCATTCGCTCCCCATAAGGCGGATTGGTAATCATCATACCGGTTTCAAAAGGCTTTTTTACATCTGCAAAATCGTCTGCCGTAATCTCAACAAAACGACCAATGGGCAAACCACGAAGATTTCGTTTTGCTTTCAACATCATTTCTTGTGAAAGGTCGCTACCCATTATTTTACAGGGCAAACCTGTACAACGTTTATTGGCTGCATCATAGATTTCATCCCAAACTTCCGCTTGGAAATTTTTAAAATTCTTAAAGGCATAATGATGTCTTTCGATATTTGACGGAATGTTCGCCGCCATCATCGCTGCTTCTATCAAGATGGTTCCCGAACCACAAAATGGGTCGTACAAATCGGTTTTTTTGTCCCAACCCGTCATACGAATCAAACCAGCTGCCACAACTTCATTCAAAGGTGCATCGCCAACCGATTCACGATAACCTCTTTGAAACAAAGGTAATCCTGAAGTATTCAAGGAAACTACACATTCAGTTTCCTGAATGTACAAGTCAAATACGACTTGTGGTTGCTTCACATTCACATCTGGTCTTTCTTGACCTTGTTCACGAAATTTATCAACTATTGCATCCTTCAATAAAAAATGAGGGTATTGCGAATGACGAAACAATTTTGAAAAAACAGCACCTTTTACTGCGAACGTTTTATTGTTATCAAAATACTGCGTCCAATCAATTTTAAAGGCTTTTTTGTACAAATCCTCTTCATCTTTGATACGGAATTTGGCAATTTGAACCAAAACGGAAACAGCACATCTCAAATGCAAATTCAAGAAGTAAACATCACGCCATTCCCCTGTTAATTGGACCGCACGATTGAGAATTGTAATATCGGAATATCCCAATTCTTCTAATTCTTCTTTTAAAACCTCCTCTAAACCATAAAAGGTTTTAAGTGTAATAATAAGTCCTGTACCTTTTTCGTTATCCTCTGATGTCGCCATTCTATTTTTTGATTAATCGCAAATCCTCTTAAATTTGTACAAAAGAACGCATTTGAAGTCACTTTTGTACAGATTTCTATTACTATTCCTGCAATTGTTTATTGCAAGTGGTGCTTTTGGTCAACAAAAAGTTGGTTTAGTATTGAGTGGTGGTGGAGCAACTGGTTTTGCACATATTGGTGTACTTCAAGCTCTTGAAGAAAAAGGAATCCCAATTGATTACATCACTGGAACCTCGGCTGGAGCCTTAATTGGTTCAATGTATGCCGCCGGTTGGTCGCCCAATGAAATTCGTGATTATTGCACCAATGAAAATTTCTTGACAATGGCTCTCGGCCAGCTCAAACCATCCCAAGAATATTTTAGTAAGGAAAATGAGCCAAGTTCAAGCATGTTTTCTTTTTGGTTTTCGCTGGATAGTTTAATCAACAAATCTCTCCCAACCAATTTTACCAATTCTACTTTTCTCGACTTTGAAATGATGCGTATTCTTGGCCCAGTAGGCGAAGCCTACGGAAATGATTTTGATAAGCTTTTCGTACCGTTTCGCTGCTTGGCCTCAGATATAGTTAGCAAAGACAATGTCATATTTAGACACGGAAATTTAAATGAAGCCGTTCGTGCTTCCATGACTTACCCATTTTATTTTCAGCCTCTTCGGGTCAATGGACGTCTACTTTTTGATGGTGGATTGTACAATAATTTCCCTGGTGATGTCTTGTACAAAGAGTTTTTGCCAGATTATATCATCGGTTCAAATGTTTCTTACAATGCTGAAGAACCCATGGAAGACGATTTGATCAGTCAAGTTACCAATATGCTGGTTCGATATACTAATTTCAGTTTACCATGCGAAGATGGGATTTTGATTGAACCGGAATTAGAAATCGGCACTTTTGACTTTGATGAAGTGCAAAAAGCGATAGATGTTGGCTACGCTGCAGGAATCAAATATGCGGATAGCATTTTACCCTATATCAATCAACTGGCTGATACTGCCGAATTAAACCGCCGACGAAAGGAATTCAAAGAAAAGGTTCCTGCATTGGTCATTTCAAGCGTTTCGAGTAATCTTGAAAAAAATGGAAAATCATTCGTCAATCGATCTATGCTGAAAAGAAAAAATGAATTCGCTATTAACGAAGAAACAATAGAAAAGAGATTTTTTAGACTATCGCAAACCGAACACATCAGCTTTTTATATCCTATACTAAAGCTGGATAGCACAAATTTGTACAAAATGAATTTGGCCGTTCGTAAAAAGAACAGTTTTAAATTCGATATCGGCGGTCATTTCTCTTCCAGACCCGTCAACACCACCTACCTAGGACTAACCTATTTTTACTTGGGTAAAGCCGCTTGGAAAGTTCATGCCGACTCCTATTTCGGAAAATTTTATGGTTCTTTGAATACAAATATACAGGTAGAAATTCCATCCCTTTTTCCTGTAACACTTGAACCATACTTCACCATGAATCGCTGGGATTATTTCCGAAGCTTTGCCACTTTCTTCGAGGATGTTCGTCCATCATTCTTGGTACAAAATGAAATCTATTATGGTATCAAATTTTGGCATCCTGTTCGAAACAACAGCAAGTCAACTTTCGATTTTCGACTGGTTGAATTGAACGATCAATATTATCAAACCGACCAGTTTTCAGCTATTGACACAGCAGATTTCACCAATTTTAAAGGGCAAACTTTTAGCTGGAAAATCGAACACAATACGCTGAATAAAAAGCAGTTTGCAAATTCTGGACATCAATTTGCGTTCAAAGCACGTTACGTTATCGGCAAAGAAGAATCCATCAGTGGATCTACAGCACCTTTCGTTTACGACTCTATTCAAAATCATGCTTGGATTAATTTAAATTTAGAGGGACAAACTTTTCTACTCGATTTCAAACGTTTTCATTTAGGGTTGCAGGGTAAAGCTACTTTCAATAGCCAGAGTTTATTTTCGAATTATACAGCGACCTTACTGGCCATGACGGCTTTCAATATCATTCCCGATTTAGGCACTTATTTTTTACCCGAATACCGATCTCCACTATTCATGGGTGGCGGATTCAATGCAATTTGGACTGTTCGCAAAAACATTGATCTGCGTGTAGACGGTTTCATCTTTCAACCTTTAACGCAATTGGTTAAAAAAGATGATGGAACTTTTGGATATTCAAAACCATTCAAAGGTGAGTCCTATTTAGCTTCTGCATCTGCTGTTTATCACTCAATTTTTGGCCCTTTGAGAGCAACTTTGAACTATTTTCCAAAACAAACCAATTCACAATTGAGTTTCCAAGTAAGTTTCGGGTACGTACTTTTCAACGAAAGAGCTATCCGATAACACAGGAGTTTTTATCTTTGAGCCTAAAATTAGAAAGTCATGGCAAAAATCATTAGTGGTATTCAACAAATGGGAATTGGTGTTCCTAACGTTCCAGAAATTTGGAAGTGGTACCGCAAATTTTTTGGCGTAAATGTTCGCTTGTTTGAAGATGCCGCTGAAGCTCCTTTGATGACAATTTATACCGGTGATGTGGTGCATTCGCGCACGGCAACTCTTGCGCTATCCATGGATGGTGGCGGAGGTTTTGAAATTTGGCAATACACTTCTCGAAACACCGAAAAAGCAGATTTTGACATCAAAATGGGTGATTTAGGTTTGTATGCTTGTCGAATTAAATCCCACGATGTACGTCAAAGTTTTGCCTACTTCCAAAAAAATGGTGCCAAAATTATTGGAGATTTGAGCCAAAGACCAGATGGAGGTTATCACTTTTTTGTGGAAGATCCGAATGGTAATTTATTCGATATAGTGCAAGGAAAAGGTTGGTTTTCAGACACAAAACACCCAAGTAGATGCGGCGCTGTTGCTGGAACCATGATCGGTGTTTCGGATATAGAAGCTTCTAAAAAACTCTATTGTGACGTTCTCGGGTACACGGAAGTCGTTTACGATGAAACGGGTAACTTCTCCTGTTTTTCTGACATTCCAGGTGGAAAATCGAAATTCAGAAGGGTACTTCTAGCCCATCCAGAGGAAAGAAAAGGTCCCTTTGCTCAACTATTGGGACCGACAGAAATAGAATTGGTACAATGTTTAGACCGAAATGATATTCGAAAAATATTCGAGAATCGTTTTTGGGGAGATTGGGGATTCATTCACCTTTGTTTTGACATTCAAGGCATGGAAGAATTGAAAGCCGATTGCGAAAAAGCTGGTTTCCCTTTTACCGTTGACAGTGGAAACACATTTGACATGGGTGAAGCTGGCGGTCGTTTCTCCTATATTGAAGATCCAGATGGTACATGGATAGAATTCGTAGAAACACATAAAGTCCCCGTGATGAAAAAATGGGGTTGGTACATCAACTTGAAAAATAGAAATCCTGAAAAAAACTTACCCAAGTGGATGTTAAAAGCCATGGGATTTGGAAAAATTAAAGATTAGGATTCAAATAAAAGGCGCAAAGTATTGATTAAACGGTTCCCTTTTGTTCTAGTTTATCCTTAACTTTGTTCATTACATGAAAAAAAACATGACGAAATTACTTTTTACACTTGCTGCCTTGACTTTACTTGGTCTTAGTTCATGTCGTGAAGACGTGCTCATTACCAATACGTATAAAGAAGCTCCTGTTATTTATTGTTTGTTGGACCAAAGCGAGGATATTCATTTTGTAAAGATCAACCGAGGCTTCATCGGACCAGGTGATGCTTTCGAATTTGCTAAAATTCCTGATTCCAATTATTTCGAAAATGTGTCGGCAAAAGTTGAAGAGCTTGTCAACAATATTCCTGTTCGTACTTGGCAATTGCAAGATACGCTGCTGTTGACAAAAGATACGGATGGTGCCTTTTTTGGTCCTGAACAAACGGTTTACTATTTTGATAATGGAGTTGAAAAATTGAGAACTGACGCGATATACCGATTAACGGTCGATATCAATGAAGGAAAATTAAAGGTTACTGGTGAAACGAAAATCATTTCTGGCTTCGCAGCAAATTATTCTTTGTCAGCTCAAAACGCACAAATAAAACCAGCAAAAAACCCGGCAGAATATATGCCAGTAAACGTTTTCTGCGACGCGGGAACAGCTGTTTTCGGTAGCGTATCTTTGTATATCGATATCGCTGAAATTCGTGGAACGGATACTACAATCATCACAGCACCTTGGAAAATTGGTGAAGGACCTTCTTCACTGGGAAAATTATACCAAACAGGTCAAGGAGAAACATTCTACAACCAAATAAAAAGTGCACTTACAAACGATAACACCATTACTAGAAGAAATTTTCTAGGTTTCACAGTTGAATATATTGGTGGGGCAAACGAATTTTACAATTACATTTTAGTCAACAAACCGAGTTCTACCTTAACCCAAACAAAACCAACTTACACCAATTTAGCAGTTACTAGCGGTTATAAGGTTGTTGGTTTATTTTCAGCGCGACAAACGTTCCGTCAATACAAAGCGTTCGTAGTAAATCCTGCTATCGCTTACTTGCGTTGCATTGACCAAAATTCTACACGTGAATTGTGTCAAGGAGAAATATTGGGCTTTGATTTATTTTGTAGTCAACACCCTGGCGATATTGGTTCAACGAATCCTAAAGATTACGCTTGTCCGTGATCAAAATTAAGTTCATCCAAGAAATAAATAGTCCGTATTTTTAAAACATGAATGAAAGGCAAACCCTTTTTGTTGATGTAATAATTCCCGTGCCCATCCATAAGGCCTTCACCTATCGGGTGCCTTTTGAACTGAACGAGT
The DNA here is from genome assembly GCA_041751955.1 of Crocinitomicaceae bacterium. GTDB lineage: Bacteria > Bacteroidota > Bacteroidia > Flavobacteriales_D > Crocinitomicaceae > UBA2040. Next base: position 11,568 of record JBGSIB010000007.1, read on the forward strand.
ATATACAAGTTGGCGTGCGTGTTATCGTTCCTTTTGGTAAAGCTAAGTTGTTGACAGCGCTGATTGTTAACATCCATGAAACGGCTCCTAAGGACTACCGAGCCAAATACATAGAGCATGTTTTGGATGAACAACCCATCATTACACAATCTCTTCTCAAATTTTGGAAATGGGTGTCGGGATACTACATGGCTGCCATTGGCGATGTTATGAATGCCGCTTTGCCTTCCAACTTCAAATTGGCCAGCGAGACCAAGATTACTCTTCATCCTGATTTTGATCTACGCACCGTGATTGAGGATGACCGCGAAATCGCCATTATCGATGCACTGGAGATTCAAGAAATATTGGATTTGAAAGAGATTTCTGAAATAGCTGGAATCAAAACCATTCAGCCCATCATCAAACGGATGTTGGATAAAAAATATATTCTCACCCTGGAAAGTTTGCAAGATAAGTTTTCTGAAAAAACGGCTCTTTTCGTTACTTTAGAAGATGATTTTTTAGTAGAAGAAAATCTCTCTCAACTCCTAGAAGAATGGTCTACGTTAAAGTCGAAAGCCAAACAATCCGAAACTTTGTTGATGCTGCTTTCCGAAGGAAAATACAACCAAGGAAGAATTGACTTGGTGCGCAAAAGTCAGTTGGAACAGCGTGGTGTTTCGGCAAGCACTTTGAAAACCTTGGAGAAAAATGGTGTCGTTCGCATTGAAAAACAATCAATTTCTAGAGTGAATCTCGAAGACAAAGATGGCCAAGTTTTTCGCGAATTTGAATTATCTGAAGCTCAAAATAGTGCCTTAGACGCTATCCGGAACTCCTTTGAAACAAAAAATGTTTGTCTGTTGCACGGCGTTACAGGTTCAGGAAAAACAGAAATATATGTTCGTCTAATACAAGAACAATTGGCGAAAGGAAATCAAATTCTATTTCTTGTTCCAGAAATTGCCTTAACAACCCAACTTATCCAAAGACTGCGTAAGATTTTTGGTAAACAAGTGGGTGTATATCATTCCAAATTCAACCAAAATGAAAGGGTAGAAATATGGAACAATATCCTAGAAAACAATCCAGACAATTACCGAATAGTTGTTGGTGCACGTTCTTGCGTTTTTCTTCCTTTTCAAAAACTGGGATTGATCATTGTCGACGAGGAACATGAATCGACTTTCAAACAATACGATCCGGCTCCGCGCTATAACGGACGCGACTCAGCTATTGTCCTCGGACAAATTCACGATACAAAAGTACTGCTCGGTTCGGCCACACCTTCTTTAGAAAGCTACGCCAATTGCAAAAATGGTAAATATGGTTTGGTTCAATTGAAAGAACGTTACCAAGGAATGCTCATGCCTGAGATCTTGGTGTCGGATTTGAAAAAAGAACGTCGACAAAATAAAAATTTCCAGTTTTTCTCTCATTTCTTGCTCGAAACGATGAAGGAGGCGCTGGACAACAAAGAGCAAATCATCCTTTTTCAAAATCGTCGGGGATACAACCCTAGATGGCAATGCGAAGTTTGCAACTGGACGCCGCATTGCATCAACTGCGATGTATCTTTGACTTACCATAAACAATCCAATTCCTTAAAATGTCACTATTGCGGGTACCTCACTGCTCCTATGGGCTCGTGCAAAAAATGCAATAGTAACAGACTGAAAATGATAGGTTTCGGCACCGAAAAAATTGAAGATGAAATGGGGATTTTGTTCCCAAAAGCGGTTACAGCTCGTTTGGATTTGGATACCACCCGCAATAAAAATGCCTATGAAAATATCCTGCAATCTTTTGAAGATAGACAAGTAGATATTTTGATTGGAACACAAATGGTGACCAAAGGTTTGGATTTTGACCATGTGAGTCTCGTCGGTATTTTAGACGCGGAAGATATGCTCAATCGTCCTGATTTTCGAGCTTTTGAAAAATCATTTCAATTGATGACGCAGGTTTCGGGTCGAGCAGGACGAAAAAATAAACGCGGCAAAGTCATCATTCAAACCGGACAAGTCGACCATTGGATTATCGAAAAAGTACATGAGTACGATTACGAAGGTTTTTTTGAACACGAAATGATAGAGCGGAACAATTTTAAATACCCGCCTTATTATAAAATCATTGAATTTTCTTTGAAACACAAGCAGGAAAATATTCTCGACCAAGGCGCTCATTTCTTGGCGGATGCACTCAAGCATGTTTTCAAAGAAAGAGTATTAGGACCTGAATACGCCATTATTCCAAGAGTGAACAATCAGTTCATCAAAATCATCAAATTGAAATACGAAAAATCTGCTTCAGATAAGGCGGTCAAAGAAAAAGTTCAACAAATTCTAAATCACTTCTTTTCACACGCGGACAATAAATCCATTCGCGTTTCCATTGATGTCGATCCTATTTAATTTTGATTGCCACTAATTACACGAATGAACACGAATAATATTCGGAAAAGCACTCGTACCCACGTGTCAGCCGAGGATGATTCGTGCTAGTCGTGGCATAAACAATAAAAATCCGTGGCAACCTTTGTTCACAGCCACTCGAGTGCGTCATTCAACTAATTTCTCAATATGTAATGCATTCGTGCTCATTCGTGGCATTCGTGGCACCTGCCTGCGTGACAGAGGCAGGCAGGTTCGTGGCAACCAAAAAAATCGAGGCAAACCAAAAAAAAAAGCCCAGTCGAAACTGAGCTTTGATGTAGGCAGAAAGTATTGATTTGTTTTTTTATCCCAAGTAGGATTTTAACATTTTACTTCTAGAAGTATGTTTCAAACGACGAATCGCTTTTTCTTTAATTTGACGCACTCTTTCGCGAGTCAAATCAAAACGTATTCCTATTTCTTCTAAAGTCTGAGCGGGCTGACCGTTCAAACCGTAGTACATTTTTAATATTTCACTTTCTCTTCCTGTCAAGGTAGACAAACTTCGGTCGATATCTTTGCGAAGCGATTCTGCAACCAATTCCTTTTCTGGACCAGGCAAACTGTCGTTTGGCAATACATCATACATACTCGAAGAAGAGGCGTCACCTTCGATTAAAGGAGCATCCATCGATACGTGACGTCCGCTATTGCTAAGCGATTGACGAACATCTTCCACCGTTACTTCCAAAAACTCAGCGAGTTCTTCAGCTGAAGGCGGACGCTCAAATTTTTGTTCTAATTCCGAAAATGCTTTATTAATCTTATTGATATTACCAATTTTGTTCAAAGGCAAACGAACGATTCTCGCTTGTTCAGCCAAGGCTTGCAAAATCGATTGACGAATCCACCAAACGGCATAAGAAATAAACTTAAATCCTCTTGTTTCATCGAAACGTTCAGCAGCCTTAATCAAACCAACATTTCCTTCGTTGATCAAATCTGGCAACGAAAGTCCTTGATTTTGGTATTGTTTAGAAACGGAAACTACAAATCGCAAATTCGCCTTAGTCAATTTTTCCAAGGCTTTTTTATCTCCTTCTCGAATTTTTCGAGCCAATTCGACTTCCTCCTCAGCAGTGATTAGCTCTACTCGGCCAATCTCCAAAAGGTATTTGTCCAAGGAAGCATTTTCCCTGTTGGTGACCTGTTTTACGATTTTAAGTTGTCTCATTTTTGGTATTTAAGTTAATCCGTGTTCTATATATACGAATGAAACACAATAAAAGTTGGGTAAATTTTGTTATTTAACAATTTTTACTTATTGAGATAGCTCATTATGTGTCTAAATAACTGGCTCAATCTGTTAATTCTAAGTCAATAAGTCTAGTAATACTTGGTTTTTGCTGTACCTTTGCACCATGAAAATTTTAATGGTTTGTCTCGGAAATATTTGTCGCTCGCCTTTGGCTGATGCCTTGTTGCGACAAAAAGTGAAGGACAAAAATTTAAATATCGAAGTGGATTCCTGCGGAACATCGGCTTTTCACATTGGCAACCCTCCTGATAAAAGAACCCAAGAAAATGCGCGAAAACACGGATTAGACATGAGTTTTTTGCGTGCTCGTCAATTTGACAAATCAGATTTTCAAGATTTTGATTTGATTTTTGCCATGGACAGTGAAAATGAATACAATATTCTTCAACTAGCCGATTCAGATGAGGAAAGAGCTAAAGTTCGACCTTTACTTCAATTAATTCCAGAAGAAAAATATACTGAAGTTCCTGATCCATATTATGGTGGAAATAATGGTTTTGAAGTGGTTTATCAATTACTCGACAAAGCAACCGACGCTTTACTTGAGGAAATTTCAACAATTAAAATATGAGTGGACCAAAAGTTTACAAAGGGACTGTGTACTTGCTGCCTTGCCCCATTAGCGAAGAAGATTATAAAATGGTTATCCCCGAAGAGGTGATAAAAAAGGCCAGTACTTTTCGCTACTTCGCCGTGGAAGATTTGAAATCTGCTCGACGATTTTTACGACGAATGGATAGAGAATTTCCCATTGATGACAGTCAATTTTTCGTCTTGAATAAAAAAACAGGTGCCCACCAATTGAACGCGATACTTGAACCTGTTTTGGCTGGTGAAAACATCGCGATTATCAGTGAAGCGGGCTGTCCTGGTATTGCTGATCCTGGTGCAAGCTTGGTGGATTTAGCCCATCAAATGGACATTAAAGTTCATCCACTTGTGGGTCCTTCCTCTATTTTATTAGCATTGATGGGCAGTGGTTTCAACGGTCAAGCTTTTACCTTTCACGGTTATTTGCCGAAAGAAAGAAAAGATAGAGTTCGTGCTTTGAAAGACATCGAATACAAAACGATTCAATCGGGACATACGCATCTTTTCATGGATACTCCTTTCAGAAATATGCACGTACTGGATGATTTATTGAATGAATTAGGCGACAAAACAGAATTGTGCATTGCAAGCAATATCACCGGACAAAACGAGCGCATAGAGACGCGTAGTGTGGCAGAATGGCGCGAACATGCCTATGATTTGGGAAAAATTCCAACTATTTTTGCCATTGGAAAAGGACAAGTTGCTGGTTAAAAATATAGTAAAAGCGTAAATTTGACGATTCAAAATAATTCGATTACACAGAAATGATCAAATATAAATCCATAGAAGAAATTGCAATCATGCGCGAAGCTGCCCAGGTGGTGAGTCGCACTTTGGGAAAAGTGGCTGAAATGATAGGTCCTGGCATCACCCCGAAGCAATTGGACGAAATGGCCGAATCGTATATAATTTCTCAAAATGCAATTCCTGGCTTCAAAGGATTGTACGGTTGCCCAAGCACATTGCTTATTTCTGTTAATGAGCAAGTTGTGCACGGTTTGCCGACTGAGCGTCCCTTGCAAGAAGGCGATATCGTTTCTGTAGATTGCGGAGCCGTTTACAATAAATATTATGGAGACCACGCTTATACTTTCGCCATTGGAGAAATCAGTGAGGACAAAGCGAAACTTTTAAAAGTTACGGAGGAATGTTTGTATTTAGGCATCGAACAAGCCAAAGTTGGTAACCGTATTGACGATATAGGCTGGGCCATTCAAACTCATGCCGAAAAGCACGGATACGGTGTCGTTAAAGACCTTGTTGGACACGGTTTAGGAACAGCCTTGCACGAAGACCCGCAAGTTCCCAATTACGGTCGTAGAGGTCGAGGAAAGAAAATATTGAACGGCTTGACAATAGCCATTGAACCTATGATCAATATGGGGACGGAAAAAGTAGAACAGTTGGATGACAATTGGACTATCGTTACCGCCGACGGAATGGCAAGTGCGCATTTTGAACACGATATCGCAGTAGTCGATGGTAAACCCGTTATTTTATCGACCTTTGATTACATCCTCGAAGCACTAGACAAAAAATAATGTCGGAAAGCAGACTCGTCCGGGCAGTTGTATTGACGATGATTACCTATGGTTGTATCAGCTTTTTGCAATGGGGTAAATTTTTGGTTCCCCTGCCCGCTTTTGAGCTCGCCATCCTCGGTTTGTGTCTTTATTTTGCTCTCCAAAGCTGGAAAAGCAGCAAAATTTCGTCTACACTTTTCATTTTATTTGGTGTCAGCCAATTTTTAGGACGTTCGTACAATTACGAGTTTTTTCTATCGAATGAACAATTGTATGCCCTCACTGATACGCCAATTATTGATTTGTTTTATTTGGCCAGTTTTGTTTTGCTCGGCATGTTACTTATTCAGCAAAGATTAGCCAGCAAAAGCAAGCTGTTGATTTCTATCCTCTTAGCTGTATCAATTGTCGTTTGCGGACTTATTCCCGACAACAGCAACGCATTGAATGCTCTACCCTTGATTGGTATAGTTAGCATATTTCTATACGAAAAACAATTGCTGAAAAACCATCACAGTATCTGGGTTTTGCTCCTACTTTTTGCACTTAGCAGAGCCCTGACTTTACAGCTTTTATAAAAAAACACATTTTTTTTCTATTTTCTTTTCGCGGGTAGTATGAAATTGCTACTTTTGCCCGCACGTTCTTTGAACATTCGGAGGGATGGGTGAGTGGCTTAAACCACCAGTTTGCTAAACTGACGTACTGGTAACGGTACCGGGGGTTCGAATCCCCCTCCCTCCGCTTTTTAGTTTTAAAATATTTATTTTTGAAATTCTTATTTTTTCACTTGTATTTATCGATTAAAACTGTATTTTTGCACTCGCTTTCCGAATTACAATCCGGAAATGGAAAGCTTGTTAAAGAGAACTTTTTTTAAGTTCGGGGTGTAGCGTAGCCCGGTATCGCGCCTCGTTTGGGACGAGGAGGTCGTAGGTTCGAATCCTGCCACCCCGACACTTGGGGGAAGAGAAATCTTCCCCTTTTTTTTTAAATTGAACTTCGGTTCAAAGTAGGTAGGGCTCGTAACTCAGCTCGATAGAGAATCCCGATGTAAAATCGAGACACGAGAATAGAGTACCTCATTTATAGAAAAGTCCCTTAATTGGGCTCGTAGCTCAGCTGGATAGAGCACCTCCCTTCTAAGGAGGCGGTCATAGGTTCGAATCCTATCGGGCTCACTAATCCCAACCGTTGGTTGGGATTTTTTTTGATATTATGTTTCATACGTATATTCTGCATAGCACAGCATTAGACAAGTTTTACATCGGTCACACCAACGATTTGTATGAACGAGTAGCTCGAC
>JBGSIB010000008.1:0-5380 GCA_041751955.1 Crocinitomicaceae bacterium
CAAAATTAAATGTGGTGTTTTTGTGTCGGCAAGTGAGTTGGCAAAACACCTCTTTTAATTTTGCGAAGCGTTGGCATTTTTGTCCTTCGTTTCTGTCGGCTTATTGTCGGTCATGTCGGTCTTTTAGGGTGAGTGCTAACGGCTGACGCTTGGCGCCGTCCCGATTTTTCATCGGGATGGAGCTAAGCGTTTGTTATGAGCTTTTTATTTTTCCTAAATGGTACAAAAATCTAAAAGATAAACCAATATGTGAAGAATTCCGAAAATGATAGAAGTTATAATACTTACCACTGTCAAAATATGACCGAGTAATTTTTTCTTCATTTTGTGAATAACGATAGGTGAGAGAAACGTTCAAATTTAGACGGTCTGTTTTGTTTTTTAGTAGCGGAAAGTTTTTTCCTATTGCGAAGTACGCTTTGATTGGAGATGAGTTTTGCAATGGTTGGATTGTACCTGTCATTAAAACCGTATCTTTTATGCCATTAGCATCAATCCCAATTGTTTCTGATTTAAAACCAACAAACATTGATTTTGAAATAGATAAGCCCATGCCTAATTCAAAAAAAAGACCCTTGACACTATAAATATTAAAATTGTAACCCAATGAAATCTTGGGTTCAAAGAAACTTACTTGAAAATTATTTCTCGCAAATGGTGCTTTATTTGACTCAGTATCTCTATAGTATACAGACCCGTAATTATTAACAAAATAATTGTAGCCTAAGTGAATTCGAAACGATTTTATTGAATAAAAAAAAGATATTCCCCCAGAAAATGAAGGATTGTATTTTTTTAAAAAAAAACCATTTGGAATGATGCCTGCACCATTGTAGTTTGAGAAAACTAAGTTTGGAATAGTTTCAATAGATATACCCATTTGAGAATATCCACTTTTACTTAATAAAAGTAATATGAAGATTATTTTTTTCATACAAAAGAAAATTAGGCTAGCCGATATTTAATCAGCTAGCCATTAAATAGAAAATTATTGAAGCATAATGTTGTCGGTTACGACTTGACCATTCGATAATCGTAATATCAGAACAAAATAAGAACCTCGATTCATTAGAACTGATTTGTCAATATCAATATTCTTTTGTATACCAGAAACTAAATCAATTGTGTTGATTTCGTGAACCTTAACACCATTCATGTCTCTAACCTCTAGATTAGCCATTAAATCTTGCGTTGAATTTAGCTTAACCAAAACATTATTGTCAATAACATTGACAGAAGCATCGAAAGCAACACTAGATTTTTCAATTTCTGAATCACCATCTAAGATATTTCCAGCATCTGTGTTGATAGTAACTTCAATAACCATTGATTCATCAATATCAGTATTTAAGTTTATCATTTTTTGGTCAAGATTCAGTTCATATTTACGACCATATTGTAAAGTAGTTGTATTAAAATCGGAAAGTTTGAAAAGGTCACCAAGGAAAACGAGTCTTCCATCTTTGAATGTTGCTTGTGAAAAAAAGATATTTCTTAATACATCATCGCCATTTTCATCTTCGGTAACTATATCAACGCTAACTTGAACAATTGAATACTCATTTACGAAATCTTCAGAATTTATTTCAAGCAAACTTTTAAAATTTGATAAAGAAATTGAATTGTTAACATAATCAAAAGACATTTGAGAAAACCCAGTCTCAGACTTTACAATCCCTTCAAATTTTGAACTTTGCTTTCTGTCATAGTTCACTACTCCTCCAGCTTTGTAACCGCTGCACGCACCTGTTTTCGAAGAATACGCAGTTACGTGGGCTGCACTGGCATGTGCATAAGCATCTGAACCTTTAACTCTTCCCGGCGCCCAGTCATATCCAACGCAAGTGCAATTCGATTCGGACTGTCTATATAGCCATGCTTCGGATGTTGCAGACGAACAATTTTTATCAACGAATTTGTCCCTTTTACAACCATTTGGTCCATTTACTTTAGCTTTGGATTTATACCTTTTTCCATTTTTACACTTGTTTTTAGCAGATGCGCTAGCGTCTGCAAATGCCAAACTAGGCAGGCTTAATGCTAGAAGCCCAATAAACACTAATTTTATTAACTTTTTCATCTTTTCAATTTTTTAGATGAACCTCGCTTTTGATAAATTCAGGAGTATCAAAAACTTGCACTATTGCCAACTTTCTCCCGTCATTCACAATTTCTTTTCTGTTAAACATAGGTATTCTTTTCTCCTTTTGCCATAAACTGGCTTTGTTTTACCGAGTTTGTTCGTCTTTTAATTGCTCATAACGGCCGACGCTTGGCGCCGTCCCGATTTTTCATCGGGATGGAGCTAAGCGTTTGTTATAGAAAGTTGAGTTTCAATATTGCCGAGGATTAATTTGTCTTTCTAGAGATATACAGTCAATTTCGATAATCAATTCATCATTGTTTTGAATAAAAAAAGGTCTAATATTAATGCTTATTGGATCTTTGCACATGAAATCTGTTTTGAATCGAACTCCTGAAACAAGAGTATCCAAGAAATAATTTTCAAGTCCTTTTATTTTAATTAACAAAGGATTCCAAGTTGAATCAATGAAAAGATTAACATTGAATCTGCCTAAACTATCAGTCAAAAATGTTTTTACAAGGGATGAATCGTTTTTCATTATGGTCAACTCCGATTTTAATGGGAGCTTTCGATCCATTTTTATCGATAGCTCTTTGCTGGTGCGGATTAATACTTGTCCGCGAAAATTGACATTTGTTAATTTATGAGATTTGTGCTTCATTCCACCACAACCAACTGTCAAGAATAGAAATATAAAAACTACTCGACTCATTCTTTCAAAAATTTTGAAGCAAAAATTAGTTGCTTGTTTAGATCATGGACTCTAATTATGTAATAACCGTTTGATATATTTGAAACATCAATTTTTCCCTCAAACATTTGAATTGGTGCTGTGATTTCCTTACCACTAATATCGAAAATGGAATAATGCAAAGTTTCATAATTCAAATCTTTAGAATTTATTTGAATAAAATGATTACACGGGTTTGGATATAATTGAACAGAAATATTTTCAATTGTAATCATCTCAATAACTGACAAAATATTAGAACAAGGGTTAATTGTGTCAAAAGTCATTCTATCAAAAAAGAAAGAACTGTGTAAATTTGACAAGTCATTGGTAAAGTCAGCCATCCAATTTCCACCTTGATCACACGAAATATCATTGGATAGTTGAATAATTCTTGTAATTGGGTTTACTGCATAATTCATAACCGCACTTGTATTAATAACATGATTTAAACCATGGGCATGACCGAGTTCATGCAAAATCACTGCATACAAATCTTGTTGACCAGCAGGCAACGCATTCGCTATTAACGTGTCAGAGAACCAATTGTGGTCACTATTTATTTCTATATCAATTTCATATATTTGATAAGAAGTATCAGGAATATTGACCCTTCCTTTATAGGTGTGAGTCCAAGCTAATATATTCGATGTATCTGGGAAGTCTAAAAATGTAATTGTACAAATAGTGTCCTCTAACGCGGTAGGGTCTAGATAATTAATATCGTTACCCAATTCCCAGTCAATTCCTGTTAAACATTTCCAATCATTTAGTGCTTTGTTAATTGTTGTCTTCATTTTACCTCCATCATAATTTGCAACGGCTGTGTCACATCTAAACGTGAATTTTTGATTCATTGCCGTCCACGGAGCCACTACAAAAGGACGATAATCAGTAGTATGATTCATCACAGAAAAAAGTACCTCGATTGTATCAACCAGTAGCGTAGAACCAAATTCAGAAAACACTTTAAACACGCCACTACCTGCTGGATGCTTATTTGTTGGAAGTGTTACATAATGATTTGCAACGGATGGAACAACAAATTTAATGATACTATCATTCCATATTGAAATTTGATTTTCATCAACAATTATTTCAGATGTTCCGCCATCATCCGCATTTGGAAACAAAACCCATCCCTTATTTGATCCGAAAGAATTACCTGAAATTGTCAGCGTATCATCAATTCCACCTGCCAAAACCTGAGGAGAAAAGCTAATAATAGAATCTGCTTTTGGCGCAACATTTATTACCTCTTTTAATTTTCTCTTTTCATAATTATCAAGTAACGTAAGTGTTGTGCCACAATCTTGAAAATTCAATCCAGATATTTGTTCGGTGATGTTGTAAACAAGATTCAAACTATCAAAATTCTGCCAAAGGTCGGCTGCATTTATATTTTGTCCATCCCACCAATATCTTATAAAAGACTGATATTCGTAACTTCCTTCAAGTTTTTCTAAATTGGTTTCAGAATAAAAATCAACAGATGATAATTCTCTATTAGTGAGGTTGCAAAGAAAAATTCCGGTTGAATTTGGGTAAAGTTTAAGTCCGTGTGATATTTCGAGAGTTTTGTTGTCAATCTCTCCTCCGTTCGTAATAATTTCCACAGTTCCGCATTCCAATTCTCCTTTTAAAATTTTTGTAATTTGAACGAGATTTGAAGTTCGAATGTATTGCCCACTGTTTGTGTAATATGGGGTTGATTCCAAGACCTGTCCTTCAAAAATGTAATTTACCGAATTTACTCGATCGATAAGACTTTTTGGCAATTCTTGTGAATTTGCAATAATTCCAATTAATGCAAATGTTAATGTTAAGAGTAATTTTTTCATAATTTTCCGTTTTTCGTTTTTAAATTTTCTATAACGTTTTGCAGCTATAAGAAGTTGGCGATTTCGGAGACGAAAACTGTCTGCCACCATTGAACATGATACGAAGCACAAAGCTTCATTAAACCACTGAACCGCCAATTTCTTGTAGGTGCTGTTGGGTGCTGGCTTTCTTTCTGTCTTCTTGTGGTTTCTTTATTACTCGTTTATTTTTGATTAATATTCTAAAGTATGGGCATTTTCCATTTATTGATAAGTCTTTGTCATCGTTTCCTTTCCTGAATTTAATTAGTTCAAATTGGTCAGGATTAAATTTATGAAGAAATGTTATTGGTACTCCTATATGTCCATCATAGTCCAATGGTATGTCTTCTGTTTTGTCAACGTTTATACCCTCATAATTGTCATATTTTGGATATTCACTTTCGTTTCCAAAGTATTTTTTTGTTAGCTCAATGTCTTCGTGTCGCTTGAAGTTATCTAAGTTTGTCAGCCATAAGCAATTGTTTGGTGAAATTATTCTATTACCAAAACTATCTATTCTTGCTTCTGTTCCATAAAGTTCGTAGTGGTCAGGTACAATGAAGCCTGAAACACCTCTGCCAAGATTTATTCCTAACCAAGCTTTATTCTCTTTGATAAGTTTAAAAATTTCTTTGTATGTAATTGCGTTAATGTTACCAATTATCAAAAATTCCTTGTCATACTTTACCAATTGAGCTACAT
>JBGSIB010000009.1:0-14560 GCA_041751955.1 Crocinitomicaceae bacterium
TATTCCGCATGAAAGTGAACAGGGTAAATTGAACTCTTTTTTTGTTTGATTTTTGACCATTGATTGGACTAATTTACATATTATTTTCTTGATGGTTTTCGTTGGTTATTGATTGCTTTTTTCTTCTCATCGATTCGCCGCCAAGTTCTATCCGATGTGCATTATGAATAATCCGATCCAAAACAGCATCTGCCACAGTTTGGTCTCCGATTCTTTCATGCCACGTATCGACTGGGTATTGAGAGGTCAAGATTAGCGAACGTTTAGCGTGTCGGTCTTCTACTAGGTCTAATAGAGCTAATCTGGCCTGATGGTCCATAGGCTGTAGACAAAAGTCATCGATTAAGACGATGTCTTGACGTTCGATTTTTGCCATTTCTTTCATATAGCTTCCATCTGCTTTAGCCATTTTCATCTTTGTAAATAATTTTGCAGCATTAAAGTACATTACCTTAAGTCCTTTGCTGCAGGCGTGATAACCAAAAGCAGATGCCAGGTAGCTTTTACCCACTCCTGTACTTCCTGTAATGATGATGTTTTCGCCTTCTTTGGTAAATTGACATTCGGCAAGTCTCATAATCTTGTTTTTATCAAGTTGTCGCGTTTGGTCGTATACCAGGTCTTCTAAATTGGCCTGATAGCGGAAGCGAGCATTATTGATATGCCTCGTTATTTTTCTGTTCTGTCGGTCATCATATTCTTGTTCGATTAAATGCCATACGAACTCATCGATGGTATATCCATCCATTTGGTTCGCGTCCAAAGCAGCTTTGAAGGCATCATACATACCGTAAAACTTCATTTGCTTCATTCTTGTTAGAGATTGTTCATTCATGTTTATTTGGTTTTAGATTTATGAGTAATATTCATTTCCTCGGATATTGTTATGATTGGGACTATTCTGATCCTCAGTTGGTTCGTCAGGCAGTCGGTCTAAGCCTTTCTCTAATATGTTCTGTACCATTTTGTAATTACAAGCACCATATTCTAATGCTCTACCACATGCTTTTATGAGCCGGTCCTTTCCCACCTTTTTCGCAAGAGAAAGTATGCCAATACAGCTCCGGTAGGCTTGTTCGGGGTGCTTCTTTCTCTCCAGTACATTTTGGATGACCAGTTCAACATCACTGCTGATATTGCGCGCCCAGTTCAAGAAGTATTCGGGATTCCAATCAGCAATAAATTGATGTGTGGACGCCAAGTGCTCCTTTACCGTTGTATAGTTATATGGACTTTTGGTTCGTTTGTGTTGAGCGATACATTCATAGTTGTGGTAAATCCAAACTTCCTTAGGAGAAAAGACCACTTTTACTTTGCGCCCAATGTGCCTGTAAGGCACACTGTAGTGATGTTTGTCTTTCTGTAACAGCACATGCCCTGTTTTCATAACCGTTGCCCATGCCGCTTCCTTTATTTGGTATTGTTGAGCAGGCAAAGGCAGTAACTCCATCTTTTCAACGTCTTCGAACATTTTCCTTCTGGAATATGGTCGATTACTTAGTTGCCGATTATTTAACACCTCTAAGTGCTCCCAAATGGCCTTGTTAAGTTCCTCTATTTGAAAGAAATATTGATCCTGAAGCTTTGTGTAGATGGAGGTATAAATGATTTTTACAGCACCTTCAACCAATGCCTTGTCTTTAGGTTTATAAGGCCTAGCTGGGATGATTGTGGTTTGATAAAACTCCGCAAAGTCAGCAAAAGTCTCATTTAAAGTGGGCTCATATCGATGAGACTTGGTTACTGCACTTTTTAGATTATCTGGAACGATGGCCCTTGGTACACCTCCATAATAAATCAAGGCTTGTTCACAAGACATGATAAAGTCTTCCTTTTTTTGGGAAGCAGAAGCCTCACAATAAATCAGCTGGCTGCTGCCTAATATTGCAACAAAAACCTCCTGTTCCAGACATTCACCTGTCTTATGATCAACAAGTTGTAGTTTCTTGCCCGTATAATCAACATACATTTTATCGCCTGCCTTGTGTTCGATTCGCATGGACGGGCTCATCGTCCCTTTCCATCTTCGATAATAACTGTAAAACTGAGTTTTTCCATAACCATCTGGGTGATTGCTGATGTACTGTTCCCATAACAGCAACAAGGTCATTCCTGGTCGCTTGAGCTGCCTCTCGACTAAAGGAAAGAAGTCATGTAAGGATTTTAATTTGGGGCTTAAATCCCTACTGACAGGTATTTGAAACAAGTTAAAGAGTTCCTTGTCAGGCATATTATAAACCTCTTCGTACGTGAGCTTTAGCGAGACAAAGCGATCAATGTATTTAATGACCGTGTTACGAGACAAGCTCAATTGATTCGAGATAAAACGTTTGCTTTTTCCTTCTGTGTAGAGACGTATTGTTGTTCTTAATTTATTCATTGCTATTGGTGTATTTGCCATCCGATTAATTCTTTATAAAGAACTAATACGGAAACAACCAATAGTCGAAAATCAAACGTAAAAAAGGTGGTTCACTTTAGAGCGGAATACTATGTTCACTTTGCTCCGAAATAGGTGGTTCACTTTACCGCGGAATGAGTGGTTCACTTTCAGCGGAATTTCCACTTCAATGAACATTCAGAGTTTTCATAAAAATGGCAATCCAAAATCATCAAAGGCAGTTGGACTAATCCAATTTACCCAGACAGCACTCGAAGGAATGGGTGAGTTTGCCAAAGCAACAGATGCAACAAAGGGCTCCTTAAAACGTTTTAATGAATTAAAGGCAGTAAAATTGCACTACGCAAAAATGGGAGAAATAGACCAACTGGATAAAGTAAAAAAATATTTGAAGCGTAAAGCTTCTAAAGAAGATAAACCTCAAGACATTTACCTCCATATTTTTGCAACAAAATGGTGCATGATCAATAATTATCACCACAAGGCTCCTTTTCCTAATACGCGAGGAACCGCTACGCAAGATCATCAAGATCATTTTCATTTAGGATTAAAATAAAGAAGTATGAAAAGCATTTTATTATTACTACCCCTAATCATTATTATTGTTGGGTGTAAAGAACACGAAGAGTATGATTTCTCAACTGTTGATTCTCAAGAAAGTTATAACATGACAAATTGGAGCTTTGCCAAAAAAAAAGAATATTATAGGCGAATAGGAAAAATGAATCAA
Source organism: Crocinitomicaceae bacterium (assembly GCA_041751955.1). Taxonomy (GTDB): domain Bacteria; phylum Bacteroidota; class Bacteroidia; order Flavobacteriales_D; family Crocinitomicaceae; genus UBA2040. Next base: position 3,132 of record JBGSIB010000009.1, read on the forward strand.
GATTTTCTTTCTTACGAAAAATGTGAAATCCCAACATTCAAAAAATTTCAAACATCTCTAAAAAACGATTTAAAAATTGAGGTTTCAAAAAATGATCCGTTTATAATCGTTTCTCATTTTCTACAAACAGATAGTTATAATCATCTAGTGATTTTTCCTGAGCACAAAAACCTCGCGTTTGGTTCGGAATTATTTCTTTTAGACTCTGTTATGGTCGCACATTATTACTCAAAAGATTACAAAGAATTGTATCACAAAGAAGATTTAATATATCTTTTAAATCAACTTGTATTTAATCCAAAATCTTTGAATTTAGACACTTTGATCGCTCAAGAATGGAATCAACACTTTTTTCAATTGATGGTTTGTGATTATCATTTTTCGCGTGAAAGAAAAGTCTTCAACGTTGTGATTAATAAATTGATAGAAGACCAAAAACAAGGAATTGAAAATGATGAAAGTTTTTATTTAAGACTGCTTTTTAATCGAGATAGCCCAAGAATTGATACTCAGTTTGTGAAGAAAATCGCACTCATCGACAGAGAAAAAATTCTATATAAAGCATTTTTGGCGGCTCTAAACAAAAGATATCCAAAAAAACAAGTTCAATTAGAAAAAAAGATAGATTTAATTTATTCTTCGGTAGAGTAAAACAGCGAAAAAATATTACAGCGAAATACCAATCAATAAACTAACTATGAACTCTGGCTCCGCCCCCACCAACATGCATTTTCGCATTTTTGTGTACAATTTTACTTGGCAGACAAAACACAGGTAAACTTCCCCGTTTTTCAGACAAATTATAAATATTAAATTTAAATTGGTTTTGAGGTCTGAGGTCATTGGAAAGGATACAATTGTCACCCTCACCCACCCAAAATCATTTCTGTAAACAATCTACAGCAATTTTTGCGGAAAGTAAACACAAAGGTATGCCCCCACCCGGATGAACACTTCCTCCAACAAAGTGCAAACCTTTGACTTTTGAAAAATTAGGATGACGGAAAAAAGCAGCCATTTTCTCATTTGAACTTGGACCATACAATGCCCCTGCATAACTGGAAGTTCGTTCCTCTATGCGAATTGGATCCAAATAATCCTCCTCTTCAATCAGTGATTCAATGTCTGTTTTCAGAATTCTAGACAACTTGCTCAAAACATTCTTTCGAATTTCAGTACGCAGCTGTTTCCAATCTTGCCCTGAATTTGCCGGCACATTTACCATGACAAACCAATTTTCGGAGTCTTTTGGCGCGTCGTCTGGTTTTAGTTTTGAGCTGACATGGATATACACGGTTGGATCAGAGTCGACCGTATTTTCCTTGAAAATTGCATCAAATTCTTTCTTATAATCCTCTGCAAAAAATATATTGTGTAAATCCAGTTCATCAAATTTTTGTCGAATTCCCCAATAAAATATCATGGCTGAACTCGACGGTTTTTGCCGTTGAACGCGCTTTGGAATAGTTTCGCTGGGCAACAAATGTTCGTATGCCGGACGTATATCTGCATTACAAACAACGAGGTCTGCAGCGTGAAAATTTCCATTGGATTGAATTCCTTCAATTCTCTCCTTTTTAACGACTATTTCCTCTACTTTCTCATTGAGATGAACGGAAACACCCAAATCTTTTGCTAAGCGAAGCAGCGACATAGGAATATCATGCATTCCTTTCGTGGGAAAATAAGTGCCAAATCCATGCTCCAAATGCGGAATTACATTGAGAATCGCCGGCGCTTCGTATGGATTCGATCCGTTATACGTTGCGTATCGATCATAAATTTGAACCAATTTGGGGTGATTCAACTTTTTAGCATTGACCTCATGCATGGAACTAAACAAACCCAGATTTGGCATGGCTAAAACAGATTCCAAAATATCTTTGGACAAATAATTTTTAAATTGGTGAAGACTTTGCTCCAAAAAGGTTTTATGGGTTTTTCGATAAATGTATTCCGATCGGCGTAAATGTTTTTCAAAAGGTTTTGGGTCTATTCCCAATCTGCTTTCAATTTCCGATAGTAATTTCTTTTCATCTGCAGAGAAAGGTAAAAACGTTCCATCTTCGAAAAAATAATGACAAGCAGTATCACTCTTCACATAGGAAAAATAGTCCTCCATTTTCTTTCCAGAAAGTGTATAAAGTTCTTCGACAAACTGAGGCATGGTAAACAAAGACGGTCCCGCATCGAAACGATACTCACCCAATTGGATAAGAGACAGTTTACCACCTGGATAACTATTTTTTTCAAAAATTTCGACAGAAAATCCTTTCACAGCGAGACGAATGGCCGCAGCTATTCCCGCTATTCCACTTCCAACTACGATTGCTTTTTTCTTTTCTGCCATAATACAAATCCATGAATCGACACTAATTTACCAACAATTGTTTCTATTTATTCACCAGTGGTTATTAAACTACTAGCTATATCTTCGTTATAAAATCAAGAAGCAAATCTTGCTGTTTTTTTAAGTAAATTCATGCAGCGTAATAACTGCGCTTCGTGCATAATATCTTTCTCTTAACGCCGCAGGCGGACCTTAATTATCCAAACCACGTCAATCACCAAACCCTTATTTTCCTTAACGCCTTAATGTTTTAAATAATCACTTGTTTATCCATTGGTTGTTCACGCACGCTTGATCCTTGTGGAAAGTTTGTGAGAGACAATAATACAAATACTAACCCATCAACGTTCCAGACGCAATGAAGTTCAAAAAGTAAAGAAAAAAAAGAAAGTTATGCCGATTTATAGCATTTGATCCAACAATCCGTCCAATTTTGGATTCTCAACCAATTGGTCCGTACCGATAAACAAAGGTTGTTTCACCTTATTGCGTTCCACCCAAAGTCCGAAATGAGAAACGATAACCTGTTTCGTTCCATTGATATCAATTTTGTGAATGGGGCGAAGTTTTTTCTCGAAAATATCACGTATTTCTTGGCCTGCCGCATCGATATTGTGATCTTCGTGAAAAAGAACAAGAGCGTCAATATCTTCAAAATTGCGTTCATCTTTTTCGATAAAAGCAAATTCTATAGTTTTCGATTGACAAAGATCCTCAATTCTATCGCTGAATACGGACTTTATTTTGGTGTATATTTTTGTTATGCTCATTCGTGTGGAACTTGTTTCCAGTAAAAATTAGATTCCGGACGCGAAAGTAACACATTAATACGGACCAAAGCCCAAATAAATCTATTTTTTTTCAACGAATTAGTAACCTAATATTTTCAAATAATCCGATGCGGTTTGTTCTGTTGAAAAAACTTCGGTAATTATCTTACCTTCCTCATCTCTTTTTATGATAACATGCTTAGGTTCAGGAATCAGACAATGCTTCAATCCACCGAAGCCTCCAATGGTTTCTTGGTAAGCCCCTGTATTGAAAAATCCGATATAAAGTGGCGATTTTTCCTCGTACTTCGGCAGGTAAATTGCGTTCGAATGTTGCTCTGAATTGTAGTAATCATCGCTATCACAAGTCAATCCACCTAATAAAACACGTTCATAATTCTCTTCCCATTTATTTATGGGCAAAAGAATAAATCTTTGATTGATAGCCCAAGTATCTGGTAAATTGGTCATAAAAGAAGAATCAATCATGTTCCATTTCTCTCTGTCATTTTGTTGTTTTTGGTGAATCACCTTAAAAAGAGCACCACCACTTTCACCAACGGTAAAAGAACCAAACTCAGTAAATATGTTAGGCTCAGGAATTTGCGAATCCATACAGACCTTTTTTATCTGCATCAAAATTTCGCGCACCATGTAGGCATAATCGTAATCGAAGGCTAAAGATTTTTTAATTGGAAATCCGCCGCCAATATTCAAAGTGTCCAGTTCGTCGCACACTTTTTTCAAATCACTATAAACTCGAAGACATTTCGTCAACTCATTCCAATAATAAGCGTTATCACTAATTCCCGTATTGATAAAAAAGTGCAACATCTTCACTTTTACCCGTGGGTTTCCTTTCAAAACAGATTGAAATAAAGGAACGATGTCTCTATATCGAATTCCTAATCTAGAAGTATAAAATTCAAATTTAGGATCTTCTTCTGATGCAATTCGTATGCCGATATTGAGATTAATGGACGGATCCACAGCGGATAAAAGTTCATCCAATTCTCTCGTATTATCAATAACGGGAACAACATTTAAGTTCCCTGCATTGATTAATCTAGCAATATTCTGAATATACTGTTTGGGCTTAAAACCATTGCAAATAACTGTTTTGCCAGATTCTAATTGACCGTTTTTGTATAGTTTTTCTACAATATCAATGTCAAATGCCGAAGATGTTTCGATATGAACATCGTTTTTCATTACTTCATCTAGCACATATGAAAAATGGGAACTTTTTGTGCAATATGCATAATTGTATTTCCCGTTGTAGCCCAAGTTGTTAATGGCTTCACGAAACCAACCTTTAGCCCGCTGAATATTATTTGAAATTTGTGGTAAATAATGAAATTTCAAGGGAGTTCCATACTCGTCAATCAATTTCATAAGATCTATCCCATGAAATAATAACCGATCATCTTGCAAATGAAACTCATCTTGAGGAAAATCGAAGGTTTGATCTATAAGGTCAATGTATTTGGTGCGCATCGGTCTACGAATTAAGTTCGGTAATATTAAAACAAAATTTCAATTATTTCGAGCGGTCTAGCCACTATCGCTTTCTCGCCTTTTATTATTATCGGTCGCTGAATCAAATTCGGATGTTCTATCATCAATTCAATCCATTCTTTTTCAGACCTTTCATTTTTTTGCCAATTTGAGTCAAAGTTTGATTCATTTTTACGAATAAGATCAAAGGCATGAATCTGAAGCTTTTGAATTACACTTTCCAAATCACTAAATTGAATACCTTCGTTTAAGTATTCAAAATATTGAATTTCAATACCTTTATCTCGAAGCCATTGACTAGCGACAGTACTTTTAGAGCAACTTTTATTGTGCCATATTTGAACAATCTTATCCAATATATGTTCCTCTAATTACCGAAAGTCATTAAATAGCTTTTTAGAAATTCCTTAATTTCTCCATCCATCACAGCATCAACATTTCCAGTTTCATAACCAGTGCGAACGTCTTTGACTAATTTATAGGGCTGCATCACGTAATTCCTGATTTGTGAACCCCATTCTATTTTCTTTTTTCCAGCTTCAATGGCATTCCGCTTTTCCATTCTTTCACGGTATTCCAATTCATACAACTGAGATTTCAACAATTGCATGGCTTTTTCTTTATTAGCTAGCTGAGAGCGGGATTCAGAATTTTCAATGATGATGCCTGAAGGTGCATGTCGCAATCGAACTGCCGTTTCTACTTTGTTCACATTTTGTCCACCCGCACCGCCAGAACGAAAAGTCTCAAAGCTCACATCAGCCGGATTGACAAGTATTTCAATTGTATCGTCCACCAGAGGATACACATATACAGAAACAAATGAAGTATGGCGTTTGGCATTGCTATCAAATGGTGAAATACGAACAAGTCGATGCACTCCATTTTCTCCTTTTAAATAACCGAATGCAAACTCACCATCTATTTCTAGCGTAACAGTTTTAATACCTGCAACATCACCATCTTGATGATTCAATTCTTTAACCGAGTATCCGTTTTTCTGAGCATACATCAAATACATACGCATGAGCATGGAGGCCCAATCGCAACTTTCTGTTCCACCGGCTCCAGCCGTAATTTGCAAAACTGCGCTTAGCTTATCTTCCTCATCCGAAAGCATGTTTTTCAATTCCAATTCCTCTAAATCTTTGACGAGTTTTTCGAAATGTGCGTCCAAAGCAGGCTCTTCATCAGGATCTTCTTTGGCAAATTCAAGCATCACTTCCAAGTCCTCAAAAGCGCTTTTCAACTCATCATAAGCATCTAACCATAATTTAATGGAGCGAATATCCCTCATATGTTCTTCGGCTGCTTTAGCATCTTCCCAGAAAGCAGGGTCTTGGGTTTTCAGTTCAGCTTCTTGCAAAGCCAAACGCTTCTCAATAATTTTGAGATAACCCTCAATTTTGACAATTCTTTCCTGCGTGTTTTTTATTTGATCTTGATTAATCATGCGGCCGCAAAAGTAAGAAAAAAAGGTGATTGACTTTTTATTGCCCTAGAATGAAAAAGGCAGGATATTCGTTTGCTCTGCTTTTAAAGATTGTTAGAAAAAAATGAATAAAATTGCCATTTCGCTCCTTGTAAAAGGAATGAAAATCATACATTTGTTCACCTAAAATAAAAAAATGAATATTCCAGCAGATTTAAAATACACCAAAGATCACGAATGGGTTCGTGTTGAAGGAGACTTAGCCGTAATTGGCATTACTGATTTCGCTCAAAGCGAATTGGGCGACATCGTTTATGTAGAAATAGAAACAGAAGGAGAAACAATGGATTCTGAGGAAGTTTTTGGAACGATTGAAGCCGTGAAAACAGTGTCAGATTTATTTATGCCAATTTCAGGAGAAATCATGGAATTCAACGCTGCGTTGGAATCTGATCCAGAAATAGTTAACTCCGATCCTTATGGCGCTGGTTGGATGGTTAAAATTCGCATGAGCGACGTATCTGAATTGGAAAACCTTTTGGACGCAGCTGCTTACGGCAATTTAATTGGATAGATTTTGATTTTTCGGGTTTATGGTTTAAGTATTGCATGGGTAATTTTACTCGGGATACTTTTGCTCGGAATATATTTTCCAGCCCTAGATGATATTACGAATTACACGCCAAAATACAGTTTTCAATATTTCTTTTTTTATGGCTTGCTGAGTTTTAATTTATGCTCAAGCTATACTCGCCAGACAAATTATAGGTTATTAAAACGTCGTGCACTTCCTTATTCTTTGATAACCAGCATCGCAATATTGATTATAATTGAACTTATTGCTTTGACCATTTATCCCGACAGACACCTGCAATGGTTCTGGAATATTTGTGGAATTATCGGAGTCTTTTCAGGAAGATTGTTATTTCGTTTATTGTACAATGCATGTTATTGATTTTTTGGAATAGAATTTGTAACTTTATATTATTATTTTTGATAAAATTTTTGAGATATGGATTTAAAGAAAAGCGCTGAAGCAAACGTTGACAATCTTCGTTTACCGATTATCGCAATAGGTTTTCTTTTTATTGGAAGTTTAGTACTAGCTTCTTTTTCTTACACTGCTGGAGTTTTGAAAGAAGACGCAGGTAAAAAAAATCAAAAAGCTGTTGCTGTTAACGTCGAAGAAGAAGTTAAAAAAGAGGAAGAACCAGAAGAAACTCCTCCTCCTGCGTCAATTGACGTTCCACCGCCAGTTGCGGAGGATATTAAAATTGAGGATAACAAAGATGATATTCCACCTCCGACGGCACCAACAGGACCTCCACCTGCGCCTCCAGGTCCAAAAAATGAGCCACCTCCACCACCACCGAAAGAAATCATTGATTTCCCAGATGTCGAAGCTGAATTCCCTGGCGGAGCAGCTGAAATGAAAAGATGGATTAACTCAAATATTGAATATCCACCAATGGCGATAGAACAAGGTGCAGAAGGTAAAGTATTTGTTTCCTTTGTAGTTGAACCTGATGGCACTATTACGGGTATTTCTATTGAGCGTGGAGTGACTGCTGAATTAGATTCTGAAGCCAAACGTATGATGCGTAAAATGCCAAAATGGGCAGCAGGCGAAAAAGATGGTAAAAAGGTGAGAACAAAAGTTCGTTTGCCAATTGCCTTTACCTTGAATTAACATTATTAAAATTATATATGGAGACCTCTTCTTTGAAGGGGTCTTTTTTTTGACTTATAAAACCGATTGTAGATGCAATCTGGAAAGGAACTATAGAGTTTTTCCGCTTTCAAGAACGGCAGCTTTCATTTCTGCCATATAATTCAAAAGTTTATTTTGGACTTCTTTATCGGTAGAACCAATAATTTTTGCAGCCAAAATACCTGCATTCTTCGCACCATTCAGGGCAACTGTAGCGACAGGTATACCATTGGGCATTTGTAAAATAGAAAGGATACTATCCCAACCATCGATTGAATTACTTGATTTTACAGGAACACCAATTACTGGAAGCGGCGTCAAAGAAGCCGTCATTCCTGGTAAATGTGCTGCGCCTCCAGCACCCGCAATAATAACTTGCAAACCTCGTGTATGAGCATTTTTAGCATAATCAAACATCAACTCTGGTGTTCGATGAGCAGAAACAATATTTATTTCATAAGAAATCCCTATTTCATCTAAGAAATTTGCGGCATCTTGCATAACCGGTAAATCTGATTTGCTGCCCATTATTATTCCAACCTTTACCATGCTATTTTTTTTGGCAAATTTAATGAAAACTCTCCTACCAACCCAATCGTTGCTTTAATTCTGGAAAAGCCGAACGGCTAATCGGTAATCTTACCTGATTCGTCAATAAAACCTGATAACGTCCATTTTCGATCGCTTCAATTCTTTGTATTCTATCAATAGCGATAATACTCGAACGATGAATACGGACAAAACTAGAAGCTGGAAGTGTTTTTTCGTAATAGGACATGGTCTGTTTTTTTACGTATCGCTCTGAGGAAGTATATAGTTTCACATAATCATCGTAAGCTTCTATATAAATCAAATCTTCCATTGGGATAATCGTGATCTTTTCCCCATCTTTTATGACAATTCGTTGCTTTTCATCTGGATGCGCATAGGATTCACGAACATTTTCAAGTTGCTGTGGTTCTTGAACTTTTTTTGCTTTTTCGTAAGCTTGAGCAAAACGCTCCATCAAAAAAGGCTTCAACAAGTAGTCCAATGCATTGGCATCAAAAGCCTTTACTGCATATTCATCGAAAGCGGTTGTGAAAATAACTTTGGGTGGGTTGGCTAAAAGTTCCAGTACCTCAAATCCATTCAATTTTGGCATTTGAACGTCGAGAAAAATAAGATCCGGCTGAAGCTCCTCGATCATCTTTACAGCTTCAAAACCATTCTCACACTCACCGATAACTTCGATATCAGATAAGTTTGAGCAATATTTTTTTAGAATATTACGAGCCAAAGGCTCATCGTCAATTAGAATTACTTTCATTTTGTATCGGGATTTTTAATTCGGTATGAAATCTTTGATTTTCTATATACGTTTTCAAAAGATTGTTTTCCGCAAAAAGCAAGTATAATTTCTTTCGAATACTATTCAAACCAAATCCAGTACCTTTATTTATCGTGTAAGATTCGTCAACAGGATTGGATATATGGAAATGAATATAATCTCTTTTACGCTCGCATACCATTTTGATTTCGGCTTTCCCTGTTTGACCATAGAGGCCAAATTTTATTGCATTTTCAATCAGAGGCTGCAAAATCATGCATGGAATTTCCACAGGATCATTGGCATCATCATGTATCATTTCAAAGCTCAAACGATGAGAGAATCGAATTTGCTCTATGGCTAAATAACGATCTATTTGATCCAGCTCTTCTTTCAAACTGACAAACATTTTCTGGTTTTTCACAACCGAATGTCTTAAAAATTCAGACAACATTACGACCATTTTTTGCGCTTCTTCTGGGGCGCTAATCGTTAGTGAACTTATAGAATTCAAGCTGTTAAAAAGAAAATGAGGTTGAATATTTTGTTGGATGTTTTTAATTTCTGCATTTTTCAAATCCTCTTGCAAATGCAATAGTCGTTGCGTATCATTCAGGTTACGGACGTCATTTTTGATAAACCACCATTCATAGAAAAATACCCAAAAAACAAAAAACAAAACTACGGCATGAGTAGAAAAATGAGGTAAAAAAATCATTGGTTTCCACGCTTCAGGAAGAGCATTAACTATCCAATAAAAAATAGATGTTACAATAGCCGTTTGGAGAAAAAGTATGGTTAACGGAACCAAAGAAATCGTTTTTTTTGGCTGAAAATAGCGAAAAACGGTTGTCATCATTCGACCACCAATGAAAATCTCTAGGGCTAGAACAAAACCTGAATATAAAAAATTTTGGTAAGTGAAACCACTACAGAATAGTGCAAAAGAATACAAGCCACCAAAGCCTAAGGCCAAGATGACTTGCGTTCTCAGATTTTTGGATTCGGAAACTCCGATTTGATCCATTCTTATTTGTAACTTTTTATTTCTACTCCACCGAACACGCAGGTTCCTTTTAAGATAAGTACCTTGTTGCTCATTTCATCCGTATTTTTTTGAAAACGCGTGTCTTCCATGCCACCAAAAATGGAAACCATTTCAGATTGCACTGTCCAATCTGAAGGGACGATAATTTCAGCACCACCAAATATTGTTACCAAATCAACTACCGCTCTACTTTGAAAATCAGCTTGCGTTAAATTGATTTCAGTTCCTCCAAAAAGGGTAAATAAATCTGCTCCTCGGAAGTTTTTAGTAACTACTTGTTTTTTGATACTTCCAAAAATAGAAACGCCATCTATGAAATCATCAGGAGATATTTCTGTATCCCCTGTCCCGAAAAAATCTGTGGTGCTTGAATTTTTCGCCCATTTTCCTTTTCGTCTATTGCCGAATTTAGCTTTGTAAACCATGGAGACACCAAAGATGATAATCAATATTGGCCATATTATCTTTAGGTTGATACAGGGGTCGCAATAGTTGTTGAACATCAAGACTGATCCAACGCTTAGGAAAACGTATCCCATCAAACTTTGGAATTTATGACGTATCAGTATAACCAACCCAAGTCCAATAATGGCAAAATGCCAAATGTTAAACCAATCAGGGAAACTAATTCTTAATTCCCTCAAGAGATAAATAACCCCGAAAAGAATGACCAAGATACCAGCAACATATTTACCTCGTGCTTTTCCTCTTTCCCATGATAAAAAATCATGTTGGTCTTCTGGTGATAAATTTTCCTTTTCCATTTGTTAAAATTTTATGATACAAATCTGCAATATATATCGGAATGAAAATAAGGATTATCGGTGAATGGAGAAATCTTGTCGGTGAAGGCTCCTAAATCTATAAGGGCACCTTTATTCCGATAGCTATCGGATTAAAAATGCCCTGGTTTCAACTCTAGAAAGTTCTAACTATAAAGTTCCTCGTTTTTCTTGTTCTCTTTCGATACTTTCGAATAGTGCCTTAAAGTTGCCCGCTCCAAAACCCCTAGCTCCCATTCTCTGAATGATTTCAAAGAAAAGTGTTGGTCTATCTTCGATAGGTTTCGTAAAGATTTGAAGCAAGTATCCTTCTTCATCCGCATCGATCATGATTCCTAAACCTTTCAGTTTTTCGATATCTTCTTTCAATTCATGGCTATGATTGGCCAATCTTCCTGGTACTGCTTTATAATATTCTTCTGGAGGTGTGGATAAAAACTCAATTCCTCTAGATCTCAATTTACTAACGGTTGTGATAATATCATCCGTAGCAATGGCGATATGTTGCA
>JBGSIB010000010.1:0-89662 GCA_041751955.1 Crocinitomicaceae bacterium
AATTTTAACAACTTATTGCCATTAAAAAATGATTGTTCGTCAGTTATTTTTTGGGTTGGTGAGATTATAAATTTCATATTAACGTTTTAAAAAATGAAAATCAAAAATAGTAAAAATAATCTTAGGGATAAGTGCGTAAATCAATATTTCTCGTCCCAAATCATAATCTGAGACGCCTCAAATCGCAATTTGCGTCTATACTTTAACTTTTTGACTCCATTTTTGTTTCGTTCTTAGTCACGGTTGGCTGAGGAAAAATGAAGATGTCATGAAAAATATATGGAAGTACAGTTTATTATCTATCCTTTTGATCAATTTTTTCAATGCAAATGCGCAATTGAAAGGAGAAGGTGAAATTTTAAAGCGTGAATTTGATTTCAAAGATTTTGATGAATTGGTAATCGAAGATTTTGATGGGAATATTGAAATTGAAATAGGCAAACCTTATGCCATTAAAGTTGAAATTGATGAAAATTTGGAACCTCGACTGCGGGTCAACAAAGACGGAAATAGTAAAATTAAAATATATCTAGAAGGAAATCCCAACGGCAAATTGTATTTGGAGGATGTGCACATCAAGATTAAAGTTTCCATGCCCGATGCGAGCTTTATTCGTCATCGAGGAAATACGAATGTTAAAATAAGCGGAGTGAAGGGGCATCATTTCAAATTAGAACAAGCGGGAAATGGCAATGTCGATATTTCAGGCGAAGTCAATGAATTGGACATTCACAAAAATGGAAATGGCAATGTGAACGCTAGAAAGTTAATTACTAAAACTGCGAAGGTGAAAAGTTATGGTAACGGAGATGTCACCGTTTATGCGCAAATTTCATTATCAGCAGTTGGTACAGGAAACGGAAGCGTTTATCAAGTTGGTCCTGGAGAAATTGAAACCATTTCTGGTATTGCTGGAAATGGTTCGGTTCAAAAAATTTGAACAATCCAACCGAATATCCATTAATTTAGAGAAAACTTCGGCATGTCGATTTACACCACACCTTTACATTTCGGGTATTTTTTAGCCATACTCTTTGCCATTCTTTTTTGGATAAGAGCGTGGAGAGAGGAGCGTTTATCGGATGGATTACTCGGTTTTGTTCTATTTTTCTTGGCCATGGAAATCCAGGATTACACTTTCGGATTTTCAGGAATCAATTTCCTTTGGGAGAAAATGAATGGCTTTCCCAGACATTTTGGCTTGGCATTTGCGCCGACAATTTATTTATACTTAAAAGCTCAAACCAATAAGGACTTCAGGTTTCAAAAGAAAGATTTGTGTCATTTTACACCACACGCCCTGTACTTTTTCTTCAATTTAAATATCTTTTTGCAGGGGCCAAAAGTGGTGCATCAATGGCAAATTAGCAACGCATCATATTGGGTTGGCTGGTTTATTTCGATAGGTATTTGGATAAGTTATATCGTCTATTTCCTCTGGTCTTTGCGCTTGTATAAAAAATATCGCCTTTGGGCTGAAACGCAATTTTCCAATCCGGATGTCATTAGTTTCAAGTGGTTGCGAAATTTCATTTACCTGATTGTTGCTGGAGAAGTTTTCAAATTCTCTTGGAATTTAGCTGATATGATCATAGATATGCCCTATGAAAATGACTGGTGGTGGCATTTGTTTACAGTCGCCATTATTATTTATGTCAGTATTAGCGGATACAGTCAAGTTCAACCGAGATGGCTTGTATTCCAAGCTGCGATTGATAAAACAAAGAAGGAAGACAATGAAGTTAAAAATATAGATGGTGGTTGGAATCATTGGGTCGTTGAAGTTAAACGCTTATTTGAGGAAGAAAAAGTATATTTAGAACCCGAACTTTCCTTAGCTGAACTAGCCCAAAAACTCAAGACCAACACTTCAATTTTATCTGCCGTAATCAATCAAAATTTCGGAAAAAACTTCAATGATTTCGTCAACGAATACCGTATTCGTGAGTTTGAAGAGCAAATCAAAAATCCAAGCAATCAAAATTACACGCGCTTAGCTGTGGCTGTGGATTGCGGTTTTAATTCAAAGGCAACCTTTAATCGCGCTTTAAAGAAATTTGCCCGAAAATTATAGCCTTAGGTTTCAATTACTTCAACAAAGCCTCCAAATCCTTCTTTTTCCCATACATTACAATGATGTCACCTTCGTTCAGCACTGACGATAAACGAGCCACGCCGTGTATATTGGTCACTCGTTTGGTTCCGCCAATGGCACTACTTTCTTCACAAATGCTTAAGGTGGTTAGAACAACCACATTATAGTTTTTTCGAAAACCAACATCGCCTACGGTTTTTCCAATGTATTTTACGGGAACTTTGGCTTCAATAATGGAATAGTCACCTCCTAAATCCAATGAATCATAACCCCCTCGGAGTTCAGTTTTTTCGCCCATCGTTCAGCCGTTACTTCTTCGGGATGAACAATTTCTTCAACGCCCATAGCTTGTAGCACGGTTTCATGCAGGGGAGAAAGCGCACGACTGATCAAACGTTTTACCCCCGCTTGTTTGATGACGGCAGTGGCCATTATATTCGCTCCTTCGTTTTCTCCAATGCACATAAATACAACATTCGAGTCTTTTAAAGGCAAGTGGCTGACAGCTTGAGCATCCGTCGAATCTAGGCAAATGGTATGGGTGATGGATTCTTTTAAGGCATCCACTTTGTCCATGCTTTTGTCCACGCCTATTACTTCATGACCCATTTCGGTCAGTTTCATTGCTATCGAAGCGCCAAAGCTTCCTAAACCTATTATTATAAATTTCATACTAGTTAATTAATATTTCTTCCGTTGGAAAACGATATTTCAATTGTTTGGACTGTTTCATAAAGGCAATGACAAGCGTCAACATACTCACCCGACCAATAAACATGATACCAATCAAAACGATTTTTCCGCCTTCGCCTAGATTTCCAGTAACTCCCATGCTCAGCCCCACGGTAGAATAAGCAGAAAACACTTCGAAGGTTAATTTTTTAATGTCTTTGTCTGGTTCGGCATAAGCTAATAAAAACACACCTATTCCAACCATAATTAAGGACAAGGAAATGATAGCAAAGGATCTTCGAATCGAAGATTGTGCAATTTCTCGTCTAAAAATCTCCAAACGATCCTTGCCACGCGCAATGCTGAAAATATTCATTGTCGCGATGGCCAAAGTGGATGTTTTAATTCCACCTCCTGTTGAAGCCGGCGATGCACCTATCCACATCAACAATATTGTAATCATGATCGTTGGAAAAGCTAATGCAGAATAGTCCACAGAATTGAATCCAGCCGTTCGGGGCGTTACGCCACCAAAAAAGGCGGTAACAACTTTACCAAAACCATGGTGTTCGGCAAGCGCCCCATTGTATTCCAGTATATAAAATGAAACGGTTCCAAAAACAATTAAAATGGCTGTGGTCGTCAAAATGATTTTTGAACTCAAGTTGATTACCCACGGTTTGTGTTTCACTTTCGCTTTTCGGGTGAAAGGGACAATTCTATTGATAGTTAAATGTTTCAAATATTTATAGGTGTTGAACATGATTGGAAAACCTATTCCACCCAAAATCAACAAAAAGGCCAAGTACAAATGCAAAGGGTAATTGAATTTAAACGCTTCTTCATAAAAACCATTGCTTAAAGTAGAAAAACCAGCATTGCAAAATCCAGAAATGGAGTGAAAGATGGAAAAGAAAATTCTATCCTTTAGCGCCGGAATTACCTCAGATTCCAAACTAAAAAAGATGAGAATGGCACCAATTAATTCAATAAAAAAGGTAAGAATGATGATTTTTTTCAAGGTACCGAAAACTTCGGCTATCTTGTCAGAATTGGTCATGTCGCGCATAATCAACTGGTTTTCGTAACTCGATCCACCTTTGAAAAAATAGCTGAAATAACTGGTGAAGGTCATGATGCCGATTCCGCCAATTTGTATCAAAATTGCTAGAATCGTTTGCCCAAATGGGGTGAAAAATTTCCCTGTATCCACAACAGCTAAGCCAGTTACGCTTACGGCACTTGTTGAAGTAAAAAGGGCATCGATGAATTTAATTTCTCCCACAGTGGCCTTGGGCAACATAAGCAAGAGCGTACCGAAAAGCGTCACCAAACCAAAGGAAAGGACGAACAATTGCGCTGGATTGAGGTATTTCTTTTTTATCTTAAAACTGCGGGAGGAAAATTCGCGAATAAAAATAAAGATGCAGGTGATGACCAATATTATGCGGTCAGTGATGTAGGAGCGTAGGTCAAAATGAAAGGAGGACAAAAACACGACCACCATCATCGTTAGCAACATTCCATCAACAATCTGAACTTTGATTCCTTGGTTTTGTTTGGAGCGTTGGAAACGGAAAGCTTGTGAAAAAATACCTAGAGTTACTGTGAATAAGTATAAAATATGAAAAGTAATTTCAGTACTCAGACTCGTCTTGAAACCGTATTCGTAGAAAATAATCAAAATCGAAAGTGCAGAAAACATGAATGCCCCATTGCTGCTAAGTGTTTTGAATCTTGAGAATCGTTCCATTAGAATCAAATAAGGTCACTTTTTATACTCACCATATTATTTTTAGTTTGCCTTGTTTTTTTGCATTGTAAATGTAAGGACATCTAAACATTAGATTTAAAAAAATGATATTTTTTTGTTCATTGGTGTCGGTTAAAATATTTTTAAATTATGCTAAAGACAATGGAAATATTCCGTTATTTACCGACAAAATTTCCGCTTTTCCATCCTTGGCACATCCTTTGAACTTTAAGCATCCGCCTAAAAAAAGCATGGATGACAGAAAGGTGTGGGATTTTTAACCGCTGTCATCTGACACTTTGGCGTAATTAAGACATTTTCTATGAACAATATATTTGACGAAACTTTACTCAATCTGAACCGAAAAGGGGAACACGATGCTGAGTTTATACCCTTGATTACTTCTGAAGAAGAAGAGTCAATGAACAAACAAGAATTTGGGACCGAATTACCCATACTTTCTTTGAGAAATAATGTGCTTTTTCCTGGCGTTGTGATTCCCATAACCGTTGGTCGAGACAAATCCATCAAGCTGATTCAAGATGCTAATAATGGCAATAAAATCATCGGTGTGGTTTCCCAAAAAGATCAGGAAGAAGAATCTCCTGAATTTGCAGATTTGCATTCCATTGGAACGGTTGCTCAAATCGTTCGTTTGTTGAAAATGCCTGATGGTAGTTCGACAGCTATTATTCAAGGAAAACGTCGTTTCAAAATGATCGAACCGACTCAAAGTGAACCGTATTTGCGTGCGAAAATTGAATTGCTGACCGAACCAAAATTTGACACAAAAAACAAGCAACTCGGTATGATGATTGAAAACATCAAAGAGTTGGCTTTGCAGATTATTCGCGACAGTCCAAATATCCCTTCCGAGGCTTCTTTTGCTATTGGAAACATTGATAGTCCTACTTTCTTGGTGAATTTTATCTGTTCCAATATGAATGCCGATGTTTCCAAAAAACAGGGAATGTTGGAGGAATTGGACATAAAAAAACGCGCGGCCAAGGTAATGGAGCACTTGGAAATGGAATCGCAAATGCTTGACATGCGCAATGAGATTCAGCAAAAAGTGCGTCAAGATTTGGACAAACAACAACGTGATTATTTCTTACACCAGCAGATGCGTACCATTCAGGAAGAATTGGGCGACAATCCACAAGTGGAAGATGTCAATGATCTCGAACAAAGGGCGGCAAAAAAGAAATTTGGCGAAAAAGAAGGCAAATTGTTTCGTAAAGAATTGGACAAATTGCAACGCATGAATCCGCAAGGGGCAGAGTATTCTGTGCAATTGAATTATCTGGATTTATTCCTTGATTTACCGTGGAATGAATTTTCTAAAGACAATTTAGATCTCAAACGCGCTGAAAAAATATTGGACAGAGACCATTATGGATTGGAAGATGTAAAAGAACGCATCCTTGAATATTTGGCAGTTCTCAAGTTGAAAAACAACATGAAAGCACCAATTCTTTGTCTATACGGACCTCCAGGAGTCGGAAAAACTTCTTTAGGAAAAAGTATTGCTGAAGCTTTAGGTCGCAAATACATTCGCATGTCCTTGGGTGGATTGCACGATGAAAGTGAAATTCGAGGACATCGTAAAACTTATATCGGAGCGATGCCAGGTCGTATTTTAACGCATTTGAAGAAAAGCGAATATTCGAATCCAGTTTTTGTTCTGGATGAAATCGATAAGTTAGGACGCAGCAATCATGGCGATCCATCTTCGGCTTTATTGGAGGTACTCGATCCAGAGCAAAATCATGCCTTCTACGACAATTTCTTGGAAACAGAGTACGATTTGTCGCGGGTGATGTTCATTGCAACGGCAAATAATTTGTCCACGATTCAAGGGCCTTTGCGCGATAGAATGGAAATCATTGATGTCACAGGCTACACCATTGAAGAGAAAATTGAAATAGCCAAACAACATTTGATTCCAAAGCAATTGAAGGAACACGGTGTAGAGAAAAAGCAATTTTCTATCGATAAAAAGCTAATCGAAAAAGTTATCGAAGGTTATACGAATGAATCTGGAGTTCGTGGACTCGACAAACGTTTGGCGAAATTGGTGCGGAGTCGTGCGCGTCAAATTGCCATGGAACAAGAATACGAAGCAAAAATTACGTCCTCAGATTTATTTGACTTTTTGGGTCCAGATCGTGAACGCACAAAATACGATAACAACAAAGTTGCTGGAGTTGTAACAGGTCTAGCCTGGACAAGTGTTGGCGGCGACATTCTTTTCATCGAATCATCGATTACCAAAGGAAAAGGTAGATTGACTTTGACGGGAAATTTGGGTGATGTTATGAAAGAATCTGCTGTTATCGCTTTAGAATTCCTGAAATCACATTCCAATTGGTTGAACTTGGATCAGGAAATTTTTGATGAGCACAACGTTCATATCCACGTTCCAGAAGGCGCAACGCCAAAAGATGGCCCAAGTGCTGGTATTACCATGTTGACTTCTTTAGCGAGCTTGTTTACGCAACGTAAAGTCAAAAAGAACTTGGCCATGACAGGCGAGATAACTTTAAGAGGCGAAGTTTTGCCAGTAGGAGGAATCAAAGAAAAAATATTGGCTGCTAAGCGTGCGAAAATCACAGAAATCATTTTGTGTGAGAAAAACAGGCAAGACATTGATAAAATCAAAGCCGATTACATTAAAGGATTGACTTTCCATTTTGTGAAAAACATGAAAGAAGTACTCGATATCGCCTTGACAGACGAATTGGTCGAATTCCCAGTGAAGATAGAGTTGAGCAAGAAAGCTGTTGTTTAAATGGAATGTTTTAAATTCTTCCCCTTTGAATTGGACAGAGTTTTAAATGTTAACAAAGCGAATATCAAAAGTATATTGAGCGAATATCAAAAGTATATTGAGCGAATATTAAAAGTAGACTGAGCGAAGTCGAAGTCTACTTTTTTTAATGTAACTTTTTTCCTGAAATCCGTTCAATAATATTGGAACAGTTCTTGCGTTAACGCAAATAAATTCAATTTGAAAATGATTAAACTTTACCTTATCGTAGGTCTTTTTTCTTTTTGCACTTTATCCGTATTTTCTCAAGAAGAAGATGAATTGGATGCAGCCTGCAATCCGCCAGCGAAAAAGACTTTGAAATTAATCGAAACGGCAGCTAGTTCTGAAAGCGTTCAATTAGCCGTAGATAATTTCAACAAAGCCATAGAAGCTGAACCTGAAAACGCAATGGCGTATTACGAGTATGGTGTTTACGCTTACAATCAAGGTATGTCAACTTTAAATACCGATGCGGCTAAATCGGATCGAAGTTTTGTGAAAGCAGAACAATTGTTCAAAGAAGTGCTCACCCTATGCGAAGAATACAATGCGGGAACGTTCTATTATTTGGGAGTCGTTAAATACATGCAGCGCGACAATGTATCAGCGAAAGAATACCTTCTGAAATTCAAAGCTTTTAAAACCCCAGACCACGATCGTTTTCCCAATGATTATGCTGAAATGATAAAAAACACCAACGGTGTTTTGAAAAAATGGGAAACTGAAGCGACTGCAGCACCAAAAGAAGAAATTGCAACCGTTCCCTATGCACCATTTCGAGTGAAAAATGTAAGTTCTCCTGATAATGAGTACTTCCCAATGATTTCGCCAGACAATGAAATGATATTTTTTACGCGAAAGGTAGACAGAAAACTTCTCGGAGATATGGTAAGTGATTGGCGTGAGGAATTTACCTATTCCATTCGAGAATCTTTAAATTTACCTTTTGACAAAGGAAACCCTTTCAGTGCACCTTTTAATGATGGCGCCTTTACAAATTATGGTGCGGCCACAATGTCGGTTGATAATAAAGAAATGATTATTTGCGCCTGCAAAAAAACGAATGTTCGCGGACAAGATTATTTGGATTGTGATTTATATTCGACCACTTATTCTAAAAGTGGAAAAAGTTATAACTGGACACCTTTAGAAAATTTAGGTCCAAATGTGAACACAATTGATGGTTGGGAAGGACAACCTTCAATTTCAGCTGATGGAAATACACTATATTTTTCGAGTTCCAGAAAAGATTCTAGAAACAACGATAACGACATCTATATTTCAGAAAGAAAAGTGGACGGAACCTGGGGTTTAGCTCGTCCATTCGACGAAATAAATACCGATGGAAAAGACAAAAGTCCCTTCATGCATCAAGACAGTGAAACGTTTTATTTTGTTTCTGAAAGCACGGACAAACGTCCTGGAGCGGGTGGCTTAGATATTTTCTACATTCGAAGAGAAAACGAAAAATGGACTAAACCGAAGAATATTGGCGTTCCCATCAACACGGATGCAGATGAATTGGGAATTTTTGTTTCTACCGACGGAAAGCTAGCTTATTTTTCGTCTAGAACAGGTGGAGATTGGAATATTTATGGTTTTGAATTGCATGAAGAGGCAAGACCAACTGCCGTGATGATCATGAAAGGAACCTTAACAGATAATGAAGGTAAAGCCGTTTCAGGCGCTGAAATTGAAATCAGTTATGGTGATAGCGACGAGGTGCAAAAGGTAAAAGTCAACGGTGATGATGGTAAATATGCAGCAGCCATCAAAATGGATCCGAACAAAGATGTATTAGTCGCCGCGAAAAAAGAAGGTGCGGCCTTTTCTGCTAAACTCATTACAAAAGAAGAAATCAAGGATCAAATAGCGAAAAAAGAAGTTTCTGTGAAAGGAAAAGACATGGAAGTTTCGAAAGTAAAAGTTGGCGGTGCTTACGTGATCGAAGATATATTGTACACAACTGCTTCTTCTGAATTGAATGCAAGATCAAAAGTCATGTTGAAACAATTTGCGCGTTATTTAAAAGATAATCCAACGATGAAAATTGTCATTACCGGTCACACAGATGATGTTGGCGATGAAAGCGAAAACATGACTTTGTCGGCCAATAGAGCGAGAGTGGTTAAAGAATATCTTGTTTCACTCGGCGTCACTAAAAGTCGACTAGAAAGCAAAGGATTGGGCGAAACGCAACCAAAAGTTGAGAATACATCTGAAGCTGCTCGTGCGAAAAATCGTCGTACGGAGTTTGTGATTCTTTCTTTGTAATTATAGATAAAGTTCTGGAAATTAAAACAGTCGTTTTAAAATCAAAAAGAGCGAAACGAAAAACACAACAAAAACGACAACAGTAACGATTTTGGTTTTTTTGTTTCTCAGCTCGACTATTCGTTTGATTTTAGCTCGTGTACTGGCAATCTGTTCTTGTGTAAGATGGGAAAAATCAATTTCACCTTTATGATTTCCTTTTTGAAGTATCTGTTCACCATTATGCCCTTTGAACTTTTCTCTTCGAACAGCTTTTTGTAAGCGATCTTGATCATTGGTATCGCGCGCATGTTGCATGAATCCACCACCGCCCATTATTCGTGTTTTTCGTTTGGATAATTAAGGTAGTCTGTTTCTTCAATTAAGCTTGTCACTATCTTGTTTCCAGATTCTCGATGAGTAAAATGACAAGTGTAGTTATTATTTTTTCTTTCTGAAGAATCTAAGCAAAACCCCTTTTCAGTCAAAAAAATAGGGACAACATCAAGTTGTCCCCATTCTAAATTTTCTATTCCTGCAAGTTTCAATTCTTGTGCTCGTGCAACTGAGAAAAATAAAATCCAGCCACATAACACGAAGATTTTCATGGACAAACTCGTTTTACTGTATTGTAAAAACCCAACGGTAATCTTTTGTGGTTTCGCTTTCCAAAGTAAACTCGTCGACTTCGTTTTTCGTTAAGCTCCAGTTTTTTAAATAAGAGTAACCGAAGAAATCTGTTTTCATTTTTTCTCCTTCTTTAGCTGTTCCTGGTTCTTCGTTCATGTTTACGCGTGATTCAAGAGGTGAACTTAAATTGAAAGTAGTAGCCGAAGTCCAAGTTACCTTGTATTCAACTTGATAAGCCATTCCTGTTTTTTTATCAGAATCTGTGTGTATGATTAATTTGTCGCCTTTGAACTCTGCCCTACGAGGAGTATTTGGTTTTTTCTCAATTAACGTGCCTTTAGGTATTTCTCCTTTTGTCAGCTGAGCTTGACTATCCAAAGGGAGAAAAAACATAAATGCAATAAGGATAATGCTTAGCAAATAATACTGTTTTTTCATTTTTCAAAAGTGTTAATAATAATCAAGAGTGAAAGATAAGAAACTTCTAGAAAAGAACAGCAACACTAGCTTATTAATTGATGCATGTTACTTCGGGACAGAATTTTTTTTTAAGAGAGAAAAAACCAGTGAATCCTCATAAATACCAGATTTCAGATAATGTTCTTTCAAATAACCTTCTCGTTCAAAACCAAGTTTCTCCATTAGTTTTAACGAAGGAACATTGTTTGGTGAGACAAAGGCTTCGACGCGATGGAGTTTCATTTCTTTCCATCCATATTCCAAAACAGGAATTAATGCCTCAGTCATCAAGCCTTTTTTCTTTATGGCTTCTTCATAAAGCCCATAACCAATTTCCGCACGATTATGATCCAAGTACCAAGTATGATAACCGCACCAGCCTATTATTTTGTTAGATGACTTATCCAGTAGCTGAAAATAGTGAAATGATTTGTTGAAGGTTCGTAGTCCTATTTTCCATTTATTTTTCTCTTTTTCAAGTTCTTCTCGGTCTGTTAAACCTATGAAATTCATAATTTCCTCGTCAGCATAATTCTGGAAAATGAAATCCATAACTTCGGGATCAATCGCTCTGAGTTCGAGTCTTTCAGTATGTAGATTTTGAATTTTCATCACCAGTTGTTTTCATTTCTTTTTCTTCTTGCTTGCCTTTGCTATCGGATTGAAATTCAAGCACATCTGCACCCAAGAGTCCAAGTCTTTTTCTAAATCTATGCCTTCAGGTTCAACAAGTAAAAAACCTTTTAGCACTCTTCCAGTAAAGTCCATGATTTTACTGCCCTGCAATGTTAAAGCGTGGTCATACATTTCAGGCGCAATGCGAACCATTAATTCGTTTTTCATCACGCCCAAACACATTTTTTCGTCAACCATGAAGCAAAGCCCTCCCATCATTTTTTTTTCTTCTGAAACGATATGCTTTTCTTGTAATTTTAAACGCACACGCTCCGCTAAATAAGCATCGTAAGCCATTTTCTTCGAATTAATAGTCGAATATAAGCATTAATTAAAATTAAGTAGAGCGATTCAGCCTAAGCTCTTTTGATTTTTGAAAGTAAATTTTATTTCTAAAAGTCACTTTCTCAAGTTTCAAAGTAATCACATTAGAATGTTTTTTTTCTCAACAAAGATGTTCTTGTATTTTTAAATTGGAACTAGTAAAGCCCAATTTTCAAAAGCTGAAATGATTCATTTACCAACATTTAAATCCACCAATTCTCTACAACCCGGAATTTCTCCCGTTTCCGAAAATTGCCAATAGATCACTCTTGGATCCCTCAAAACATCTGGTTCACGAGAGTAGGCGGCAATCCAAAATTGATAGTCTTTAAAGTGTCTTTTGAATTTTGATTCAAAATAATGAAGCGAACAATAAATGATTGGGCGATGTCCCGTTGCTTTCTCTACGACTTCCAACCAGATTTTCATTTTGGCTATCAAATCACCATCAGAGAAACCTTCAGTTTCAACGTCTAGCATAGGAGCCATGTCCATATCTCGATGTTTCCAATAACTGAGAAAGTGTTTAGCCTGATCTCGTGGTGGTTTTTTTCCATCAAAAAAATGGTATGCACCATGCAGTATACCTAGTTCTGTTAACATTTTTCGGTTGCGTTCCCATTTCGTGTCAACATGCCATGTACTTTGTGTCGCTTTGCAATAGACAAATTGAACTATGGTATCATATCGCAGTTTATCAAAAATCAATGGCCAATCGATATTGCCTTGATGATGTGAAATATCTAGACCTTTTTTGGTAAATCCTTCTGGAAATTGTGAAATAAAATCGCCTTTTGTCTTGGTTCTAACTTTATAGTAATAATAAACCGTTGGTAATCCAATAAGCATGAAAAACAAAGCCACTGCCCAAATGACCATTTTGTTTTTGCTCTTGTTTTTTTTTCGGGACATAATTGCTAGCAAAAATAGGAAAAAGAAAAAGGGGGATAGTTTTAGTACTTAGAAAAGGCGCGAAAATAAAATTTATAAAACACAAAAGAGGCGCGATGATTCGCGCCTCTTTTGTGTTTTATAAAAAAATGTTCTGTGTTTTTATTTTTGTTTCGCTGTCGCGTGGAAAGAACGTTTCTCACGAATACGAGCAGCTTTACCAGTACGTTGACGGAAGTAGAAAATACGCGCACGACGTACATAACCTTTTTTCGTCACAACGATATCATCCAAAAATGGAGAACTCAAAGGGAAGATACGCTCAACGCCAATGTTCCCTGACATTTTACGAACTGTAAAAGTCTCAGAAGGACCTTGACCTCTTCTTTGTAAAACTACACCTTGAAAATTTTGAATACGCTCTTTTGCACCCTCTCTAATTTTGTAGGAAACGTTTACTGTATCACCGCTAGAGAATTTAGGAAATTGTTTTACTTCCACTAATTCGTTCTGAATTTCTCTGATTTTATCCATTATTTCTATACTATTATCTATTTTTACCGCGTAAATCGGGGTGCAAACTTACGAAGAAATTCTTTATTAGAGCAATAATCAATTCTTTTTTTACTTTTTTTTTCGTGCTTGCTTTCCTTTTATTACACTTGTGCAAAATTCGATCATTTATCTGAAATTAAAAAGATGCGACAACTATTTTTTCTGGTTACTTTACTTTTATTGAGCGCTTGCTCGAACAAAGCAGATGAAAATGCTAAAAAACTGAACGATGAGGGGGTGGCTTTCTTGGATCAAGAAGAATATGTAAAAGCAGGCCAGTCTTTCCATTCGGCGCTTGCTTCAGGCGAAATCAGTGGGGATTTAGAAGCCGGTATTCTACGGAATTTATCGCTTCTTCATTCTTTTCAGGAGAATAAAGATTCGGCGATTTACTATGCTGAACAAGCTATGGGCAAATCCGAGAAGGATAGCTATTACTTTTTCCTTACATCCGCTGAATTTGACTTATTGAAAGAAAATATTGGTGAGGCAATTCAGAACTTTGAAAAAGCAAAAAAAATAAAGCCTAAAGAAATGGCTATCTATAACAGTTTGGGTATGATCTACAGCGGAAAGTATGGCGAACAATTTGAAGATATGGAAAAAGCCTTGATAAATAATAAAAAAGCTTATGAATTGGCTCCACGTGAACCCCTTGCCGATGCGCTGGCAACGAGCTATATGAACATGGAGAAATACAGCGAAAGTATTCCGCTTTGGGAAGATTTGACTCAAAAAAATCCGTCAAAAATGGAATATCATTTTCAACTGGGAACGGCCCTTTATTTCTCTGGAAAAGAAGAGGAAGGGGAGAAAAAGATGGAGTATGCTGCTGAAAGAGACGCGACATGTCGTCAAATGTTGGATGAAATGATAGCGGAATAGATGGAGAAAATAGTGATTGGACGTAAAGATGTTGCCGACTTTCCCTCATTCGGTTTAGTGAAAGTTCCTGTAAAAATAGATACAGGAGCCTACACATCGAGTATACATTGCGACTATGTAGAACTCGTTCAAATGAATGGAAAAACACAATTAGAAGTTAGGTTTTTTGATCAAAATGGCATGAAGGCTGCGTCTTATTTTTTTGAAAAATTCAAAGAAAAGGTAGTTAGAAGTTCCAGCGGAGAAGGGGAAAAACGATATTTTATTGAAGGAGAAATCACTCTTTTTGACAAAAAAATCAAGACACTGTTTTCATTAACACGACGAATTCGCATGAAGACACCGGTTTTACTCGGTCGTAAGTTATTGAATAAAAACTTTGTCGTTGACTCTTCAAAAGTCTATTTATCGAAGAATAAGAAAAGGCATACAGTAAATATTAGCTAATTTCACAGCATGAAAATTGCGCTTCTCTCTAGAAATCCAGAGCTGTATTCCAGCCAAAGGTTAATTCAAGCCGCTGAGTCTCGCGGACACCAAATGCATGTAGTCAATCACTTGCTTTGCAATATCGAAATTGATAGTTCTGGACCTCGAATTTTTTACAACAACAATTATCAGGAGGATTTTGATGCTGTCATTCCAAGAATCGGTGCTTCGGTTACCTTTTACGGAACGGCAGTTGTTCGTCAATTTGAAATGATGGGTGTTTTTTCTGTAGCGAATTCGCGTTCCATTACGCATTCTCGCGATAGATTGCGCTGTCTTCAATTGCTTTCAAAGTTTAATGTAGGGCAGCCCAAAACAGTTTTTACCAACTATTCGAAGAATGTTGACCATGTAATTGAAACGGCCGGTGGAACGCCTGTAATTCTTAAACTCTTGAACGATAGCAAGAATATTGGGTCTGTATTGGCTGAAGATAAAAGTTCGGCTGACTCTGTTCTCGAAGCCTTCAACGGTGTTCGTGCTAGAGTGATTGTCCAAGAATATATAAAAGAAGCGAAAGGAACGGATGTGCGAATTATGGTGGTCGACGGAGAAATAGCCGGCGCCATCAAACGCTTTAACAAAAATGGAGACAATCATACCAATCGAACAAAAAGGAAAAAATCTCAACCCATTGTTCTCAACGAGGAAGAGAAGAATATTGCCATTCGCGCTGCGCATGCCTTGAAATTGGGTGTTGCCAGTGTGGATATCATCCAATCGAATCGAGGACCATTGGTGCTGAATATTAATAGTTCGCCTGGTTTTAGCGAAATTGAAACAGTAACAGGATTGGATGTTGCGGGAAAAATAATAGAGTATATAGAACGTAATGTGATTTAGGAATGAAAGCCGACAAGATGGTCATATTGGGGCAAGAGATTGAGCCGGGAAAAGGATATCAACTCAACATGAATATGGCGAAACTGCATACCCATACACCAGTACAAGTCCCTGTTTTCGTAGAAAGAGCGAAAAAACCTGGGCCTGTTCTTCTGCTCATGGCTGGTTTGCATGGCGATGAAATCAATGGGATAGAAATCGTCCGACGAATCATCAAAAACAAATACCATAAGCCCAATTCTGGGACAATCATTTGCTTACCTGTTTTCAATATTTTTGGTTTCTTGAATTTATCAAGAGCCTTGCCGGATGGTAGGGATCTGAACAGAATGTTTCCAGGATCGAAAAATGGTTCTTTAGCCAGTCAATTTGCATTCGAATTTCTCAATCAAATTACGCCACATGTGGATTACGTCATTGATTTTCATACGGGTGCTCGACAAAGAAATAATGCCGCGCAAATTCGTTGTGTGTTGAAAGATGAACGCAGTTTAGAATTGGCAAAGGTATTCAATCCACCTTTCATTGTTCACTCTAATTTAATCCCTAAATCCTTGCGGGAAGCGATGATCAAGCGAGGAAAACAGATGCTGCTTTTTGAGGGCGGAAAAGCCGATTCAATTGAAGAAAGTATTGTTTTTGAAGGAGTTAGTGGTGTAAAAAGAATGTTAGTGCATCTAGGCATGCGTTCCTTCAAAGAGAATGTAGAAATCAAAAGGAAATCGATTATCCTTCGCTCAGACAAATGGGTACGTGCATCTAATTCGGGCTTGTTTTTAAGCTATGCGATGAACGGTCAAAAAGTCCGCAAAAATGAAATGATAGGCGTTATAACAGATCCTTTCGGAAAAACGGAAAGAAAAATCAAATCGCCTGATGATGGATACATTTTCTGTTTGAACGAAACTCCGGTGGTGAATAAAGGTGATGCCATTTTCCATCTAGGTTCAACGGATAAAGAAGCCTACAAAGTCGTTTCTGAAGGATAGTCAATTATGAATTACGAATGAGTGAATTACGAATTTTTTAAAAATCGTACTTTTGCATAATTAATCCGTAATCCGATAACCCATAATCCCATAATCCGCAATTAAATATGTCAGTTCATACAAACGTAAAACGTGTAACGACACACACCCTGCAAGAAATGAAAAATGCAGGAGAGAAGATTTCCATGTTGACTGGATATGATTTTTCCATGGCCAGAATTATTGATACAGCTGGAATAGATATTATTTTGGTAGGAGATTCAGCTTCCAATGTTATGGCGGGACATGAAACGACTTTGCCTATCACTTTGGATGAAATGATTTACCATGCATCTTCTGTTGTTAGAGCGGTGAATAGAGCTCTAGTTGTTGTTGATATGCCCTTTGGATCGTATCAAGGAAATTCACGCGAAGCATTGTCAAGTGCCATCCGCATCATGAAACAGTCGGGTGGACACGCCGTTAAATTAGAAGGTGGAAGAGAAGTAATCGAATCCGTTACCCGAATATTGACAGCAGGAATTCCTGTTATGGGTCATTTAGGTTTGACACCACAATCCATCTATAAATTTGGAACGTATGTAGTTCGTGCCAAAGAGGAAGAGGAAGCTCAACGCTTGGTTGAAGATGCTAAATTGTTGGAGGAGGCAGGATGTTTTGCAATTGTTTTGGAAAAAATTCCAGCGGAACTAGCGGCTCTTGTTGCCAAAACAGTTTCTATTCCTATTATCGGGATTGGTGCTGGAAATGGTGTAGATGGTCAAGTATTGGTAGTCCACGATATGTTGGGTATCAACAATGAATTCAATCCGAGATTCTTGCGCAAATACCACAATCTTTATGATGAAATGCTAAATTCATTCCACAGTTATATCAAAGATGTGAAATCTGGTGATTTTCCTAATGAAAACGAGCAATATTAGTCTATGACGAAGTCCGAAGATTTTGGCTTAGAAGTGCTTTTTGAGGACAATCATATTCTTGTCTTGAATAAAAAAGCTTCCGACATTACCCAAGGTGACAAAACAGGTGACGAAGCCCTTCCAGACATTATCAAAGCGTATTGGAAGGCAAAATACGATAAGCCAGGCAATGTTTATTGCGGCGTCGTTCATCGTTTGGATAGACCAACGAGTGGCGCATTGATTTTCACACGAACGAGCAAAGCATTGGAGCGACTTTCCAAACAATTTCGGGAAAAGGAAGTCAAGAAAACGTATTGGGCAATCGTCGAACATAAACCCGAAAAGAGCAGTGGTACTTTGATTCATTTTCTGAAAAAGAATGAAAAGCAGAACAAAAGTTATGCTTCTGAAAAAGAAACGGCTGGAAGTAAAAAAGCAATTTTACATTATCAATTGGCAGCCAGTAGCGACAAATACCATTTGCTTTCTATTGAGTTGGAAACAGGTCGACATCACCAAATTCGTTGTCAGTTAGGAACAATAGGTTGTATCATCAAAGGTGACTTGAAATATGGTTCCAAACGATCAAATCCAGACAAATCCATTTCATTGCATGCGCGCGAAGTCAACTTTGACCACCCGGTAACGAAGGAACAAATTAAGATTACAGCTCCAGTGCCCAATGATGCTTTGTGGAAGTTTTTTGAGGATAGGCTTGGTTGATGAATTTCCTAACCACAAAGTTCGCAAAGAAGGCGCAAAGTTCGCTGAGTTTTTTTTGGTGCTAGACAGATTGCTCTGTGGTTATAACGTCTGGTTTGACTTTTCGGAGAATAAAATAAATTCCTACTAGTATAAACGGAATACTCAACCATTGTCCTGTGTTCAAGAACATGCCAGCATCGCGTTCAGCTTGTCCAATTTTGATGAATTCAACTGAGAATCTTGCGGTAAAAAGCAATACCATAAACCAACCGAATACTTTTCCTGGAATCTTTAACATATCCTTTTTGTAGATTAAAAAGAGCATGATGCCAAAAATCAACAAGTAACAAATCGCTTCATACAATTGAGCAGGATGCCGAGGTGTTGGGTCGTATTCTTTGAGAACATCGTTGTAATAATAAGGAAAGCTAAATGCCCAAGAAACATTGCTTGGTTCACCTACAATTTCAGAATTCACTAAATTTCCCAATCGAATAAAACAAGCTGCAATTGCCCCTGGAGCCGCTAATCTGTCCATGGTCCAAACGATAGGTTTTTTCACAACCCTTTTCGAGTAAAAATAAGAAGCAATGACAATAGCGAGAATACCACCATGACTGGCCAATCCGCCTTCCCAGACTTTGAAAATATCCAAAGGATGCGAGAAATATCCACGCTGAAAAACGCCGTTTAGATCAATATGATCGAAGTAAGGACCGTAAAAGAAAACATGTCCCAATCGCGCGCCAACTATGGTTGCAATAACCATGTACATGACCAACTTATCCAAAGATTCGTCGGACATTTTGTCCCGTTTGTAGAGTTTTTTTGAAACGAAAAAGGCTAAAATCAACCCTGTGACGAAGAGCAATCCGTATAAGTTAGGTGTTTTCCAACCTTCAATTAATTCGGGTGTAACGTCCCACGTGATAAATAAATTCATGCTTTCTTTTTTGGAGCTCTAAAGATAGCTTTTTGAGAAAACTAAAAGTCAGAAAAAAGTATAATTGTCTTTAATACTCAATTCATTTTACTGAATTTGGCTTGAGTAATTTCGCCAGAAGTGTAGTTGAGTTGCAGGTAATAGATTCCCGTTTCTAATTTTGAAACATCTATTGGACCTGATTTATAAGAGGAAAATAAAACTATTTGCCCTTTGCAATCAGTTACACGGATGGATTTAATCGCATTGTTCTCGATTTCAAAATAAAGCAAACTATTTGTTGGATTGGGATAAATTTCAACAGTTTGAATAAGGTTTTCTTCCAGTGAATTTAAAAATCCATCAAAGTTACAGCCTGTCATGTACTGATTTTTGTTATATCGCCAATCCGCCGTATGCGCTTGTGGAAGATAATAAATCACATTTTGAGCACCATAATTGAAGTCGGGTAAATTATAGGTCAATCCACCGGCAATGGCGAAATATGGTGTGATATGCTCGCCGCACAAACCTCGCTCTTGCCAAAAGAAAGTCCAAGTTGTGCTATCGTATATTCCATTCGGGGCATAGCCAATTCCTTTCATTTCTCGGACATGATGATACGTTCCATCGATGAGCAAAATCGAATCTTCGTTTATGAAAATGGCATCATAAAATGTTCGATTGGAATACAAATTATAGACCGTGTCGCCTAGCTGAGCGTCCCAATCTTGTACCAAATATTCTTGTGTTGGCCCAACCGCGGCGGCACCAAAAACTTTATTTCCCACCTGTCGCAAACCCGCAAGCGGAATACCAAAATAGATTTCATTCGACATGGGGAGTGTCATGTAGGAATTTCCCATTAAAAAAGTATCGATATCTGGACTCAAGTAATATTGGTCCTGATTAATGTTTGTTCCGTCCGGACTGTAGAAGAAAGAGCAATAGGTGCAAGTATCCGGCAACAGACGATAGGTTTGACCAAAGCTGTCAAAAACGAATATGAATGATAAAACAAGTAGGTTTTTCATATAAAACTTCCGAATATGAAAGATAGTCGAAACCCTTTGACCAACAAAATCATTATAGATTATGCTTCTGAAAAGGCAATTTCTCGGATCGACCTTTTTTGAAAATCAAATTGGAATTTTGTAAACCTTTTCGCTTTTCTTTTTGCTCATCTTCAGGCAATTGAATGAAATCTAAACAATCCTGCGAGCAACAATTGTCCATTTTTTCTTTACAAGAATCGCATTGAATGAAGAGTAGGTGACAGGCCTCATTTTTGCAGTTGGTGTGCGTATCTGCAGGTTCACCACATTGATGACAAACCGCAATGACATCGTCTGAAATGCGTTCGCCTCGTCGCTCATCAAAAACGAAATTTTTACCTATGAATTTGTTCGGAATACCGTTTTCTTTGCAGTCATTCGCATATTTGATAATGCCGCCTTCCAATTGGTGAACGTTTTTAAATCCACGGTGTTTGAACCAAGCTGACGCTTTTTCACAGCGAATTCCGCCTGTGCAATACATCACCAGATTTTTGTCTTCATTTCCTTTCAAGTATTCTTCTTCTATCAAAGGCAGAGATTCACGGAAAGTGTCCACGTCAGGCGTTATGGCACCCTTGAAATGTCCAACTTCTGATTCATAATGATTTCTGAAATCGATGAGGATTGTATCTTCTTTGTCTGTCAAGGCGTTGAACTCTTCGGCAGACAAATGTTTTCCTTTGTTGGCAGGATCGAAGGTTTCGTCGTTCAAACCGTCCGCCACAATTTTATGTCTAATCTTGATTTTTAGTTTCAAGAAAGGAAATTCAGCACCAGATTCTTCCACCGCCATGTTCAAGCGAACATCTTTCAAGAAAGAAATATCTTCCAACAATTCTCGTAAAGAATGGATGTGGTCCGTCGGAACTGAAATTTGTGCATTGATTCCTTCGTGCGCCACATAAATGCGACCGACGATTTTCAAATCACTCATTTTTAGATACAAATGATCGCGAAATACTTGGGTGTTTTCTATTTTGGCGTATTGATAGAAGGAAACTGTAACAAACTGTGCACCGTCAGTTCGTAATTTTTTCTCTAGTTCCTCCTTGTTGAGCGTATTACACAGTTGCATGCTATGTGATAAATTAACAGGGTGAATAATTATTGAAGCGCAAAGATAAGGAATTTCTTTGTTTCACCTTTTTCTTAGCCTACGTTACAGCAGGATATTCTTGTTTAGTTAAATAGCGTATATAAATTTTCAACATTTAGGTATTGAGGTTAAAAAGGATTCCAATTGCCAGAGGACATGAAGGCGAACCGGGTCCGTTCCTTCATTTTTAACTACAGAAACTTTTTCAACTAGCAAAGCATTTTTGAGACATAAGGGAATTATAAAGGAGGATACTCGAACTAATTTCTATTTTTGACAAAGCATGAAAGAAGATCAATTGAAGCCTTTAATTTTAAAATATTTAAAAGCCATTATCGAAGGGCGGATAAAAGAAGCTATTGGTGAAATAGCCTCCATTAACGCTTCGAAAGCGAGTGAAACGAAAAGCAGCGCTGGCGACAAGTATGAAACTGGGATGGCGATGTTACAAATAGAAGAAGCCAAGTTTGCCACTCAATTAGTAAAAGCAAAAGAACTGCGACAAACCCTTTCTTTGATCGATGAGAATGTTTCATCCAAAACAGTTCAATTGGGCAGTTTGGCGCAAACCTCAAATGGACTTTATTTTATTTCCATTCCTTTTGGAAAAATAGAAATTGCTGGAAAAGAGATTTTGGTTTTATCCATTTCGAGTCCAATCGGCATGTTAATGAAGGATAAATCTCTCGGTGATTCTTTTTTATTTCAGGATAAGAAAATCACCATCGAAGAATTAATCTGAAAAATCCAACTACATTAGTGAGAATTATTAAATGAAAAGGTATGAAAAAGACATGGATAATAGCTTTTGTTTTTGCAACAGGAATGATTTTTAGTTGTGAAAATTCGGTCGCAGAAACAGATGCCAATGAAGAAGCGGCAATCGAACAAATAGAAAAAGAAGCTGACTCTATTGAAGCAGTAAATGCCGAAATGGAGCAAAAAAAGAAAGACATAGAAGAGTCTGCCAAAGAGGTGGATGATTTATTGAAAGATTTATAATAGTCTAAACTAAGAAATGATGAAAAATATTGGAATAGTATTGAGTTTCGCTCTGTTTACTGGATTGAGTTTTGGTCAGATAGAAAAGGAAAAAATCAAAAAGGAAAAAGAAGCGAAGGAACTTCAAGAAAAAGGTAAAGAGAAAGAAAAAGAACTTCGTGAAAAGTCAAAAGAAGTTCGAGAATCAAAAGAAATTCGAGAAACTAAAAATAGTGAGATTGGATCTGAGGCAAAAGAGAAAATAGAACGTGAAAATGAGAAAGGCGAGCGTGAAAAAATAAAAGGCGAATTCAAAAGAACAGAAGCCGAGGAGAAAATGAAAAGAGAAGGCGAAGAACATTCGTCTGAAGCAGAGGAGAAAGTTGAAAAGATAAAGAAAGAAAAATCCAATAATGGAAACCATTATGGTCAAAATAAAGGTGAACTTTCTGGGAAAGAATTTGGTCAAGAACGCGCAAAACAAGCAAAAGAAAAGCACGAAGAAACCAAAATAGAATTGGAAGAGACCAAAGTTGCAGGTTCTGAAAAGGTGACAGAGGCCAGAGTTAAAATAAAGTTAGCGAAAGAGAAGCTAGAAGCAGAGACCAATTCAGGGAAAATTACTAAAGCTGAAATCGTGGAAAGAAAAGCTAAAATTCAAAAAGCAGAAGAAGCTGTGAATAAATTGGAAAGTAAAATAAAAGGAGCTCAATAAATAGATAGTTTTTATTTAAAACAGAAAGGGTCGAATTAACGTTCGACCCTTTTTGGTGATAGTAATTAGGAATTATTTAAAATCTTACACCAACGCCAAAGGTCGTCCCAAATCCACCGTACTTTCTTTGTAAATCTGTGGTATTGATGACGTAACCAATGTTGTTTCGATAATAGGGATTGACGAAAACATGCCAAGGACCCAAATTTCTTCTGAGCTCCAGTTGCAATTGATAGGACAAACCAAATTTGCGTTGGTCTAATTCTAGTATTTCTTCTTGTTTGGCATCGGGATACAAACCTTTTTGGCGAAGCGTTGTGAATTCTAAATTCAGTCCAACTCTAGGAATAAGAGACCAGTTTTTAAATTCAAAACAATAGCCGAAACTTATAGGAACTACAACGCGAGAATAAGAATTCAACCAAGATTTTGTATTGAAAGTTGTATTGTAGTTGAAACTCGTGTCAATCGTAACGATTGTGATAGAGTCAAACGCTGGATTGTTGGGCGTTGGAGTAATAATATTGCCAGCAGAATCCAAATATACAGTTGAAGTACTTTGCGAAATAGAATCTACTGTGGCAGTGGTTAAGGAAGTCGTATAATTCGTTTTTTCCCCGAATTGATAGTAACTCAAGCCTGAACCGACTGACATTTTGTTGTAATTATAATTCAAGTTAAATCCGAAGTTTGGACTTATAATTCTCGTTTCTTGCGCAACAATAGAACTTTGATAAGGACTTGAAGGACTGGAAACTTTCGGTTGAACAAACATAAAACCGCCAAAACCTTGGATCTCAAAATTTGTTTTCTTTTTGTCTTTTTCATCTTTCAAATCCTCACGATCTTCCTTCTTGTTATCGGGAAAAGAGTCACGAATAACCACAGAGTCACGAATAACCAATGAATCACGAATGATATAACGAATTTTAGTCAAGCTGTCATCGATGAAGTTGATGGTTTTGTCACCGTACTGTATTGATTTCATTTGCCCATTTCCTTTTCCAAAATCAGCATCTTGCGATAACAATTTATGCACTGCACTTTCTTCATTTACAGCAACAAAAGCTGTAGAAGAATTATTTTTCGCATAAGCCAAATCATTCAGATTGGCTTGGGCAATGGAATCTTCAACGGCTTTATAATTTGCTTGAACTCGTTTTTTTACGCCCGAGAAATCCTCGTCTGTTTTTGGATTAAAACTGTCCTTGTTTTTTTTGAATTTTGCTACGGGAACAAATGCTTCTTTGTTATCTGCTTTTTTAACTTTTATGAAAATGGGTGATGAAATTGAATTTGAATGGCCATTGCTTGCAATGAGAGGCGTTTTTGCAACAGAAACCAGTTCAATAGGATTATTCGTGTTCGTTTTTGGGTAAAAATAGGCTAGGGCAGCACTTGAAATTGCCACCAAAGCAAGACTTGAAAGCCAAAACCAAAAGCCTTTAATTTTTTTGGTTCCCACTTTGGGAACATCAAGTCTTTTTTCAAGATCAGCTATAAAGGCTGCTGGGACTTCGAAAGTCCTTTCGCCTAGCTTCTCTTTAAAGACTTTGTCGATATACTTATTATCCTCTATCATAAGTTCTCAGTCATTACATTCTGCGCCAAAATGGCTCTTAATTTTTTTCGAGCTTCCTTGATATGCCATTTAACTGTTTCATATTTGACATTCAATTCTTCTTCTATTTCTTTTGTCGTATACCCATCAATAGCATACATATTGAAAACAAGTTTCGTTGCAGGAGGAAGTTGATGAAGTAAAACCTCCATTTCTTCTGCCTCCATTTTAGCGTCTATTTCGTTTTCGATTGTTGTCACTGTTTGTTCTTCTTTTTCACTTTCAAAATTGAATAGTTCTTTGTATTTCTTTTCTCTACGAAAATCATCGATAACTTCGTTTTGAACGATACGTTTTGCCCAAGAAAAGAATGAAGTGCCAACTTTGTAGGTTTCGATTTTTGTTATGATTTTCATGAAGGCATTGTTCACGATGGTCATTTGTTCCTCTTCGTTCTTTTTGTAACGCACCGCCACACTCATGAGCACTGAAAAAGTTTCATGGTATAAGTTCAAAACAGTCTTTCGATCATTTTCAACTATGCGTTTAACGAAGAGTTCATCTATTTCCAAGGCACCATTTTTCGGATACAAATCAAATCATTTCTTTTCAAAGACGACAGAATAATGCTATTCGTTTCGTGCTTTCGAAAATACTAAACGTGTTATTTCATTCTTTAGGGGGGGGGGATGGAATTGAACATTGTCAAAAAAAGTCTAAGGTCCAGCCATTACTTATTTTTTAATTGCCCGTGAAACTTATGAATGTTTCACACGTATAAAATGGCACACTTCACCTTAACAACAATGATAAAGAACCGAATTCTTTTCATTTTACTGTTTTCTTTTGCTTTAATTTTCGTTGGTATCAGCGGCTACTTGATGTACAATGTGAATTCACTTAGTGCACAGATCAAAGAAAATGTAGAGACAATAAGTTTTTTGACTAAAGTTGAAAACGGAGCTTATGAGCAATTGTCAGAATTTGATTTTTACGCTGTTTCAACTACGAATTCTAATGCTGAACGATTAGTTGAGGAAAACTTGAAGATAGCTTCTCAAAAAAAATTACGTGGAATTTCCCAAGATTTAAGACGATTGCGCAGATTGACGAAAGTAAATATATCTGGTCAGCAACAAAAAAATACCAGCCAAACTCTGTTCGAAATTGAAAGGGAATGTAAAAAAAGTATGCGGAGTGAAAGAAAAGATAATTCGAGAGTTTCTATTCATTTGAGCAAATATTGGCACTACACGTACTGGTTGATTGGGGTTGCTTGTGTTTTATCAATAGTGCTGGCATATACAGGATATAAGGTGTTTGCGAGCATAGTCGAAATGAACGGTTTAAAAAAACTGAATGCGCTGTTTTTAAATAATTCTATTGATGTCGTTGTTACTTGCGATAAACAAGGACGAATCATTGAATTCAATAAAGCCGCTGAACAAGCTTTTGGCTATTCGAAAAAAGAGATATTTAAAAAACCTGTTTCGATTTTATATGCAAACCATGATCAGGCCTATGTAGTCAAAGAAGCCATAAATTTAAATGACATTTACAAAGGTGAAGTTCTGAACCATAAGAAAAACGGTGAGTTATTTATTTCTCAAATTAGTGCAAATAGATTATTAGACGTCAAAGGTAAATCCGTTGGTTCGATGGGAGTTTCTAGGGACATTACCAAACAGAAGGAACTAGAAACTAATTTTGAATCCATCGTCAATAATGTTGCGGATATTGTTTATAGCTGTGATTTTCAAGGCAATTTCATTTTTGTAAACAAAACAGCCACAGAAATTTTAGGATATGGATTAGATGAATTAATTGGCCGCCCTTTCACAGATTTCATTCTCAAAGAAGATATTCGAAAAGTTACTGAAAGTTATGCTGATCAGGTTAAAATGCGAACGCCTGTTTCCTATCTCGAATTTCGAGTGATTAAAAAGAATGGAGAGATTATTACAGTAGGGCAAACTGTGCGTTTTGTGATGAGTCAAATCCATAAAGGTCATATCATTGGTGTTCACGGTATTTCCAGAAGTATCAAGGAAAGACACAAGAAAGATCAAAGTCAGTAGTGATTTTCATAGTTGCAAGGCTTTAATTATTCATCCTTCTAACCATTGATTATTATCTTTTTATTGTAATTTTTATTTTAGGCAAGACTTTTGCTATCTTCACGACTGTTATGAGAAAAATTATTTTATTCTGCTTGTTGTTTACTGCGCTAAACACCTTTGCACAAAAGAAAACTGAAGTCGAAACGGTTTACCGTTATCTATATTTAAAAGCAGATTCTACCAACAATCAGTTATTTGAAGTTGATGAGGTCAAAACCGACTTTTATCAGGACCTTCGGAAGGCTGTAATTGATAATCGAATCAATTTATATTCAGAGGATTCAGACAATAAATTTGTTTTCCCAACTGTTCTGCCTGCTGTAGAATATGTAATCGATAAATCTACTGGTCAAGCGCAAAAGGAAATAAAGCGTGTTTCTTATTTTGAAATGGATACCGACGAGAAAAAAACGATTCCGAACAATCAGGATATTTATGAAGCTATCACACGACCTATGCTTGGCAATGAGCTCAAGGAAATTAGAGTGATGGAAAAAGGGACATGGAACAAGAAGAATCAGACCTATGAGTTTGAACCTATTTTTCTCGGTTTTGTGCGCAACGATTACAATGACATTTTTAAAAATTCCGTTTGGGTAAGTATAGAAGAATTGAACGACCTCACTGATTTTCAAAGCAAATCATGGGTTAAATTTTTCAACGGAAAGTCATATTCCGCATTTCCATATAAACAATATGGCTATGAACCGACTTTTGCAAAGGAAGATTGCTTGCATGCAAAATGGAAAGTAATAGAACGGATTCCTGAAAATGAAATTCTTTTCAAGAACGAGAATCCTTCTTACTCTTTTCTTGGCGAAATTTGTCGATTGGTAGAAGATGGTTTCTTGAAAATAGAATCATCAAATCCTATTCGATACGCTTATGGTGATGCGGATGAGGTATTTATGACGCGTCGCTCGACAACACCCTTGGTGGATGACGCGGGTGAACCCATTTTGGTAGTCAATGATGCTGGTGAAATGATTAACGTTTATGTTTTTGATGTCGAATTGCATTTGCGTACGAGCAAATTGAAATACATTAAAGTACGTGAGGAAGGCGGTTTAGCACAAACCTTGCATTTTATTTTTGACGAAAACGGCGAAGAAATAGAATATTTTTCTATTGCCATGAACGACGTTGCTGACATAGGTATGATGGTGACGCACAAAGATTGGTATACATTCTTAAGATTGATGAAATACAAAGCCAATACAATTCGCCAATCCAGTTGTGATGATATAAAAATGCGTAACTAATCAAATCTGAATACGACTATCAATAGAACTTGAAGACAATGAAAAAACGCAGCCATTTCATTTTTTTCTTGTTCTTTTCTTTTTCGTCTTTTGCCGACGAAATGCCCGCGGAGTATCACGAAATCAAAATACATTTTTTGCACGGTTCCAGACCCAAAAGAGGATTCAAAACAACAGAATCGAAAGCCTTTGGAGGAATTCACGGTGGTCACGTTACCCTAGAAATAGATGGAATGGAATATGGTTTTAACCCTTCGCAAATACCCGTTCACATTTTCCCCAAAAAGAAGAAACTTCATTCATCCTTTGATGAAACTCCAGTTTCACAGAAAGTAAATGGTGAAAGAAAATACACGACTATTTCAATGGCAATTGATCACGAAAAGTATGTGCAATTGAAATCGATAATTCGCTCTTATTTAGACCAATCCCCATACGATTACGCTTTTTTCGGCATGCGTTGTGCCGCTTCAACTAGGGATATTTTGGAACAATTGGACATTATGAAAGACCGAAGTAATTTCAATTCTATCCGTAAAGCATTTTATCCCAAAAGATTACGTCGACAACTTTTGAAAATGGTCGATGAAAAGGGATTCAAAATAGAAGGTGTTGAAGGTAGATTGAGTAGAAAGTGGGAAAGAACTTGACTTTCAGTGAACAGAAAAATAAACCCGTTTTTTAGCACCGTTGCTATGTAAACAAGTCGTATTTAATTTTTCTAGTCCTTAAAACATTCTTATTTTAGCTCTTCGAAAGAAGAACAATGCATCATAAAACGACAAATCTGCTCAAATTATTTTTTATTCTTTTATTGATTTGCACGGGAATCATAGCCTGTCGAAAGGATATTGACACACCTTCTCCTACGACCGAAAAAGTTATTGGCAAATGGACATGGGTTTCCTCATCTGGAGCCGGTAATACTGCTATCACTCCACAAAGCGCCGGTTATGAATTGGAACGCGAATACGAAGCAAATGGTGTTTACAAGCTTTTTAAAGATGGCAAAAAGGAAGAAAAATTTATTTTTGAGTTCATCGAAGCAACGACCATCAATTTTGAAGCACCACAATATATTTTGAAATACCGTAACAGCGGCTTGAATAAAAAAGAAAAGTTTCGGGAGAATTTTTACTTCCAAGGAAATGACACCTTGTTTGTTCAACGAGATTGTGCAGGTTGCTTCGTTGATAGTTATGTAAGAAATTAGTTGAGTTTATAGTTTTATTCCCTAACTTCGGTCTAAATCACATACTATGTTCGGTCGTTTTACTTCTTTCAAAATAGTATTTATCCTATTCGTTTCGAGCGCTTTTCTTTCCTGCAAGAAAAAAGAAAATGCACCCATACCAGAAGCCGTTGATTTCGATAATTCAGTCCAATGGCGAACATTAAACACGAGTAATGGATTGACAGGAGACAATATTTTAGCGATTGAAGAGGATAATTTTGGAAATGTTTGGGTCGCAACTATGAGCGAATATATGGTTCCTCAGGGAACTGGTTGGTGGATTAAACAAACATCGGCTCTTCAGCAAGTTAGGAAAACAGGAACAATTGTTTCCGTTTTAGATTCAATAGATACCCAATTGCTGAAAGGAAGAGTCTCTGCGTTTTGCTATGGACCAGGAAACGACTTGTATTTTGGCAAAGCAGATGGCACGGAGTCTTCAATTGTTCATCGAACAAACGGAATCTATTCAGATTTCCCAATGACTTCTGCGAATAATGGAGATTTTTTTAGTCTGCTGTTAAATGAAAATGGATTGTGGTTTGGTAAATTACAAAACGCACAAAATGGACTCTTCAATCTGAACAACGGCGTTTATACAAAATACGATTATTCCAACAGTGCTTTGCCTTCGTTTCCGCAACGATTTAATTTGATTCCAATCAACACTGCGGACTTTTTTATCAATACAAGACAAGATCTTTTAAAAATGGGTTCGGGCACAATTTCTGTGTTGTACGAGGATATTTGGGCAGATGGTATGGGAAAAGACTCGCAAGGAAACATTTGGACAGTAGGCTTGGTTAATTCTTCTACGAAATACCAATTGTTAAAGTTTGACGGATTGGACACGGTGCACATACAAACACCAATAAATTATTCGAACAATATTAAGATTTCAGATTTGGTTGTTGATAGTCACGACAACATTTGGATTGCGACAGACGACTCCAATCCAAAAGGAATATTTAAATTCAATGGCACTGATTGGGTCAACTATACTGTTGCGAATTCACCTTTGCATTCCAACGCTATAAACAACTTATTTGTTGATTCAGAAGGAAATTTATGGATTAGCTCAACAGACAATGGTTTGCTCGTTTTAAATGAATTTGGAACAAGAAACTGATGAGAAAATATTTCTTCATTTTACTTTTTGCGTTCATTTTGCTGGGATTTAAAAATGCTATGGCTAAACAAAGCGAAATTATACCATACATAGCCGAAAACAGCGTTAAATCAAAAGCCTTGACGGTACTCGAACAGAAGTGCAATGACTGTCATCTGAAAAAATACAAATCCATCATTTTCACAGAGAAGAATATGGATGTACTGGCGAAAAGCATTCATATTCAGGTTTTTGTGAAAAAGAAAATGCCAAAAGGCAAAGTTAAATTAACGGATTTAGAAAGTGAATCCTTGCGCGCATGGCTGACTTCCATCGGGATTCAATAGACTTTTTCGGCCATAATTCTTTTGATGTGCTATTTTTAAAACAAAGTTGAAAAGAATAAATTTGGCCTTAGAAGTGAGTTTTGCGATGTGACATTTCTCATTCAATCGATTTGGACTTTTTAGCGGATTGAGCAGCAAAAAGCTGATAATTCAAGCCTATTAAAATTTGATGATTTTTTAATGTTCGCTCCTGTGGACTTAGCTGATACAGGAAATATTTAGCACCCTTTTCTGATCCAGAATTTACATTGTTGAGTCCGTGTAAAACAGAGAAGTTCAGCCGTAATTTGTCAGAAATATCGTAGCCCATTTGAGCGTTGATGCCAAAATCTATGCTTTTTAACTGCTTACCACCTCCTTGAAGACCTTCTGGTTCATCATCTCGATAGAAGCTAATGAAATACGAATCTGTTAGTAAAAAACTACTATATCCTCCAATTCCGAAATTGAATTTTTTAACTTGAAAATGAGCTGTTATTGGCAAGTATAAATTCTTTGATTTTCGTTCGGTGATTACTTCCATTCGGTAAAAGTTCAAATACGTCATGTCCGTGTACAAATTGAAGGTTTCTC
The DNA here is from genome assembly GCA_041751955.1 of Crocinitomicaceae bacterium. Lineage (GTDB taxonomy): Bacteria > Bacteroidota > Bacteroidia > Flavobacteriales_D > Crocinitomicaceae > UBA2040. The sequence goes on from JBGSIB010000010.1 coordinate 30,913, forward strand.
TTTGTTCGCCTTTGATTTGACTAAAACCCAAACCCGTTTCCAGCTGAAAATGTTTGAAATGATGCATGTAGCTGGCAAGAAGGTTGAAGGCTGGCAAATAGCGATCGCTAATTTTTGTACCCGAAAGCACTTCATCCTCAATAGAATGAACAGATGCAATTTTCCCCATTCCGGAAAAGACCGACAAACGAACTTCATTTTGAGCCATAAATGTCCCTACTGAAAAATACAGAAAACACGAAAACAACAGTACCTTTTTCATTTTTTTTTGATTTATAGATTAGGTAATAATTTGCCATGCGCTTTTTTTGGTAAAAACGGTTTATACCTATTCATATTGCTGTTTCCTTGGCGTGTTTATTTAAGTGATGTTATCAACTTGTCAAGTGTTATTATTTGCCTAATAAGTGTTCACAATGAATAAACGAAATATTATAAGGTCCATTCAAGTTTTGCATTAAGATTATGTAAAAATGTCTAGATTAGTGGTCGGTATACCAAGGGAATTATCCATATATGTGGGATTAGCAAATTGTTATGTACAATACCCTGGAATTGCCCCTATTATGACATTAATGCCAATTATAAAATATTCTGAAAATAGCGATGTGGTTAAAATAGCCCTAAGAAATTTCAGAAATGATAATCAAGGGGTGAAATTTGACGGTATTATTTCAAATGGAAAAATACACGGAATGTATTCGTTTCATACTTTGCAATCCAAATTAAATGGATATGTTCTGTCAACACTGAAATTAGTAGGTAAATACGACATCGAGACCGGCGAAATAGAAATACGCTTAAAAGCAAGTATTATACTTTATTTAATGCTAATCGTTCCGACTTTTTTATACGCAAACTTAATATGGAATAATGTAACCAGAAATGAAACTCTAATTCCTAGCGCAATTGCATTAACATTTGCAACGTTTTTTCTTATTCTGCCTATTTTCTTTCATTTACTTGAAATAGCACTATTTAAAAAGGACTTAGAAAGAGCCATTAAAAAAGCACAGAACGATATAAAGGTCAAAAAAAATGATGTACATAATACGGTCTAAAATACATAAACCAGCCAACCTAACCGTTTTTCCGTATTTTAGTCCCGAACGTTAATCAAACCCTATCCGCCAAATCCAACCAACGGTTCGTTTTGGCTTCAATCGCTTCGACGATTTCTTTCAGTTTGATGCCCGCTTGGGTCAATTCTTCGCTATTGGCCGTACTTGAGGAAAGAACGGCGGTAAAGGCATCCTTTTCTTCTTCCAACTTTTCTAATTCTTCTTCGATGGTGTCGTATTCCAACTTTTCTTTGAAACTGAGCTTTTTCTTTTCTTCAGTTGGCTTGTTTTCTTGCTTTGGCGCAAGGTCAATGGATTTTTCTTCGATTACTTTGGTTTCGACCATACGTCCCGGACCTTTGGAACTGGTTTGACGGAAAGCGGTGTAGTTGCCAGTAATGTCTTTGATCATGCCTTCTCCTTCGAAAACAAAGAGGTGATCTACCATTTTATCCATGAAATATCGGTCGTGACTCACCACAATCAAGCAACCTTCAAACTGGCGCAAATAATCTTCCAAGACGCTCATGACGAAGATATCCAAATCATTTGTTGGCTCATCGAGAATCAAGAAATTGGGGTTGGACATCAGAATGGTTAGCAATTTCAAACGGCGTTTTTCACCACCACTCAATTTGTAAACGAACTGAAAATGCATGTGTCTTGGAAACAAAAACTTTTCCAAAAGCTGCGCTGCGCTTAATGTTTTTCCTTTTTCAAGTGGAATGTACTCGGCAATGTCACGGATGACATCGATGACTTTTTTATCATTGTCTGTTTCCAGCAAATCTTGGCTGTAATAGCCAAAATGAACGGTTTCGCCAACGGTTACTTTTCCGCCATCAACAGGGACATTGTTGGTGATCATTTGTAAAAAAGTACTTTTACCAGTTCCATTTTTACCAACAATTCCAAGGCGCTCTTTGCGCTGAAAATGATACGAGAAATTGTCCAATATTTTGATGTTGGGCCAAGCTTTCGATACTTTGTGGAATTCGACAATTTTTGAGCCCAAACGTTCCATTTTAACCGGAATGTCCATTTCGTCTTCGTCCAATCGAATGGATGCCGTTTGTTTGATCCCATCAAAAGCTTCAACACGGGCTTTTTGTTTCACGCCGCGTGCTTTGGGTTGACGACGAATCCAGTCCAATTCTTTTTTGAACGTATTTTTCGCTTTGCCAACTGTGGAGGCCAATTGTTCTTGACGTTCAGCCTTTTTCTCCAAATAATAGGAGAAATTCCCTTTGTATTTGTAAAGAGTTTCATCTTCTAATTCTAAAATCACATCGCAGACCACTTCCAAGAAATAACGGTCGTGCGTCACCATTAAAATCGTTGATTTGGATTTCGATAAATATTCCTCCAACCATTCGATCATGTCCAAATCCAAGTGATTGGTAGGCTCATCGAGAATTAAAATGTCGGCTTCAGAAACCAGAACTTTCGCCAAAGCAACCCGTTTTTGTTGACCTCCAGAAAGCATGGCTACTTTTTTGGACGTATCATCCAAACGCAGAATGGAAAGAATTTGCTCAATTTTAGCTTCGATATCCCAGGCATTCAAATCCGTCAGTTGCTGCATGCTCTCGTTCATCAACTCATCGTCTCCCGTTCGCATGGCAATTGTATAATTACGAATCGCAATCATTTCGGGCATGTCACCGCCTAAAACCGCTTCAAGAACCGTTTGCTTACCATCCAAGTTTTCGGCTTGTTCCATGTAGGCGATAGACAAATCGTTTCGATAAACAATTCGTCCGCTATCAAGGGGTTCGAGGTCGTTCAAGCATCTCAAAAGAGTCGATTTTCCGCTACCATTTTTGGCAACAATCGCCATTTTGTCTCCTTGGTCTAAACCAAAAGAAACATCTTTAAAAATTGTGCGAACACCAAACGTTTTGGTGATATTTTCAACTGAAAGTACATTCATATATTATCTTGTGTCGGGCTTCGGCTTCGCTCAGCCCTCGTTGGAACTGACAGAGCGCATTCGAAATCCGCATTGCATTCTTATTTCATTTATTGCGTAGCGACGGTTTTGCTCAGTTCTCTTTATTAAAGCTGACTGAGCGAAGTCGAAGACCGCGTTGTATTCTTATTTCGTTTTGTTTAGAGCATCCGTTTCGCTAAGTTCTCTGTATTAAAGCTGACTGAGCGAAGCCGAAGTCAGCGAAGTCTATTCAATGAATCGAGCAATTTTCTATCTCGGTTGATACCTGTATTGGCGAGGAAAACGAAAGGAAAACCTACTACTAACATGAAAAATCCTAAATCCATTTCGCGACCAGTGATATCGTTTGCAATGCGACTTCCGCCAAAATTAATCATGATGATGACACTCGTAAGAACGATGAAATAGGTATAAAACAGCATGCGTCCAAAGCGATGTTGACGTTTTAAGTCTTTAAAACTGATGATGGTAACGATAGTAATTAGCATCAATCCAATGCCAATAAGATAACCAGGAAAAGAATCTGTGTGTTCTAATTTTCCACTCGCAAATTGTTCGTGATACACCCCAAAAGAGTTGGTTCTATAGCGCGTTGTGGTTGATAAAAACGAGAACATATCTGCCCCAAAACTTACTATTCCTAGGCAAATTAGCGTGATGAGTAAATATACGGTTTGAATGCGTTGAATCATTTTTTGAAATCTTTTCTGCAAAAATACACAAGTATTGGGTTAATGCGGTTTTTTTTGCCGCGAATGCAATTATTTGCAAAAATACACTGAGTGGAATTGTTAGTTAGCCACGAATGGCACGAATGAGCACGAATGAAATGAATTTTGTGACTATCACGAGTGCTTTGAATCATACGAAAATATTGAATTAACTTGAATTATTTTGAATTAAAGTTTTGATAATCTGATGTTTCTCTTTAAATTAAATAAGAAAAAGTATGGGAAGAGAATTGATTTTTAAGAAGGAGGTTTTTGAAATAGTGGGGTATTGCATGGAAGTTCACAATGAATTGGGCCATGGTTTTCTTGAAATAGTATACAAAGACGCTCTTAAACATCTATTTTTAGAAAATGGATTGTATTTTGAAAGAGAAAAAAAATTTGAGATACTCTTTAGAAAAAAGGTTTTAGATCATTCATTCTATGCGGATTTCGTTGTTTATGATAAAATCATTTTGGAAGTAAAATGTGTTTCTATCTTAACTGACGAACATTATGCTCAAACCATTAATTATCTAAAAGTTTCTGGCAACAAATTGGCTTTATTAGTAAATTTCGCCAGAGGCAAATTAGAGTATAAAAGAATCGTCTATTGATAATCTATAACCAAAAAAGCAACCATTGGTGTTTATTCGTGTCATTCGTGTCATTCGTGGCATTTTATTACAATAAAACATTCGCGGCAATTCATCTCACAAGCAACCATTCGTGTTCATTCGTGCCATTCGTGGCATTTTATCGCAAGTAACCATTCTCGGCAAAATCTCTTAATAGAAATCAAATCGAAGACGCTCGTAAACCGTTTTTCCATGTGTATTATGAATTTTAATTCGGATACTATCTGCCTGAAAAACCTCTTTTTTAAAAATCCAGTCGCTTTCAATATTGGCGGGCTTGTTCAACGATGGAATGCGCATTCCGATTAGATCTGTAAAACTTTCTTTCCATTGGCCGTCTATCTTGATGTCGTAGATGATCCACGGCAGGTTGTCGTCGTCGCTTATGCTTACGTCTGAGCAAAGTCGAATTCCTTTTTTGTCCATGAAACTTGAATCCATTTTGCCTTGAAAAACGGTGTTCAGTTTCATGTGCTCAATGCGATAATCATCCGGTTTAATCTTTGGTGAACCAATAAAATGCTTGGTTAAATCAGAATAATTCCAATAACTAAACGCCTTGGTTTTTGCCGTGAGTCTCTTCGGGTCATCAATATGAAAAATCCATTGAAAACGATCGCCAGTTTGTAGAAATATTCGTTCATATTTCGCTTTGTTCATATTTGCATAATGCAGAATCGCTGTATCCATTTGTATAGACAATATGAACTGATAATAAATGCAAAATGCGATAAAAGGAAGAATCATGATGTTCAGCCATGGACGCACAAATTGAAGCAAAAAGGCCAAACCAATGGCAAAAAACAAGGTAACATCAATAAACGGTCGCATACCTAAACTGCCTCCATACCACCAACACCACCAAGCGGCTGTTACATAGATGAAAATAAACAGAAAGAGGAGGACAAATCTATTCGTTGCTGGGTATTTTTTTCTGAAAAACCAAAAACCAAAAAGGCTGATAAAGCAAAGCGGTGCATAAATAAAAAGACCTTTTCTGAAACCAAATAATACTTCTAAAAATGGAGGTTTGTTCCAATTGTCAAAGCCTTCGTTTCCATATATATTGAAGCCCCAGTGTCCCAGTTGGTGATGCACGTTCAAAATTTGAATCATAATGACCAATCCAAACAAAAGCACCGCCAATAAGATATGACTAAATTTTTTGAGAAGATTGTCGAGCAAGAATCTCCAAGCTTCTTTTAAACTTGAAAACATAGCGAAAAACAAGATGAAGGCAATACCGTTGCTTGGACGGAGAATAATGATCATTCCCAAAGAAAAAGCGACAGATAAAAGCCAAATCAGAGTTTTGCCATTTGTCCAACGAATCAAGCTGTAAAAAAACAAAGCAATTATTGCGAAGGAATATCCATGAGCTGTAAGTGGATCGTTCACGGAATAATAGAGTAGTGGTGTTCCAAGGGCAAAAACCGTAAGCGTAAACGCTGCGACCCATGGTGAAATTTTAAAATAAAGTAATACCAAATAACTCAGCCAAAGTCCTAGAAGCAAAAAAGCAATTGCACCAACGGCAACCGATTTTTGGTAGGGCAAACTGTATCCATCTGATGCATATTTATCGGAATGCGTGTAATGGGTAATGAGAAAAAATGGAGCTTGACAAACCGCTACACCTGTAAAGAATTTGTTCATTCTTCCATGTAAACTCGGGCTGTAACTTCCAAATTCACCCATTTTCGCATCGGGATATTTTGCAATGGTCTTCTCTATAAAACCAAAATTCTTGTCCTTGTAAATAAACGTTTGCGGCAAATAAGCATAGTAACCAGAGCCGTCGGAGCGAACGATTGGTCGAAAAGTTTTTTCGGAATTGGACCATTCATGCCATTTTTCACTTTGTGATTTTGTAACGAAAAGCACAGTGAAAAGCATGGCGAAAAGTGCCACTTTCTTGTCCAGTAGAATGTTTTTTGCTTTTTTCCAGAAATTACTGGTAGGCATTTTGAAGCAGATAAAAGTCTAAAATAACCAAGGCGGACATGGCCTCTACAATAGGAACAGCTCTCGGAACAACACAGGCATCATGACGACCTTTTCCTGCAATTGTCGTCGCATTTCCGGCAGAATCAATGGTGTTTTGCTCTTTCGCAATGGTAGCAACAGGTTTAAATGCAACTCTAAAATAAATCGCTTGACCGTTCGAAATACCACCCAATGTTCCAGCAGCATAATTCGTAATCGGTTTGCCTGATGAAAAATAAGTGTCATTGTGTGCACTTCCATTCATTTCTACAGATGAAAATCCTTCACCGAATTCAATTCCTTTTACCGCATTGATGGAGAGCATGGCTTGTCCTAAAGTTGCAGTCAGTTTATCAAAAACGGGTTCGCCCAATCCTGCAGGAACGTTCACTATTTTGCAAGCTACGCAGCCGCCGATTGAATCGCCATTTTTCTTCGTTTCTTCAATCAAACTTTGCATTTTGTCAGAAACACTTTTTTCAGGACAACGAACCAATGAATTTTCTATTTCTTGCTCGGTATATTCCAATTGAGGACTATGTTGTTGTTTCCATGGTAAGCGAATGTTTCCCACCTGATCCACAAATGCTTGAAAACGAATACCTTTTTTCTCTAAAAATTGAATCGCCAATCCACCGGCAACAACTCGAGCCACAGTTTCTCTGGCACTGCTGCGACCGCCTCCTCGGTAATCTCGCATGCCATATTTTTTGTCGTAGGTATAATCTGCATGTGAAGGGCGATAAACATCCTTATTGTGCGCATAATCTTTGCTTTTCGCATCTTCATTGCGAATTAAAAAGGCAATAGGTGTTCCCGTTGTTTTTCCTTCAAAAATTCCTGAAAGAAATTCCAATTCATCTGCTTCTTTACGTTGCGTGACCAGCTTGTTTTGACCGGGTTTACGCTTCGCAACAAATGCATTCAGTTTCTCGAAATCAATCTCCATTCCAGCAGGAAAACCGTCTATAATTCCGCCAAGTCCCACACCGTGAGATTCGCCAAAAGTGGTCAGACGCACTATTTTTCCAAAGCTAGATCCAGACATTAATTACAAATCGCCTTTTCTGTTTGTTCTAATATTACACGAACTTCATCCAAAGTCGGTGCTTCGGCATAGGTTCTCAAAACTGGTTCAGTTCCTGAAGGACGAATCATCATCCAACGGTCGTCATCAAAGAAGTATTTAAAACCATCGATAGTTTGAACGTCGCGCACTTTGTAATCACCAAAGGCTTTGTATTCTCCAGCCTCGCATTTCGCAATGATTTTTTGTTTCAATTCTTCTGTAATGTGCAAGTCGTTTCGTTCAAATTGGAAAGGCCCGACGATTGCATATACTTCTTCAATTAATTCATCCAAAGTTTTGCCAGATTTCGCCATGAATTCCCAAACGATTAATCCCATCCAAATCCCATCTCGCTCTGGAATGTGACCTTTCACTGCAATTCCTCCTGATTCTTCACCACCCAACAACACGTCTTCTTCGACCATTATTCCAGCGATGTACTTGAATCCGATTTTCGCAACTTCGTAAGGCAAACCATAGTGTTCCGCCATTTTTTTCACGCGCGGCGTGGTAGAAAATGCTGTGGCTATCTTTCCAGACATCTGTTTGTATTTCACCAAATAATGAATGAGCAACAAGATAATGTGATGAGAATCAACGAATTCTCCTTTACCATTGTATAAACCAATTCTATCGGCATCTCCGTCAGTTGCAAGCGCACAATGAACATTGCCGTCCGCTATAATATAATTGGCCAATTCCTGTAAATTCTTTGCAATAGGTTCAGGCGCTTGTCCGTAAAATGAAGGGTTCATTTCAGAATGCATCAACTTTACATTGGGTAAAATACGTGGCATCACTTTTTGTCCGGCGCCGTACATGGCATCGTACATCAAGTTCAATCCGCTATTGTTGATGGCGTCCAAATCAAAATTTGCTTTAACGTGATCTACGTAACGTGTTTCCAGGTCATGCATCACCAACAAACCTGAAGTTAAAGCATCTTCTAAGGAAACAACATTCAAATCAATTCCGTGTGCATCAGGAATAATGTCTTCGATTTTTTGAACTTCTTCAGGCGACAAAGGACCACCATAATGCGCCTTCAATTTGTAGCCATTATAACTTGGAGGATTGTGACTAGCTGTCAAAACAACACCAAGGGAAGCTGTCAATTGTTTCGTTGCCAAAGAGACCATCGGTGTTGAAACCATTGCGTCGGCCATTAAAACTTTGATTCCTTCATGAATGAAAACTTTAGCTGCCACATCCATGAAAAGTTTGCCAGCAAAACGGCAATCGTGACCAATAACCACGCTTGGATTTGAAAAGTTTTCTTTCAGCCAATGCGCTGTCGCGACTGATACTCTTGCTACGTTTTCAGTGGTAAAATCTTCCGCGATGATCGCACGCCATCCGTCTGTTCCGAATTTTATTTTTGTTGTCAAAGTATGTTGTTTTTTTAAGTGTTCAAATATAAGGATTATGTTAGAATGAAGTTGTTGTTTGATTTCTAACTTAGGATTGAACTTCAAAGAGAATTAGTTTATTCCCTAAGCAAAGTCATGTTTGAGTGTAACTATTGTCACCTTCTGCGGAACTGGTCTGAAGTAACTTTACCACAATCAATGAAATAATATAAAACACAAACAAATGGAAACGCAAGAAGCAACTCAAGAAGTTATAACTCCAATGCCGAGAATTGGCGATAAAGCACCTGAATTTAAGGCGGTAACGACACAAGGTGATATCAATTTCCCAAGCGATTATCAAGGGAAATGGGTCATATTATTTAGTCATCCAGCGGATTTTACACCAGTCTGTACCTCCGAGTTCATGACTTTCGCTAAAATGGAACCTGAATTTACCGCATTGAATTGTCAATTGGTTGGATTGTCAATAGACGGATTGTTCAGTCATATAGCTTGGTTGAGAACCATCAAAGAAAAAATTGAATTCAATGGCATGAAAGATATCGAAGTGAAATTTCCTTTGATAGAAGACATTTCAATGAATGTTGCAAAAAAATACGGCATGATTCAACCGGGCGAAAGCACAACGAAAGCAGTGAGGGCAGTTTTCTTTATTGAACCAAAAGGAATCATTCGAGCAATTATCTATTATCCACTTTCTATGGGAAGAAATTTTGACGAATTGAAACGGGCTTTGATAGCCATGCAAACGGCGGACAAATACGAAGTTGCAACACCAGCCGATTGGCGCCCAGGTGACGACGTGATTGTTCCACCGCCAGGATCATGCGGCCTTGCGAAGGAAAGAATGGAAGAAGACAGTGATATAAAATGTTACGATTGGTTTTTCTGCACGAAGCCGCTGAAGGTCTAAGGAACACTTTTAACAAAGGATAATGAACCGCAATTGAAATTTTCAGTTGCGGTTTTTTTATTGTGATAAATAAAGTTAAACCTCATTTCAAACTTCTGCCTTCTTTTAAAAACAATTACCTTCACTCATCTGTTTTAAAATGATATGATCGGACACCGATTTTTAGAATTCGTTCCCAAGGAGCAAACACCATTTGATAAGCTTTTTGATTTATTCAAGCAATTGCTCACCTATACGAGCGGTGAAGTGGATGAAGCGCTAGAATGGTTGGAAGAGCTCGATAAGGAATATAAGTTAACGACACCTGAATATTCCATGGAAGATTTCGTTCAGGAGTTGAAAGACCGTGGTTATTTAAAGGAACCAAGTGACGGAAGTGGTGGCTTGGCTATGACGGCAAAGACGGAACAATCTATTCGTCAACAGGCATTGGACCATATTTTCGGTAAATTGAAAAAAGGAAAAGGCGGCGACCATGGCTCTAAATATGGAGGAATGGGCGACGAAGCGTCTAGCGATACACGCAATTATCAGTTTGGAGATTCTTTGCAAGATATTTCTATGCTGGAATCCATGAAACAAGCACAAATCAATAACGGCATTAGTGAATTTGCGATGACGGAAAATGATTTGGTCATACGCGAAAGCGAATTCAAAACGCAAATGAGCACCGTTTTGATGATAGATATTTCCCATTCTATGATTCTGTATGGAGAAGATAGAATCACTCCTGCGAAAAAAGTAGCGATGGCACTTTCTGAATTGATTAAACGAAAATACCCGAAAGACACACTTGATATTTTGGTTTTTGGTGACGATGCTTGGCAAATAGAAGTGAAGGATTTACCTTATTTGAAAGTAGGGCCGTACCATACGAATACTGTTGCAGGAATGGAACTTGCGATGGATTTATTGAGAAGAAGAAAAAGCGTCAACAAACAAATTTTCATGATTACCGATGGAAAACCTACGTGTTTGCTCGAAGACGGAAAATATTACAAAAACAGTTTTGGTTTAGACGACAGAATTTTAAGCAAATGCTTCAATTTAGCCAAAGCGGCAAGAAGATTGAAAATTCCAGTGACAACCTTTATGGTAGCTTCCGATCCTTATTTGCAAGAATTCGTTCGCGATTTTACAGAAGCCAATAACGGAAAAGCATTTTACACCTCTTTGCAAGGACTCGGTGAGTTTGTGTTTGAGGATTTTGAACGAAATAAAAAAAGAACTTTTAGAAGATAAAAATGAAGAATTTACCTCAAACGCTCGGTGAGCTTAAAAAGAGTGGATACCAATCCAAAACCATTCAACAAGAAATGCGGGATAATCTCGTCGCTGCTATTCGTGACAAACGCAATATTTTTGAAGGAATTATTGGATACGACGATACAGTTATTCCAGATATAGAACGCGCGATTTTGTCTGGACACAACATCAATTTACTAGGTCTGCGAGGACAAGCGAAAACTCGTATCGCTAGACAGTTAACAGCTCTTTTGGATGAATATACACCCGTTATTTCCGGTTCAGAATTGAATGACGATCCTTTGGCACCCATTTCTCAATTAGGTCAAGAATTAGTGAAGAACGAAGGTGACAAAACGCCCATTTCTTGGTTGCATAGAGATCAACGCTATGTAGAAAAATTAGCAACACCAGACGTTTCGGTTGCCGATTTGATTGGCGATATCGACCCCATAAAAGCGGCCAATTTGAAATTGTCGTATTCGGATTATCGTGTAATTCATTATGGAATTATCCCAAGAAGTAATCGTTGTATATTCGTTATCAATGAGTTGCCAGATTTACAAGCGAGAATTCAAGTTGCCTTATTCAATATCTTACAAGAAGGTGATGTTCAAATTCGCGGCTATCAGTTGCGGATACCTTTGGACATGAAATTTATTTTCACCGCCAATCCAGAAGATTACACCAATCGTGGAAGTATCATCACACCATTGAAAGATAGAATTGGAAGTCAAATTTTGACACATTATCCGACTGATATTCATATTGGTAAGAAAATCACGGCTCAGGAAGCAAAACTGACCAAAGAGCAAAAAGAGAATATTATCGTTCCCGATAAAATGGCGACATTGATTGAACGTTTGGCTTTTATGGCGAGAAATAGCGAATATGTGGATGCCAAAAGTGGTGTTTCTGCTCGTCTGACCATTTCTTCTTATGAAGCTTTGGTGAGCACAATTGAGCGACGGATGTTGATCAACAGGGAAACAAAAGGGCAAGCACGAATGAGTGATTTGCAAGGGGTTTTACCTGCTATAAACGGGAAAGTTGAATTGGTATATGAAGGAGAACAAGAAGGCGCAGGAGCTGTTGCTCAGCATCTTGTTTCGATGGCCATAAAAGAAGAATATTTATTAAGCTATCCAGATCCGAAAAAACTCAAAAAGCAAGGTGATCAAAATCCTTTGAAACCCATTCAAGACTGGTTTGCCAGCGGAAATCAGGTAGATTTGATGCTTTTGGCTTCGGAAAAAGAATACGAAAAAGCATTAAAAAGTGTGGAGGGCTTGGAAAAATTTGTCAAAGCATTTCATCCTGAATTGAAAGGTCTTGATTTGTTGTTGGAAATGGAATTTGCTTTGTTTGGAATGGCGGAACATTCTTTGTTGTTGCGCAATCAATTGGTGAAAGGAACACAGTTCAAAGACTTGGTGGGATCTATATTTTCTGAAGAGGATTTTTTTAGAGAGAATTAGGCAGTGGGCTTCGACTTCGCTCAGGCCACGATTTGGCTTCGGCATTATATACGCAGCCTGAGCGTAGTAGAAGGCAAGTATTATAGTATCCAAGGCAAGTATTATGATAAGCCCGCGCTGTATACACATAAAGTACAAGCGAAAACTTGAAACATGCACCCACAAAATTTGTAGCTAATAAATAGTAATTCAGTAACTTTGCCCCATGCTTTTATTTTTAAGTGATATCGCCGGTTCTGAGATTGTTTTGATTCTCGTTTTTATCTTGATTTTCTTTGGTGCGAAAAGCATTCCAGGCATTGCAAGAACCATGGGACGAACCATGCGACAAATTCGAGATGCTTCTCAAGACATGCAAAATGAAATTCGTAAGTCGGGAGTGGACATTAAAAAAGATTTGAATCTAAAAGGTATGATTGCAGAAACCGAATCAACGTTTCGTCAGCCCTTGGATCAGATGAGCGAAAACATCAATGAGGTGGTTGATTCTTCCAGAAAACCTTACAATCCGATGACGCCACCTCCTGTTATAGCCTCAGAGCCTGTGCCTGTTCCAGAGCAGTTTCCCGACGAAATTCCACCGGAAAATCCGCAGCCTACAGAAGAAAAACTTAGTTAAATTAATTCTCATTCATGAAATATAATCTTTCGGAAATCACGGAAATTATTCGCAACCGAAGAACCATTTACCCAGAACAATTCGGTGATCGAAAAGTACATCGTGAACAAATTGAATTACTCCTGAATAATGCCATTTGGGCGCCAACGCATGGGAATACACAACCGTGGAGATTCAAAGTTTTTATGGAAGATGCTTTAGAAGATCTTAGTTTGTTTTTGAGCCGAACGTATTTGGAATTAACCCCAAAAGAGAGTCAAAGCGAAATGAAATTGGCGAAAATGACCAATCGTCCATTGAAGAGTTCAGCCGTTGTGGCCATATGTATGGAACGTCAAGTGACTGAAAAAATATCCGAACAAGACGAAATGTTAGCAGTGGCTTGTGCTGTTCAAAATATGCATTTAACTTGCACAGCGTATGGTCTAGGGGGATTTTGGTCGACACCAGGTGTAATCAACAGCCAACAAATGAAGGATTATCTGGAACTTGGTACGAAAGATAAATGTTTGGGTCTTTTTTATTTGGGCTATCCTGCACCTGATTTTGAATGGCCGAAAGGTCAACGTAAACCAATCGAATACCTTACCGAATGGAGAGTCCAATAGATCATATAATTGACTTAGGATTAGTGAATTATGTTCCTCATCCAGAGAACAAGCATTATATCGTTTTTCGTTTTGCGGATATTGAGAGGGCAAATAGTTTCGAGCAACTCTTGGGCGATCAAAAAATTTGGTTTGAAAAAGGGGAAGAAGAGAAACGAAGTAAAGTTTTTTATCTGTTTGGCATTCACAACAGAGATTTTAAAAAAGCACAACAGCTAAATTACAAAGTAGAAGGTTTGCACAAAAAACCACTTATACCTTTTAAGATTCTTCGATGGACATTGATTGTTTTTGCTACTTTAATTATGGCTTTGACAATGATTGGATATTTTAAAGCCCAAAAAACACTAGAAGAGGCTAACAAAACCACTGAACAATCAATTGGGAAATAATATCTTAATCGATTCGTTATATTCGCTTAAAAGTAAACTGATGAAATACGCTTGTCTTGTTTTTTTATTCTTGTCAACTTGTGCTTGGGCGCAGGATGAAGAATTAAATAAAAAAGAGCGAGAAAAATATCCAACTTCTTTTGCCTTGCAAATTAGAGGATTAACCAACAATAGATTCATTGAACCTAACGAAATTTCTTTGAATAATGATACGGTTATCAGTTCTATTGGATCGCGATATGGCTTTTCATTTGGAGGAATCATTAGACGGCGCTACACAGAAAGTTTGGGTATAGAACTAGGTTTACATCACGTAAAACGTTACTATAACGTATCTGGTTCTCTTCCAGACTCTAATTTAAATTTATCAGGCCGTTTCGCTTTTACGAATTATGAATTGCCTATAAATGGACTTGTTTTTGTCAAGTTTTCGGAAGAATTTTTCGCAAATGTTGGTCTTGGAATTACGACTATATACAAGCCTTCAAGCATATTAAAACAACTGGAAGATAAAACCGTCAATAAAAGTTTTAGCTTCGAAGGATATGCCTACCGCAAGTTTGGATTTAACATCAATGCCCAAGCTGGAATAGAGTATAAAACTGAAAAATCGGGCACTTTTTATTTTGGGGCAGCGGCAAGTATTCCCACAAGTCCATTGTTTGCCTTCATTTCGGTATACAGAAATCCAGAAAATGGAATACGAACGGATCAAGGGACTTTTATTCGTTCTCCCTATTTTTCAGTCGAACTTCGCTATTATTTCCCGAAAATTAAGAATACGGGTCAACAACCCAATCGTGGACCAATAGAATAGAATCTTTTAATACTCCGGCTTGTCTTAAATTTGCATTAAAAAAAGAAGTAATGATTCCAAAAGAAGCCCAATTTTTCTTAGATCAACTTGATTTACTTCCTCATCCGGAAGGTGGATTTTACAAAGAAACCTATCGGTCGTTAGGCAGAACTGGAGATCGTAATTTGATGACGGCAATTTATTTTTTAATCACCTCGAACAATATTTCACGTTTCCACCGAATCAAAAGCGATGAAATCTGGTATTATCATGCAGGTAGTGCGCTTTCAGTTCATACACTGACGAAGGAAAATGGCCATAAAATCCATAAAGTTGGTTTGAATGTGGAACAAGGTGAATCCCCACAATTGTTGGTTCCAGCCGATACTATTTTTGGAAGTTCGCTGGATGAACCCAACTCCTTTTCACTGGTATCTTGTACCGTAGCTCCAGGCTTCGATTTTGCTGATTTTGAATTGTTTACGACGGATGAATTATTGCCTCTGTTTCCTGAACACGAAGCTGTAATTCGCAAAATGACCTAAAACATTTCTTGCGATAAGTGAGCGACCCAAAGGCTTATCTCTTTCTTATCCATTCGTGGATAGATGGCTCGAATAGTTCCATTTACCGCAGCGATATTCAGATAATCACCAAAAAACTTCCGTGAATTAGGAATGAATGGCTTTTTCGTTAAACGGATTTCAGTAAACGTTTTTCCTCCATCTTTTGAGCAAGCCGCATATACATTTGTTCTGTTTTTCTTCTTATTATCTCGTCTGTCGTAATACACGAAGTAAAGATTTCCTGTACTTTGATCAACCGTCATCCAAGTGAAAAACTGATGCGATTTTCCCGCATCTTGATTGACTTTTATCGGTTCCGACCACGTTTGACCATCGTCTTTGGAAATACTTAACCAAGAATCAGCATCATCTTTTCCATTCTTTTTATCGCACCAATTCAAATAGAGATTTCCCTTATTTTCGCCCTTTGAACAATCACTGGCCAGAATTGGAAGTCCATTGGCTCTATTGAATCCAGGAATATCAATGTTCCAACCACCGTGATGCTCGTGTATTTGTTTTTCTTCTGGCATCCAAGTCAATCCTTTGTCGAGAGACTTTTGCATAACCAAACCTTTCGGACCTGTCCAAACCACAAAAATTTCTCCATTTCGACCGACTGCTGGAACTGCACCTTCTACTGTATTGTCATCATCTAAACAATTTCCAGCATATTTTGAAATTCGAATAGGAGTGGACCAGTTTTCACCTTGATCTTCTGATTTAGAAAAAACAATGATAGACGAATCAGCTGGATTTTTGCTGTTGTATGCGTCAAACTGAGTCCAAGTCATGTAGATGTGATTGCTAATTGGATCAACGCAAACCCATTGTTTGTCTTGAACTTTCTTTCCTTTTGGCACTTCTGGATGCGAACCTTGCGAGAAAGGAACCTCGACATTATCCGTATATTGACAAACCATTCTATCTAAATACGTTCCCCAGCGGAAATTCGAAAGATGGAAATAAAATGCTCGTCCTGTGCTATCGAAAATGACCACAGGATCGCCACCTACACCAAATTTGCTGGTCAATGTTTTACTGGTCCACGTATTTCCGCCGTCTGTTGAATAATAATAATCGTCCATGACCGAACCAGCAATTTGAATATTCTGATTTTTAGGATGAATGGCAATACTTGGTTCAACTTGTGCAAAAGGGTAGGTGCTACCTTCAGGTTTTTCCAATTGAACGGTTTTCACCTTTAGCGATTGGCTCCATCCAAAAATCGGGATGAATAGTAAAATCAATAATTTCCACATATTCAAATTCTTATCGCAACCAATATTCTCGTAGCTCTTTATGATTATCACCATCCGTTTCTAAACTGAAATGTGGAGTCGTTTGTTCCATCATTTTTCCTGGAATAGTCATCAGTAAATTATCGCGCGAAATCAATATTTCAAAGGTGTCATTCAATCCAAAATTAGCCATCAGTTTTCCAAATGAACTTCCATCAATGCGATAGTTGTCGATGGCAATGATTTCATCGTTTACACTAATTCCAATGCTTTCAGCAGCTGAACCTCTTGTTACAGCGCGAACTGTCGTTCCATTCAGACTTGCACCAAATTTCACATCTGTAATGTTCTCTCGGTTTGCTTTTACGCCAACTTTCGAAAAATATTTGTCGTAGTCTGGAATTTCTGTTCCGTGAATATAGTTTTCCCAGAAGTCTGTCAAATCTGATTTTGTGAACGTTTCCAGCTCTTTTTTGAATTCCTCTTCGGTGAAGCCACGACCTTGTTTTTCATAGAATTTACTGTATAAACTCTGCATAAAATGATCCAAACATTGTTTTCCGTTTGAGGCATCCACTATCATCGCGTCGAAAATGGCCGCCATCAATTGTCCACGGGAATAGTAGGTCATGGTCGTATTCGCGCTATTTTCATTCGGACGATATGCCTTTATCCAGGCATCGTAACTGGAGTGAGCTAGAGGCTGAACCCTTGAACCAACGGAGCCTTCAACGTAGTTTAAAGATCCGTTCAATTTTTCTAAATATTGATTTACATTGTAATATCCAGCTCTTAGCATAATCATTTCGTCGTAGTAGGAGGTGAAGCCTTCCATGACCCAAAGCAAAGTTGTGTAGTTTTCTTCATCGTAATTGAAAGGACCTAATTCAATGGGACGAATGCGTTTTACATTCCACAAATGAAAATATTCGTGCGCCACTAAATTCAAGAAACCGAAATAGGCGCTTCCTTCGTAAGTCCAACGGCTAACGCTTAAGGTTGTGCTATTGGTGTGTTCCAATCCACCTTGTGGTCTCTCTACATTGTGAATGATGAAAGTATATTCTTTGTTTGGATTTTTTCCGAAAACAGCTGTAGCTGTTTCTATGATTTTGGCCATGTCAATTTTTAGCCTGGCGATGTCATGATTACCTTGACTGTATATAGCAACGGTGTGTTTTGTTCCAGCTGCCATGAAATCAAAAACTTCTTGGTTTCCAATTTCAATCGGACAATCCACTAATTGATCGTAATTTTCGAACTTAAATCTTTTACCTTGGTCGGTAGCTTCGCTTTCTTCACATAAAGGAAGAGCAGTCGTAATTTCTTTGAACGAAGTATGAGGAATCACGTCCAAACAACCTTTTGCGGCCTTGTGACCATCGATATACATGAAAACACCGCTTCCGCTGACATATCCATGTGTGAGGTCCAAGAAACTCGTTCGAACGGATAATTCAAAAGCATACACCTCATATTTGATAGTAACTTTTTTGCTATTCCCTTTTTTAACTACCCACGTATTTTTACTCGATTTTTCAACGGGCAATTTCTTGTTCTTATCATCTAGAGCCACCACTAAGTCGACATTTTTAGCAAACTCGCGCACCAAGTAACTTCCAGGAGCCCAAACCGGCATTTTGATACTCAATTCTGATTCTTTGAAATCTGTCAATTCCATTTCAACCTGAAAATAATGGTTTTGTGGCGCTTCCATTTTTAGTTTGTAAACTATTTTTTGAGCGTTGGCACTTACTAAAAAAGTACAAAAGAGTAGGGTGAGGACGTGTTTAATGTTCATTTTTTACTAATTTTCAGGTGTTCCTTAATTTTGGAGCTTAAAGATAAACAATTGATATGAAAATCGTCGGAGTACTTGTATTATTGGCTGTTTTGTTTGCTTGCAAAGAAGACCCGAAGCCACAAACCAACACAGCAGATGTGGCTGCACTGAAAAGTCAACTGGAACAAATGGCCTTGGATGCCGAGTTGAAAGATTCGATGATCAATGAGTCATTATCCTTTTTCAATGAAATTCAAGACAATCTAATTTCAATTGGTGTGAAAGAAGAAAGTGTTAGAAATCAGAGTAAAAATTCTGAATTGGCGAACAATGACCGTGAGTTGGTGCTCAATGAAATTAGACAAATCAATCAGTTGAGGGAAGAAAATGCCAAAAAAATTCAGCAGTTGCAAAGCTCCATGAAAAGCAGTGGTTTGAAGATTGCGGAGCTCGAAGCCATGGTTAAAAACTTGCTGAATGATATTGCTCAAAAAGACGAGCAAATTAAATATTTACAGGCAGAATTGGAAAATAAAGACAAAGATTATGCACGTTTGTTTGATGCCTATCAAGAGAAAGATTATCAAATGGAAGTCATGACGGAAAGCGTCAACACCGCTTATTACGTTTATGGATCTGAAAAGGAATTGCTCAACAATGAAGTTATTTCAAAAAGCAAAGGCTTTATTGGCGTTGGTAAGAAAATTCGCTTGAAAGAGGATTTCAATGAAAACTATTTTACCAAAATTGATAAACGAAACAAAAAAGAATTCCTGATTTCAGGAAAAGATATTCAGCTAATTTCAACGCACCCTACCAGTTCATATGAATTGTCTCCAGTGGGCACCAATACCAAGTTGATTATCAATGATGCAGCTTCTTTTTGGAAGGTTTCAAATTATTTAATCGTGATGGTGAACTAATTAAAAATTATGAATATCTATTGTCGGACTAGATTCACATCCCACAGAAAAATTTATTTTACGTTACTTTTCCTTGACGAAAAGTAACCAACCTGCCTGCCGTGGCCGTTCGGACAGGCAGGAAGTCAAGGCTTTAGAAGGAAGTTAAAGCGCAATTCTTCGATCTTTTCATTCTTGTTTAATTGGAACTTTCAAAAAGAATTAATGCTTTAAGATTAAATTCTAAAAGGTATTTAAAAGAAATTTTAATTTGACATCAAAGATTATAAATGGAAAAATGAAAATGCTTTATCATTCCATTCATTTTCAAACAAATGCGGGTAATATTTCTTCATTTCTTCATGCATTAGCGTTACGGGAACATCGGCAAAAGTTCCGTAATAATGAAGATATTCCATGAACTGTTTTTCTCCTGAAAAAGTCTGAAACATGGAATTGTTTTCACCATCAAATTCAAGAGGTGGCACACCGGATAAACGGCAAATTCGTTTGTCAAAAGCAGGCGTGCAAGCTACCCATTTTTGATTCAAGTATACTTCAACATAACCGTGGAAAACAATTTCTGTCCGTTTGAGGTATTGTTCTAATTTTTCTACCCCAATGTGATTACGGACTATGGCGTAACCCATTCGAGCAGGAATGCCAAGGCGTCGAGCTCCTGCTGCGAAAACATTTGATTTTTCAACGCACCACGCTCTGTTTTTGGTAAGAACATGGCTAGCTTTTAATGCTTCAGGACGTAAATCCAAATGATAAGGATCGTAAATGAAATGATCGCGCACCTTTTCGTAGAAGCGAATTATCTTTTCTTTTTTAGAGGTGAATTTTTCAAACTGCTCCAAGTATGCATCAAATAAAGGATGGTTATAGTCCAAAATTTCAGTTTCCTTAAGGTATTCTGATTCATTTTCCATGCGTCAAAATTAAAATTTAGATTATGATTATTGGGCTAATTCCTGGCAAGAAGTAATATTTCGGTCATTGTCCTTAACTTCGAAGCGTGAAAAGTGATTTCTCTTCTTTTGATGAAAAAATTGGCCCGAAGAGTCCTTTGCCCTATTTATTGCAAGTTCGCAATTGGGTTTTTGGTTTGAAAAGACCCAGTATAGTCGTTCAGATAGGTTTTTACTTTTTATTTGTTGTTGGCATAGTGTTTTTTGCATGGAATATACTCAGTACGATTGCTTTGCGTATGCGTTTTGTGGTGCGCGAAAACAGGAATGTCTCAATTAAAGAGTTTTTATCCGAAAGAGCAGTCGAATTGGAAATTCATCCGGATTATATTTTACCAAAACTACTGACCTTTTTTTCTATTTCAGCTATTTGTTGGTTGCTCTTCCTTTTTGCGTTAATATTACTTTGGCGACAAAAAAAACTCTTCTTTTGGATAGGTATAGGGTCTCTTGTTTTTTATATTGGCATGGCCTTGTTTTACGTAGGAGGACTATTTTTTTGGGAAGGAGTAACTAACCTAGATAAACTGCTGATTTTCGCTTCCATGCTCATGCTGGCCTTTTATCGCTTTTATTTTTTCTCGAAGGAAGAAAAGTAAGTATCGATCATTTCAACCAATCGTTTTACAGTTTGATCCTCGCGGCTTGGAATTATCTTGCAAATGGAATAAAATGACTCCCGTTCCGTCAAATGCTCGGCGATGAATTCATCCAAATCCTCGCCCTGCAAATGATCAACCAAAGGTCTAGACTTTTTGGAATTTTCTATTCTATGCGCTAATTCCTTTACGGGTCGTTTCAAATAAATAGTCAGACCCAGTTCATTCATTTTGTCCATGTTGCCGTGAAAACAAGGCGTTCCACCACCAGTTGATATGACAACTTTTTCATTCAGAGGTAAATTGTCTAGGAACTCTTTTTCGATTTCACGGAATTTAGCTTCACCTAATTCTGAGAATATTTCAGGAATGGTTCGATTGTATTTCTTTTCAATTTCTTTGTCTGAATCCAAAAAAGGAAGAAGAAGTTCATGTGCAACTCGCTTTCCGAGTGAACTTTTTCCTGAACCCATATAACCAACAAAAAAAATATGCATTTGGTTTTTCCTTTCTTGCAAACCTACATGTTTTTTTAAAAAGCACAAGAAAGTTAAGGGTTCGTCAATATTTTTAAAATAATTTCATGCTGTTTAGGCTTTAAAATCAAAGCATTACAATCAATCATTGAAATAAACTAAAAAAAAAGCAATTCTTACCTTGTCGAAAAAAAATATACACGTATATTTGCACCCTCAAACAACGAAAGGAGTTTGAGTTTTAGATAAGATTCCGTAGCTCTCCCGATAGCTATCGGGAGCTAGAGCAAAACATAATCGGGGAATATGATTCCGTAGCTCAGCTGGTAGAGCAATACACTTTTAATGTATGGGTCCTGGGTTCGAACCCCAGCGGGATCACAAGAGAAAAAGAAGAGCAAAGGTTCTTCTTTTTTTTTGCACTAAACTTTGGGTTTGAGCCCAAACGAAACCTAGAATCCAGCCTGTCCGCCGGAGCGCAGGATTACAAGAGAAGTTCAATCGAAAGGGTGGATTTTTTTTTGTCTTTTATTTTCTGAGGATTGGGTTGTTTTTAAAACCGTATACAAAGCAACAATCTCAAAATAATCCTACTTATTGATAGTTCAAAAAAAACGCAACCCTTTAAAGGATTGCGTCTCAAATATAATTTTAGTGTGGCTTACAAAGTAAACTTCACAGGCAATGTCATAGAAGTTCGTACAAGCTTTCCTTCATGCTGACCTGGTGTCCAGTTAGGCATTTCAGAAATAACACGTAAAGCCTCTGCTACTAAATCGGCATCGCCTCCGCGCACTGCTATTGCTTCTGTTACTTTTCCGTCTTTTTCAATCGTTAATTGAACGTAAATTGTACCTTGAATACCGGCATTTTTGGCTGCTTCAGGATATTTCAAATTTTCTCCCATATAAGACATCATGGCGTCCATTCCTCCAACAAATTCAGGTTGAACATCAGATTGATACTTGATGGGTTCAACTTGAGTTTGCGCAAAAGAAGCGCCTACAAACAACAAAGAGAGAATACTGAACAAGAATATTTTTTTCATGATTTTTAAGTTAATGTGTTGCAATTTAAGGAAATCAATCTGATTTCTCATATACAAAACGTTTGAAAAAGTAGAGGGTTGCTATTTTCGCTATACCTTTTCTTTTCAAAAGCGTTATTGTTTTGGATGAAAAGCGAGTTATTATGGTCGGAGATATTATGAAGATTACATTGATTTCGATTTTTGGAGCACTTGTTCTGTCCTCCTGCAATAGAGGAGTGTTGGTAGAGGAAAATTCTATTGAGTTGATTTTTAGCGAGCAGATGCTTGAAGCAGCTAAAGTTGAATTATTTCGTGGGAATGAGAAAAGAAGCGAAGTCGCAGAAACCGCTTTGGATAAAACTGAACCCAATAGATCGAGCCGGGCATCAGCGATTTTTAAATCTATAATAGATATTGACTCCGTACTTATTGATTTTATGCATGAGGTAAATGCTTTAAAAATGAGTATGTTCAAGAATAAAACTCTGTTGAATCAAGTTCGAAAACAAGCAAGAGATTATTCGGATTTCAGTCCGAAATATTTTGATATAGCGAATAAAAAAATCTATTTTCCGATTGATAGGATGGAGTAGTTGAAACGTTTAACAAATCGATTAAAATGGTTTAGAAAAGAAGTCACCCAAATAACCGCGCGTTACATCGGTTCTCCAGATTTACCCGCCCATTACTTTGTCGATCCCAATATTGCATCTTTTTCAAGTTATGAAGAATTTAATCGGAAAATGGAAAATGCATTCCTGTATAGCAACGTAGCTCAAGATGACAAAGAATCTATAAGGAAGATATTTATGGCTTTGACCAAAATGATTAGTCAAGAACCGAGCAATTTAAATTCGCCCATCGACTATTTCAATTATCTGTTGAGTATAGAAAGAGGCGTTTTGGCAGCAAGAGCTGATGCTGCATCCTTGATTAGAATGCGTGTAGGTGGATGTGATTGCTATGGTATCGATAAATTTATAACTCTCGTTGATTTTCCATCTGTAGGTTTGGAAGGAGATACTGTTGATGTATCGGCTTTTTTCGCAGGTTACGATTCCGATAAAGTAATTACTGGTACAATTAATGGAAAACCATTTGAAACTTCGGAAGGTGGAATGGTCAAACATAAAATAATCATCCCGAAGAACAAATCGGAACTTAAATTAAAAGGAACACTGACAATAGTAAACAAATCCAGTGTTCCGAATACTGAAGAATGGAAAAAAACTATTCAAATCCTTCAACCTAATAAATAAAGGAGTGCCCTAACAAGAAGCTTGCTCCGCACTAAATATTACCGAACAATTCATCATCCACAACCCTCTGAATCACTCAATTTTTCAAAAAAGAAACCAGGACTTGCGGTAACAAGTTTAACTTAAAAAAACACCCCAAAAAATGCCCCCAAAGTCTCAGGATGATTGTATCGGTAGAACTAGTTTTCTTTTATCAAATGCACATCCATTTGTGGGAAAGGAATATTTATTCCATTGGCAGCGAATTCTTTGTATACTTTTTCATTCATATCGAAATGCACCGCCCAATAATCCTCAACTTTCACCCATGGACGAACAGCCACATTCACGGAAGAATTTCCCAATTCACCAAGACCAATGAATGGTTCTGGATCTTTCAAAATTCGAGAATCGCTTTTTATTATAGTATCGATCACAGTTTTGGCTTTATTGTAATCTTCGCCGTAAGCAAAACCGAATACCATATCGACACGACGAATGCCTGCTCTTGCAAAATTTACGATATTGCCATTGGCAAGTGGTCCATTTGGAATGATAATGGTTTTATTATCCGCTGTTAATATAACCGTGTGGAAAATCGTTATTTCTTTCACCGTGCCATTTTCTCCTTGCGCATTGATAAATTCTTCTACTTTGAAAGGTTTGAAAACCAAAATCATGACGCCTCCAGCAAAATTGGAGAGAGTACCAGAAAAAGCCATACCAATTGCTAAACCAGCCGCTCCGAGAATGGCGATAAAGGATGTCATTTGAACTCCTAATTGAGTGATGGAAGTGACAACAACTAAAACTTTAAGAATGGTGCTAGTCAAACTAGCAACAAAAGTGATAAGTCCCGCATCCATACCGCCTCTACTCATTACTCGCTTTATGGCCTTACCAATGAATTTCGCCAACCAGAAACCAATGATGAGTATGGCAATCGCAATAATGAGATTTAATCCAATTTTCACGATAATTTGATTAAATTCTGTCCAAGATATTCCGAAGATACTTTCTAATTTGCTCATTTCTTTTTTGTTATTTTTGTTTTCGTGGAGTGCAAATTTAGCCTTCTTTTTTAAAAACGCCAATTTTCATGTTCTTCCTTCTTTCCAAATTGTTCCTGTTTCTGACCAAGCCATTCATTTGGATGCTGATCTTTTTGCTTTTTGGATTGATTTTTAAAAAGTCAAAATTTGCCAAGAAAAGCCTGAAGCTTTCGTTGATTCTCTTGTTCTTTTTTACCAACACCGTCATTTTATTAGAATTTAGTCGAATGTGGGAAGTGCCTGGTAAAAAGATGGAGAAAATCGGAAATTATGATTGTGCCATCGTTTTAACTGGAATGGCGAGTTATAATAACGATTTGAATCGACTAGAATTGGGACGAAATGGGGATAGAGTTTGGCAAGCAGTTGATTTGTATCACAGAAAAAAAGTGAAGAAAATTTTAATTTCTGGTGATTCAGGATCAATTACAGATAGAGGTTTGCATGAGGCGAAACAATTGGCTGAGGTGCTCAGAAGAACAGGTATTCCTAAAGAAGATCTGATCTATGAGGGGAAATCACAAAATACACATAAAAATGCCTTAGAAACGGCTAAATTGCTGAAGAAGAAATATCCAGAATTGAAAAAATTACTCTTGGTCACAAATTCAACACACATGCGACGCTCTTTGGCTTGTTTCAAAAAGCAAGGCATAGCTTGTACACCTTTTTCCGTTGGTATGTGGACAGGGCCGAAACGTAATTATTTCTTGGAGCAATATATTATTCCAAATGTTGGTGCCTTGCAAAATTGGGAAACACTGACCAAAGAATGGGCGGGGTATTTGATGTATAAGATGATGGGTTATCTGTAAAGTGATTTACAAAATGATTTTGCATTTATCGGTATTGACCCACTTGCTCCAAGTTTTATTGTAGCCATGTATTTCAGTGGTTTGAACACCCGAAGAATTCACGATTTTCCCACCGTTATTGGCCCAATTGAAAAGTCCGCCGTATAAATTCTTGACGTTTTTATACCCTTTTTTGATGAGTTGTTCACCTAGCTTACCGCTTCTGTAACCAACTGAACAATAGATAACTATCGTTGTGTTCTTGTCTATACCGTTGATTTTAGTCCAATCGATGTTGTCGTAACCCACCCAAATGGCTTCAGCCATGTGACTCACTTTGTATTCCTCAGATTCTCTGCTATCCAGAAAAACAATTTTTTCGCTAGCTTTTTGCTTTTTTTGAACCTCGGCCATGGAAATGGTAGGCGCTTTTTTGCCTGCCATATTGGTTGCCATTTTATCAAAACCTTCTGGATTCTGTCCAAATGAATGGATGAATGGAAGAAGAAACAATACGAAAGCGAGAATGATTCTCATAATTTATACTTTATAGATTTGGACAATTTGCCGACAATATCCTTACAGAAATCGAACCAAAGTTACGTGATTTTCCACAGAATGATTTTTCGGTCGTCGGAGCAAGTTGCGAAGCGTTCATTGTCGATTGGACAAATTGAATTGACAGAATGTTTGTGCCCACCTTGTTTGAGCTCCATTTTTTGTTGAAAATGGAATGTGCTTGCATCCCATAGTTTGATCGATTTGTCTCTACTTGCCGATAGTAAAGAATTTCCGAAGGGTAAAATGGCTAAATCATATAGGGCAAAATTATGCGCAGGAATTGCTTCCAAAAGCTTTTCTGAGGACCAATCCCATATTTTGAGATGACCATCTTTTCCGCCTGAAATTAAAATATTTTTATCTGATTTTGAAAAAACAGAACAATTGGCTCCGAGTTCATGTCCTTTCAATGTTACAATCTCGTTGAATTGTTGGGTTTCAAAAATTCGAATTTTTTCATCTTGTCCGTGAACGACAAATACTTCTCCATCTTCACGAACATTTATTTTTCGAATTTTTCCACAATTCAAGGGTAAAAATAAGAGAAGACTTAAGTTCGTTGAATCCCAAGCGGAAAGATTTCCATCTGCATCTGCAACTAGAACGATGTTTTTACTTGGAATGGAAACAATGGAAAATATAGCAGACCGATGTTGCTGAAAAAATTTGATTTCTTTTTTCTCCGCTAAATCTATTACATGAATATCTCCAGACGAAAGACCGAACCACAAATGACTATCTGTGACCGCTACAGAATAGGGTGGAGTGGTGCATTTTATTGCGAAGGAATCTTGTTGCAAAGTATCCAAATTCCATCGAGCTATATATCCATCCGCACTTGCAGAAAAAATAGCATTTTCAAATTTCGCCAGATCGTATATGGCTCCGGAATGTCCTGTTATTTCACCTTCCTTGGCAATCACTATTCTTCGGATTCTTCTAATTCTTCCTCTTCTTCGTCGTTAACTTGTTTCAAGCGCTCGGCGTAGTCAGCAGGTAAATTTTCAAAGAAAGTATCACCTCTAAGACCCAATCGTAAACATTCTAAAGGAATCATTTCGTGTGGTGCAATGTTGCCTAAATTGACATTGGCACCAAACAATTTGATGAACCAAACTTGTTGGTTTTTGATAGGTGCTTCCCACATGATATCGTTGGGATTTATTTTCGCTATAATCTTGTTAATCAAGAAGGTGTGTGCGTTTCCATTGGGTCTAAAAACCCCAACATTACCTGATTCACGACCTTCAGCAATGACCTTCCAAGACCCAGCTTCCAACTCTGTGCTCATCATTTTGATCCATTTTGCAGGAGAAATGATAATCCCAGAATCTTTGGAACCTACTTCGGAAAGAACGGTGCGATCTTTTGACATTTTCTGAATCAATTCACATTTTTCATCGTGATTGATAATGATAGAACCGTCTGAAATTTCAGCAAGGTCTAATTTATATTTGTCAATGAAACGGATGTAATCTTCATACATACCTCTTGCATAGAAAATTTCGAAAAGTGTACCTCCGAAGTACGGACGAATGTTGGCCTCACGATACAATTTAATCTTTTCTTCCAAGTTTTGCGTCACGATAGACGTACCAAAACCAAATTTCACCACGTCTGTCAAATGTCCCGATGATTCAATGAAATTTTCGGTTTCTCTGAGGCTCAAGCCTTTGTCCATCATCATGGTAATTCCCGCGTTGCGAGGTTTCGCCTCACGTTTAGGCATAAAAGGTAATTCGAAATTCATATTGTTTTTATTCATCAAATAAGTCTGTAAATGCGTTAACTGTTTTTAGTTCTTCGTTTATATCAAAAATTTCTTTCGCTGTCACGGAATCTTCTTGGAAATAATTACGGAAACCATAAACGGCTTCTGTCTTTTTTCCTAATACCCACAATGCGTTCAAAGTCACGATGGTTAAATATCTGTTGTCGCCATATTTTTCTTTAAAATTAGCCAAAACATCCAAAACAACTTTTGGTTTGTTTTCCAACATCATGTCTATATAATTGGTCAAAGTCTCTTCATCGCTGCCATCCAACGATAATGCTTTTTCGTAATTTTCTTCCGCTACTTCAAAATCTTCCAATTTTTCATAAGCTCCTGCCAAAACATGATAGATACTGGCATTGTCTGGGTCCAATTCCAAAGCTTTTAAAATAAAAGTCAAGGCTTCAAGTGTTTTTCCTTCCAAATCATGAACGATTCCCATGCCCAACCATGCATCTGGTAACATTGGCGCCATTTCCATGGAACGTTGGTAATGCATTTTTGCTAAAGGTAATTCCTCCAATTGTTCGTAAGCTTCTCCAATATAGCATAAGGCAACAGGATCGTCTCCATCAATACGCATGCATTCTTCGAAGCTTTCAACGGCTAATTTGTATTTTTCCATGGATAAATACGCGTTGCCTAGATTGAAATGCGCGGGGCCAAATTCTGCATTGATAATCAAACAATAATCATAAGCCCAAACCGCTTTGTCAAAATTTTCAACCTTGGAATAAGCGTTTCCTAAATTATACCAAGATGTATATGAATAGGGATTTTCCTCAATGAAATCGGAGTAACTTTTGATGGCATTTTTATTGTCGTTGAGTTGGTCGTAACAATAAGCCAATTCGTAAATTGCTCCCTCATTAGCTGGATTATGGGTCATGGCACGTTTCAAAACTTCAACAGCGGCTTTGTAATTGCCGTCATTTTCATGTTCCATAGCCAAGTCCAAGAATATTTCGTCCTTGTCTTCGGATTCTGCTTTCGATAAGGCAGCTTCAAAAAAGTTGATGGCACGCTTACTATCTTTCAATTGCGAAAAGATGGATGCTTTGGTCAATAACCATTCACAATCATTTCCTAAAATCTTCTCGATTTGTGTTAATAAGTTTAGTGCTTCTTTCAGTTTTCCGGTCGCCGAAAGAGCCTGAGCCATTCTCAATTGGAAAATTGGTTCGAAAGAAAATAGGGATAGCGCATATTCTGCACAGGAAATGGCTTTGTTATATTGGCCGCTAATCAAGAAATGATCTACCATTGCTTCAAAACGATCCGCATCTAAATAAGTCATATCACCTCCTTTGAGGTATTTTTCAAAGTTCTCTAAGTCCTTGCTTAAATCGCCTTCGAAATATTCTTCTTCTTCTTCATCGTCAAACATAAACGTTCTCTTTGAATTTGAATTTACGCAAATTCCGTGCTTAATTCATACTGTGTTGGCAAAAGATTATCAACAGCCTAATGAATATAAAACGTAAAAAGTGCCCGTTTCATTGGAAACGAACACTTTATTATTCTTAAAATATTATTTTCCAGATCTTTTTCTATCGTGTTCTTTCAAAAGAATTTTACGAATTCTAAGATTTCCAGGAGTAACTTCTACATACTCGTCGCCTTGAATGTATTCCAAACATTCTTCCAAAGAAAATTGCTTCGGTGGTGCTAAACGAACTTTGTCGTCGGCTCCAGATGAACGCATGTTGGACATTTTCTTCATCTTCGTAACGTTGATATTCAAATCTCCTGCTCTTGAATTTTCTCCAATAACTTGCCCTTCGTATATATCTTCGTTTGGTCCGATAAAGAATTTCCCTCTTTCTTGTAAGTTGTTCAAAGAGAAAGGGATAGACTTACCAAGTTCCATGGAAATTAATGATCCATTTTGACGTCCTGGAATATCTCCTTTGTAAGGTTGGTATTCCAAGAAACGGTGTGTCATAATAGCTTCACCAGCAGTTTGTGTTAACAAATAGTTACGCAAACCGATAATCCCACGAGAAGGAATTTGGAATTGAATGATCATACGAGCACCTTTTGGTTCCATATTGGTCATTTCACCTTTTCTTTTCGTAACTGCTTCAACGGCTGTTCCTGAATGTTCTTCCGGTAAATCGATCGTCAATTCTTCAACTGGTTCACATTTAACGCCATCAATTTCTCTGATAATTACTTGTGGTTGACCCACTTGCAATTCATATCCTTCACGACGCATCGTTTCAATCAAAACCGACAAGTGCAATACACCACGTCCAGCGACCAACCATTTATCAGCTTTGTCTGTTGCTGTTACGCGCATCGCTAAGTTTTTCTCCAACTCTTTGTCCAATCGCTCAGAAATGTGTCGAGAAGTAACTTTTTTTCCTTCTTTACCGAAGAAAGGGCTGTCGTTGATAGAGAACAACATATTCATTGTTGGCTCATCAATATTGATAGAAGCCAATGGCTCCGGATTTTCAGCGTCGCAAATAACATCACCGATTTCAAATCCTTCAATTCCCGTAACTGCACAAATATCTCCAGCTTGAACTGTTTCTACTTTGATACGCTCAATGCCTTCAAAAACAAACAAATCTTTGATTCTATGTTTTTCTTGCGTTCCATCTCTTTTTCCGAGAATGATAGGCATATTTTCTTTCAGAATCCCTCTATTCAAACGACCAATAGCGATACGTCCAACATAGGTTGAGAAATCTAAAGAAGTGATCAACATTTGTGTATTTCCTTCTGGAATTGGTTTCGGTGGGAAATAGTTCAAGATCTCGTCCAGTAATGGCGTGATGCTGTTGGTTGGTTGTTTCCAATCCGTTGACATCCAACCATTTTTAGCAGAACCATAAATCGTTGCGAAATCCAATTGTTCGTCGTTGGCATCCAATTCAAACATCAAATCGAATACTTTTTCATGAACTTCTTCCGGTGTACAGTTTTCTTTGTCTACTTTATTGATGACCAATAATGGTTTCAAACCTAAAGCCAAAGCTTTACCCAAAACAAAACGCGTTTGTGGCATTGGACCTTCAAAGGCATCTACCAACAAACAAACACCATCAGCCATGTTCAAAACACGCTCTACCTCACCACCAAAATCGGCGTGACCCGGTGTGTCAATGATGTTAATTTTAGTTCCTTTATATACAACGGAAACGTTTTTAGATACGATGGTTATACCACGCTCGCGCTCTAAATCGTTGTTGTCCATGATCAAATCTCCTTTAGGACGTTCTCTTTCATTTTCAACGTTTCCTGCTTCAATCATTCTGTCCACCAAAGTTGTTTTACCGTGATCGACGTGTGCAATAATTGCGATGTTTCTAATTTCCATTAACTGTTATGCTATAGATATATTAATTTCTTCTTCTTTTACTTCCGAATTCGCGTTTTTCACCAAATTCTCTTTTGGGAGCTTCAGAAGGTCCTTCAGATTTCCCTTTGAAACCAGTGCTTCTGCGTTCGCCAGTTCCTTCTGATTTTCCTTTGTAGCCACCACGGTCGCTACCAAAACCTTCAGATTTCCCTTTGAATCCACCACCACTTTTTCGGTCACGATCTCCACCAAAAGTTCCTCTTCGTGGAGCACCACTTTTGAAACTACTGCCTCCGGCACGTCCGCCTGTGCGACCACCACGGACACCGCCGCCTCCGCCACCACTTTTGGTAACTTCAACGTTCATTTGTGTTCCTTCGAACTCAGCACCGTTTACTTTATCCAAAATTGATTTTACATTTTCGTCGTCTGCCTCAAAGAATGAGAAAGAAGGAGTAATATCAATTCGGCCAATACTGTCGCTTTTCAAACCTGTAGCGTCGCAAATCGTTCTCAACAAACCTCCAGGATTCAATCCATCGCGTTTACCAATGCTAACGAAGAATCGCGTTTTGCCAACTTCTTGACGATCACGTCCGCCTTTGCGTTCACCTCTTTCACCTCTTTCGCCTCGATCTCTACGGCCAAATTCTTCATCTCTACCATTGTCATGACGAGAAGAAACAGTTGTATTTAAATCGCCTGCTTTTCTGTAATAATCAAAGAAACGGTTGAATTCAGTTGAAACGAATTTCTTGATCAACTCTTCTTTGGATAAGTCCTCGAATACTGCATTGATTTGTGGTAAAAATGCTGCGATATCTTTTTCGTTGACTTCTGTATTCAATACTTTGTCCATCAACTTGGTCAATTGTATCGCAACGATATCATCTGGGTTTGGAATTTCACCTTTTGTGAACTCCATACGCATTTGTTTCTCAATCATTTTAATTTTCCCGTTTTCACGACGGTTGATTAAAACCATGGATTGACCTTTTTTACCAGCACGAGCCGTACGGCCACTTCTGTGCGTGTAATTTTCGATATCATCAGGAAGATTGTAGTTGATGACGTGTGTAATATCATCTATATCCAACCCACGCGCTGCAACGTCAGTTGCTACCAAAATCTGTAAATCTTTGTTGCGGAAACGTTCCATAACGCGGTCTCTTTGCGCTTGAGATAACTCTCCGTGCAAAGGTTCTGCATTGTATCCTTCACGACCTAATTTTTCAGCAACGCTGGCAGTTTCGTGACGTGTACGACAAAAAATCAATCCATAAATATTCGGATTGGCGTCAATTAAGCGTTTTACCGCACTGAAACGATCGCGCTCATTCACACTGTAATAGATGTGATCAATATTTTCGTTGGTTTGATTCTTGTGTCCGATAGAAACCTCTAAAGGATCATTTTGATAATTTTGAGAGATACGCGCTACCTCTTTTGGCATCGTCGCAGAAAACAACCAAACATTTTTAGTTGGAGGCGTTTGCTCCAATATCAAGTCGATATCTTCTTTGAAACCCATGTTCAACATTTCATCAGCTTCGTCGAGTATGACATAGTCGATATGTTGCAATTGGATTGCGTTTCTTTTTACCAAATCCATCAAACGTCCCGGAGTTGCCACGATTACGTGTGCTCCGCGTTTGATGTCTGTAATTTGCTTACGAATGTCTGTTCCACCGTATACAGCCACTGTTCGCAAGTCTAAAAATTTAGAATACGATTCAATGTCTTTTGAAATTTGCAAGCAAAGTTCTCTGGTTGGACAGATGACCAACCCTTGCGGACGGTTTTCATCTAAGTTTATGTTGTTAATCAATGGAAGGCCAAACGCTGCTGTTTTTCCGGTTCCTGTTTGGGCCAATCCAACGAAGTCGCTATGTATTCCCAACAAATGGGGGATAGCTTGTTCTTGTATGGGAGTAGGTGTCGAAAAACCCAGTTGTTCAATCGACTTCAACACCTCACTCTTGAGCCCGAGCTCTTTAAAGGTCATTATATGTTTTTAAAATTGGGTGCAAAGATACGTATTTAAAATGGTACGAAAAACTTTATTTCATTTGGCTGAACATCACGCTATTTCTTGAATTGAGAGGAATGAGTGAGAGATGGGCTTCATGGGGATTTTTAGACTTAGAATTAACACAATGATAACCTAATCTACAATGAATTGCTTTTCCGATTTTATTTAGTCTTTTCGTATTTATGATTTTTGAGTTATACATCATCCATGCATCATTCATAATTATCAAAACCATTGCGTCCAAATTGCGTATAGAATCTTAAAAAGAATAAATCTATGAAAATAACTTTCAACGCACCTTTTACCCTTTGGTTCAGCATGATTGCTATAGCAGTTTTGCTTTTACAAGTTCTGTTGCATATTGAAACGAATTTAACTGTGTTAGGCGGAACGTTCGATTTTGCCAATTGGACGGATTACGTTTCGTTATTTGGTTACATTTTCGGTCATGCAAATTGGGCTCATTATGTTGGTAATTTTAGTATTATTCTTCTGGTTGGACCAATAATCGAAAAAGCGATAGGCTCGAAAAAATTGGCGATTTACACCTTGATTACAACATTGGTAACTGCTATTTTTCACATTCTTTTTTGGGATCATGCCTTGATAGGGGCGAGTGGTATTGCTTTTATGATGATTGTTTTGGTTTCCTTATTGAATCGAAAGGGGAACGAAATTCCTTTGACTTTCATTCTTATTTTCATTTTGTTTGTTGGAAAGGAGTTTTTGGCCGCTTTTGAGTCAGATCAAATTTCTCAGTTTGCGCATATTGCTGGTGGTGCTATGGGAGTTGTTTTGGGGTATTCCAATAGGTAATTTCGAATTTATCTTCTTGCATTATTTGCGCATATATTGGCGAACAACCAAGCTGTTATTATCCGGATCTCTAAAGAAAAAGGATAGGTCTGAATGTCCTTCATCCGAAGAGTTTGAAATGATTATCTCACTGTCTTTTTTGTCAATAACTACCTGTAAGTCTTGAAAATGCCTGAGTGTTGTTTTGATGTCCTCAACTATAAAAGTTGGCGCTGTTCCGATTAAGGGA
Organism: Crocinitomicaceae bacterium; assembly: GCA_041751955.1. Taxonomy (GTDB): domain Bacteria; phylum Bacteroidota; class Bacteroidia; order Flavobacteriales_D; family Crocinitomicaceae; genus UBA2040. Next base: position 65,132 of record JBGSIB010000010.1, read on the forward strand.
ATGGGTTTGAATGGAGCATCAATATCTTTGAACAAGCCAATCGACATACTTCGATCCTTGGTATAGCTCAGGTTCAATTGCATATATGATGATTTCGCAAAGGTTTTCCCTACGTTGATGGTGTATTTGTCGTCCATTTTAAAGCCCAATATTCGTTCATAAAACAACTTTGATTGAAGCATATTGCTCACCGAAATTTTAATCAGCAGTTTATTTGATTCAAATTCCATATTTTAGTTTTTATCTGTAAAAGCCTAAGGGGGAGATTTGAGTAGGACATAGCTTTTATTATAGTTTTCAATTCATTCATTTTAAGTGCAGTATGGCTTTCCAAATGTGACTATGGAAACTCATTGGTATAAAAATAGCATTATTAATTCAACAAACTCTAATTGTTGAAAACTGCTGATTTTTTTTTCTTCAGTTGGAATTGATTTATGAATAGAAACAAATTGGCTCTCAGTAAATCTTGATTTTTTCATACTTTCTACAATTTAAATTTAATATTTTTAAATTGTCTGAAAAATGGAGAAGTTTACCAAAATGGGGAAGTTTACCGCTGGTGTTGCCAAATTTTATAGAATAAATTATTCCTCCTTAAATGATATTAGATAAATTATTTCAATGAATTCCTAAACTTTTTTAATTCATGAATTGAATTTTATTGTATTTAAGTGAAAGAGAAAATCCTTTCTCAATTAAAGTAATTCTCAAAATCCGCATAACTCATTCCAAAGAAAGGCGCTGAGGCTTGTTCTAAAAATTAAACGTTCTCAAACTAATTCCCTTTCTCCATATTCTCCCGACGAATTTTCTGAATGTAATAGAAGGTTTTGTCAATTGTTTCATATTGCGCATTGGGCGATGGACCTAAGGCTGGCGCGCCAACAATGTAACCTTGCGGATCGATAAGGATGTAAGTCGGAAAGTTGGTGACACGGAATTTCTTTACGAAATCATCTGTGCTAGGCATGGAGAATTGGTCCCATTGAATCGATTTCAAATCCATTTTTTCCTTTGAAGATAGATCACCATTGTCTATCACTATGGTTAAAAACTGAACGTCATTAATGTATTTTTTGTGCATCTCTCTCAAGAGCACCATTTCCATTTGATTGTTGGGACTTTTGGGATCGTAAAAAGAAATGTACAGGTGTTTACCTTTATAATCTTGGTGTGTTTTGTTTGCTTGGCCATCTTTAAACAAAACGAAATCCGGAGATTTACCGCCAGGAACTAATTCTGTTAAACGGGAATACACATTCTTAGCAATAATTTGATTTTCTGGGAAAAGACATCTGCGTTGTAAACTGTCAAAAATCGTTGAAATGTTTGTCTGGGGAAAATCATCTCCATAGAAAACTTCGGAAAGTGATTGAATCATAACCATTTCTCGAAGCCTGAGATTTTGCAAGCCATAATCTTTGCCCAAAGCTTTCATTACCAACTCTGGACTGCCTTTTAAAACAGCTAAATAAACGGCATTGTTTACTTCGTTGCTCAATTGGGGAATGAGATTTTTATAATGCTTTTTGATGTAGTTCATATAGGCATCATTCTCATAAAAAACAGGTGATGGCTTGATGTAGAAATCATATTTTTCATCTCGACCACGCGAAGCAGAAAATTGAATATCCTCGAACTCTGCCATGGAAAACTTCACGAATGTCAAAAAATAGATGCTTGAATCTTCTTTGTAGGCTCTTTCAACGAAATACTTAAAAGTGTCCATTTTTTGGACGAATTTTGTTGGGTCCTCGAATTTTAATGGAAAGTAGCGCGCCATATATTCGTCTGTCCAACGTTGGAAAGAGAGAATTTTGTAGTTGATATCGCTCGGCTTTAAATCGAAAAAACTGATTTCAATTTGATTCCCTGTTTTCACATAAGGATCGATTGGATTTCTGTCGGGCACGAAAACATCATAAATTGCATTGGGTTGCACATACATCCAACCGTAATTGTTTAAGCCGCGAACGACAATTTTTTGTGTTTTATCCAAATAAAATTGAACGGAGAAGGTGCTGTCAGATTTGACGGTAGTTTTTGCAAAAGTCGACTCGATATTACTGTAATAGTCTTCAATCTGATTGAAGCTAAGTTCTTTACCTACGTATTGCGGAGCAAAACCTTTAATAGTAACAAATTTATTTTGGGCAAACAGGCTAGTCATCATTAGAAACGATAGCAAGAACAAGCCAAATTTTGGGGAGAAATATGTTTTTATTTGATACATGGGTCTAGTTTCTCTTCAACAACGTTTTTGACATTGCCAATATTGTACCACGTTTAACGAAGAATTGTGGAATTGGTCACAAATTTTTCTATTGAAGCGTGATTTTTATGGATTTCCCGAACAATGTTGGAATTAATGGCCGCATATTTTTGTTCGGTCAAAAAGAAAACAGTCTCTATTCCTGAACTGATTTCGAAGTTCATGTGAGCAATTGGTTTTTCATAATCGAAATCTTTGGAATCCCGCAATCCCCTCAAGATATAGTTGGCTCCAATTTCATTGGCAAAATCAACGGTAAGTTTTTGGTAGGTTTTAACGTGAATATTGGGGGTGTTTTTGTAAAGACTATTCACATGCTCTATTCTGCTTTCTAAGGTAAAATAGGATTGTTTACTCGTATTGATTCCGATGCCAATGATGATTTCATCGAATAGCTGAATGGCTTTTCGAATAACCGCTTCATGTCCTTTGGTAAAAGGGTCAAAGCTTCCTGGGAAAAGTGCTATTCGTTTCATTTTAAACAAAGTTTAATAACGAAGTTAAGCTTTATTGCAAAAAAGCAAAATGCACCGCTCCATATTTTCTTTCAAAGTCAAAATGAGGGTGTTTGGATAAATCGGTTTGTTTGCCATGTTCAATGACAACTATGCCATCTTCATTCAATAAATTTCTTTCGAATATTAGATTCGCAATTTGTTCATGAATGGGCACGTCATATGGTGGATCGGCAAAAATAAAGTCGAATTTTAGATCTGTACGTTCTAAAAATTGGACCACATCGCTTTTCAATACGGTCAGCTCTTTTTCAATTTCTAATTGTTTTGCTAAACCTTGTAAAAACTTAACGCATTTGAAGCTTTGATCGACAGCCAAAACATGTGCAACATCCCCAGAGACAAATTCTAAAGAAATATTGCCAGTTCCTGCACATAAATCGAGTATGCGTTTGTTCTCTAAATCAAAACGATTATCGATAATATTGAACAAAGCTTCTTTTGAAAAATTGGTAGTTGGTCGAGAATTGAATCCCTTGGGAACAGCTAATCTTCTTGATTTGAGTTTCCCTCTAATTATACGCACAGTGCTTGGTATTGGTGTAACAGATTGATTTCCATTACAGATTTTATATTTTTGAAAGAAGGAACTGTATCCAACAGATTTTTGATCAACTCGGCACTATGATTTTCTTCTAATAGAAACGGTACAATGCTAAGTGTTCCATTATCTTCTGACCATTTATTTTGTTGCAACAGATGCGCAACGTGATAAATGACATCTTCTATTGTCTCGTATTCAAAAGTGTTGTAATATTTCAATTCAGATTCCTTTACTGCGGCCAAAAGAAATTGAGTTTCTTGCAGTGAAAGAACAATTTTTAGTTTGTATTTGGGACCTTCCATCAAACCTCTAATAATGTGCGTGCCTTCGTGTTGCAACACCATTCTAGGAAAACGAGTTACAAAAAAAGATTTTACCCAAACAGGAATTTCATATACATTTACCCCCGCCAATTCTGGCAGTCGATTGAAATCGATATCATTTTCGGGAGTTTCTGTACCGAAAGCTAATTCAAACACGGATTGTGCATTCGTCTCTGAAAAAATGGAGGAGGGAAGAACAGTCGTTTTTTCGCTAAACCATGAAAGCGAATAGTCGTCCCAATCCAAAACACGGAAATCCGTTTTGTTTAAAAAAACATCCAATTGGTCTTTGTAACCGAAGTCTGATTTATCTTTAAAAGAAAAAAAGAATTGTTGTTCTTGCGTTTCGCCAACCATTCGTGTAAAACGAACCGCGTAGCGATTTATATCGACAACAAGCTGTATTTTAGACATTTAATTACTTTCCCAAGAACCTCCGACATCGTTAGTAGTAAGTGAACCGAAAGAAATTTCAATAGGATCTGTTCCTTCAAGTTTTGCGTACGGAAGTTTACCCCAAACTTTTATAGCTGGGTAACTTTGCTGACCTATTTTTACAGAATCCTTTGTTTGCATGTTCCATTTTTTATTGGTAAACGGAATATAAGCTAGGGAGTCAACAGAGAATTTACCATATCCAGCCAATTCACGAGCTTCTCTATATGTTTTCGTATTGAATTTTGATTCCATATAACTTTTCATCAAAGTATCTCTTTTGAATTCAGCTAAATCAGATGCAGGATTTGGCATTTTTGATAAAAGTAAAGCCTCCATTTCCGTCATATTGACATCAATAGGACGATTATCACCGTATAGTTTCGCTCTTTCTTCTGGAGTAATTTTTCTATTCGGAATTACACCTACTTTGTTCACATAGGGAACTTCACCATTTCTTATGAAATCAAGTAATTTATCCCATGTGTCAGCGTATTTGCCATTTTTATCAAGATAGGCTTTTTGCGCTTCCCGTATGTCCGATAAGTTGTAAGCTGCCTTTCCAAAAGACAATTCATATTGCTCATTGTGTTTTTTCGTTGAAACAACGGAAGCTGTCGAAAAATATAAAGTGATAACCGCTCCAATAAATGCCAAACCTCCTAAAACCGTTAAAATTTTGGTTGAAATGGTGCCAGTACTATAGAGTAAAGTTAAAGCTCCAGCAACAAACATCATAATCGTTGCGAGAATAAAAGATGCATCTTGTCTGTGCTCAGAAGCAAAATTGATATAGAGCATTGCAAGTGCCAATATTAAAAACAATACGGGAACTGAATATTTCTTAATGAGAAGAGAAAAATTGTTTGTCATTTTTTACTTATTTCGAATTCTAGACAAAACTACAATTTTTTAGTTTCTATGAAAGGTCATTGAATAGTTTTTTTAAACCTTTTAATCAATACTCCTTACCTTCTAATTTCCCTTAACTTTGAATTCATATATAAATCACACAGTTACCATTTGGACAAGTCAACATTTCGTGGCCTATTTTTAAAATATTTTGAGATGGAACTCACCTCCGAACAAGATCGTCTTTTGGCCAAATTGATTGACTTTTCATACGAGCATGAGAAAATATCTTTGTTTTTATTGAAAGGTTACGCAGGAACTGGTAAAACTTCTATGTTAGGCGCCTACGTGAAAGCCTTAAAAGAAGCCAAAGCAAGAGTAAAACTTCTTGCTCCCACAGGTCGAGCTGCTAAGGTTCTGTCTCAAAAATCAAATACTGTAGCGCTGACTATTCACAAAATGATTTATCGCAGATCGTTAAATGCTGATGGCGCATATCGGGTTTCTATTTCACCGAATTTACATCGACATACCTTTTTTATAGTGGATGAAGCTTCCATGATTGGTGAGTTTGTACTTCAAAATGATGGGGCTGTTAGTGGTCAAAATCTTTTGGATGATTTAATGGAGTATGTTTATTCTGGTATTGGATGTAAAATGATTCTTTTGGGTGATGATGGACAGCTACCTCCTGTTGGATCTGAATTTTCACCGGCTTTGAACGGAGCGTTTCTTCAACAACATTATCCAAGACTGTTCATCAATGAGGTACGACTGACGCAGGTAGTGCGACATACGGAAGGTTCCAGCATCTTGTTCAATGCAACGAAACTTCGTTCGGCAGAAGAAGGAGAATTTCCGCAGTTTCATTTGGAATCTTTGGGAGATTTGAGTCGTTTGCCTGGGGAAGATGTTCAGGATGTGATTGAACAATCTTATCAGCAGGTTGGGGTGGAAGAAACCATTATCATTACGCGGTCCAATAAAAGGGCGAATGCATATAACCAACAAATTAGAAGTCGTGTTTTTTGGTTTGAGGAGGAGCTTTGTTCGGGTGATTTACTGATGGCGGTGAAGAACAATTATTATTGGTTATCTGATGAATCAAGCATGGGTTTTATTGCCAATGGTGAAATGCTCTTGGTCAGACGAGTTATAAGAACGGAGAAAATGTATGGTTTTCGTTTTGCGGAAGTTCGGGTTCGATTTATCGATTATCCAGAAGAAATGGAAAAGGATATTTTGGTATTGTTGGATACCCTTACTGTAGAAGGTCCAAATTTGCCAAGAGCCGATATGAAAAAACTCTTTTTTGAAATTGGGGAAGACTACAATGACGAAAAAAACAAACGAAAACGTTTCGAAAAAATATTAAAAAATCCTTATTTCAATGCTTTGCAAGTGAAGTATGCTTATGCTGTTACTTGTCACAAATCACAGGGTGGGCAGTGGGCTCATGTTTTTATCGATCAGGGTTATTTGACCGAAGAAATGCTAGATGAGTCTTATTTCCGATGGTTGTACACGGCTTTAACTCGGGGAACTGAGAAAGTCTATATGATGAATTTCAAAAATGAATTTTTTGCCGAAAGCTAAAGATTGGCTTTTATGGATGTGGTTCCTATACTTATCCTTGCTTTCGAAACCTCTTTATTAAAACGGTCAATTACAATTTTAGCTTCAGTTCGTGAAAGATATTGACCTGCGAGCGTATTCACCTCTTCTTTGAGTTGTTTTAGGATGGTTAAAGTTCTCATTGCACTCAATACCTCATTTTTTGACCAAGCATTTTGCGCCATCTGATTGTTTATTTCTGGATTACTGACAGTAACATTAGACACTACAGGATCGGTAAAAGAATTTATTTCTAGCGTGATTTCTCTACCTAGATTGATGAAAACTTCTGAAAAGCGAAGCTGAAAATAAGAGCTGTCCATTTTACTCATGAGTCTTTCTTTATTAGTGTTTCCAGGGTAATTGCTTTCTTCTATTTGGGGAAAAGCTTTTACAACTTGCACACCATTCCATGAACCTATTCCATTTCCTCGAGCGATTACATTAAAGTCGACTTTCTTGTTGAGTAATCCTTCAAAAAACAAGCGCATAGCTACACTGTCTTCAATCGTCAACAAAGGTTGTTTAAGTTCGTAGCTATCTGATGCAAACAAGTCGTTTAATTTTAACTGAACTCTCGCATCGTATTTAGGAACTGTTCCGGCAATATTGATATGCAACATCACTTCGTCTGCTAAGTCGGATAAACTGGAACCAGGGATAGCGAGCTGGCGAACCTCAAATGGAACGGTATCAGCAGAAGCAGCAAATACAAACTCTTGTGTATTGAGGTCGAAAGTGGTAGAGTCATCGAAAGTATAAAGTCCTTCTTTTACAGAGTAAGAGGCGGGGAATAGACCAAAATTTCGTTTGTAATGGTCTAGACGAAATTGATATTGAGCCATTAAGTCTTTTGCTTCTTCTTTTTGTGTTTCTAATTCTTTAATTTTTGCTTTATATGCTTCCCATTGCCCATACAAATTGACAATATTGTTTTGTGAAGATCGACGGTTCTTTTGGTTACTGTTGGTCGTCGGCTGATAATCCTTTAATGTAGTGCTCTTTTTTCTGTCCTTTTTTATCTTACGTGATGTTTTAGAACTTGTTTTTATAGGTGTGTAACCTAAATCTGAATGAGATTTTTCTGATTTTTCAATTTTCATTTCAGTTTCATCCCTTTTTTTCTCGTTGTAAGCAATCCAATAATCGAAACCTTTTTTACCGTAAATCATTTCGTTCAATTTCCCTATTTTATCGAACTCCAAATCGTCAATTATCGTTTGAAAGGTGCCCGAGCCAACAAAAGCAGAATCAGGTGAAAGGAAACGAGTGCTACCAGAACCAAAAAGTCGATACGATTTTCCATTTTTTTCAATTACAACAGTTGTTTGTTTTTGATCATTGTATCCCCAAACATCGAAATGAACATTGGTCATTCTATTATTTCCAGCCGTAAAAAAATCATTTACCGTAATTTTTGCAGGTTCTATTTTGCTGGTAGTCTTGTTCTTTTTATCCGTTGTTTCAACAATCTTTAGCTGATAGGGAAAAAGACCCACAGCTTTTGGGAGTCCTTTGTTCCAGCGACCTTTTTCATCTTTTTCTCGTTCATTTAATAAGCCAGAAGTATTGCTTCCATCTCCGGCTGCCACCAATAGGTTTTTATAATAACTGGCTCTTCCACCAAGCGAAAGGAAAATTTCAAAAGATCGTTCCTCGACATAAGCATTGGTCGCGTAATTGATAGCGTTGAGTACCATAAGTATATCGTTTTGATCCAAATAGCGGAAAGATTCTAGCAAAGCAATTTTATCTTCCAAAGACAAACTTGGATTGAAAATATTGTCGAATTTTGGGTGTAATACCGAGCTGTCTCCCTTCAATTTAAAAGCATTCGAAGGAAGATGTCCAATCAAAAGATTTTCAAAAGTGTTGTATTCTTCTAACAAATGAAGCGACTGTTTATCTTCTTTTTTTCGTTTTTCGAGTAAAGCTTTGTTCAGTTCCCAAATGGCCATTTTATTGGATGCTTCTGCAATAAGTCCAACAGGAGATTTCGCAATTTCTTGCGAACGAATAATCAACTTTTCAGGATTCGTAATGATAATTTGTTCTATCGAATCGTAATGAATTTCTCCATTAAGATGTTTTATTTCAGGACCAGTATAATCAAAAAAACGACCGATGTTTTGATCCAGAATGGGGCTTCTTTTCACAATGTGATACAGATATGCGCGCTCTTCAGGGTGCAAGAGTGGATAATCCTGAGCGAAGAAATTAAAGGGCAGGAGAAGGTAAAAGAATATCAGTAATTTCATTCTATTCGACGGTTTAATAGTAATCACATAAGTCATGACTAGAGTAAAACTAACAAAAGAAAAAATCCGCTCTGCAAGCAAAACGGATTTTTAATAAAAAGGTTTTGAACAAATTTATTCAACTACCAAAGTTTGGGTTTGAATTGATTGTCCTGTTGTTACATGTAAAATGTATAGGCCAGTTGAGATATCCGAAAGATCAAAGAGATGCTTTTGAATTCTGTTCAAAACAGACTCACGTCCCGAAATGTCAATTAAAACTACCACTGATTCAACTGAAGTTCCTTGAATGTTAACTTGATTATCTGCTGGATTTGGGTAAACAATCAATCTGTTTTTTTCAATTTCAGACAAAGACACATTTGCAGAACTTGCAACTTGCGAAAGAACTACACTTTGACTTATCAATGGGTCGGGAAACGCAGATACAACTTTTGCCGTCATGTGTAAAAAAACAGGCAAGTGTGCTGTGCTGCTCAAATCATAGTATTCGTATTGCGAACGAATCACTTTACAATTTCCTATAAAAGGTACCGTTGTATTCGCAGTGTCTTGAATATGAAAACGGGAAATATTAGCTAAAGTCGAACCATCAGGTTGAATTAAGGTTCCGATGCCATCGTAACTAGCGAAAGACAATCCATCGAGGCTCGGACTCAAAGGAATACTGTTGTATGTAAAATATAAATTTCCAACAAAGCTATCTGTTAAAGTTGTCGGCATGTAAACAGGATAATTCATCAATTCTTGTTCGTTGCTTCCAAAAATAGCTTTCACTACCCCAAGCTCTGTATTCTCTAATATATAACCATTCGAAACGCGTGAAGTAGGTGTTGTTGTCAAGAAAGTATAGGTAAAATCATCAATGTGAGTTGCAGCGGTGGATGAAGCGTAATCGCTCGAATAAGCTGTTAATGCAGGATCTTCAACCGTAATATTCTTGACAATTCCAGGATAGCCAGCTATTGTACCATAGTCCCAAGTAACTCCCGACCCAGTAAGGCTTGCATAGTTTGTCGCGAATGAATCACAGACATAAAGCACTTTTGTTTCACCTACAACGGGCTCATTTGCCTGCGTAAAAGTTTGAGAAAAAGAAAATGTAGCACTTATAATGGCTAAAATTCCGAGTATGTTTTTAATCATAGGATTTCAATTTATTTGCGCAAAATTAAGGAATAAAAAACAACTCATAAAACTTGTTTGTGGCGAACTTGTTTAGGTTATGTTTTTACTTAATTTCGTGTTGTTTATTATCCGTAAAGACAGAACGTATTTATGTTAGAAAAGGTTGGAGAACAGAAATTCAGGGTGCTAATAAAAGTAGCACTTGCAGCATTAATTATTCTTTGTTTTGTTTTTGGTTATGGCGTTAAGTTACTCCAACTCGATTATGATTTTGAGAAATTTTTCCCTTTGAATGATAAAGAGACAGATTTTTTCATCGATCATCGAGCAAAATTCGAATCTGATAATGATTTCCTGTTAATTGCCATTGAGAATGAACCAAATGTTTTTCAGCTTGATTTTCTCAATAAAGTGCAAAAGCTACAGCGCAAAATTGATAAAGTTCATAATGTTCAATTTACCAGAAGTATAGTCAGCGAGAAAGAAATATTTGTCGATGCATTGGGAAGCCCTTTTTATCGTCCTTATATCAGCTTCCAAAAAGACAAATTAAAAAAGGATGAACATGATCTCATGGAAAATGAGGAAATGGTAAATACCTTAATTGCAAAGGATAAAAAATCCTTGTGCATTTTTGTTCGTCATCAAGATTTTTTGGGTAAAAGTGCCAGCGATACGATTGTTCAGGATGTGGAACAATTGTGCAATCAATTTAATTTTCAGAAGGTAAGAATTGCAGGAAGAACAATTGGTCAGAAGTTTTATATTGACAAAATGGGATTTGAGATGGCCTTATTTATGGCGCTCAGTTATATTTTGGTCCTTTTGTTTCTATTCATTGCTTTTCGTTCTTTATGGGGAGTTTTGATGCCTCAATTGGTCATTTTAGGTACCCTTTTTTGGGTTGTAGGATTCATAGGTTTGTATGGTGAACCAGTTAGCATAGTCATGTCTGTTTTACCTTGTATCGTTTTTGTGGTAGCCATGTCAGATGTTATTCATTTATTATCTAGATATTTAGATGCATTTCGGACTGGAATTGGGAAATATGAAAGTATAAAATTAACGATCAAAGAAGTTGGAATGGCAACCTTTCTTACTTCTTTGACCACAGCCATTGGTTTCTTCAGCCTCATCTTTATTAGTGTTCAACCAATACAAGTTTTTGGCGCCATTGCTGGATTTGGAGTTTTGATAGCCTTTGTGCTTACATTTGTTTTATTGCCAATCATTATCTATTTGGCTCCCAATCCAAAATATCTTGAAAAAACAAATAGCGATCCTTTCTGGAAGAAAAAGTTGAGCTCCTGGTTTCTTGCAATTTTGAAAAAACCCAAGCGTGTACTTATTCTTACAGGCACTTTTACAGCCGTCTGTTTGATTGGAGCTTTGCGTTTGGAAGCCAATAATTTCTTGATGGACGAAATCTCTCAGAAAGAACCAATTAAGCAGGATTTTAATTTCTTGGACGAACATTACGGTGGGATTCGACCATTTGAATTAGCTATCAACCTAAAGGATACTTCCAAAACTTTTTGGGATGAGGATGTGCTTTTGGAAATAGAAAAGGTAGAAAATTACCTAGAGAAAGATTATGGTGCTGGTGTTCGCAGTTCCATCGTCAAAGTGGTTAAGATTTTGAACAGAAGTCATCATGCCGGTGTCATCAGCTATTATTCTATTCCTAGCAGCGAGCGAAAACTGAAAAAGTTCAAAAATTTAGCCTACAAAGCAGGAGGAGGAGCATTGAAAAAAGTCATTATTGACTCTGCTGAAACAACTTCTCGTATTAGCGGAAATATGCCTGATTGGGGCAACAAGGTGATAACAAAAAAGAATATTGCATTCAAAAACTTTTTAGAGAAGGAACTCAAGTCTAAGATACTTTCTTTTCAATTGACAGGAACTGCTCATTTATTAGACAAAAACATCAGTTATTTGTCTTTGAGTTTAATCAAAGGGATTTCCTTGTCTGTGCTGCTTGTTGCTTTAATCATGGGGCTCTTGTATCGATCCCTATCCATGGTAATTATTAGTATTATTCCAAATCTAATTCCCATACTATTTGTCGCGGCGGTGATGGGTTATTTCAATATCAACCTCAAAACGAGTACAGCTATCGTATTTACAATTGCTTTTGGAATTGCAGTAGACGATACAATACATTACCTCGGTAAATTCAAATACGAATTAATCAAAGGTAGGTCAAAGCTGTATGCATTAAAACGAGCCTATTTAACTACTGGCAAAGCCATGATTATTACGACATTTATTCTCTGTGCTGGATTCATTTTGTTGATTATGTCCTCCTTTTTAGGAACTGCGATTATGGGACTTTTATTGTGCTTGACATTATTTCTGGCAGTTGTAGTCGATTTGACCTTATTGCCTGTTTTACTCTTGCTTTTTTACAAGGTGCCCATGAAAAAACATTCCGCGATACAAGTAGATGAGAATTCGTAAAGATTTCTATCTTTAGGCGTAAAACTTTCTTATGGCCAATTCCGAAATCAAGTCTTTTTCGTTCATATATGCTTTTTTGCCCATCCTTGTATTGATTGCTTTTCTTGGAGGAAATATCTATTTTTTCAAAGATGACGCAACGGGCGGGCCCAACCAAATTGCTTTATTGGTCACAGCGGCAGTAACCGTTTTATTGGCTAGACGTATTGGTTTTTCATGGAAAAGAATGCAAAAAGGAATGGTGCAAAGTATCAAGTCTGCTTTACCCGCAATTCTCATTTTATTGATGATAGGTGCATTAGCCGGAACTTGGATGATTTCTGGTGTCGTTCCAGCAATGATATATTATGGTCTTCAAATTTTAAGTCCAACATTTTTTCTAGTTGCCGCTTGTGTCATAAGTTCTATTGTTTCTGTCGCTACTGGAAGTAGTTGGACGACTGTAGCCACAGTAGGAGTTGCCCTTTTAGGTATTGGACAAGTAATGGGACTTCCCGATGGTTTGATTGCTGGAGCTATCATTTCTGGTGCATATTTCGGAGATAAAATGTCACCATTATCCGATACAACTAATTTAGCTCCTGCGATGGCTGGTACAGATTTGATCACACACATAAAATATATGATGTACACTACTTTTCCAACAATGGCCTTAACGCTCATCATATTCTTTATCATTGGTTTTGGATATTCAGGAGAGACTAATAGTCAATCTATCAATGTCATGCTGGATGCTATTGAGGAGAAATTTTGGATCAATCCTGTTTTATTTGCCGTACCCGGATTTGTCATCTTTTTAATTATTAAAAAGGTAGATGCTTTGCCCGCATTATTCCTGGGAACACTTTTGGGTGGTGTTTTTGCTATTATTTTTCAACCCCAGATTATAAAAGAAATTTGTGGAATTACTTCAAACTACGGAAGTGCGGCCTATGTGACTTTTGTGCAAACAATGGCAGATAAAGTGTCTATTGTTACGTCGCACGAACAAGTGAATGAATTGCTATCTACGAAAGGTATGTCAGGTATGATGAACACAATTTGGCTAATCGTTTGTGCCATGTGTTTTGGAGGAGTTATGGAAGCAACTGGTTTCTTAAGAAAAATTACCTCACTGATTATTCAAAGAGTCAAATCAACGGGATCACTTATCGCATCAACGGTAGGTACATGTCTTTTCTTTAATGCGACAGCTTCGGACCAATATTTGGCAATAGTCGTTCCGGGTAGGATGTTTGCTGAAACGTATAAAGAAAAAGGTTTAGCGCCAGAAAATTTAAGTCGAACATTGGAAGATTCTGGAACGGTGACATCAGTGCTTATTCCTTGGAACACCTGCGGGGCCTATCAAAGTGGTGTGCTTGGTGTGGCAACAGGCGATTATTGGATGTATTGCTTTTTCAATTGGATGAGCCCAATTATGACCATGATCTATGGCTATTTCAATATTAAAATTAAGCGAATAAATACCGTAGGTAAAAATTAGAGATTAGAAATGAAGAGGGGATAAATTTGTGCCATCGAATTTCTGTATACTAACTTCATAATCCCTATCTTTGCGCTCCCAAAACGTATACATCCATGTTTGAAAATTTAACGGACAAATTCGAGAAAGCCTTTAAAATACTTAAAGGTCAAGGTCAAATTTCTGAAATCAATGTTGCTGAAACACTAAAAGAGGTGAGACGCGCATTGCTGGATGCCGATGTTAATTTTAAAACGGCAAAAGAATTTACAACTACAGTCAAAGAAAAAGCGCTTGGTCGTGATGTTCTTAAATCGGTTTCTCCAGGCCAATTGATGACTAAAATCTGTCACGAAGAACTGACAGAATTGATGGGTGGAAACGAAGTTGAAATCAACATCAAAGGTGCTCCGGCAATCATTTTGATGTCTGGTCTACAAGGGTCTGGTAAAACGACTTTTTCTGGAAAACTTGCCAATTATTTAAAATCAAAAAAAGGAAAAAATCCTTTATTGGTTGCTTGTGATGTTTATCGTCCTGCAGCTATCGACCAATTGCACGTTTTGGGTGAACAGTTGGGTGTTGAGGTTTATTCAAACAAAGAAGAAAAAAATCCTGTGGCCATAGCCACTGCAGCGGTGCAGTATGCCAAAGCAAAAGGATTCAACGTGGTTATTGTCGATACAGCTGGTCGTTTAGCGATTGATGAGGTGATGATGAATGAAATTGCCGCGGTAAAACAAGCTATACAACCTAGTGAGACTTTGTTTGTCGTAGATTCCATGACCGGTCAGGATGCAGTGAATACGGCAAAAGCATTTAATGATAAAATAGATTTTGATGGAGTTGTATTAACCAAACTCGATGGTGATACTAGAGGTGGAGCTGCCCTATCTATAAAAACTATTGTCAATAAGCCTATAAAGTTTGTTGGAACTGGTGAGAAGATGGATGCTTTGGATGTCTTTTATCCAAAACGTATGGCCGACCGTATTTTAGGTATGGGAGACGTCGTGTCCTTGGTTGAAAAAGCACAAGAACAATTCAACGAAGAAGAGGCGCGTAAACTTCAAAAAAGAATCCAAAAAGATCAGTTTGATTTTAATGACTTCCTTTCTCAAATTCAGCAGGTGAAAAAGATGGGAAACATGAAAGACTTAGTTGGAATGATTCCGGGTGTGGGTAAAGCCATGAAAGATGTCGATATTCAAGATGATGCATTCAAACATATTGAAGCTATTATTTATTCTATGACCCCAACCGAAAGAGCCAATCCAGGCTTAATCAATGGACAACGTAAAAATCGTTTGGCCAAGGGCAGCGGAACCAACATTCAAGAAGTGAATAAATTGATGAAACAATTTGAAGACACTAAAAAAATGATGAAAATGATGTCTAATCCTAAAAATATGATGGGCATGATGAAACGAATGAAAGGAATGGGCGGGATGCCTGGAATGTAATGAATTAAAATTAAGCAAGTTGCCTATTTTTCAACACCTGTAATTTGATATCTTCTATTCGAATTCATTTTAATTTATCACATTCCGTTTTTTTTTAAATATATTTACTGACTTTTCTGTTTGTCTGGTTCTATAATAGAATCAAGTTCAGCAAAGGTAAAACAGTCGGCGATTTTATAAATGAATCACGATTTTCTTCTCAGCATAATCCGCACTACACAATAATTAATACTAGGACTATTAATTTTTTTGCTATGAGAGTAATTCATCATTTTGTCGCTGCAGTAAGTTCAAAAAAAATGTATTTGGACATCTTAGCTGTATTTTTCATTTTATCTCATGTAAAAATTGCAAGAAATATGAAACATATATTTTTGCATTCCAAAACACATTCAGATATCTTTTATTGGTCACGTTCAATGTCAGGATTGACATCAGTATTTGACTTGTTTTCAGTCAGTAAACACCCAGATGGATTTGCGAATGAAACAGATTGTTCTATCTTTGAACGTAATGTATTGTTTTCAAGTAAAAATGCAATTAGCAATGTCGATGGTGTGAAAAACGACTCGAATTCTAGGATATTGCAATACGATTTTGGATTTGAATTTTAAAAAAAAAAGGCTTTTAAAGCCAATGCCCTTCCTTTTTAAATAGGGAGTTTTTGATTTGTTAAATTAATTTTTTTAAAAAATGAAAATAAGAAAAGTTGAAGTTGAATCTGTAAAGTATAATTTGTTGAGTTCGCTTAAAAAATGTTTCGCTCTCGCAATACTATTTACTACGATGAGTTCGGGGTTAAATGCCCAAAGTCAAATCACGATGGATATGGTTTGGGTAGGTTCGACTGCAAATACCGCAGATTTCGATATTGTATTGACCAATACAGGAGCTACAACATTAAAATTTAATGGTATAATTATCAGAGGACCTCATGCTCCAGTTGCGTCAATTAGCACGGGCGGAACAATATCTTGGAACGCTCTTAACAATAATACGAACCCAGCTTGGAACAATGGAACAGCAGGATGGCCTAACTTGGCATCTAATTTACCTTATTCGACTTCCACAGCATTTAATCTGAATTACAGTTCAAATAACGTTTTTTTTACCAATGTCAATGCTCCGACTATTCCAACAGGAGCTGGAGGAATAAATATTGGTCGTTTTAGAGTTACTTTAACTGGAGGAACTTGGAATCCAAATTCTGAATTTGGTTTTACTTGGCATTCAACGGCTGCAGTAATTGCTTACGTGAATGGAGCGACGACGACAACATCAATTACAGGTGCTAATATTATTAAAACAGTTCCAGTTACTCAACCTTTAAATTCTGTGGCAGTAGGTTCAACTTCCGCTATTTTAAGTGGTTCTGCTTCTATTTGTGCAGGTGCTACAACCAATTTAAGTGTTGCTATTGTAGGTGGAACATCTCCTTATACCTTAGTTTATAGCAATGGAACAAGCAGTTTCACTGTTTCTAACTATGTATCTGGAACGGGAATCCCAGTTTCTCCAACTTCAAATACCACATATTCTATTGTTTCTGTCAACGATGCCGCAACATTGATAGGAATTGGTAATTCTGGAACTCCAACTGTAACGGTAAATCCAATAATCACGCCAGTTTTTGCTGGAATTCCATCATCGATTTGTGCGGGTGGATCCTATACTTTTCCAGCTACCTCCGATAATGGTATCTCTGGAACATGGTCGCCATCTTTGAATAATACAACAACGACAACGTATACCTTTACACCAAATTCGGGTTCTTGTGCTTCAGGTCCGATTACACAGTCAATTGCGGTGAATCCAATAGTAACAACTGTATTTACAGCTGTACCGCCTCAATGTGCAGGTGCTTCCTTTACATTGCCAACTACCTCCAATAATGGAATAGTTGGAACATGGTCACCAGCCGTAAATAATACACTAACAACAACTTACAACTTTACTCCAAATGCTGGACAGTGTGGTACAACGGTGCTAATGACCGTTACGATAATTCCAAATCAAACACCGACTTTTACGCAAATTCCAGGGATTTGTACTGGTGGATCGTTTACGCTGCCTACCGTTTCTAATAATGGAGTAGTGGGTACTTGGTCGCCAGCGAATAACAATACAACGACGACGACATATTTATTCACTCCAACTGCAGGTCAGTGCGCTACAACAGCAACAATGACCGTTGGCGTTAGTGCGCCAACAGTCCCTTCGTTTACACAAATACCGGCTATTTGTGTCGGAGGTTCCTTTACATTACCGACAACATCCAATAATGGTATTACGGGTTCTTGGTCTCCAGCAATAAATAATCAGATTGGCACGCAATATACGTTTACACCGAATCCTGGACAATGCGCTGGACCAACTACTATGACTGTTTCTGTTACGCAGTTAGCTACACCGTTCTTTGTTCAAATCGCACCAATTTGTGCTGGTTCGACTTATACTTTACCAACGACATCAACAAATAGTGTAACAGGTACATGGTCTCCAGCGATCAATGCGAACGTAACCACGACGTATACTTTTACGCCTTCTTCGGGTCAATGTGCTAATCCAGCAACGATGACTGTGAATGTTATAGTTGTGCCTGCACCGGTTAATATTTTAGCCATTAATGTTCAGGCCGTATCAGCAACTATCGCATGGGGTTCCATGTCTTTGCCTGCGGGTGGATTTTTCACAATTGAATATCGCCCGGTTGGATCACCGACTTGGCTTTCAGGAGGAACTGCGTCCGCTTCATCTACCACGAAAATATTAACAGGTTTGTCTCAAGGAACTGCATATGAAGCGAGATTAAGAGGGAATTGTTCAGCGAGTGCACCTGGTGCTTGGAGTAATTCAACTTTCTTTAATACGCTTGTTTCACCTTGTAATACTCCTCTAGTTTTGAATGCAGCAAGCAATACAGGTAACTCCGTTACTGTAACTTGGAACGCTATCCCAGGAGCATCTTGGTATGAATTTGAATATAAAGCCACAGCAAGCCCAACTTGGATCGCTGCTGGAACTCTGACTGGAACTGCGACAAGCAAAATATTCACAGGGCTTCTACCGTCGACTTCTTATGACTTTAGATCCAGAACGTATTGTCCAAATGGGACGTATAGTCCTTGGTCAGCAACCTTGACCGCGATTACAGATCCATTAAACGGATGTTCGTTGCCTCCACCTGTCGTCGCAGCTGCTGTTTTGGGAACAAGTGCTACGGTGACTTGGCCACCAGTAGCAGGTGCTTCTTACTATGAGTTCCGTTATAAAGAAGCGAGTTCTTCTATATGGATTTCCGGAGGTACAGCGAATCCAACTCAAACAACAAAATATTATACGGGTTTAACCGTAAACACTTTATACGATTTTGAAGGTCGTACTTTCTGTCCAAATGGTGTCTCAAGTGCATGGGGATCTATTCAATTCCTAACTACAGGACTTGCGGGTTGTGAATTGCCAGCTATTTTAAATCCGACCGCAACAACCACTTCAGGTTCTATTGATATTTCTTGGGTAGCGGTTGCAGGTGCAACGCAGTATGAGTTCCAATATAAAGAAAGTGCTTCATCCACATGGATATATGGAGGAACTATTGCAGGTACGGCAACATCTAAGATTTTCACAGGTTTATTGAACAATACAAGTTATGATTTCCAAATTAGAACATATTGTGCCTCTGGTGTCATCAGCGCTTGGAGTGCGACTGGAACATACGTGACGGATATTTCATTGGTAGGTTTAGAAGATTTATCTGTTTTGGAATATGCCATCGTATATCCGAATCCAACGGCTGGAATAATCAACATTAAATTTGATATGAAAGCTTCAAATGACGATACTGAATTTAAAATCATTGACGTAACGGGAAGAGTGATCCGTGAAGTTGAGTTTATGACACAAGTTGGTTTGAATGAATTGACAATCGATTTAAGTGATTTAGCCAATGGAATGTACACGGTTTTGATGTTCAAAGATTCAGATTTAGTTTACACATCACAGGTGAAAAAGAACTAAGAAAAACACGAATGAAAGAATAAGTTTTCAATAAAAATAGAAAAGCGGGACTCAAAGATGGGTGCCGCTTTTTTTGTTGAAATAAAACAGTTATTAACTAAAAACAGGATAAATATTAATATATTGTTGCATAACAAACTTAATTTACTTAGTTTTGGAACTCTTGTTAATTTCTTCGCAAATAGGTTAATTAGACAAGATACTACACAATCAACATTTCTCGCTTCTACATAATTGTATTTATTTATTTACTTAATTAATTAATTATGAATCAAAAATTATGGTTTAATTCCATTGGTTATACGTTTGTAGCGTTGCTGATGGTTTTGTTCACCACCGTTGAGGCAGGTGCGCAAATAACGTACAGTCAAAATTTTAACGCCGGAAATGGAGGTTTTACTGGATTCGTCACCTTCACGGGAAGCACCGCGTGCGGTGGAGCTGGCGGTGGTGTTCGGACTAATTTGTACAGTGGGAATACTACAGGGAATTTAACTAGTCCTTTAATAGGTACTTCTTTAGCCGGTTCAACTTCATTATCTTATGATTATAAGGTGGCGAATTGGTCTGCTAATACGACAGGTACTCCTGTTGGTTGGGGCTCCTTTAATGTTCAATATGGTCCAACAGCAACTGGTCCTTGGACAACTTTAGAGACTGTTAATGATGCAAATCATGTCGTGTCTGGAACTTGTGCAACGAGAATGGTAACATTTACTCCCGCACCAGGAAATCTTTATGTTCGTTTTTCTGCTTCTTGGACAGGTGGTGACTACTATTTGAATTTCGATAATGTCTCTGTAACAGAAACACCGCCGCCTCCTTGTTCAGGTGCGCCAGCTCCTGGTAACACAGTTTCAAGTGCTGCGTCGGTATGTGTGAATGAAGCTTTTGTATTGTCCCTTCAAAATGTCACACCAGGTTCAGGAGTATCTTATGCTTGGGAAAGTTCAACAGATGACTTCGCAACTGCGGGTACGCCAATGGGTACTTCATCGACTCAATCTATTGCATCACAAACAGTTCCGACATACTATAGATGTACAGTTACCTGTTCTGGATCGTCAACATTAGCTCCATCTGTTTTTGTTGATCAAAATGGACCAACTGCTTGCTATTGTGTGCCAATTGTTACAAATGGTTGTACAGACGGTGATGTTATCGCTCAAGTAATTCTGAATACTCTGAATAACAATTCAGGAACAGGTTGTCCTAGTGGTTTAGCTGGATATTCGGATTATACAGCAGATCCTTTATTAACAACTACTTTAGTTGCAGGAAATGTTTACGGATGTCAAGTATGGGCTGGTCAATGGGGTGAAAATTATGCCGCATGGATTGATTTTAATAATGATGGTTTCTTTGACAATGTAACTGAAAAAATTGGGTTTACTACTTCAACTGTAGCTGGTTCTGGTTCAGTTGGCGTTTTAGGTTCAAGTGCAACTTTTCCAATAACTATTTCGTGTAATCCTATTCCTGGAACATACCGATTAAGAGTTCGAGCTCAGTTCGGAACAAT
Organism: Crocinitomicaceae bacterium; assembly: GCA_041751955.1. Taxonomy (GTDB): domain Bacteria; phylum Bacteroidota; class Bacteroidia; order Flavobacteriales_D; family Crocinitomicaceae; genus UBA2040. Next base: position 86,006 of record JBGSIB010000010.1, read on the forward strand.
CGGAAGTGCAATTACACCTTGTGGTTCTGCAGCTTATGGTGAAACAGAAGATTATTTGGTAACAATTGACCCACCACTTCCTTGCCCATCTCCAACTTTTTTAAGTGCCTCTAACCCAACAGATGTTTCTGTTGATCTTTCATGGACGGCAGGTTGTACTGAGACAGCATGGAATGTTGAATATGGAGCAACTGGTTTTACACCAGGAACTGGAACTTTGGTTGCAGCCACTTCAACAACTGCAACAATAACAGGTTTGGCGTGTCAAACAGATTATGACTTTTATGTATATGCAGACTGTGGTGGTGCAGGAGGAAGTTTACCTTCGAATGTTGCTGCTTCAACTACGACACTTTGTCCTTGTATAGGAACGCCGGCTCCAGGAAATACAGAGTCTTCGTTAGCTTCAATTTGTGATGGTGGTTCGGTTTCTTTGTCTTTGCAAAATGATGTTTCAGCCGCTGGAATCACATACCAATGGGAAAGTTCTTCAGACGCTACCTTTACGGCGCCAGTCGCTCTAGGAACAGGATCAACCGAAACGGGAACGGTAAGTGGAGACACTTGGTTCCGTTGTACGGTTACTTGCTCTTTTAGTGCATCTTCTGCCACTTCTGCACCAGTTATGGTAGTCGCAGATGCGGTTTTGGGTGATGATATGGCAACAGCTATATCCATCCCGTCTATTAATTGTTTAGATTCTGCATACATTGATACAGTAAATACTGGAATTGGATGCTATACTAATACATATTCTGGACAAGGAACGAATGATGTATGGTACATATTTACAATCGCTGCAACTACAACCGTGGAAGCATCAACATGTGCTTCTGGTTTTGATACTTACCTTCATTTATTGGATGGCACAGGTGCTAATATTTTCAGTAATGATGATAATGGACCGGTTTGTTCAGGTACAAGAGCATCTTTTAATCAGACTTTAGCAGCGGGAACCTATTTCATAGTGGCCGAAGGTTTCAGTCAAAATAACGAAATCATTCTTAATGTCAGTACAGGTTCTCCTTGTAATGCATGTAACTACCCAATTGTTTTGGATAACTCAGTTACGACAACATCAACTTCTGGTGACGTAACGTTTACACCAAGTACTTTCCCTGGAATTGGTTGGTATGAGTTCCGTTACAGAGTATCGGGTGCTCCAACATGGACATTCGGTGGAACTTCAGGACCAGCAGCAACACATAAATTGATTTCTGGATTAAGTCCAGCAACCTCTTATGATGTTGAAGCGAGAGCAATGTGTACACAACAATATGGCGGGGCATGGTCTGCAACTGTAGTTTTCTCAACTCCAGTATTACAGGATTGCGCATTACCTCCAGCAATGTCAGCAGCTGCTTCAGGAACGTCAATCGCACTTTCTTGGCCAGCTGTAACGGGTGCTGCATGGTATGAATTCCAATATAAAGCGTCTTCTTCAGCTACTTGGTTGTCTGGAGGGTCTGCAGGAGCGGCAGCAACGTCTAAATCTTATGTTGGTCTATTGCCAGGTACGTCTTATGACTTCCAAGCTAGAACAATTTGCACCAACAATATCCCAAGTGCATGGGGTGGAATGATTTCCGCTTCTACAGTTGCTTTGTCTGGTTGTGAGTTACCTCCAGTATTGGATTTGACAGCTGTTACTGCACCAACGTCAATAACTATTTCTTGGCCAGCGGTTTCAGGAGCGGCATGGTATTCTTTCCAATACAAAGAAAGTTCTTCTGCAACATGGATTAACGGCGGTACTGCTGGTCCTGGAGTAACAATGAAAACATACAATTCTTTGTTGTCAGGAACATCGTATGACTTCCAGGCGAGAACATACTGTCCGAATAATCAAGCAAGTGCTTGGAGTGCAATTGGCACGTATTCAACAGATGCGGGAGCTCCGGCTTTTGCAACAGTAACGGACAAAGCGGACAGCGATATAGCGGATAAATCTTTGACTACAAATGGTCAAACGATGAAAGTGTATCCAAATCCAGCTACTGACCGTGTGAATGTTGAAGTTTACTTCTCAAATTCTACATCTAACGCTTCTATACAATTAATGGATATGAGTGGAAGAGTGGTACAGGTAGTTGAAACAGAAGTAGTTTCTGGCTCAAATACAATGTCTTTAGACATTCAAAATTTGTCTACAGGGATGTACACTGTATTAGTATATGAAAACGGAAGTTTGATTCATACGAACAAATTGAAGAAAAACTAAGCTTGAGCAGATAATCGCTTATTGATTAGTAACATCGATAAAAAGGAAGCGGAGTTGTTTATTCAACTCCGCTTTTTTATTTATTGCACACTCATTTAGAATGCCATTACCGGCAAGAAGAATTTTATAATGCCAAAAAAAAACCTAAATTTGTTTTTATCACATTATCATGATTAATAAGTTAAAGATTTGATTCATAGAAATCATTTCTTTTTCAAATATTTATAAAAAGAGTTTAAATAAACTTCCATGGCTGATTATACAACTACAATAAAAATTCAAAACCGTTTCATAAATACGAGTAAACAAATTATTGGAAAAATCCGATCTTCAATTAATTCATTGAATTTTTTAGTCTTTCTAATATGTGCCCTTCCTTCTGTGTCGAAGGCTCAAGTCTCATTTTCAGAAAATTTTAATGCCCCCCCATCAGGTTGGACAGGTTCAATGGTATATTCGCCATTAAATACGGGATGTGGAACGCCCAATATGCTATATAATTTATATCTTTTTACACCCGTTTGCGATTTGATTACGCCCAACACAGGAACATCAATTGGCGGTGTAGTGACATTGTCATATGATTACAAGGTTGCTGATTATTCGGCAAATAATGTTGGAACAGCCAATCCTTGGGGCTCTTTTGAAGTACTTTACGGCCCTTCTGCAACTGGTCCATGGATAAACGCAGAAACAGTAAATTCATCAAATCATGTTGTTTCAGGAAGCTGTGTTACTAGAACGGTTACTTTTAATCCAACCGCGGGACCGCTTTATATAAAATGGGATGCCGCTTGGGCGAATGGAGATTTTTATTTAAATATTGATAATGTTGTAATTTCCGAAGCAACTGGAACTGCATGTTCTGGTTCGCCTTCTCCAGGAAATACTATTTCTTCCGTTTCTACAACTTGTCCTAATTCACCGTTTATTCTTTCTTTACAAAATACAACTCCAGGCACTGGACTAAGTTATATATGGCAAAGTGCTAGTAATTTAGCTTTCACAAGTAATGTTCAGACATTAAGCTCTCCGACAAATGTTCAACTTGTATCCAATCAATTGACCGCGACGTATTATCGTTGCCAGGTGACTTGTGGAGCAAATAACACTTACTCTAATCCTGTTTTGGTAAATCAGAGTCCAGGTATATCTTGCTATTGTGTTCCAAATTATTCATCTGGTAAAACATCTGGAGATTTAATTTCTAATATCGTAATTGCGGGAACCACCTTGTCCAATTTTACGGGCACTGCTCCAGTCAACCCCTCTTATGAGTTTTTTGCCGGTTCATCAAATTTAACAGCCACACTTCAAGCCGGTTCGTCCTATAATGTTACCATTTCAAATGGCACATTTGGTGATCAATATATGGCTGCTTGGATTGATTATAATGATGACGGATTTTTTGTTCTTTCTGAAAGGATAGGTTATAC
>JBGSIB010000011.1:0-97132 GCA_041751955.1 Crocinitomicaceae bacterium
TAAATGGCAAACCATCTCCTTCATTTACCCGTGGATACAAGTTTTTGGAAGTGTAATCCAACAAACTATGTTTAGCGGAAAAAATATAAGAGGCATTGCTTGCTGAACCATCTTTTGGCTTCGTAAAAGGTCCCTCTAACACGGCTTTTGCCAAAAACGGTGAAACAGATAGTTTACCCCCAAATTCTTTTCTGTTTCCATCTCGATAGGTGATATCCATGATGGAAGAGATTCTTCCCCCGAATTTTGCATCAAAACCACCTGTATAAACGTCTGCACTTTTGACCAACTCAGTTTCGAAAATAGAGAAGAAACCAATGGAGTGAAATGGACTGTAAATCGTCATTCCATCCAATAATATTTTGTTTTGAATAGGTGTTCCTCCACGAACATACAATTGTCCTCCTTGGTCACCAGTTGTTACAACACCGGGCGTAACACTCAATGCCCCAACAATGTCATTTTCAGCTCCCATACTCGGAATACGTTCTAATCCTTTTTTGTCTAGTTTGATTGTTGAGATTTGAACTTCTGTTTTTTTCTGTCTACTTTCAGCACTTACCGTGATTTGGTCAAACTCTTTAACATTGGGGTCAACGGCCAATTCGAATTTTATGTCGATGATTCCACTTGCTTTGTCTACCACAACTTTTTGATAAATTGTCGCATATTCGTAATTCTGAATATTAACTAAATATTCGCCTTTTTCAACTTTAGCAATGCTATAAAAACCATTGATGTCTGAATTAGCCCCAGAAACAACAGTACTATCTGTTGTTCTCAAAAGTTTAACTTTCTGATAGGGAATCGGTTCTCCAGTGGCTTTAACATATATGAATCCGCGGATGTTGACATCTTGCGCGAAAACTGAATAGCTGGTGAAAAGGAAAAAGAAGGCAAAAAGTAATCTCATATTGGTCTTAAAGTCTTTGAACCGCGAATATACAATATCCATCGGTTTTGTCTGGGATAATTAGAAGAAAACCTATTCAGTGGTAGGAGTCCTTGATTGATCTGTTTTCTGGGCGAGAATCAAACAGTTTTCCGCAATTCTATTTTGGCTTTTTCCCAATAAACATCGAGCTTTTCTAATTCTAATTCATTGATTATAAGATGGTCAGCTTGTATGTATTGCTCCATCAGTTGAAAACGCGCCTTGAACTTATTATTGGTTTTGGCCAAGGCATTTTCTGGATTGATGTCCACGAAACGAGAAAAATTGATCAAAGAAAAAAGTAAATCTCCGAATTCTTCTTCCATCTTGTCACTTCTGACGTCAGCTTCTTCTTCAAATTCTTTCAATTCTTCTTTAACTTTGTCCCAAACATCCTTTTTATCCGACCATTCAAAACCAATACCTTTTGCCTTTTCCTGTATACGTATAGCCTTAACCATGGCTGGTAAGGAATTGGGAACACCTTCTAAAACAGACTTTTTGCCTTCTTTTAATTTTAGTTTTTCCCAATTTCTTTTAACCTCTTCTTCATCCTGAACCTCTACATCGCCATAAATATGAGGGTGACGGTGAACAAGTTTGTCACAAATTTGATCCAAAACAGAAGTAATGTCAAACAAACCCTTTTCGCTTCCAATTTTTGAATAAAAAACCAGATGAAGCATCAAATCACCAATTTCTCCTTTAAGTGAATCCCAGTCCTCTTCTAAAATCGCATCAGTCAATTCGTAACTTTCTTCAATAGTCAGATGACGCAAAGTTTGAAAGGTTTGTTTCATATCCCACGGACATTTTTCCCTCAGGTCATCCATAATATTCAACAATCTTTCGAAAGCTTCTAGTCTCTTATCCATCTTTTTTTTGTTTAAAATTAGGTTTTATCTCAGAACAAAAAAGAAAAAATTAATTTTGTTCTCAAATGAAAACCGCTCCGCTTCTCGTTTACTTTTTGATAATCAGTTCTTTTGTAAGTGCTCAAAATATTTTTGGACTGGAAGGGAAAATAAGCTCTGGATATTTAGGCGTGCATCGACCATCTATTTCGCATCTTCCCCAAGATCCTGTTTTAGCTGGTGAATTGACCTATTTTATTGATTTACAAGATTCCAATTCTTGGACCAAGGCTTATCATAGACCTCGTGTTGGCTTCACTGCTTTTTATTCCACGACTGGAAATAGAGATTTACTAGGAGATTTATTTGGCACTTTTGCTTTTGGAGATTTACCTTTTATTAAAAATAAGAAAAATGCGTTTACCGCAAGAGTTGGAGCCGGTTTGGCATATGTAACGAAAGTTTATGATCTTGTTTCCAACCCCAAAAATAATGCGATGTCCTCGCATTTAAATGTTATTGTTCAAATGTCCTTGAATTATCGACGATCATTTGAAAAAACTGAAATTGGCTTTGGTGTGGGACTTAATCACTTTTCAAATGGAGCGAATAAATTGCCCAATCTTGGTTTGAACTATCCAATGGTGAATTTAACTTTTGGTCGAATTGGTTCTCTCGTGAAATCAAAATCAAAGCCTTTTTATACTGATGCTTGGCAAGCTCCCTGGTGTTTTGGAAGTAATTTTATTTTCTCAGTGAAAGAAGTTTTTCCTTCGGGAGGCAAGAAATACCCGGTTTTCGCCTTGAATGGATTTGCTAGAAAAATATTCAGTCCGAAATTAGGAGTTGAGATCGCTTTGGATGGAATTTATAAAACTGCAGTTCTTAATTATTTGCCTGATTTTGAAAAGAAACCGGTAAATATTTTTCAACTGGGTTTTTTCGCCGGTCATGTTTTAACCTTCGACCGCTTCTCAACAATTTTGGGAATGGGTTATTATTTTCGTGATCGCTACGTGCCTGAAGACAGAATTTATCATAGAATCGGAATGCGATATCGATTCAAATCCAATGTTCAAATTGGCATCACGTTGAAATCAAATTACGGAAAAGCAGATTATGTAGAGTGGAGTGTAGGGTATATCTTTAATCGTCGGAAAGTATGAGAATTCTGTTCGTTTTTATTTTTCTTTTATTTGCTTGCAAAAAAGCAGAAGATAGAGCCTGTATCAAATTCACGGGTAGCGAAACGAATCGAGTGGTTGAATTGGACGATTTCACAAAACTACAGGTTGGACCTTATTTGGATTACTTTTTGATTCAGGATAGCCTCGATTACGTAAAGATAATTGGTGGCGATAAAGTTGTGAATTTGATTGATGTCCAACTGTCCGAAAGTGAAGTAATTATCCTGAATACAAATAAATGCCGTTTTCTTCGTTCACAAAAAAAGAAAATTTTAGTCGAAATTCATTTTACGAATTTGCATCAACTGCTGTTTGAAGGTTCAGGGATAATGCGAAATGAAGGAACTTTAAAATTACCCGATTTTTCATTGGCTTTGAAAGAAGGTTCGGGCACGGTTAATTTGAATTTGGAATCGGTTTATTTGTCAGTTTCTGCGGAACCTTCGTGGTCGAATTACATTCTTTCAGGTCACACAAAAATCGCCAATTTAACGGTCAAGGGAAACGCTTTTGGCGACGCTCGAAATCTATTGGTCGATTCTACTTTTACAGTCATTAGTCGGAGCGCTGCACCCTTACATATCAACGCTGGTAATTGCACGATGCTAGAAGGTGAATCTTGGAGCACAGGCGATGTTTATTATTCAGGTAATCCACAAGATATTTTTTGGCAACGTTTCGGTGTAGGAAAATTATTGTTCGGCAACTGATTTTCCTTAACTTTGTAGAAATTCTTTTATCATGAAATTAATTCTTCTTTCCATAGGACTTTTAGCATTAGCCTTTGCAGGTATTGCAATAAAAATTTGGGCGAAAAAGGATGGGAAATTCGCAGGAACATGTGCTAGTAACAATCCTTTGGTGCAAAAAGAAGGTGCAAGCTGTGGTTTGTGTGGTGCGCGTCCGGAGGAGCAGTGTAAGGCTTAGCATTTTGGATTAGTATATTATTTTAATCCAAAGGTTTGGTGTTTGAATTTGTGATTTAGAGTTTATTCTTTTTTTTGCCAGATAAAGCATTGGTAATCAAGAGTTAAATAAAAATTTAAATTTTTACTATTTGCTGCTTTTAAAGCTTCAAATCTTGTTTCAACGCGTCTCCCTCTCTTAAGCCTCTCGCTTCAAATTCATCAATATCTTAAACGCTGTATCAATTTCTGATTGCTTCACAACAATTGTAAACTCATTGGAAGTGGAAACCACTTGCACAATATTGATTCCTTCCCAGGCCAATTGCTTCAAAATATAATAGTAAACACCATAAATTTCAACATTCACTGTGGGTAATTTCACAGTAACTGAAGCTAATTTCTCGTTATGTGCTTTGAGCTTTTCCTTTTTGAAAAAGTCTTTCACCAAATCACCTTGAGTGGCTGAAACGATGAATGTTGTTTCCGATAAACCTTGAGAAATTGTATAGAAATTGTCATTCTCCTTGCGCAACAACTGAATGAAATCGGTTTGAGCATTTTTTAGAGATTCGGTATTTTCATAAGTAAAATCCGACAAATTACTTCTCACTAAAAAGTCACCTAATTCCGACATCATATTGGTAATCTTGATGTTCAATCGGTGATAAAGACCCGGAGACATGCGCTTGATAGTCATGACGATAGCGCCTTCTTTAACAGGTTTACCCATTTTGTGCTCAATCTCTGGTTTCAATTTGCGAGCAAGAGCTGAAATATTAATCAAGTTGTCCGTAATTGCTTCGCGCAAAAATGGGCTTCTGTTTATTAAGTCTTCTGTTATTTTTCCAATCGAATCCATATTCAAATTTATTCCTGGTATCGCTACCATTAAACACAATTAACCTTTTCTAAAAAAGTGTAGGGGTGATTTGTGAAATTCTTAAAGTCAATTGTAAGAATTTATACAAATATAAAATTATTTCGTTAAAATTTCACGAAAGTGCCTGAATAACGGATTTTATTTTATTGAGAACAAGTTCTAATTGTTCTTTTTTCGATAAGGTTGAATTGTCTAGAACCCAAGCATCATTAGTTTGAATCAATGGACTTTCCGCTCTTGTACTGTCAATTCGGTCTCTCTCTAAAAGATTATTTTTGATTTCTTTTAAACTTACTTCAACTCCTGTTGCCTTTAATTCATCATACCGTCTAATCGCTCTGATTTCAGGCTGGGCTGTCAAAAATATTTTCAATTCTGCATCCGGAAAAACAACGGATCCGATATCTCGTCCATCCATTATTACACCACCTTTTTTTCCCATTTCTCTCTGCTCGTCCACTAATTTTTCACGAACCTCTTTTATTGTCGCGACAGGTGAAACAACATTGGAAATTTCCATGCTCCGAATTTGTCTTTCTACTAACTCGCCATTTAAAGTCAATTGAGGTTTTTCCATGCCTTCTTCCAAAACAAATCGAAGTTCAATTTCGGGAAGGTGCTCAATAATTTTTTCAGTATCCAAATATTCAGTCGAAACCCAATCGTGTCTCCGGCAATATAGTGCAACACCACGATACATAGCACCGGAATCAATGTAGATATATCCTATATTCTGCGCCAATTCTTTCGCTAAAGTACTTTTCCCGCAGGAAGAATGCCCGTCTATGGCAATTGTGATTTTCCTTGAATTAGCTTCTCTATTCATGCCCGACGAAGATAATGAAAAGGATTATTATTTTTTTCTAAAAATCTTAAATTCAAAGCCCTTTTTAGTTTTTCCGAAGATATAGTAATAGCCGTAAATCCACAATCAGTAATCCACAATCAGTAATCAGCAATCAGCAATCAGCAATCAGTAATCCACAATCAGTAATCCGCAATCCACAATTAAAAATCAAATCATTTCCTCCACATTCCTAAGTTCGTAGTTAACGAAATCATATGCTGATATCCTGCTCTAGAAACTACTCCAAAACCATAATCAACTGAGAATTTTTTAAAATACATGCCGAGACCAAATGAAAGTCCACTGGCTCCTGGACGTTCTGTTAAACGCATTTCCAAACGTTGTTGCGTGTTAAACGCGGCTCTGAAATGTAAATTTTTAGAGACTAAAATTTCGGTTTGAAATGTAAAGTGACGTCCCAATTTATTTATGAAACTTGCTGTTGGCACAGGAATGGTATCACCTGTTAATGCGTCTATTGTCGGACGAGCATTTGGATCCACATAACTTAGATCCCAGCGATTCAAACTATGCAATAAAAGTGAGAAGCGAAATGGAGCATGCGCCAATTTTTTCGATACACCAAATTGTAAATCTACCGGTAATGGGTCATGTTTTTTCTTGGTATATCCTTTGAATTGATAACCTGCATTTTTCACAATAGCTGTTGCCAAAAATTCTTTTTCTTCGTTATAATAATTCCCTGCAAAGTCAATTGATGCGCCAAAGGATGAATAAGAAGCTAACTGGGAATAAATTAAATTGGCTGTCAATCCTATGGACAATCGAGGTGAAAATGGCTTGGAAACACTTGCTCCGAGGATCATATCCATGGGTTTGAAAGTTCCTTGGTCATTTCCGTATTCATCGCGACGTGTCATTTTTCCGTAATCGATGTAACGAATATGACCGACACCAACAAATTCCTGTTTAAAGGCTCTTCCGTAACTGACCATGCCATAATTTATTCCTCCCGGAATTAATGCTTGATTGAAAGAGATAGATTTGTCCATTGATGCATTTATAAGTGATGGATTAATCACGCCCAAATTCAAATCTTTGTCTTTCACAGTAATAAAATCTGTACCCAATCCAAGTGCTCGTGCGTTATAAGCTAAATCTAGAAAAGCAAAACTTTCAGTGCCGCCTGTTTGCGTCATGGCATTTGAGCAAAAAATCAAGCTTGTTAAGAGGATTAGTATTCTCATGTGTGGAAATAACGTAAACGAATTTAAAAAATTATATCTGCTACGAAATTAGCTTAATTTCCTTGTCTAATAATAGGATTTTTCTCTTGAAAAAAGAGGGGATAAGAAAGTGTTAAATCCTCTTTCCTATTTCAATCGCCTCCATGTTTACTATCTTCTCTCCATCAATTGCAAAGCGCAATAGGGTTCTGACAGAATGAAATCCTTTCAAGCCACATGCACCAGGATTGAGCCATAAAGTCTGGAATCGTTTATCCATTTGCACCAAGAGAATGTGCGAATGACCACAAACGAAAATATCAGGTTTTTCTGCGGTGAGTAATTCGGGTATTCCTTTAGCGTAGCGTCCGGAGCGACCTGCGATATGTGTCATGACAACTTTCTTTTTTTCAATAGTAAAAATTTCTGTTTCCAATGTCTCTGAACGAATTTCCGTTTCATCAATATTGCCAAAAACAATACGTGTTGGTTTGAATTTTCTTAATTCATCCACAATTTCCAAACTACCAATATCGCCAGCGTGCCAAACCTCATCTACGTCCTTGAAATACTCAAAAACCTTTGGGTCGAGATAACCGTGGGTGTCGGAAAGAAGGCCAATCTTGGTCATGGTGGCGAAGATATTTAAAATTTATGATGTTGTATAAAACAAAATTGAACCATGGAGATATGAATCGGCATTCAGGTCAATTTTTAACTTTTAAGATTCCTAACACTTCAATTGAAACGATCATTTCTGAACGGAATAAAGAAATATTCCTTTATACTTCACGTCCCTTCATGGTTAAAAATCCTTATTTTCGAAGCAATGAACGAGCAGCACAAATCGGATTGGGTAAAAAAACGGAAAGACCGAAAAGAAAATCTTTCTGTAGAAAATCTTTTCACAGATTTGACGCTAGGTAATCGCGCCGCATTGAGCTCAGCTATTACACTATTAGAAAGTACTTTAGAATCGGATAAAGAAAAATCTAAACAGCTCATAGAGAAAAGCTTACCTCTTTCTGGAAATTCTATCCGCATTGGAGTTACTGGTGTTCCCGGGGTAGGAAAAAGCACCTTTATTGAAGCTTTCGGTATGCATTTGCTTTCTCTTGGAAAAAAATTGGCGGTTTTGGCCATTGATCCGAGCTCGGAAGAAGGTGAAGGAAGTATTCTAGGAGATAAGACGCGCATGTATCAACTGAGTCAGGCTGATAATGCATTTATTCGTCCTTCTCCGTCGGGAAAAAGTTTGGGTGGAGTAACACGCAAAACGAGAGAAAGTATTCTACTATGCGAAGCCGCCGGATTTGATGTGATTTTAATAGAAACGGTTGGGGTTGGACAGAGTGAAACGCTCGTTCACTCCATGGTCGATTTCTTTTTATTGTTGATGCTTGCTGGTGCTGGTGACGAATTGCAAGGTATTAAACGCGGTATCATGGAATTGGCAGACCTTTTGGTCATCAATAAGGCAGATGGCGACAACCTAAAAAAAGCAGAGTTGGCTGCGCGTGAATATAAAAATGCCATGCATCTTTTCCCAGCAAATGCTAATGAATGGATTCCAAAAACTGCAGTTTGCAGCGCTTTGGAAGGAATTAATATTGATAAAGTTTGGACCGAAATTGAAAATTTTGAAAATCACACAAAAGTCAATGGTTGGTTTGAAAAAAAACGACACAACCAAGATATTCGCTGGTTTCAAGAGAGTTTAAAAGAGACCATTCTTCATTTTTATCTTGACAAAAAAGGAGCCAGAGAAAGCGTAAAAGATTTTGAAGAAAAAATTAGAAATCAAGAAATTACTCCTTTCGAAGCTGCTGAAATCTTATTTAAAAATTGGAAAAATGAAAAGTGAATTTAAAATCAATGGCGAATACATCGAATTGATACAATTGCTCAAAGCTACAGGGATAGCCTCAACGGGAGGTCATGCAAAATTCATTGTGGATGACGGTGAAGTTCTAAGAAACGGCGAAGTAGAAACCAGAAAACGGGCGAAGCTAATAAAAGGAGACCTGATTGAAATTGGTGATAATCAGATTCAATTACTTTGAGTCGTGTACAGCGGAATCACCAATTGCAAACGATAAAGAATAGGAATCAATGCTCCCGGTTGGCCATTTGCACTCGTTTTTCTTGTTAAATATGAAGGTCGATAGGGACTGCCGGGGTCATTAATAATATCATAAAACACGCCGACATTAATGCGAAATCTGTCATCAAAAGCTTTCGAATACCCACCGCCCAAAAATAAGGTTGGGACCCATGTTTTCTGTTGAGTTATAATTACATAATTTACTGGACTTTTTAGCGATTCAAATTCGGCTCCCAAATATATTCCATCAACTACTCTCCAATGTGCAAATGCACCCACGCCAAATATATTGTAACTAGCAGGTTGAAATGCCGTAGCATAATTTTTAGACCAGACTCGCATCCAGCGAACTGAAGGACCAATCACTACTTTACTATCGTCGTCCTTTTTTAGTGCTCCGTATTTCAAACCAGCACTAAAATTACCTCCCTGATTACCAACGGAGAAATAACCGTCAATGGCAATTTCAGATTTAAAATTTCCAGCAACTGTTTGAGAATGAGCTGCCAATATGAATGAAATAAGAAAAAGAAGCAAGAATATATTTTTCATAGTTCAAATATACAAATAGCGCAATATATTTTGCAAATCCAGTGGCATAAGTCTAGCTTTCTTAAGCAAGAATTAAGATTTCGTGTTCGAAAATACATGGAAATCGATAGCGGTCCAATACAATACATCTGCGCCAAACACTTATCTTTGTCGAAAAATTTCGCAGATGCACTTATTAGACGGAAAAATCACTTCGGATAAAATCAAACAAGAATTGGCTCAAAAAGTCGCGCAACGTAAGTTGGATGGTAAGAAAATCCCTCACCTTGCGGCTATTTTGGTTGGTAATGACGGTGGTTCAATGACCTACGTAAATGCAAAAGTCAAAGCTTGCGACCAAATTGGTTTTGAAAGCACCTTAATCCGTTATGACTCAACTGTTCCTGAAGAAATTTTATTAGCAAAAGTAAAATCACTCAACGAAGACAAAAGTATTGACGGTTTCATTGTACAGTTGCCGCTTCCAGATCATATTGATGAATTAAAAATAACCCAAGCCATTGATCCTTTGAAAGATGTAGACGGTTTTCATCCTGTGAATTTGGGAAATATGGTTTTGAATCTTCCTGGGTTTTTGCCTGCAACGCCAGCAGGAATTGTTGAATTAATCAAACGCAACAACATTGAAACGGCAGGTAAAAATTGTGTAGTACTTGGTCGAAGTAATATCGTAGGGATGCCGATTTCCATTATGCTATCGCGAAATACTGATCCAGGAAATTGCACAGTTACATTGACGCACAGCCGAACAAAAAATCTCAAAGAAATCTGTTTAACAGCCGATATTTTAATTTCTGCAATTGGCAAACCAGGATTTGTCACTGCTGACATGGTCAAAGAGGGAGCTGTAGTTATCGATGTTGGAACAACTCGTGTTCCAGACAATTCAAGAGCCAGAGGATGGCGTTTGAGAGGTGATGTTGATTTTGATGAGGTATCGAAAAAATGCTCTTTTATCACACCAGTTCCCGGTGGAGTAGGACCAATGACCATTGCTTCTCTAATGATCAATACCCTGAGAGCCATGGATTTGAAAGGAAAATAATACCATCACGCAATTCGGAATAAACCAATCCGTAATCCGTAATCAGCAATCCACAATAGACTAAAGCCTTTCCAAATCCGTTCGCACGCCATCCACCAAAGCATAGCACGATAATTTATCTTTGAAGACAGACGCTTTAAAAATTGATTTTTTCAAAAGCATTCTTACACACTCTTGAATTCCTTCAACAATCGATGGATGAGGATGAACTAATTCCGATAATACCTCTATACCTGCATTCATTTTGATTAATAATCCCACGGCTTGTATAGCACTTGATGCATGCTCACCCACAGCGCGCATACCAAGAATTTTCATTTCCTTATCATTGGTAACGATAATCTTGAAAAATCCTTCTGTTTTACGCATGGCTATTGCCCTTGCAATTACCGAGTAGTCTATTTTTACCACTTTGACAGGAATATTTTGTTCCAGACATTGTTGTTCATTTAAACCAACCGCTGCAACTTCCGGGTTGAGGAACATTATTGTACAAACATTGTCGTAGGATAGAGATTCTACTGGACCATCGAATATTTTCTCAACGGCATGACGAGCTTCAATTTCGCCCATATTTACGAGTGCAATGTGCCCAGACACGTCACCAACGGCATAAATATTTGATACATTCGTTTGTGTATCGATATCGCCAATGTGGACACCTCTTTGCGACATGGCTACACCCGCATTTTCTAAACCAATATTTTCAACGTTTGGAACCCGACCAATGGACAAAAGCGCTTTTTTCACGCGAATGATTTCGTTAGTTCCATCCTTATATTCCAATTCATATTCTACTTCTCCTTCAATCACTTCCATTCGTTTCAAAGAAGCATTGTGATGTATGGTAACTCCACCTTTAACCATTCTTTTGGCTACTAAATTGGAAATGTCACTGTCTTCAAAAGGAAGAATACGATCTTGACGATCGATCATATAAACTTTTGTTTTTCCGAAGTTTGAAAAAATCGTTGCGTATTCACATCCAATAACTCCAGCACCAACGATGACAATACTCTCTGGATAATCATCGATACAGTCTATCCCGTCACTAGTCAATATGTATTTTTCGTCCACCTGTATATTTGGCATGGTACGAGGTCTGGAACCCGTTGCAAGGATTATGTTTTCTCCCCAAATTACCTTTTCCGTTCCTTCGTGCGAGATTTTAACTTCGTTTTTAGACAACAAATAACCATCTCCTCGTTCGTAGTGAAAAATATTATTCAAGGACTCCGTCTGAAGTAATTTGATATGACAGGAATACTGAAACTTTCTCTCAAAAATAGCCTCGTCTAGGTTACGCTGAACTTCTGACCAAGGAATTTCAAAACTCAAATGATTATCGGATGAAAGCATGCTTTTTACACCAGAGACACGGTGAGAAAGCTCCCAAAGCGTTTTTGAAGACAAAGCCCCATTATACACGCCAGCGCCTCCAACTTTGTCTCTTTCAATCAAACAAACTCTTTTTCCAAAGTCTATTCCGCGCATTGCAGCGGCATAACCTGCGGGTCCGCCGCCGATCACAATTAAATCATATTGATCCATATTGGATTTTCATTTTTTAAAGTGCCTAAATATACAAGTTTATCCGATATTTGCGGTAAATCGTAACAGTAGGATGAAGTACTCTGATACCTTAGAAAGAGGTCAAAAACTAAAAGAAATTTCAGCTAAATTTTTTCGAAATAATAAGAAAAAAGGTAAAAAGCTCGATGAACTATTTCATGCAGAACATGAAAAGGCATTCAAACGAATCGATTGTCTTTCTTGCGCCAATTGTTGCAAAACTACTAGTCCAATTTTTCGGGATGTAGACATCAAAAGAATTGCAAAAGCTCAGCGAACTACCGAGAAAAATTTTATCACAAGCTATTTGCACATGGACAATGAAGGTGATTATGTGCTCAATCAAGCTCCATGCTCATTCTTAGATTTGGGAACCAATAAATGCAATATTTATGATATTCGACCCTTGGCCTGCAGAGAATACCCACATACTGATAGAAAAAACATGCATCAAATTCTAGATTTGACGCAAAAAAACATTGATGTTTGTCCAGCCGTAGTTGAAATTGTTGAAAAAATCGTTAATAAGTAAATACTTTAACGCCTTAATTTTAAAGGTGTTTATAGATTTTTCACAAAAAAAACTTTATTTTTAAAGTTTTTAACGACAATTTCATGCAACTTTAATTTTCAAGTAACGTTAATGAGAGAGATTAAACCAAAGGTATTAAACCGTTGATGGTTGAGATAAGTAATGATACGACCGCCTATCTGTTGAGGCAAGTTTACGACCGAACCAAAATTCAAAACACGAATTTATTGGCTGGTGATGTAGTTTCTGAGTATTTCGGGGACATCAATGAATCGTCTATTTCTCAAATTACAAATGAGGTTGAACAAAAGCTGATAGATTCACTTGAACAGCGGACAATTTCCAAACGAATATTTACAATTTTTGTTGAAGGGTTACAAAATATTTTCAAACATGGTCGTTTGGATGAAGAAGGACATCATTTAGGTGCTTGTTTATTGGTTAAAACTGATATTTCATACCGTGTTCATTTCTTTAATATTTCAGCTCAAGATGAAATTGAACCGATGACGGAATATTTAGATTTTTTGAATGGGCTATCTCTAGATGATACGAAGAAATTCTATATGGAGCGATTGGTGAATGGTGGGCTCTCTGAAAAAGGAGGTGCTAGTTTAGGATATATCATCATGAAATTGAAGTCCCAACACAATATCCAATATTATTTCGAAACGGCAGACGATTTTTCTTCTTGCTATCACATTGAAATCGTTTTGGAAATTCCTTTTGAAAAATGAGATTCCTCTGGATTCTTTTCTTACTCATCAATTTATCCGTTTTCGGACAAACAAAAATATTTAGAGGAGATAGAGTAAATCCGAATGATTTGGCCTATATTATTTCCAATCAAAAAATACAGCGAATGAGTTCTTCGCTTTGGGGAAATGATTTGTACATCATTCGAGCTAACAAAGTTTATGATGCCGCTTTCAGTTCAAGGTGTCTTTATACAATAGAAGGAAACAAGATTTACAATGGCGACAGTGATTCCATTTTTGATCTTTTGTACGAATATGAAAATGGAAAATTGTACCAAGTTTCTAATAGTTCACTAAAAAGGGTTGTATTTACTTTGTATAATAATCAGGTTTTTATAGGCGAATCTACTAGTACCTTTGATTGTATTTTCTCCGTACAAATAGACAATCAAGTGAACAATAGTGAATTGCTTTTGTTGCTCTGTCTAGCTCCATTCTAAAATATGTTTAAAATAGCTTGGCGACAAGAATACGTTTTTTCAGTTCCTGAAAACCATAAGTTTCCCATGGAAAAATATGACCTTTTGCCCAAACAATTGGTCTATGAAGGAACCTTGACTCCAGAGAATTTTTTTATCCCAAATGATATTGAAGATGAGTACATTAATAATGTGCATGAGACAGATTATTTGGAGCGATTATTCAACTTGAAATTATCGCTACGTGAACAACGCGTAACAGGATTTATCCATAATCAGGCATTGATTGAACGAGAGCGCTACATTATGGAAGGTACCCGAAAAGCATGCGATTACGCGCTTGAATATGGTTTTGGAGCCAATATTGCAGGAGGAACTCATCACGCATACACGAATAAGGGAGAGGGATTTTGTTTATTGAATGATCTGGCTATTGCCGCCAAATATCTTCTGCAAAAACTACCATATCAAAAAATACTCGTTTTGGATTTGGACGTTCACCAAGGAAATGGAACGGCTCAAATTTTTAAAAACGAAGCAAACGTGTTTACTTTTTCCATGCACGGTCGAGATAATTATCCTTTGAAAAAAGAAACTTCAGATTTGGACATAGCCATGGATGTAAATTGTGATGACGCAACCTACGTACGTGCTTTGGACAAAGGTTTGAATCAAATTCTAGAAAGATTTCAACCAACTTTTGTGCTGTACCAATCTGGAGTAGATGTATTGAAAACCGATAAACTAGGAAAAATGGCACTCACCATGAGTGGTTTACAAAAACGCGATGCCATGGTCTTGGATTTTGTAAAAGGGTTAAGAATCCCAATGGTTGCGGCTATGGGAGGTGGTTACAGTACAGATATTAAGATGATTATAGACGCTCATGCTTCGCTTTTTCGGCATATTCAATCCGATTTTTTCTAGATATTTAGTACTTCCAGTTCAGCTCTTCGCGAAAAGGTAAA
Source organism: Crocinitomicaceae bacterium (assembly GCA_041751955.1). Lineage (GTDB taxonomy): Bacteria > Bacteroidota > Bacteroidia > Flavobacteriales_D > Crocinitomicaceae > UBA2040. The sequence continues at coordinate 14,748 of JBGSIB010000011.1, forward strand.
CCTAGTTTTTTTACCTGAGCTTTTAATTTCAGAGCATCTATTTGACCTTTTGGCAAAATGATAGAAGCGCCATTTTTCATGCGCAGGAGGAAAATAGTACTGATTTCAACCAACTCAGTTAATTCAGCTTTGGGTATTTCACCTTCACCGGAAATGTTCTTCGATAAAACGCCTTTGTTGTGAAAAGTTAGTTCTTCTGATTGCTCAAATCGATCTTTATAATTGATATGAATGTATCGCTTAAAATTACGTTTCATGCGCCATTTGTGATATTGAGGATAATACAAGTATATACCTATACATACCACAAGCATGACAGTTCCCGGCCAAAAAGCGTCTGAAATAAACAAATTAAAAGCCAAAATGATTCCAAGTATTGTGGCAAAGATTTGACCTCTTTTCATTTTCTTGAGTACGTTCAATGATTTGGAAAGTGTGTATAATTGAAAGGTGAGGAATTCATCTTCGGAGATGGAAAATTTTAGATTCATTCTTATTAATTTTTGTGCAAAGATAATATTCCCTTTTCTTGACCGTTAATTTTCTTGAATAGGTCGGAATTATTGAAAGAATAATTGTCCGATTCGATAAAAGTTCGTTATTTCACTTAAAATTTAAACCATGAAATACATTACCACACTGGCTGCGATAATTATGACAATGTCACTGAATTCTGACCTTCTTGCTCAGAGTTCCAAAAATAAATTCAACGTTCTTACTGAAACAGAAAATATTTTGAAATTTACGCCAACAAAAATATTCAGAGGAATTGTAGAATTAGGCTTTGAACATGCTATTGGTGATCGTTCAAGTATAGAGTTCAGTGCTGGACCCACTTTCTCCAATGTCTCTCCTTTTGGCAATAATGGACATGGAATTTTTGAGCAGATCAATGGATTTGACAATACGACGGGAAGTTTGATGGGATTCAATTTTTCAACAGGTTTCAGATTTTATCCTCTCGAAGACCGATGGGTGATGAATGGTTTTTATGTTTCGCCAATAATTGGCTTTCGTCGATACAATTATCAATTTGAAGATTTCATTTTTGCACAATTAGATCCAATAAAAGGATATCGTCAAGAAACACAATTCGGCTTCCTTTTTGGAACACAAAATTGGCTGTCCAAATATTTTGGTTTGGATATGTTTATGGGATGCGGAATGAAATCAGTGAATTCAAGTCGGTATTTCGTGAATTCATTGTACAACAATCAAACGGGCAATTATACTGCAGAATGGAAAAAGGACAATTCTAACTCAGCTAGTTGGTTCTTAACAGCGGGAATTAAAGTAGGAATTGGTTTTGAGAAAAAATAGATTTGGAATTAATATTTAAAAAGTAATAACCTCTTTTAGAGGTTGAGTTCCTCCAAGATCGATAAATGATCCATTTGTAAATCGGGATGAAGTGTAGAAATTGCTTTTTTGATAATACGAATTTGGGTATCCAATGTATTTTGTAAAACACGGTTTTGATCAATAAATGGACGAAAACGGCTCAATTTCATGCAAAAATGAGTCAAAAGTTCAATTTCTACTTCTTTTTTCTGTGCATAGCGAATATTCTTTTTCAACTGCGATAATATTTTTCGAATATTTTTCTTTGCAGCCCAAGAGTTGGTTCTGTTTACTTGAGTGAAAGCAATGTCCATTTCTTCTTTCAGATCGCTCACATAAAGCTGGTCATTGTCTGCCTCAAACATCAAGTAGGTGAGGAGCTCCTTGTTATCTTTTTTAAATTTAATCAAGCGCAAACAATACTCCGTCAATTCTTCCTGGGTCGAATGTTTGAGTTCGTCTTTTATTTCTTTGAGGGATGAGATTTTCATACATGCAATGTCTTCTGCGAATTTACTATTTTCTTCTCGCTCTTGTCTTATCAGATAGTTGAGGTTGATATTGAACAAGTGATTTATTCAATTGATTAGCCAATTTATGAGCAAATACCGTTGCTTCATCTTTGGAATCGAATTTCTGAACCAAACATTTGGTGCGATGTGTTGCGCTCAATAAACAAACTTCAAAACGATTGTCAATCAGCGTAGTGGAATGATTGGTTCGGCTGTGAATTGTCATTCCATCACGACTTTTTTTTACGGTGATTTCGGGTAATTTATCAAGAGCAATCCATTTACCTCTTTTGATGAAGTAAATACTACCGTATTCCCTAAATTTGCCATTTTGTATGTCTATTTCACTGCCATATGAAGCGGTTAAAAAAAATCCTGAAATTAAAATGAAGGCTAAACCTAAATACCAAATTTCAAAAAGGGAAATCAATCCTGCTAATAAAAGAAAAGCTCCAAAAATTAAACCTGGAACGGGGAATAAGAAACCGACACGCTGATTCATGCAAGTTTTTTTTAACGATATATTTAGTTGAAATTTAATGTATTCCTAGTACTTTTCATAATGAACCAGGAATTTATTCTCCGTATGAGAAACGTTTATTTTAATCTTCGAACCATTTCCAGAACCTGAAGCACCGTATCCGTTTCGCTTTATTTTTAGCGAACCATCGCTCACTTTCTCCATTTTTGAATTCAATAAATCCATCGTGTGTTTTCCACGTTGCAAAAGCATTACCACCGTTTTGTAGTTTAAAGAATCGCTGGAAAAATCCAATACAGAACCAGAAAAAGGGACTTCTCCTCGATTTACACTGTTTACTTCAACAGTATATTTCTCAAGACTATTAGGTACCGTAGTGTATATGTAAACGGTGTTCATGTCGTTTTTTCCACATCCAAGGAGTAAAAGAAAAGATAAAAACACAAGAACGGTTGAAGAAATAAGTGGTTTCATTTTTGAAGATTTATATCAAATATAGGGAATTGAGAATCATACAAAAAGCTTATTTCCTAATTATATTAAATATCCCACAAAAGTGGTATCTCGTTTTCAGAAAAAGATATTATCTTTGCGTAGAATCATTCTAAATAAGTGAAACAGAACATACATCAACAACCCGAAAACAATCTTCTTCAGGACTTCATTTTGAGCTGTAGTAACTGTTCTTGTGACAAGAAAAGCAAATGCTGCAAGAAGTTCAAGAAAAAAGGTGTTCACTGTAAAAAATGTCCGAAGATTTAGTTTATTGTCTAATTTTAGGACATGAAATTCCTCTTGTGTTCACTTTTCCTTTTTATTTTTGATTGGTCGTTTGGACAAAAGAAATCTGTAGATTTTTTCCCAGACACGCTTGAATGTATTGGAATATCGAATCATTATCAACCTGAAGATATTTATTCTTGTGTGAGTATACAGGTTCCCATTACTCGAAATTGGTTGTTGGAAGTTGGTATAGGAACAGGCTGGCGTCATGTGCTTACAAGAGGTAGATCATTTTATGGTTATGTCGGAGGAAGTTTTGATTTAATGCGTCGACCACGACTTTTTTTAGGCCCAGCTATTCGCGGTTTTCATGAACGCTTGAATCTTGAAAATAACGATCCTCAATTTTCCTATTCTGGAGGGCAAGCGGGATATCGCTTCGCATACGGTGGTCGTTTTAAAGTAGTTAATTCGAGTTATTTCGGTTTACATAATTTTTCGTTTCGAACAGGACAACAATTTAATAACAAATTGCACCTCGGATACGCTTTCCAAATCGGTTTGAATTTTGAAATATAGTCTCCTTTTCATATCATTACTAGTGCTTTTTTCTTGTAAGAAAGCAACAGATGATTCTCTTATTTTAGTCGCGGGGCACGCCGGTATGGGACTGGAATTTTCTGGAAGCGTTTATCACGATAATTCTAAAGAAGCATTTCAATTGGCATTGGACATTGATGGTTGCGATGGCATAGAAATGGATGTTCGTTTATCTAAAGATGGCGATTTGTGGGCATTTCATGATGACGACCTTAAGAAAGAAACAGACAAAGACGGTTGTGTTGAAGACAAGTATTTTTCGGATTTAGATGGGACGAAGTACAAAGGTTTCGGCAGCGAAAAATTGACACGACTGAAGGATATGAATTTGTCAACAAATGACAAAAGAATATTCATGGATATAAAACATTCCAACGCTTGTACAGGATCAATTCATGATGTGAATACCTATCTCGCTGCTATTAACGATTTGCCTGACTATTACAAAAACCCTTCACGAGTGCGCATGGTGGTTTCTAATCCAGATTGGATTCCAGCATTTTTATCAGCGGGTTTTACGGTTTTGTATGCGAATGATGATCTTGCCAATATCAATAACCTTTTGGAATTGTATCCTGCTACAACAGGAATTGTGATTAAGAATGGTACCATTTCGAAAGATGAAGTCCGAAAATATCTGAACCAAAACAAAAGTGTCTATATTTTCGAGGTTCGTTCACCTAAAAAGCTGAAAGAAGTTCGTGATAAAAATCCAACGGGCGTCTTTAGTGATGATGTACAAAGTGCAGTTTTGGAAATGAAATAATCAATTACGAATTTGAGAATTATGAATTATGAATTATAAAGTGGGTTTCAGATAATTCGTAATTTTAACATTCGTAATTCGTAATTGAACAAAAGGTGTCAAAGAAAAGTAAGAACAATTCCGGCTTAGTTTATTCCACAAATCCAAATTTAAGTTGGGAAGATGAGGTTAATGATGATCAAGAATCAATTGATTCTTCACGTCAGAAGTTATACGTTTCCATCGACAAGAAAAATCGGGGTGGCAAGGAAGTTACTTTGGTTGAAGGATTTCAAGGTCCGGATGATGAATTAAAAGAATTGGGTAAAACGCTCAAATCCAAGTGCGGCGTGGGTGGTTCGGCGAAAGACGGCGAAATAATTGTTCAAGGAAATTTCAGAGATAAAGTAATGGATTTGCTTAAGGGAATGGGCTATCAAGTGGTTCGTAAAGGAGGTTAAAAAAGATCTGATTCTCTAAAACCTAAGGCGAAACTATGAAAAAACTTTTTGAAAGAGAACCAGACCTTTACCAAAAACAAATGATAATCATGAAAACTAATTATGAGGTAGCTTGCATGACTCTAAACTATGCAATTCTTAAACGTGATTTTTAGGAAAAGGGTGAACGGTATTTTATATTGAGTGTAGTGTATCCCTCCTTGAGGAGGGGCAGGGGAGGTGACTCGCTACATAATGGATGTCTGAACTAAGTAGAATCAAATATTCGAATGGAACAGATTAAAAAACTCAAAAAGTGAATTTCTAGTTGCTTTCATTTTTATCATTTAAAGAGTATAAAACGCTCCGAATTTCTTTATCAATCGCATCAAGATTGTTTAAAACATCCCCTTCTTTAAATCTGATAATCGTGAAACCAAGTTTTTTAAGTTTTGACTGCCTTTTGTAATCATATTCACCCTTATTTAAATGGGAAATCCCATCAATTTCTATAATTAAACTTAACTCTGGACAGAAAAAGTCTACGATATAATAGTCGATTGGTCGTTGTCTAAGAAATCGATATCCTGTTTGTCTTTTTGACAGAAGAGCTTTCCAGATATATCTTTCGCCTCTTGTCGCCATACGAGATCGCAGTTCTCTAGCATACTCGAGATGATTCTTGTTATAAAAGTTATTTCTTGGGTCCATTTTTTTTAGTATTAAGATACTAAAAAATATTCAGGGGTTGTCACCTCCCCTTCCCCTCCTCAAGGAGGGAAACTTAATCTCAAATCAAAAATAAAAATCCACATTTTTAATAATCTCATTTCAACTTAAAAATCTATCTTTGCCAAGATGGAAAATCAAGTTATCCTCAATTCCCAGCAAGTCGAGCTTACAATCAACCGACTTTGCCACCAATTGATTGAGAACCATGGCGATTTTTCTGACTCCATTCTCATCGGATTGCAGCCACGCGGTATCAATGTCGTTACACGGTTAAAAACGCATTTAGAAGAAATTCTAGGAAAAGAAATCGTTTGCGGAAACTTGGATATCACCTTTTACCGTGATGATTTCCGTAGAAGAGAAAAGCCGCTAATTCCAAGTGCGACCAATATCAATTTTTCCATAGAAAATAAGAATATCGTTTTGGTAGATGATGTCCTTTTTACGGGTCGAACTATTCGTTCTGGTATGGAAGCTTTGTTGGCTTTTGGAAGACCCAAGCGCGTGGAATTGTTAACAATGATCGACAGACGATTCCGAAGACATCTTCCTATTCAAGCTGATTATGTTGGCAAAACGGTTGACACGATGATTTCTGAGCGCGTATCGGTGGAATGGAAAGAAATAGAAGGAGAAGACAAAGTACTTTTATATACTCAAGAAGCGAATGGATAATTTAAGCGTGGAACATTTGATTGGAATTCGGGACTTAACCAAGGCCGATATTGAATTGATTTTTTCAACTGCCGATAGTTTTAAGGAAGTCATCAACCGACCGATCAAGAAAGTTCCTTCCCTTCGAGATATTACCATTGCCAATTTATTTTTCGAAAATTCTACAAGAACAAAACTTTCTTTCGAACTGGCTGAAAAAAGATTATCTGCTGATGTAGTTAATTTTAGTGCTTCTGGAAGTTCTGTTTCTAAAGGCGAAACACTTGTTGATACCGTAAATAACATCCTTTCGATGAAAGTGGATATGGTGGTGATGCGTCACCCGAATCCAGGAGCAGCAAAGTTTCTATCCGACAGAATCGGTGCGAGAGTAGTGAATGCTGGTGACGGAACGCACGAACATCCTACGCAAGCTTTATTAGATGCTTTTACCATCCGTGAAAAACTAGGAACACTTGAAGGCAAAAAAGTAGTTATAGTTGGTGATATTTTGCATTCCAGAGTCGCACTTTCGAATATACTCTGCTTACAAAAATTGGGAGCCGAAGTGATGGTTTGCGGACCAACGACTTTGATTCCAAAACACATTGATAAACTAGGCGTAAAAGTGTCGCATAATCTTCGTCACGCTCTCGAATGGTGCGATGTCGCCAATATGTTGCGCATTCAATTGGAGCGTCAAGACATTAAATATTTTCCTTCTTTGCGAGAATACTCTATGCTTTTTGGACTGAACAAAGAAATTTTAGATTCTTTAACGAAAGAAATTATCGTGATGCACCCGGGACCAATCAACCGCGGAGTCGAGATAACTAGTGACGTAGCGGATTCTAAGCAGTCTTTAATTCTCCAACAAGTCGAAAATGGAGTGGCAATTCGCATGGCTGTAATTTATTTATTGGCTGCGAAAATTGAACGACACTAAATTTTTCTTATTTTTGATTTCAAACTAATAACAATGAATTTCGAAACCAAGGTTGAGCAGTACGGTGCTACATTATTTTCAAACGTAGAAAGATTGAATGCACAAAATGCTTTTGAGCTCAAAGCTGAGCTGGTTTTATTGAACAATAAAGGCATCAACAACATTATAGTAGATTTGTCTGAAACAAAGTATTGCGACTCGTCTGGGTTGAGTGCCTTGTTGATGGGCAATCGTCTTTGCAAGGACACGAATGGAAAATTTATTTTATGTGGATTGCAAGATAATGTCATGAAAATGATCAAAATTGCCCAATTGGACAAAGTTTTGAATTTCGAAGACAACCACTCCGCAGCGATTACGACAATTCAGGCGTGAGTTTTTATGTTCAGTTTTTAGGGACGGGTAGTGCTCTTCCTACTGCTAAACATCATCCAACATCCCAATATATTTTTTGTCAAAACCGACACTTCCTAATGGATTGTGGTGAAGCTACGCAAATACAATTGCGCATTAGAGGCATTAAAATTCAGAAGATTGACGCTGTTTTCATCTCCCATTTACATGGTGATCATTACTTTGGTCTTGTCGGATTATTGAGTTCTATGCACCTTCTCGGCAGGGAAAAAAGTATTTCCATTTATGGTCCACCACTTTTAGAACAAATAGTTAGACTTCAACTTGAAATAGCTGGAGCTCGTATGCAATACGAATTGAATTTTCATGTTATCGAAGACAATTTTGAAGGTCTGATTTTTGAGGACAATGTCTTAGAGGTACAAACCTTTAACTTGAAACACAAAGTACCGACACATGGTTTTGTTTTCCGCGAGAAAGAAAAAGAACGTGCCTTGTTAGCAGAGAAATTCAAAGAAAGCGGATTGAGTATCAGTCAAATCCCTTTGCTAAAGAGGGGAGAAGATTTTACGGATGCCAACGGTATTGTCCATTCTTTCCGCAAATACACGAAAAAACCAAAACCTTCTTCGGCTTATGCCTTTTGTTCAGACACGGCCTATTCGGAGAAAATCATCAAATGGATTAAAGGTGTAGATGTTTTGTATCACGAAGCGACTTTCATTGAAAAAGATAAAGAAAAAGCCAAGGCAACTAAACATAGTACGGCTTCAGACGCCGCCAAAATCGCTCAACTCGCAGAAGTAGGTAAATTGTATTTCGGACATCTAAGCGCACGTTACAACGATGCTAGTGTTCATTTGAAAGAAGTCCAAGCCGTTTTTGAAAATTCTTTTGAGGCGATAGAAGGTGAGATTGTGAAGATGTGATTTTAAAAACAGGAAATCCCTCCCCTTAATCCCCCTATAAAGTGAGAAACTTAATTCAAAGTCCTCTTGAATATTATACTATTTCTATCGTAAAATTGCTCACTGAATTCTGACGTAAAACAGTTTTAAAATTATATTTATCATCGAAGATATATCTTAGTTGCCTTCTTTGGAAGGTTATTACTGATGAGAATATCGGATTTTACTTTTAACCCTTTAGCGTAGGTAAAATTTCTTAGAATATGTAAAGTAGGGAAATATTGCCGTAGAATAGAAGAGTTTAAGTGTTTGATTATCAGATTTAAATCCACTTTGAAATTCAAAGTTTAACTAAATATTTAAATATTTAAATTTTTAGTTAGCTAGGGTGATTTTTGCTTCTCTAACTTTTATAAAAATCAAACCCCCGACTCATTTTTTACACATAAAAAAAACTCCCGATCTTTCGACCGAGAGTTCCAATATAGTGCCTTTACTTTGTTTTATTTCTTAACAGCCTCAACAACAGCTTTGAACGCTTCAGGATTGTTCATAGCCAAATCAGCTAGAACTTTTCTGTTTAATTCAATACCGCTTTTGTGTAAAGCTCCCATGAACTGAGAATAGCTCATTCCATGCATGCGTGCACCAGCGTTGATACGCATAATCCACAATGAACGGAAGTTTCTTTTCTTTTGCTTACGACCTTCGTAAGCGTACAACATACCTTTCTCAACTGCATTTTTTGCAACTGTCCAGACATTTTTTCTTCTTCCAAAGTAACCTTTGGCAAGCTTCATGATACCTTTTCTTTTGGCTCTTGAAGCTACGTGATTTACCGATCTTGGCATAATTTTGTGTTTTTTTAGTAAGAAGTGCAGCACTGTTGCAGCTGGCTTTGTACTCGGTACTTGGTTAACATTCCTAAATTTTTAATTCGACTCTATCGAATTACTTCATGCACAATTGCTGCTTGATATTTGCCTCATCTGATTTGTGTACCAAACCATCATGCGTCAAATTTCTTTTCTGCTTTTTTGTTTTTTTCGTCAAGATGTGACTTTTGAAAGCGTGCTTTCTCTTGATTTTTCCTGAACCAGTAACTACGAATCTCTTCTTAGCACTGGATTTTGTCTTCATTTTTGGCATTTTCTCTCTTTTATTTAAAGTTGAGCACTATATTCTTTTAATCAATTACGAATTTCTGATTACTGATTCCGAATTTTGTCAATCCGTTTATCCGTCAATTCTAATTTATTTCTTTTTCGGGTTGATCATGATAATCATTCTCTTACCTTCCAATTTCGGCATTTGTTCCACTGTTCCCAGTTCTTCCAACTCTTGCGCGAATCTCAAAAGCAAGATTTCACCTCTATCTTTAAAAACAATCGTTCTTCCTCGGAAGAAAACGAAGGCTTTCAATTTGTTTCCTTCTTCTAAAAACTTTTTGGCATGTGCCAATTTGAAGTTATAATCATGGTCGTCTGTATTTGGACCAAAACGAATTTCTTTTAGAACGATCTTACTTTGTTTCGCTTTCAACTCTTTTTGCTTGCGCTTCTGGTTGTATAAAAACTTTTTGTAATCCAGGATTTTACACACTGGCGGATTCGCGTTTGGCGATATTTCGACTAGATCTAAATCCTGCTCATCTGCCATAGCAATAGCATCTGATGTCTTCATTACGCGAGGCTCTTCGCCTTCAAATACCACTCGAACCTCTGGTGCGTTGATGCGACCATTGTTTTTGTGTAATTCTTCTTCCTGTCTTTTAAAAGGTTTTCTTTGCGGTTTTCTCATTCAAAAATTAAGCGTTCGTTGTTAATTCAACTTCAATTGTATCCAATACCAATTTAGCAAATGCTTCTATCGACATTGATCCTTTGTCACCAACTAGTCTTTGACGGACTGAAATCTCCTGATTATCAGCCTCTTTCTCTCCAACTATAAGCATGAACGGAATTTTGTTCAACTCTGACTCACGTATTTTTTTACCAATTTTTTCATTACGGTCGTCAACGAAGCCGCGAATATCGTAATTTTTTAGCAATTCTAAAACTTTTTCTGCATACTCGTTGTAATTCTCGCTAATTGGTAAAATAGCAATTTGATCGGTTGCCAACCAAAGCGGAAAGTCGCCTGCACAGTGCTCTAACAACACAGCAACAAATCTTTCCATCGAACCAAATGGCGCACGGTGAATCATAACAGGACGATGTTTCTCATTATCCGATCCTGTGTACTCCAATTCGAAACGTTCCGGTAGGTTGTAATCGACCTGAATTGTTCCCAATTGCCAATTGCGACCTAGTGCATCTTCAACCATGAAATCCAACTTCGGACCATAGAAAGCTGCTTCGCCTAATTCAACGACTGTTTCAAGACCTTTTTCTGCCGCAGCTTCGATAATTGCTGATTCTGCTTTGTCCCAATTTTCGTTGGAACCTATATATTTTTCTGGCGTTTCTGGATCGCGAAGTGATATTTGGGCTTTGAAATTTTCGAACTTCAAGGTTTTGAAAATATACAATACCAAATCGATGACTTTTTTAAACTCATATTTCACTTGATCTTGCGTACAGAAGATATGCGCATCATCTTGCGTAAATCCCCGCACACGTGTCAAACCATGTAATTCGCCACTTTGTTCATAGCGGTAAACTGTTCCAAATTCTGCAAATCGCAAAGGCAAATCTTTGTAGGAACGCGGACGTGCTTTGTAAATTTCACAGTGATGTGGACAGTTCATCGGTTTCAACAAAAACTCTTCGCCTTCATCAGGTGTAAGAATCGGCTGGAAGCTATCTGCACCATATTTGGCGTAGTGTCCTGAAGTCACGTACAATTCTTTACTTCCGATATGTGGAGTAATCACTTGGTCATATCCGCCTTTTTTCTGTGCAGCTTTCAAGAAATTTTCTAAACGCTCACGCAAAGCGGCACCTTTCGGCAACCACAATGGCAAACCTTGTCCAACTCGAGCTGAGAAATGGAACAAATCCAACTCTTTACCCAACTTGCGATGATCGCGCTTTTTCGCTTCTTCAACGCGTTCCAAATATTCTGTTAATTCACTCGCTTTCGGGAAGGTAATTCCATAAATACGAGTCAATTGTTTGTTCTTTTCGTCACCTCGCCAATACGCACCTGCAATCGCTGTAAGTTTGATGGCTTTGATAAATCCTGTGTGCGGAATGTGTGGTCCACGACATAAATCAGTGAAGTTTCCTTGGGTATAGAAAGTGATGTTTCCATCTTCTAATCCGTCAATTAACTCCAATTTATAAGGATCTTGTTTTTCTGTGAAATAGGCAATAGCATCAGCTTTGGAAACCGCTTTTCTTTCGAAAGTCAATTTCTCTTTCGCCAATTCACGCATTTTATCTTCGATTTTCACCAAGTCTTTCTCAGAAATGGTGTAATCCATGAAGTCAATATCGTAATAAAAACCATTGGTAACGGGAGGTCCGATGGCCAATTTCACACCCGGATAAAGCGCTTCAATTGCCTCAGCCATAAGGTGTGCAGATGAATGCCACATCGTTGATTTTCCTTCCAAGTCATTCCAGGTCAGCAAACTCAAGGTCGAGTCGGTGTCCATAGCCATGTTGGCGTCTTGAACGACATTGTTAACTTTGGCGGCCAACACATTTCTGGCCAAACCCTCTGAAATGCTGAGCGCAACGTCCATAGCGGAACTTCCTTTCGGATATTCACGAACACTGCCATCTGGAAGAATTACTTTAATCATTTTTTTTGCAAACTTTCGTGCAAAAGTACACTTTTAGTGGGAATTAGCGGTGTTTTTATGGACTGTTTTCAGTAATTGAGTTTTATTGATTTGAAAAAGATTTTTTTCATTTATATTCGTTGAGTAAAGACTACGATTAAAAGGTGAATACGCAGCTACTTAGAAAAAATATTTTTGTTTGCATCACTTCCGCATTTATAGCCGGAATTGTTGTGTATGATTACATTCCATTTGCTACTGGTTATCTCGGATTGGTGTTGACTACATTTTTGTTTTTGCCTTTGATTTATATTCCTATCGAACGAAAGTTTGGATGGATTGGACTTTTTACTTTGGTTTTCTTTTGTCTTGGCCTCCAAATTCAAGAAAAAGATGACTGGAAATTCACAGAATATACTTTGGATAGAGATGCTTATCACGGAAGTATATTTTTTGCAGAGGTTGAAAGTATTTCTAGTTCAACGAAAACGTGGAATAAAGCTATTTTACACATCAAAGGAATTTATCGATATCAAACGATCAAGCCTGTCGATGAAAAGGTTCTTTTTTATGTTCATAATGAAGTGGACGATATAGAAATTGGTGACGAAATCTTTTGTAATCCTTATTTGATTTCCATTAAAAACCGCAATAATCCTGGAGAATTTAACGCTGAAAAATACTGGTCGGCGAAGGGAATTACGAAAATGGGATTTTTATCTGACGGCGACAAAAGTTCGAGCGTAAACAAAAAGAATTTTTTGCAAAAATGGTTTTATAGTTTGGATGAAAGTTTATCGAATTTATTTGAAGATCATTTGAAACCAGAATCTGTTGGTATTGCCAAAGCAATGATTCTGGGCGATCGGGATCATTTGGATGCAGAGGCAATTCGCTCTTTCGGCAATTCAGGAGCGATGCATGTTTTGGCTGTCTCTGGTTTGCATGTCGGTCTGATATTAGCGATGCTCATTTTCTTTTTCTCCAAATTTCCGAAATGGATTAGTCGATATCGGGCCATCATTTTATCGCTGATTATCATTTGGATTTATGCTTTTCTGACTGGTTTTTCGCCGTCTGTATTCCGAGCGGTTGTGATGTTTTCGTTGTTGAGCATAGCGAAAATTTCAGGCCGTTCTTACAGTTCAATGAATGTATTGGCAGGTTCGGCAATGATCATGCTACTTTGGGATTATAATTTGGTTTACGACTTGGGTTTTCAACTTTCATATTTAGCGATGGCGGGTATTTTCTTGGTTTATCCGTCGATAAAGAAAATGCTGTATTTCAAGGTGAAAGTATTGCGTTGGATTTGGGAAGGAACGAGCGTAGCTTTGGCCGCTCAATTGTTTACTTTTCCGCTCACATTATATTGCTTTCATCAATTTCCCAATTATTTTTTGCTGTCGAACATTGGATTAATGTTACTAGCGAATGCAATTCTAGTTCTCGGTGTTCTTTTTATTGCTTTGCATAAAATCCCTTGGGTAAGTTTGGCTTTTTCTTGGGGATTGTCCGTACTTGTTTTGGCTATGTTTTACTTTGTGCAATGGATCGATTATTTGCCAGGTTCAACCGCTTTGGGCTTTGTTTTACCCGTTTGGCAAGTGCTCGTAATTTATGCAATGTTGTTGTTCGTATTTTTCCTACTTCAATCTTCGTTTAAAAAGAAATATCTACTTTCCTCATCTATCGTTTTAGGGATATGCAGTGTTCTTGTTTTTCAAAGAATGAACAGTAATCAAACCAATGAACTGGTCATTTTCAACGAATCTTATCTCACCATGACCCTAAAAGTTGACGATGAAATGTATTGCTTTTATGCACACGATGACTATGTTGGGAAAAGTATTTATTTAGCTGAAAATTATCGAAAAACCAGGTCGAGTGAAATAAAATATGTCTTGCTGGATTATAAAAAAGTAACGCGTTTGAAAAACAAAAAACTCGATTTCTCGTGTTCATTTCATCATTCTTACTACGACATTTTCATCAACGGGAAACACATTCAACTCACCACTTACACCAATCCAACCGACCGAGAAAACAAACCTGATCTATTCGTTTACATGCCTTCAGTGATTTTGGATGACACCTATAAAGATCAATTGCGTTACGGCGCTTTTGTTTATCCTATTTAAATCAAAGCTTTCCTCACCAACTCATAATAATCGTTCATCTCCACAAAATAGCGGTACGTCGTTGTCATTCCATCGTTCACTTTTTGAAAGGTGTAAATGACTTGGTAACCTGTTACGAAGTCTTTTTCATCTATTTTCGTAACAATTTCCTCCATGGATTCGAAGTTTAGGTTGGAAACTCCTTTGAAATCGTCGCCATTCACATGATAGGTAACTACTTGTTTCAAGAGATCGGTTGTTTTTAAGGACCTAGCAATCCTCGCCAACTGCATAATTTGCAGCGTGTGATTCAAGAAAGTATCTCTGGCAGAACCGATTAAACTGTTTTCTTTCGATTTGAACTTGGCATAAAAATTATTTTCTTGCGAACTAGCGGCAAAACCAGGATTGATGAAGGATTCCATGAAGGTGTATTCTTTGTATTCTTCGATGAGTTTGGGGTCAATTTCTTGGCTGTCCTTAATTTTGCTATTTCGAATAACGTGATCCTTCGTCGTTTCAAAAATGGCGGAATATATAGATAGTTTGTTGTTTTTACGTACGCCAAAGAGGTGGTCTTCTTGATATAAAATTTGTGCTGTATCGTTCAAAGCGATTTGTCTTTGGAGTTTAATTTGATCATCCAATTCTGTGTCGCGTTTACCTTCACGTTCCATTCGATATTTTATGGCGTAAAGCGAATCCAATTCTTTGTAAATCAATGGTTTTAAGGTTTTTGTTTGTCCCCAGGCAATATCTGAATAGACAGCACTGTCCTTTTCAAAAGTCTCTTTCAATTGTTTTTGAATGGCAGCTTTTCGATCACTGGCAAGGCTAACAGGTGTTGTTGGAGTGGTATATTGAATGCCACATCTTGTTAAAAGTGCAAGAATTAAGCCTACAAAAAGTATTTTTAGCGACATAACTTTGGTATTTTTGCTTTTTGAAAAAGTAAAACTAATCTTTTTAAACCATCTGTTGTTCATTTTCATGCGGTCGTTTTTTATTTCGTTTTTAATCATTTTTTTGCTGTCCAATCGGTCTTTCAGTCAGAAAAGCTATACCATCGAAAAAGCTGTGGACGAGATCAAAATCGACGGTGTTCTCGATGAACTTTCCTGGAAAACCGCACAAAAAGCAGACCAATTTGTGGTGAATTACCCTAATTTTGGGTCAGATCCCTCATTTTCGACGGAATTTTATTTGACCTATACCGACGAAGCTTTCTATTTTGCGGGTAAAATTTTTGATCATCCCGATTCGATTTCGTACATGCTTTCTCAACGTGATAATTTTGGAAATGCCGATTGGATTGGCATTGCAATAGATACATATGGCAACAAATTGAACGTTTTTAATTTTTATATCACTTCTTCTGGGGTTGAATTGGACGCTATTGAGGATGTGAACAATGAAGATTTTTCATGGAATGCTGTATGGAAGAGCCGTGTTTCTCGAATGGAAAATGGCTGGTCGGTTGAAGTTAGAATTCCCTATTCCGCCTTGCGTTTTCCCAATAAAAATGTGCAAGAATGGAATTTGAATTTTATGCGACAAATCCGACGAAAGAGGGAAATGTCTTTTTGGAATCCAGTCGATCCTGAAAAATTTGGAGTGATTACGCAAACAGGTACATTGAATAATTTAAAGGACATCAAACCACCCTTGCGCTTATCATTTTCTCCGTATGCGATAAGTTATTTGGAACGATTGAACGATCCGGTCACCAATACTCAGGTCACCCAATCTAGAACGGTTGCAGGCATGGATTTAAAACTGGGATTAAACGATGCTTTTACTTTGGATATGGCGCTGGTTCCCGATTTTGGACAGACCATTTCGGATAATCAAATCCTGAATTTAGGTCCTTTCGAGGTACAATTTGACGAAAACCGCTCTTTTTTCAAAGAAGGTACCGACTTGTTTGGTATCAGCGGTATTTTCTATTCACGGAGAGTTGGCGGAAATCCGTTTTATGCTGATCGTGCCTATGAAAATCTAGACGAAAGTATAGGCGAATATGTCAGTTCATCCATTTCTAAAGCGCCCTTGTACAATGGAACAAAAATTTCCGGTCGAACTAAAAAAGGATTGGGAATTGGTGTTTTTAACGCTGTTGAAGGTCGAACAGAATCTGTTGTTTCAGATAGTTTGGGCAATATCAGAAGTGTGAATACCAATCCTTTAACCAATTACAATGTGACCGTTTTTTCTCAAAATTTGGTCAATAACGGGAGACTTTCTTTTATCAATACCAATGTCACAAGAGAAGGTAGCGCTCGTGATGCAAATGTTTCTGCTTTGAGTACTCAATTGTTAAGTAAATCGCGTGATTATGGCATGGACGTAGAGGTTAAAGTTTCCAATATCATGGAAGGTGGCAACTTACTTTTGGGTCATACTTTCAATACTTATTTTGGAAAATATCAGGGAAAATGGACTTATGGAGCCTATTATAATGAGAAAAGCGACACTTATGACCCAAATGATTTGGGGTTTTTGGCGAATAACAATTCGCGCGGTATTGGTGCTGATTTGCGGTGGAATGGATACAAACCGAAAGGTCGATTTTTAAGGCGTTGGGCTAGGGTCGATGTTAGTTACCAAGAACTTTATTTTCCTCGCTTGTTTTCTTCATTTAATGTATCTGGTTTTTACAACGGCACCTTTAAGAATTTTATGACATGTGGATTAAGCGCTGATGCTAGCCCCATTGGTTCCGTCGATCACTTTGAATCGCGTTCTTTTGGAATACCATTGAATTTTGACCCAAGCGCTAAAATTGGTGGTTTTATCTCCAGTGATTATTCCAAACCTTTTGCTTTGGATATCCGATCGAATTTTAGACAATATACAAATCTGAATCAGTACAATTATAATGTAACTGTTTCACCGAGGTTTCAGTTTGCGTCGCGCTTTTTCCTGGGTTTTACAAGTACCTACGAATATTTGAAAAACGATTTTGGTTATGTGTTTCCAAAAAAGGGTGAGGGTCAAACGGAAATTTTAATCGGTCAGCGTGACCGAGATATAGTGACCAACACCTTAAATGGTGAAATTATTTTTACCAAACGAATGGGTATCAATATTCGTTTCCGCCACTATTGGCAACGATTGAAATACAACGATTTTAGTGATTTACAGGTCAGTGGCGATAGAATGGGCAATGATTATTTTCCTTTGAATGAGGACGGCAACTCCTATCATAACAGAAGTTTTAATGCTTTTACCTTAGACGTCAATTACCGTTGGGTTTTCTTCCCAGGATGCGAATTTTTAGTTTTTTACAAGAACAATATTTTTGCTAGTACTGACGGTTTGGATAGATCTTATTTCAGTACGTATGGAACTTTGTTTGACCAACCACAGTTGAACAGTATTTCTGCAAAAGTGCAGTTGTTTGTGGATGCGCTGTACTTCAAAAAAGGTGGATTGAAGTTTTAAACTTGTGACTCAATTTAAAAAAGTTGTTTATTTGTAAAAGCTTATGAAATTATCTATGCCTTACTTTTTTGTACTTGTCATTCTTCTTTTTGCACCACTTCATATGCTTGCGCAAGATGAGGAAACTCCTGAAATGATTCTTTATCAGAAAACAATGTCGGTAATGCGGTCGATGGAGGCGGAAGATTTTTCTGTTGCTGAAAAAAAAGCAATAAAACTGTTTGATGAATATCCTGATTCGGCGAGAGTATTGGCTCTTTTGATGTCAATTACTGCATATAATATCACTCAAACGGACATATATGATGAAATCGATGAGGGACGTTTTGAGAAATTTATTGCTATAGTCGACACCAAATTCCCAAACAATGAGATATTAGATGTTGTAATTTCTAATTATTGGAATGAAATATTTGAGCCTGAATTGGTTATTGAACGTCTGAACAAGCATATTGAACACACTACAGAACCAGAACTTTTTCCTTCTTTGCTGCAAGCGTATTATGAAATGGCTGATTCTGTAAACTATTTGGCAACGATGGGTATATTGAAGGAAAAGAGTAAACGAGATATTGTATTCAAACGAACACTTGTTTCAATTTATTTGGACCATTCAGAATTAGATTCAGCACTTTTGCTAATAAGTGAGATTATGAGAGGAGCTGACGTGACATCTCGAGATTATCAAATGAAAGCTTTCGTTAATTATTCTATGAAAGATAAGATAGAAGCTTGTGAAAGTTTGAGGATGGCGAGAAGAAAAGGCGTTGTAATGGAGCAACCTTGGATGAAAAAACTAAATTGCTACAACGAGGACCGATCCAATCCAAAAGCCATTGAATTTGATACGAGATTTGGTAAAAAAGAAATCCTAGTAAACGGTCCGGAAAGTGTAAATCGAGCAGCTTGGCAGCCGAAGTTGAAAAGGAAAATCTATTTTGATTCGAATGAGGGAGAAGGTCAATTTTCCTTGATGTGCGTTCCTTATTACAATCAATATTTCTCAAAAGGTTATGTGTATTTTTTTGATATTGATGGCCCAGCTTTTTATAATCGAGGATTGAGACTATTGACTGTTATGATAGAAAAGGAGTGGAATAATAGGTCCGGTGACACCTTAATTGGAGTCGATTATATGGATGCTTTACCCAACGTTTTGGAAAAAGGTAACTCAGTTTGGTTAGAAATTGGCGCCGATTACTATATCGAATTTTCATATTTGGGTTATGAACCGAAAACACTTAAATCAGGAGAAACTATTTCAAGTGCAAAAATTAGAGTGGCGTACCATCTGGATGGTTATTTGAATTCTGTGGAATTGTTTTGGATGGCTGATCAGCGAGGGGTTGTGGAATACTTGCAAATGGACGGAAGCTTTCTGAGACTTCAAAAATAGAATTTATTTCCCAAACATTTCTTGCTCAATAATCTCGCAAAGCGTGTGACCAATAAGCATGTGACATTCTTGAATTCGCGGTGTGTCTGTTGAAGGAATATTGACTAAAAATTTGGCAACACCTTTCATTTTTCCACCAGTTTCTCCTGTAAACGCTACCGTTGTTAAACCCATTTCATTTGCTCTTTCCAAGGCACGAAGAACATTTCCGCTGTTTCCACTGGTGCTCATGCCTATCAGCACATCTCCTTTTGAACCAAAGCCTTGTATCAATCGAGCATAGACTTCATCGAAGGAATAATCGTTGGCCACGGCCGTGATATACGAAGTATTCACATGCAAAGCTTCTGAAAATAATGGTGGTCGATCAAAATAATATCGGCCGCTCAATTCAGCACTCAAATGTTGCGCATCGGCCGCGCTTCCTCCATTTCCACACCAAAAAACTTTACCGCCTTTTTTGTAACAATCCACCAATTTGTGCGAGAGATCAGTGACCACTTGCATCAAGTTATCGTCATGCATCAACTGCGTTTTCAAATCTATTGATTGCTGTAATTTCGACTGGAAGAAAGCTTTGTCCATGGTGATATTTTAGAGTTTAAAATTAAGGATAATTTCTTGTCTAGAATTCGGGTAAAAATGAAAATCCCCGTCCTATCAGAATAAAACGGGGATTTTTTTAAGTAAGTTTTGAATCAGTAAGTCAAAAACATTTCGTCCTCAGCCTTTCTAACTTTGGCTTGATGCTGGTTTCCATCCTCTTCATGACGGTATCCCATAGCACAAACTACAGATGTTGTTAGGCCTTTATCACTCAGACCTAAAATTTCGTCATAGGCGCGGCATCAAAACCTTCCATTGGAGTTGCATCGATTTTGAGCATGGCCGCTGTGTGTAATAACATACCCAAAGCGATATACGTTTGTTTTTTGTTCCAAGGAACGAATTGCTCTTCTGTCATTGGGGCAATGGAACCTTTGATGTAATCTCCAAATCCCTTTGTTTGCTCAATGGTAATGTTTCTTGATTTTGCTACATTTTCCATATAGTCGTCGACGTCTGCAGGCGTGATGTTTTTTTGAACAACAAAAACAACGAATGCAGAGGCATCAGTCACTTGAGTTTGTCCCCAAGCTTTTTCTCGCAATTGATTACGCAAACCTTCATCTTCAATGAAGATAGCTTTAAAAGGCTGCAAACCATAAGAAGTTGGTGCGAATCGTATGCTGTCTTTCAAGGTTTGTAAATCTTCGATGCTAATGCTTTTTGTTGCATCATATTTTTTTACTGCGTAGCGCCATTCAAGGGCGTTTTTGATTTGTTCTGTCATGTTAACTGGGTTGTTTTTTTTAGACTTTAGACATTAGATGCTAGACTTCGGACAAAGCGAGTCTAGCATCTAAAGTCTAAGATCTTATATCTTTTTTTAAAATTCCATAGGTACCTCTAACACCAAGACCTTACTTTTTGTTTTGGCGGTAAAATTAACTTCTTTTTCGTTCCATATTCCGATAGCATCGCGTTTTGATAATGGTTCATCGGCGATATTTACTTCGCCTTCAACTATCATCGTATAAATGCCATTGTTATCATCATGCAACTTATAACTTAGGCTTTTGTTCTCGTCCAACTCAGCCATGTGGATGTATGCATTTTGGTGAATCCATGCTCCATCGTCGTCTTGGTTTGGTGAAACAAGTTGCAGGAAATTATTATTCATTTTCGCCATGTCAATTTTAAACTGATCGTAACGCGGTTCAACATTTTTCTTGTTTGGGAAAATCCAAATTTGAAAAAGATTGGTTGCAACATCTGTAGGATTTACTTCAGAATGTAAAACGCCACTTCCAGCGCTCATCACTTGAATTTCTCCAGCTTCTATTGTTCCTTCATTGCCCATGGAATCTTTATGTGCCAAAGCTCCCGTTAAGGGAATGGTAATGATTTCCATGTTGTCGTGTGGGTGTGTTCCAAATCCACCTTTTCCGGCTACCGTATCATCGTTCAAAACGCGTAAAGCACCGAAATTAATTTTGTTGGGATCGTACCATTGGGCAAAACTGAAAGAATGATTTACTTTCAACCATCCGTGGTCGGCCGAACCTCTTGTATTGGCTTTGTGAATGATTTTATTCATAACTGCTGTGTTTTTTGTTCCTAATATCATGACGTCGTAATCTGAATTTTTTGGTCTTACTTTCATGACTATTTATTTTAATACAACAAAGTTAACTAAAATTAGTTACCATGGTAAGTATTTTTAAAATAATTAACATTGGGGCAATGAAAATGGAAAACTGACCAAGAATATTGAAATGCTAGTTTTTATTTTGTACTTTCTCTCTTTATGCAGTATCGACCTTGAAATTTAAAACCATGACAAGACTTTTTTCTACATCAATTCTTCTTTTTTTCGTAATAACGGGAGTGTCCTGTTCAAGAACACAAACTTTGGTTGACGTTCCTGATTGTGTCGAGAAAAAAATCAGGAAAATACAGAAGGCAAGCGCTCAAAACCCACCAGCTGAGGCTTGGCAATGGAAGGTAGACGGAAAAACGTACTATTATTTTAACTCTAGTTGTTGCGACCAATTCAACTATCTCTATGACGAAAAGTGCAATGTAGTTTGTGCACCAGATGGTGGTTTCACCGGGAAGGGTGATGGGAATTGTCCGACTTTTTCCGGAACAATTGAAAAGAAATTGGTTTGGAAAGATATGAGATAATAGAATATTGATGATATTCGTTCCCTATGAAATCAACCAACACTATTCTTATTCTGGTGATTGCGCTTATCAACCTATTATCGACGAGTACCTTAGAAGCTCAAACAGAGGATGAAACGTCCAGTTTATTGAAAAAACGTAGTTTTGAAATCGGTTTAAATTTCTCAGGAGATCTTGCATATAGAAAATTAAGTACTTCGCTACCTTCTGAGTTAACTGATTATCAGATTTCTCAAAAAAATAAAGAGGAAAAGCCAATTTTTGGTTTTCAAACTGGTGTTGGGCTAGTCTATAATTTTAATTCTCATATCGGCATAGAAACTGGAATTCAATATACAAGACGTGGCTACAAATATTTTACGGATGCCATAGTTTGGGATGGACAATCGCAACAGAACATTGTAAATGCTGTGGTTCATACCAGCGCATTCCATCATTTATCTGTACCACTAAAGGCAAATTTCACTTTTGGGAATAAGAAATTAAAATTTTTCTCCAGCGTAGGTGCGTCTTTCGATTATTTGATGTTTCATAAAGAGACCAATAGCTATAAATTCCCCAACAAGGACGTTTCTGGCTACTTTTATTCTTCTAAAAATGGTTTGTCAGCGTTTGATTTTGTTCCAAGATTGGGAATCGGTTTCGTTTACGATTTTAGTCCAAAATATTGCCTGCGCGTTGAACCTAATTTCAGGTATGGCTTAATGCCACAAACGAATACTTTGGTTGTCGAAAGGCTTTGGACTTCTGGCGTGAATTGCTCATTCTTAATTCGATTATAAGGTATAAACGGTTTACATTTTGTGAGTATTTCCTATTTTTACCGTTCATGCGAACATCTTTATACATTCTAATTCTTCTTTGTAGCCCGAACATTCTTTTTGGACAAAATTCCGATTCCATTTACAAAAATCCAGAAGTAGCCGCACAGTATTTTGGTGGCATGGATTCCATTTTGGCCTATCTCGATAGAAATTCGGTTTACCCAAAAATTTCTATAAAGAATTGTGATGAGGGCACTGTAATTATTAATTGCATAGTTGAACGAAATGGAAGAATATCGGTTAACCATATTGTTGAAAGTATTTCTAATGAGCTAGATGCTGAATCGAGGCGTTTGGTTGAAAATATGCCCGCATGGCGACCTGCTATTCAAAAGGGGCAAACGGTACGTTCGAATGTTGAAATTTCTTTGGAATTTAACTTAGCCTCCGAAAAAGCTAAGCGAAAAAAACTCAAAAAATAGGAAAAGCATAGAAAAAAACTCTAAAAAGTTACAGTGTTAAGTTTCATTTAGCTAAGAGGTGTTTATTTCATAATCATCAATTTATAGTAGATTTGGTAAGATGAAGCAAGCAATTTTATTTCTTCGTAAAATTTTGGTTTACGCCTTCGTGGTGGTGGTTTGTTTCGAAATAGCATTGCGGATTTTAGGATATGGACCGTATCGGAATTCGGACTATAAAGTTGAGGCGTCGCCTGCGAATGCTTTTATAGGTGATGAAAAGTTAGGCATCGCTTTGAATCCTGGATCCTATAAAATAGTATTGAACGATAAAATTCGTTTTCAAACAACTCACACAAACTTGAGTAGGCGACTTGTTCCACAACAAGCTGAGTCAGATTCTTTGAAAATGGCTTTTTTAGGATGTTCCTTCACCTATGGATATGGCGTAAATGATAAGGATAATTTCGTTTCAAAAATTCAAAATTCCATGCCCAATTGGCGAATAGATAATTATGCGACCCCGGGATTTGGAACCGTTCAATCCTACCTTCAATTGCAAGAAATTCTCAAAGAAAACGATACAAAAGTAGTGGTGCTGTGTTTTTCGGATTTTCATTTTATCAGAAATGTAATGTCACACATTTATCGATCGAATTTAAAAATTGGATTTCGAAATTCTTCGAAAGATGTTGACACGAGAATGGAAAAAGCAAATTTTCCCTACATTCCCAATTCAGATCTCAAGGTGCAATACAATAAATGGGACGAACTCTATTCCAACTATTATTTAAGGGAATATTTAGCCTCGAGTAACTGGATGCAAACAAATGTCGATAAGTTCAAAGACAGAAACCTCAATTCCGTGAACGTTACCGTAGCTTTATTGCTAAAAATGAAGCGTATGTGCGATGAAAAAGACGTTGAATTTGTTGTGTTTTGCTTGGATAATTCTTTCGAAACTAGACAATTGCAGAAGTCATTGAATTTTAAAAATTGGAAAAATATCCACTTCAACTTTGGAAGTAAAAGTTTAACAAATCGCCCTTACGACAGTCATCCTAACGCTAAAGGACACAGTTGGATGGCAAAGAAAATGATTCCTTTTTTGAAAAATGTTCTTATACAAAGTGAGTAGAACCTTACGAACATATCTGGCCATGGGACTGTTGATTATTCTCGGTTTTTTCACTTTTCAAAGACTGAGATTTGAACCTGTTTTTTCGCCATATGGTTTTGCTTCTTCTAATGAAATTGTAAGTTTAGAGCTTTTCGAAGGCCAGTTTCCGAAAACCAATAAAGAACAAAGTGCTATCGTCATCCTTCAGAAAAAACAAGGATGGAAAAGCTATGCAGATTTTTTAGAATTGAAATCCAGAACTGTATCGATTGAAAAATTGCATGAGTTGAAGGAAATATTCTCAGTTACAAATCTTAGTTTTCCAAAGAAAGGTCCATTTGGGATGAAACAAGCTAAAATACTGCATTTGGAGAACGAGATGGCTTTTAAAAAATCCTACAGCAAGTTGAAGAAAATGGATTATGCACATGCCAAATTTCTTTCAAGTAATGGAAAATACGCCTTATTTTTTCTGAATCTCAAAAAAGAATTGTCGGAAGCGAGCATTCAAAAATTAGAGAATATTCAAGGAAATAAGCAGTCGACTTTTGTTTTTCATGCCGGATATATGGAAAGGGAAAATCAGGCAAGCATGATTCGAGAGACAATCTTTATTGCCGCTTTGGCTGTGCTTTTGGTAATTTTGGGCTTCTATTTTGTGGCTAAATCTTTAAGAGGATTGGCCATTATTGCTGTGACGCTTTTATTTAATTTAAGTCTGGTTTTTATTTTCATGTTTCTCATGGATATTCCTTTCAGCATGAACATGATAGGTATCCCTTGTTTGATTGTTATTCTCTCTTTTTCCGATTTGATGCATATTTTTTATCATCAATCCATATTGGCAGATCAATCGAAGGATGACGTCACTTTGAGGCAAACTATTTTGAAGAAAATAGGTTTTCCGATGATGCTGACTTCTGTGACGAACGGTCTTGGATTCATCGTTTTTTTGGTGATTTCGGATGTTCGGGTCATGACTGAATTAGCCGTGGTTTCCTTGTTCGGTATTTTGATTGCTTATCTCAGCTCTCGTTTTTTGATATTGCCTTTGATGTCTAAAAATGTGAAATATATTTTGCGCAAAAACCTTCAGAACGATGGTCAAAAGTATTATCGCATCATCAAAAAAATCAGTAAACGATCTCGGCTCGTAACTGGTTTAACAGCAATTTTATTCATTGGTTTATTGATTGGTCTGAGTTCCATTTTTAAAATTGATTTTAAAGCGGAAAATTATGTTCAGGGAAATACCAAATCCTATCAAACGGCTAGCATACTTGGGGAGCATTTTTTCGGTTCGCATAAAGGGCAAATAAGTGTCAGACATGCTGCGAAGGAGGGAAAATGGTCTAAGGAATATCAACAAAAACTGGACAAGGTTGAGGAAACTATTGAATCTATATTCAATCCCTTATCTATGACGTCAACAAATAGTCTGGTCAAAAGATTTCACCAAGTGCGAATAGGAGGAAATCCAGCGGGATATAGCTTAATGAATAACTTGGAACCAAAAGAAATAGAACCTTTCATTGAAGAATTGGGTGGACTGAATTTAATCGCCCGAAATGGAAGGATTTCAAAAATCGAGTTTGGGTTCAAAGACGAAGGATTGACTGAAAATCTATCAAAATTTAAATTATTGGAGAAGAAATTGGAAAATTTCACTGATGAAAAATCAAGTTTCCAGATTAGCGGAAGTTCCTTTATATCAGATAAATCAGTTGTAAAATATTCATTCGAAGTAATAATTGGTTTGTCTCTTGGTTTATTACTGACCTGTTTAATTGTTTTGTTTTATTTCAAATCTATTCGTTTAGCCATTGGTACTCTGTTGGTTAACGGAATTCCTGTTTTTATTTGTATGATCGTCTTGTTGCTAAGTCACGTTCAAATCAATCCACAATCGCTATTTTTATTGAGTGCCTTGTTGGGATTATGTCTAGATGATTCTCTATATTTAATGGCTTATCGTAAAAAACGAATTAAGGATTTGAATCTTTTCCCCATACGCGTCACAAGCCTAGTTTTGGCTCTGTCATTTTGTGCTTTATTGGGCTCAAGTTTCGTTTGGTTGAAGGAATTTGCGCTAATATTTATCCTTGGAATCGTTTTGGCGTTTTTCTTAGATGTTCTCATTTATCCACTTTTTATGAATTTAGCAATAGAGGAAAATGATTGATTTTGTCTTCGCTTTTTGGGTCTTTTTGAACGTGTTATTGCTCATTTACATTTGCGAGGAGCTGATATTGGTTTTTGCAGCATTGCGTTATAAAAAACCAAAGTCAAATCTCAATTTGGACAATCTGCCAGCTGTTACACTTCAATTGCCGCTTTACAATGAACCGTACGTGATTGAACGTTTGCTCGATGCTTGCATGAAATTGGATTATCCGGATTCTCTATTTCAAATTCAAATTTTAGATGATTCCAATGATAAAACAACCGCACTTATTGAGAATTATCTCGCTCAGAAGTGCACACGTAAAATAGAAGTTCAGCACATTCGTCGGGAAAACCGTAAAGGATACAAGGCCGGGGCTTTGGATTATGGCATGTCGGATGCAAAAGGAGAATTCATTGTGATTTTTGATGCAGATTTCATTCCGCAATCCGACTTTTTATTAAAAACCATTCCTCATTTTTCCCATGAAAAAGTTGGTGTGGTTCAAACGAAATGGGGACATACAAATGAAACTTATTCGCTTTTAACCAGAGCGCAAGCGATTATGCTCAATACGCATTTTAGTGTCGAACAAATGGGCCGATCTTTCAAAAAAGCGTACATCAATTTTAATGGAACTGCCGGCGTATGGCGCAAATCGTGTATTCTGGATGCGGGCGGTTGGGCTGCGGATACTTTGACAGAAGATTTGGATTTAAGCTACAGAGCTCAAATCAGAAATTGGGAATTTGTCTATTTGAATGATGTGGAAACGCCCGCTGAATTGCCTATTACTTTTGAAGCGTATAAAACGCAACAATTTCGCTGGTCGAAAGGTGCGGCTGAATGTGTAAAGAAAAATTGGAATTTGCTTTGGACAGCTCAAATTCCTTTAAAAAACAAAATTTTTGGATCTTTCCATTTATTGAATTCATCCATTTATTTTTTGGTCTTTCTATTACTTTTGACAAGTCCTTTAATCTATTACTTTGCAGCGCTGGATAAAATTCGTTTCCCTTTTCACGAGCAATTAGGCATAATTGGGCTTATTGTTTCTTCCCTGCTTGTGCTGGTTTTTGCCTTCGGTCAGTTCATGGGTAGAAAAGTTACTTTGGCTCAAATTTTATGGTTTTTTCCCTCTTTGTTCATTTATTTCTCGATGACTGCTGGAATTTCAATATACATGGCAAAAGGGGTTTTTGAAGGATACAGAGGTAAGAAAACTGCTTTTTTGCGCACCCCAAAGTTGGGAACGAATCGTCAGTACGCAATTGAAAAACCACAAGGTAATTCGCTGTTTAGTCTGACAACATTTCTAGAGTTTGCTTTCCTTTTGTATGGCCTATTTTATTTGTTTCAAGGTATAAGTAAAGGAAAAGCAGAAATCGTAATTTATGGAGCCATTTTAGCGATTGGATTTTCGCTCTCCTTATTCTTTCCGAAAATTTCGTGGAAATGGAAAAAGTGAAGAATTCCGCGCCGTATTTATTTTTCGCTATTTCTTTGCTGGGATATTTTGGTTTTTCCTATTATTTCAAAAGGTCTTACCAGTTGGAGCTTTTGGGCACTTATTTTGTTTTGTTTTTATCAGCGTGGTTCCTTTTTCGACTTTCCATTCAACAATCCAAAAGTTGGGTCTTTTTGTTCGTTTGTGGTTTGCTTTTTCGACTTTTATTTTTGTTTCCTCAACCGCATTTATCCGACGATTATTTCCGATTTACTTGGGATGGGGAATTGAGCAAGGACGGAATTTCACCTTTTACTTTTCAACCTCGATTGTACGAGCAAAACTTGCGAGATAGACCAGAATTGATGCCCAAGTACAAATCTTTATTGGAAGCGCATTCCGAAGATTTTCCTGAAGGGATGAATTCCAAACAGTATTTCTCCATTTATCCAACGTGGAATCAGGCCTTATTTTATCTTTCTACATGGACGAATTCTCCGAATAAAGGCAATTTGGTCTTCATGCGAATTTTAATCATTCTTGCGGAAATTGTTACCTTTTTCATTCTGAGACGGTTGTTGCAAGCACACAATCAATCCCAAAAATGGGTGTTTTATTATTGGTTAAATCCATTGATTATTATTGAGTTGGCGGGTAATTTACATTTTGATGTTTTTGCCATAAGTTTTGTATTGATGGCTTTTTGGTTCGTTTTGAATCGGAGAATTTTACCAGCGGCGGCCTCCGTAAGTTTAGCGATTGTCAGTAAGTTGAATCCCATAATTTTCCTCGGTGCGGTATTCTCTGAATTAAAATGGAGCAAGTTTTTGAAACTAGTTTTCTCTACGCTCATTTTAACTTTCGGACTGTTTCTAGTGCTATTTTCAAAAGATACTTTCCTCAATTTCATGAAAAGTTTCGGATTGTATTTCGCGTGGTTTGAGTTCAATACAGGAGTTTATTCTATCCTGCGAGATTTTGTTAAGATGATCAGTGGTGTGGATATTTCATCGTATTTGAGTCTTTATTTTCCATTCCTCACGATGGGACTTTTTACTTTAATTTGTCTTTTTAGTCCGAAAACATCGAGTATTGAGAAGTTGCTCTTGTTGTATTTCGTTTACTTTTCGTTTTCACCTATTGTTCATCCTTGGTACATTACCATTATTTTGCCTTTGGGAATCTTGAGCGGTAAATTGTACCCAATTTTATGGACATTTCTTATCTTTTTCACCTATTCCGCTTATTCAGAAAAACCATTTATGTCTGTTCAATGGCTCGTCTATTTGGAGTATGCACTGCTTTATTTGTGCTACTTTTTGGAAACCAAAACCCATTATTTGGATGCGGTGAAGAGAAGAGTTTTTATTGCTTGATTATTCTTTCAGTGGACAATGAACCGTCCTTCAATTCGATTTGAACGAGATAAGTTCCGGATTGTAAAAAATTCAAATCCAAGTTGTTGTCTATTGAATTTAAAACGATTTTTCCTGATAAATCTTTGACCTGTATGTTTTTCACCTCCGCTAGATTTATTTCAATCTTTGTAAAGCCATTCGTTGGATTTGGAAAAATCGAAAATTTAGATTTCGTCTTTTCTGAAACTGAATTTACACCGTATTGATACAAAACTGCTACGGCATCCAAATCAAAACCACCAGCCTCAAAATCAGTAGGGTAGGGGTCGTTGATGTAGTTTCCATTTTGATCTTGCGTTCCATAATTTGGGTTAATACTCCCAACCACATCGATTACTTTAACATGTGTTATCGCGTTGATATCCAATCCGTTTATTCCTGATAATTCTACTAAATCAAATGGGGTTCCGTATCCCGAACGATATTTCCCTGCTAGATTATTGATCTTTGTCGCTTCGCCTACCTCTTCAAATGGACCGATCTGAACAGAACTTTGCATATTGGACGTCGCTGGAAAACGGAAATAATTTATACCATCGCTGCTTACTTCTACAAAAGCAAGTTCCAAGAAATTGTCGTTGAATGCATTTTCAAACACAGCAAAATCAGGACCTGAACCATTAAAAATCGGATGTTCGAAAGTAAGTATGGCAACACCGCTGTCGCCAAGCGTCACTGTTCCTATTTCATCTGCCGCGCCAATTGCATTGGATTCCATACCAGATGAAACGACTCCGAGTGAGGGATTCGCTATGTTTAAATATCCTCTTTCCACCGCGCAATTTGTCGCCCAAGCGATAATGGTTGAGCTGTCTTTTGCAATTCCGTTTGAAGTGAAATGACCGATTGGGCCAGCAAATTGCCCAAACAATATTTGAGGAATCCACGCGATTAAAAAGCAGGTGAATAAAAATTTGATTTTCAATAACTGTGCAATCATATTTTGTTTACTATTTCGCCAAAACGCACAGAAGATTTCACTTTGAAAGTCTGTTTGTCTTTGATGCGAAGACAACAAACCAAAAGATTTTTAAGGTAATCTGACTTATCGACGAATCGAATTACAGTTGCGCAACAGCCCGCGAATCTCACACGGTTCCCCTTTCAAAATCATTGGAAGTCGCACAAAGATAGGGAAAAATGAATTGTGTAGAAATTCAACCGATTTTAAGAAAAGACTAATTTTATATTCATGAATGAAAGCTTCGAAAGTTTGTGCAAAAAAGTGAAAAATCTGCCTTATGGTCGAAATGCTAATCGGCATGACTTTTTACTGGTCGTAAGCGAAGGACAAGGAACATGTAGTTCAAAACATGCTTTCCTAAAACTAGAAGCGGATAGGATTGGAGTCCCGCATGTTGAGTTGATTTTGGGGATGTATAGAATGCATAATGTGAATACGCCGAAAATTGGTCATGAATTGATTGATAAAAGTTTGGTTTACCTACCTGAAGCGCATTGTTACGTGAGAATTGATGGAATTCCTCACGATTTCACCAGCGCAAATGCTGATCTTTCGAAACTAGAAAACGATATCATTGAAGAAATTGTGATCATGCCTGAACAAGTCGTTGAATTCAAAATTGAATATCATAAAAACTTCCTGCGTGAATGGGTAGAAAAAGAAAAAATCGCCTACACCTTCGAGGAAATATGGCAAATTCGAGAGCAATGCATTACTCATTTAGCAAATTATTGACTTCAATGTTTCCCTTTCCTTAAAGCTCGATCCGAATAAGCAAAAAAGCGTTAAGATTCCAAGAGTTTTTTTTTATTCCTTCAACAACTACGCTAGTATATACTATTTTTGTCATTATGAAATTCATCGGTACATTTTTCTTACTCACTCTCAGCCTAATTTCCTTTGGTCAGGATGAAATTACTTGGTCGGGAAGTTTTGATATTGAAAAAAACAAAGCGCTGATTACGGCTGAATTAAAGGACGGATGGCACGTTTATAGCATGTTTGTCGATGAAATGTCTGGGCCGGTTTCTACCAAGTTTGAATTCCTTGAAAATCCAAGCGTAGAAGTCCGAAGTGAAATTGTAGAACCTGAACCGATAGTCTCGTATGATCAAAATTTCGAAGCAGAACTGCAGTATTTCGAGAAAACTGTTACCTTCGAGCAAGAACTCATGATCAAAGCGCCCACCGAATTAAAATACATTGTTACGTTTATGATTTGTAATGATGTAATGTGTTATCCTCCTGTGGATGAGGTGGTGCAAATATCTATTTTGAAGTAAGTTATGGTGAAAAAACATCTTTTAATACTTTTAGGAACGATAAGTTTGTTGCTAAACTTTACATCTTTATCCTTTGCTCAATTAGAGTTTCCTGAGGATAAAGTCAAAGCAAAATTTTCTGTTGAACAAAATGGTTGCGAAGCTACGATTGTTGCTACTGTAACTGTGGTTTCGAAGTGGCATATTAATGCAGTGAAAATACCTCAACCAACTTTTCTTTTGCCAACAACATTAACTTTAAGTGGGAATAAGAATTATAGTTTGGTGGGTGGAACGATAGAACCTAAACCTCATTTCATGCATGACGATGCTTCGGATGAAGATTTGTACTACCATGAAGGCACATTTAAAATCAAACAGAAAATTACGATTAAAAGTAAAACTGATTTTACGATAGAAGGTGTTTTTCATTTTCAAACGTGTAACGATGTTAGATGTTTGCCTGAATACGACATGACTTTTAAGGTAACGATTAAAGGATGTGCAGAAGAATTAATCGATCCAACAAAAGAAAATGCCCTGGAAACTGATGCAGCGAAACAAAAAGCCAAAGAGGATAGTTTAGAAGCCTTACAAAATTCGAGTCAAGAAGGAGATAACGATACCTCGAGAATTCACAACGGGAAAAGTAGTGATTCAGATTCAAATAGTTCTGATGAAACTGGAGGAAGAAAAGTAGATAAAAATACATCTTTACTAAAGATTTTCATTTGGTCTTTTTTGAGCGGTTTAGCGGCATTGTTAACGCCTTGTGTATTTCCAATGATTCCAATGACTGTTAGCTTCTTTACCAAACAAAGCAAGACAAAAGCTCAAGGAGTTAGAAACGCTATAATTTATGGCTTGTCGATAATCGCAATTTATATATTATTGGGCACCGCTGTTACTGCAATTTTTGGCGCAGAGGTGTTGAATGAAATGTCGACAAATCCAACTTTCAATATTGTATTCTTCTTGATTCTGGTAGTTTTTGCCGTTTCATTTATGGGTGCATTTGAGATCAGAATGCCGAGTAAATGGGTAAACAAAGCGGATAGCAAAGCCGACAAAGGCGGTTTAATAGGCATTTTCTTTATGGCTTTAGCGCTCGCTTTAGTATCATTTTCATGCACAGGTCCTATTGTAGGCACACTGTTAGTGCAAGCTGCAAGCGAGGGGGGAATTGCGCCCTTGTTAGGTATGTTTGGGTTCTCTTTGGCCTTAGCTTTGCCTTTCGGACTGTTTGCCGCATTTCCAGGCTGGATGAATTCATTACCTAAGTCTGGCGGATGGTTGAATACTGTAAAAGTGGTTCTCGGTTTCTTGGAGTTAGCGTTGGCCTTTAAATTTCTTTCAAATGCAGATTTGTCTCTTCAGGCTCATCTTCTCGAACGCGAGATATTCCTGGCGATTTGGATTGGTATTTTCTTAGTATTGGCAATGTATCTTTTCGGATTTATTCGTCTACCTCATGATAGCAAGATTGAATATTTGTCGGTTGGTAGAACCATTTTAGGAATTGTAGTATTGACGTTTGTGATTTATATTATCCCAGGTATTTTTGGAGCACCTTTGAAATTAATCAGCGCTTTCCCACCGCCAATGAGTTATAGTGAATCCCCATTAGGATTTGGTGGAGGTGGCGTCTCTAATTCTAGTGATCAACCGATAATTGATGGTACTCATTTAGGTCCCCAAAATATTATGGTATTTCATGAATATGATAAAGCTTTGGCTTATGCAAAAGAGGTAGGAAAACCTTTATTTGTTGATTTTACGGGGCATAACTGTGTTAATTGTCGTAAAATGGAACAAAGCGTTTGGGGTGAACCAGGTATCATAGACAAACTTCGTAATGATGTTGTTATTGTATCACTTCACGTTGATGAGCGACTTCCTTTACCAGAATCAGAACAAAAAACAGTCGAAATGGGTCCTGGAAGAATGAAAGACTTAAAAACTACTGGAGATAAATGGATGTACCTTCAAATAAGTAAATATAAAGTTACTTCACAACCATATTATAGAATGCTTGGCCCGAATGGAGAAGATTTGGACAATGGCTCTGCGGACTATGAAAATCATAGTAACGTAGATAAATTCAGATCTTGGCTAGAGAGTGGAATTGACTTGTTCAAAAAAGCAGAATAACACAAGCTTGTGTTTTAATCCAATCCCGTTAACTTTAAACCCATGAATGATTTTCTGGGTACACCCATCGAATATTTAAAAGGTGTTGGTCCTAAAAGGGCTGAACTTTTGAAGAAAGAGTTGGGTATCGCGTCCTTCGAAGATTTACTTTTTCATTTCCCCTTTCGTTACGTTGACCGCACCGCCTATCAAAAAGTGGCTGATGCGGCTTATATGGATACACCTCTTCAATTGAAAGGACGAATTACGACGATGAAAATGACAGGTGTCGGACGAGGGAAGAGAATGTCGGCTTTGTTTGAAGACGAATCTGGGAAAATAGAATTAATATGGTTTCAAGGCGTTGAATGGGTAAAGAAGACCATTTCTCCTGGAAGAATTTACCAGATTTACGGCAAAGCCAAAAAGTTTGGAACGGGTTTTAATATTGCCCATCCTGAAGTCACCGCTTGGGAAAACGTGGACCAAACTGGCGGAATGCAGGGCGTATATTCCAGTACGGAAAAGTTGAATGACATAGGCTTGCACACCAAAGGAATTTCGAAAATTGCCGTTGGTTTAGTCGAACAAATTAGAGGAAAAATTACAGAGACTTTACCCAATAAAATTCTATCCCAATATAATTTAGAAAGCCTTGAAAATTCTTTGATTCAAATACATCGACCAGATTCTGAAGACCAAGTACGAAAAGCAATATTTAGATTGAAATTTGAAGAACTTTTCTTCCTGCAATTGGAACTGCTTCATCGCAAACAAATCAGTTTTGAAAAAGGAAAAGGCTTTGTTTTTCCTAAATTGAGTAAGTTTTTCAATACTTTTTATGAAAATCATTTGCCATTCGATCTTACCAATGCACAAAAGCGGGTTTTGAAAGAAATTAGAAGCGATGTTACTTCAGGAAAACACATGAATCGTTTGCTTCAAGGAGACGTTGGAAGTGGAAAGACCTTTGTAGCATTGTTGGCCGCTTTAATGGCGATAGACAATGATTTTCAAGCCGCGATAATTGCACCAACAGAAATTTTAGCGACACAACATTACGAAGGAATTTCAACTTTGCTCGAACCGCTGGGCATTAAAGTCGGACTATTGAAAGGTTCCGTCACCAAGAAAAAACGAGAAGTCCTTCATGAACAGTTGAGAAATGGGGAAATGCATTTACTCATAGGCACCCACGCGCTCTTGGAAAATGAAGTTAGGTTTTTGAACTTGGGTATGGTTGTCATAGACGAACAGCATCGATTTGGTGTGGCACAAAGAGCAAAAATGTGGCGAAAAAATGTAATTCCTCCTCACGTTTTGATTATGACCGCAACACCCATTCCTCGAACCTTGGCTATGACTTTTTATGGCGACTTGGATGTTTCCGTAATAGATGAATTACCGCCGGGAAGAAAACCAATTACGACAGTTCATCGCAACGAGTCCAATCGTTTGGCGGTTTTTAAATTTATGAAAGAGGAAATCGCTTTGGGGCGACAAATCTATATTGTTTATCCCTTGATTGCCGAGTCGAAAACACTTGATTTGAATAATTTGCTAGAAGGACATGAAGCCATATCGAGAGCATTTCCTTTACCTGATTTCAAAGTAAGTATCCTTCACGGACAGATGAAAGCAGATGCAAAGCAATTTGAAATGAATCGATTTGTGAAAGGTGAAACAAATATTATGGTCGCCACAACTGTAATCGAAGTAGGGGTTAATGTTCCCAATGCCAGCGTTATGATTATCGAGAATTCTGAACGATTTGGTCTGTCCCAATTGCATCAGTTGCGGGGCAGAGTGGGGCGCGGTGCGGATAAATCCTATTGCATACTAATGTCTTCACATAAAATTTCAAGAGAAGCGAAAAAGCGAATTGAAACAATGGTGCGCACACAAGATGGATTTGAAATTGCTGAAGTTGATTTGGAAATTCGCGGTCCCGGCGATATAATGGGAACCCAACAAAGTGGAGATTTAAATTTAAAATTAGCTGATTTAGCGAAGGATGGTACGCTTGTTATTTTAGCTAGAGATGCGGCGCGAGAGGTTTTGCTAGAGGATGAAAATTTGCTGAGAACGGAACATGTTCAGATTAGGTTGAAGTTGGAGAAGATGTTGCGAGCGCGGCCGGATTGGGGGAAGATTAGTTGATGTTTAAGGTGTTGTTATTCAGATACTTGAAGTTTAATCAGTATCAAGCTAAATAAAAATTTAAATTTTTATTTTTTCAAGTTTTATTTTGATTGATTGAATAAAATTTTCTAACTTAAATGGAAATATGTTTTATTAACCAAACCTTTTTTAATTATGCCAGCAAGAAAAACCGAACAATTTGGACGTAACCATGTCTTGAATTCACAGATAGGAAGAGCCTTGTCTCATCCCGCCAGATTGAGAATTATCGAAATTTTAAAAACTGAAATTATTGCGAAGAATACGGATTTACTTAAAATTCTTAAATTGTCACAACCAAGTGTTTCAAATCATATTAAAAAACTTCAAGAAGCAGATTTAATCGATTTGACTTTCGCACTAACAATTCTTTCTTTATTTCACTTCGTGAAAATGCGGAGTTTAGGGTTAAGGAATTCGTGGACGGGCTGTTTGGGAATGCTGCGTAAATCATTATAAATCAGTAATTAAGCTTTAAGCTAAATAAAAATTTAAATATTTAAATTTTTATTTTTTTTCATGGATTTCAGTTCTTTCCAATTTCTTTCCATAGTTTTACGTTATTATTTTTTCATCTACCCCAAAATGACAAACCGAATTGTAATAATATTGCTATTCCTTGTTTCTGGCCTAAACGCTCAGGAACAATTCGGTGCGTCTTCTTCCAATTATACACCAACATTATCTGTTTTTACCAATCCTTCGTCCATGTTGGATTCAAAAACTTGGCTCGACATCCATATAATTGGCGCCGGTGCTTATGTCAATAACAACATGGTTTATGTCGAAAATTCAGGGGTTTTGCCACTGATTAGACAAAGAGATAGACAATTTGATAACAACAGCGTCAAATTTAATCGTGACCGAAATAATTATAAAGCCTATAATCGAAACTTCGTCAACGTCCTATCAGGAGTTTGGTCGCAAGGAGATCATGCTGCAGGTCTGTTCTTTAACGCCCGTTCTTTCACTATGGCTCGAGGTATATCGGGTGATTTGGTAGGAATGATTGATAGTTCATTGGCTGGATTTTCTGTTGCTAAAAACCAACCTTTCGATTTTTCCAATATGTATTTGTCTTCGGTAAATTTTGGAGAAATTCAATTGAGTTATGGCTATACTTTTTACAAGAAAAAAAGAGACATGCTCATGGGAGGAATTTCGGTTAAAAAGTTTATTCCCATCGCTGGTGCCGCCGCACAGGTAAATGAATTACGGTTCAATTTGGCTTCTGATACCTCTTTTAACTATTTGTTCGCCAATATGGATGCGATGTATGTGCAACAATCTGCCAAATTCCTGAAAGGAGGAATGGGGCTCGACCTTGGAGTGACCTTCCAAAAAATGGAGGCGGATTGTCGAAGTTATCAGCCAAATAGCAAGAAAATGGGCTGCCGGACCCTTCATTACAAATATAAGTTAGGCGTTTCTGTGCTCGACATTGGTTCTGTAAAATTCAATAAAGATGACGTGCAAAGTCAAGGCGTAAGAATCAATGAACCGAATCTTTATTATAGCAATTACGATCAAATTAATACAGACACTATTTTTCAAGCCATTCAAACGCTTGATACCATTTTAGGTGATGAGGACATTAGAAATGTCAATAAGATTCATCTTCCGACCGCCCTTTCTGTGCAATTTGACTATAATGTTTGGGACTCAAAAGTTTATGCTTTTGGAAGCTTGATGCAAGGACTACCTATCAGTCAGAATAAATTTGGTCTGAGAAGAGCGAATTCACTAATGGTTGGTGCCCGATTCGAGTCCAGATTTTTTGATATTGCTTTACCCATAAGTTTATATGATTACACAACACCACAGATAGGACTTTCCATGCGAATCTATTGTTTGACAATAGGAACCGACAAATTACTATCTCTTTTTGGAAACACAAATTTATACGGAGGCGACATCTATGCCCATGTCAAAATACCAATTTTCTACAATCCTAAATGTCGAAAAAAGGCAAAAAGTAATTTCAAGCAATACAATCCCAATCAGATTCGTAAAAAGAAAAGCGAATGTGACGCTTACCAATAGTCAACTGGAAAATAATTGCATTTGAAAATAGTTTTCGAACATTTCTACATTTTTGCAGCCTTGCTCTTTTTTGCCTTAAGCTTTGTATCGAATGAAGCATTGGATATTGCTATTCACGACACTTATTTTGTCATTGCTCATCAACAAATAGCTTATCTGATTTCCATTTATTTTGTGCTATTTGCCGGTTTTATTTTCCTTTTTAGAAAATGGGGTAAAGCTCTGAACAAAACCATTGTGTGCCTTCATTTCTTTGCTACAACAATTACCCTTTTCGGTTTTATTGTCTTACAAATGAAAATTGCCGCGCGGACAAAGGATTATCAGGATATGAGTGTTTTCGATGAAATAAAAAACTCAAATTTATTCGAGGAAAACCAATTGATTACTTTCCTGATTCTGATATTTCTATTGGCTCAATTGATTTTCTTTTTAACCGTAATTATTAACAGTTTTATAAGAAAACCTAACTCAAATACCCGATAATTCTGGAAAGAAAAACTGCAATCTAGTCAGTATATATGGAATCAAATAGATCATTAAATTTAGCTAAAATGATTTTTCGTTTCAATTTTAATGTCGGTGTTAACTCACCAGTTTCCACTGACATTTCTTTGCTCAACAAACGGAAGTCTTTAATTTTCTCCCATTGACCGTAACCCTCGTTGAATTTCTCAATTTCTTTTTTGAATCGATCCAATATTTTCTGGTCACTGACCAGTTTTTCATTCGTGTCAATATCTAATTTCAAATTCTTGATTTTTGCCCAATCACGAACATATTCGTAATTAGGAACAATAAAGGCCGATGGATACTTTTGACTTTCACCAATCACCATTATTTGTTCAATAAATCTCGACTCTTTGAACTTGTTTTCCATTGCTTGAGGAATGATATATTTCCCTCCAGAAGTCTTGAAAATTTCCTTTTTCCTATCGGTAATCTTTAGGTATTTTCCTTGAATAAATTCACCTATATCACCCGTATGAAACCACCCATCAGAATCAATAGCTTCCGCTGTAACATCTGGCAAATTGTAATAGCCGATCATCAAATTTGGTCCTTTGGTTAAAATCTCTCCGTCTTCAGCAATTCTAACCTCTACGTCATCGATTAAAGCTCCTACAGAACCAAATACAATTCCTTTTTGAAAAGAATTCACAGATATAACCGGCGAAGTTTCTGATAATCCATAGCCTTCTAAAATAGGTACTCCTGCTGCCATGAATATACGCGCTAATCGAGGCTGAAGGGCCGCGCTCCCGGAAGCAATAGCTTTAACATGTCCACCCAAAGCTTCTCTCCATTTCGAAAATATCAACTTGTTCACGATGGCTAATTTAATTTTATACATTGCGCCTTTACCCTGCATTTCATATTCTTCAGCCAATTCAACGGCCCAGAAGAAAAGCTTTCTCTTGATACCTGTCAATTCATCTCCCTTTGCCATGATTTTATCGAAAACTTTTTCGATTAATCTAGGAACCGCTGTGAATACATGAGGTTGTACTTCCCGAATATTGTCGCCAATTGTATCCATAGATTCGGCAAAATGTATGGAGCAACCTAGTTTTATATATAAGTAATGCAACATCCTTTCATAAATGTGACAAACGGGCAAGAAAGATAAAACGCGCGAATTATTATCCGCAGGAATCGGTTCTTCACACGCCAAAACATTCGAAAGTATATTGTTATGTGAAAGCATTACACCTTTAGGATTTCCTGTTGTGCCAGATGTATAAATAATAGTAGCTAGATCTCCATTTTTGATTACTGCTTTTCGGTCGTCAATAATTTTCGAGTCCACATTTTCTCCTTCTTTTTCAATGGAACTCCAATGTTCAGCGCCGCTAACATGGTCAAAGGTATATAGTTTCTCAAGTGAAGGCGCTCGGTCTTTAATACCATTTATTCTATGAAATAATTCTTCAGTACCAACGAAGCAATGTTTCAATTTAGCATCGTTGAATATATAAACATAATCGTTCTCAGAAATATTTGGATAGAGCGGAACCACTATACCACCAACTTGTTGAATCGCAATATCCATTACGTTCCATTCATAGCGGTTAGTCGACACCAAACCGACATTATCACCTGGTTCAATTCCCAAACCAATTAATCCTTTTGAACAAGCATTCACGCGTTCAAGAAATCCCTCCGTTGATAATTTCTCCCAATTCCCGCTAACTTTCGTTACGAACATTCCAGGTTGAGGATATTTTTCCAATTGATGGTATGGTAAATCAAATAAGCGTGTTGGAGTCATATGTTGTTTTTTTTGTTTGGTTAACGAATATAAGTAAATTCCTTTTATATCACAATAATTGATATCTATATGAGTTCTAAATAAGAAGGTGATATTAAATAAATTTCACCAGTTGTTAATTTTTTCTTAATTTTCAATTCTGAAATAAATTATTTCAACCTGTAACATTTAGCTTATAGGGATTGTTTAACTGTTAACGTGCATAGAACTTTTGACGAAAAATGAGTACAATATCGCTGTTAGGGATCACGCCAACGCCTTGTATGGTTTTGGATTGAAGTTCTTGCGAGATAGCGAAAATGCTCACGACATAGTTCAGGATGTATTTGAAAAATTGTGGGTTAATCGAAGCTCAGTAGAATTTGAAAAGGCGAAAAGTTGGATGTTTACAACCGCTTATCACGCCATTTTGAATTTTATCAAGCGACGAAAACGAATGGATTACGATTCAGACAGATTGCCGGAAAAGGGCGCAAGTGAAAAACTTACGTTTGTCTTGAATGAAGTGGTTGAAAGAGCAATAAGCATCTTGCCTCCGCTTCAAAAAAGTATCATTCTGCTCAGAGATTTAGAAGGGTATTCTTATCAAGAAATTGGTGAAATACTTGAAATATCTGACTCACAAGTGAAAGTATATTTGTTCCGTGCACGAAATAAAATTAAAAAACAGTTAAAGGATTCGCGTAAGCTGGTATGAGTAACCCCTCTTTTGAAAATATAGATCAATGGCTCTTTGAGTATACGGAAGGGAATCTTTCTCCTAACCAGGTTACTCAATTGGAGCGTTTTCTGTTGAACAATCCGGAGTTCGATGCTGACATGGATGCTTGGCAATCTGCAAAAGTGGATGCTACCCCGGTTGTTTTTCCAGGCATCGTTGGTCGCAAGCGCAAACCTGTTCCTTTTTGGCTGATTCCAAGTCTTGTTTTTGCTGTCACTTTTGCGGCAGGTGGCTTTTTTGGTGCTTATTTAGTTTCACCTGATACACTCCAATTGGAAGACGCAGCTTCTGTAGCGCAATCTTTGCCTATAGAAAACAATAAGAGTCTATTAGCTCTTAGTTTTAAAGCTAAGGTTGATGTCGAAAATAATGATGTTGAGAATAAGTCTCAACAAATAAATTATATTTCATCGAGAGATAAGGTGCAAAATTCAAATTATTCGTTGAATAGCATAACTCAAAGCAAGTCTGATGAAATGGATAACAATTTGTACTTGACAACATCCAATAAGGTAAATTTCGGTTTACAAACTCAAAATGCGGAGCTTCGGTCAGTTCCTTTATCTTCAGATGAATTTTCTGTTGTTGAAAAAGATTTGACTATTCACGATGAGAATCCAAATAACACTCAAAATGAAATTATTGTACCGAATGCAGATAATCAAGTTATAACTCAAGAAACGGACTTAACGGTAATTAAAGCGCCTTTAGCTAATATTGAACCTATAGTATCCGTTGTTTCTGATGAAGAAGTAACAGAAAGTAATTTACCGAAGAGTAAGAAATTAGAAAAGGATGATATGAATGGGGGTGAAATGGATCAAGCTATCACGGCTAAAGCAATGACTAGAGGCGATAGAATTTCAAGTAATTACCAAACTTCTTTTGCATCAACAATGAAATCAACTTGGCGAAAAGTGGTTCGCATGACCGATAATCCTATAGCATTGACCAATTCAAAAGATATCTATTATCATGCTCCAGGTATGCAAACTTTGAATGTGAATTTTGCAACAGCTGGAAATTTATTGAAAACACGAGTTCAATCAATTTCACGTGCTCAGTGGACAGGACATTCCAACCAGCAATTGATGAACGAACTTTCTCTTGATACATACGTAAGAAGTATACGCGGTGGAATTGGTGTACAATTAAATCACGCTTATTATAACAACGGAACTTATAATGTTGGGCAAATTGCATTGACATATTCACCTAAATTTACCGTGAAAAGAAATTTTTCAATTGAACCTGCCGTCCGGATTAAAATGGGTGACAAAAGATTGAATGCTAAAAATTTGGTACCAGGGCAGCTAATTGAAATGGACAGAGGGAACAAACAAATATTCTACAATGAGACACCAGAAAACTTGGTGAAAGACTTGTGGTACAAAGATATTGGTCTTGGATTGAGTAGCAATACGAAGTGGTTCTCTGTTGGTTTTCAGGCAGATAATCTTGGTAGACATTTCAACAACGCATACAACTCCTCCAACGAAAATGATAGAGCAGGCGTACACTATACAGGGACCATTGGAATGGATTTTGTGTCACGTTCAAAAATAATTTCATTTTCTCCTTACCTAATGTACCAAAAAGTGGAAAATTTATCTGAAATTTGGGGCGGCTCAATATTCAGGTATAATATTTTGACCCTTGGAGGTGGAATTTCTTCCTCCGGAGACTATGCAGGCTCAATTGGGTTAAAAACAGACCGATTTATGCTAACCTACAACGTGGATTATACTCGTTCTTATCTTGCCGATAAGCGATTATTTTCACAACAACTGACCATAAGAATATTGATGAAAAATGGCTATAAATAGCCGTACAATGCTAAAACAATAAAAAAATGAGAAGATTACTTTTTTCTGCCCTATTTGTTCTTACTTCGGTGACAGCGTCGGCGCAAGACTTGGAATTTACCCAGTTTTACTCCAACCCTCTCTATCTGAACCCTGCATTTGCTGGAACAAATGGATGCGCAAGATTTGTTGCTAATTACCGAAATCAATGGCCTGCATTGAGTGGTACCTATGTGAGTTATGCTGCGGCATATGATCAGTACTTCGATAATATTTCTGGTGGATTTGGTGTGATATTAACGAACGATGTTCAAGCGAGAACCTTGAACACTACTTCATTAGGTTTGACTTATTCTTACCATTTGCGAATGGGAAGAAAATGGACAGGCCTTTTCGGAGCTAAAGCAGCGTATACGCAAAAGTTCCTTGATTGGGATAAATTGACTTTTGGTGATATGATTGATCCTAGAAGAGGTTTCATTTACCAAACGAACGATGTTCCAAGAGGGGGTTCCAAAGGTTTCTTTGATGCGAGTGCAGGTGCTGTTGTTTACAATAAAAACTTCAACATCGGTTTTGCAGCCAATCACTTGAATCGTCCAAACGAGTCTTTGATTATTGGAACTTCGAAATTGCCGATGCGTTTCACAGCACACGCATCTGCCAACATTCCTTTGGGGGGAAAATCAAAATACTCTAACGTGACGACCATCATGCCGAGTATCTTGTATTCATACCAACAAGGATTCCAACAGTTGAATATTGGAACGTACATCAAGTATAGCCAATTCACAGCTGGAGCATATTTCAGAAATAAAGATGCCTTTATCTTGACGTTGGGTGTACAAACAGATCATTTCCGTTTGGGCTATAGCTACGATTTAACGGTATCTCGTTTGAACAACGGTGTTTCTGCTGGATCTCACGAAATCTCTTTGCAGTATTTAGTTCAGTGTCGTAAAAAATCAGTGAAATTTAGAACGATCGCTTGTCCTACTTTCTAGGAAGAAAAATATTGAATGAAACAGGGACGTTGATTTTCAGCATCCCTGTTTTTTTTGAATTGTATTGAAGAAATGATCAAAAGGGAAAAAGGTAGAATAGCTCGGTTTTTCAATATAATTTAGGGAATTGTTGTCGCTTTTTCAATGACATAGTGTTAAATAGTCATGAGGTTATAAGATTTATCTTTAACAAATTAATTTTCCAAAACTCGATTTTGACCAATACGATTACTTTTTCTTTTTCCAAAACATTCATCAAAATCAACCTTTTTACCCATTTCATGTGACTCTTCAAATTTTTAATTTAGTTTCTATCAATTTTAAATTTGAAATCATGAAGATTACCAATGTTACTCCAATACTCATTTTTATTAGTGCCATTTTAATTTTATCTTGTAAAAAAGATGAACCTAGTTCGTCAGGTGGTTCTTCAGGTGGAAGCTCAGCTTGCACGCCGAATATGACAGCAACTTTTAATGGTGACACCTTTTCAGG
This sequence comes from Crocinitomicaceae bacterium, assembly GCA_041751955.1. Taxonomy (GTDB): domain Bacteria; phylum Bacteroidota; class Bacteroidia; order Flavobacteriales_D; family Crocinitomicaceae; genus UBA2040. Next base: position 58,855 of record JBGSIB010000011.1, read on the forward strand.
ATGTGGTTCTTCTGCCTTATTTCCATCTGTTGGAGGTTTACCTCCAACTTACATGAGTGTAGCTGGAAATTCAAGAGATGCCTCAAATAACATAAAATATAGCATAGGTATTAAATTAAACACGCCCGATATTAGTCAAATAACGACAACAAGTTATATTGTAAACAATGGTTCTACGGTTCCAAGTGGACAGCCATTTTCAGTGAACATAACGGCTAAAATTGCAGAAGGGTCAGGAACACTTTATAATTCCTTATCAGGAAATTTAATTATCAACCAAGTTTCAAGTACGCATATCAAAGGCACATTTAATTACGTAGCTAAAAAAGCAGGAACTGTCGGTAATGGACCAGATACTATCATTATTGACAACGGTTTTTTTGATTATGATATCCTTTAGTAAATAATTTCTACCGAAATATTTACTTCTTGTCAGAGGTCAAGCGCATTGTATACGATCTCACCTCGAATCATCGTCAACATCGAAAAATTCTCGCGAAAGGTCCCACCCGAATTCAATGGTTTCTCTAGCATAATCAAAGTAGCTTCTTTTCCTTTTTCCAAACTTCCGGTTTCGTTTTCGCGGAAACAAGCGAAAGCAGCCCAGCGGGTCATTCCGCGTATGCAATCGTCTAAGGATAGTGCTTGATTCATCAAAAAGCCTTCAGTGGGTTGATTTTCAGTATCTTTTCGTTGTGTCGCTGCGAAAATGGTTAGAAATGGATTGATTCTGTCAAAAGGAAAATCAGTACCTATGGCCATAATTCCAGTCTGACTCAACAAACTTTGATAAGCGTATGCACCAGTCATTCGTTCTTTGCCCAATCGGTTTTCGGCCCAACGTGAATCACTGACCGCATGCGTAGGTTGAACAGACGGAAAAACGGCGTAATCAGCAAATTTTTTAAAATCGATAGGATCTACAACTTGCGCGTGCTCTATTCTCCAGCGATGATCTGGCTTCTCGTCAAAAGCTTTTTTGTATAAATTCAAAAGAATTGAATTTGATGAATCGCCTATGGCATGTGTATTCAATTGATAATCATGTTTCAAACAAAAATCAGCAAGCAAAAGCATGTCCTCGTATTTTGTGGTTTGTATGCCGAAATGTCCATGAGCGTCTGAATACGGTTTTTTCAATAAAGCACCACGTGAACCCAAAGCGCCATCGGCAAACATTTTGAAACTAGAAATGTAGAATGAACCCCAATTTACTTTACCGTTTTTCTCAACGAATGCTCTGTTTTCTGCTGTGTTTCTCAGCATTCCATAAACCTCCAATTTCAATTTTCTGGATAAAGCAATTTTCTTAAAAAGGGCAATATCTTTGTTTTCTATACCCGCATCATGAACCGATACTACCCCGTATTGCAACAATTCATCTTGAATTTCCATCAAAGCTTCAATTCTTTCTTTTTCAGAATAATCAGGGACGAATTCTGACATAAAGTCCATTGCATTGTCCAAAAGAAGTCCGGTGCATTTTCCGTTCTCAACCGTTATTTGACCACCTTCAATTTTTGTTTCAGCAGTAATTTTTGCTACGTCCAGTGCAGCTTGATTCACCAAAACGGCATGACCATCAACCCGATAAAGACAAACCGGTATACTCGGAAATAGTTCGTTCAATTTTTCATTTGTTGGAAGGATATCAGCTCCCCACATCGATTGATCCCATCCATTTCCTACAATAAATTTACGACCTGTTCTGTCCGCATATTTCTCCGTGCGCACCAGCAATTCGTTCATGGATTTCGAACCGTATAAATCAGCACCCAATTTCAAGTCGGCATAAGGCATGAGATGTCCATGTGCATCCGTAAATCCAGGATAAATTTCTTTCCCTCCTGCGTCAATCGTCTCTTCAGAAGAGTATTTGTTCAAAATTTGTCTTTCTGGACCCAGTTCTAAAATCTTTCCATCTTTTATGGCAATTGCCTCATAGACTTTGTTTTCATCGTTCATAGCATGGATAACAGCATTGTGTATCACCAAATCGGCATTTTGACCTTTCATGCAGGAGGCTAGCAGGAGTATTGAAAAAATAGGGTAAATGATTTTGTTCATTCTGAAAAATTTAAGGCAAAGATAAACAGATTTCTTCGGTCGTCAGGAAGATGTCCTCCCCCTTTATCCCACTCCAAAGGGGGAATTGGGATAGAGCTTCGATTCCTGAGAATGTTATATTAAAAAAAATAAATAAGTTTCCCCCTGTAGAGGGGGATTATGGGGGAGGATGATGACACGAATAAGAAAAAACCATTCGTGAAAATTCGTGTCATTCGTGGCAAAAACATGACAATATTCCTCCTCATTTTCACTATCTTTGTCGCTTAATTTTTACTAAAACATGGAGATTCCAAAAACGTACGAGCCCTTAAAGGCAGAGGAAAAATGGTATGCACATTGGATGCAGAAAGGCTATTTTCATTCAGAACCTGATGAAAGAGAAGCTTATACCGTCGTCATTCCTCCGCCAAATGTAACGGGCGTTTTGCACATGGGACACATGTTAAACAATACGATTCAGGATGTATTGGTCCGTCGTGCACGTATGCTTGGGAAAAATGCTTGTTGGGTTCCGGGAACGGATCATGCCTCCATTGCTACCGAGGCAAAAGTTGTTCAAAAGCTTCGAAAAGAAGGAATTAAAAAATCAGATTTGACGCGAGATGAATTCTTGGCGCATGCTTTCGAATGGAAAGACAAACACGGCGGAATCATCTTGGAGCAATTGAAGAAATTAGGAGCTTCTTGCGATTGGGAACGCACGCATTTTACCATGGATCAAAAGTATTCGGAAAGTGTGATTGACGTTTTCATGGACTTGTACAAGAAAGGGAAAATTTACCGTAGCGTTCGCATGGTGAATTGGGATCCTGAAGCTTTGACGGCCGTTTCGGATGAAGAAGTGAATTACAAGGAGGTGAATTCCAAATTGTTTTACGTTCGCTATAAAATTGCGGGAACGGAGGATGAATGGTTGACCATTGCAACGACGCGTCCTGAGACTATTTTAGGTGATTCGGCCATTTGTATTCATCCAGATGATGAGCGTTTTAAACACTTGCATGGAAAAACAGCCATCGTTCCTATCGTGAATCGCAGTGTTCCTATCATTTTGGACGAATATGTTGATCCAGCATTTGGAACGGGATGTTTGAAAGTTACCCCAGCGCATGACACAAACGATTATGAGTTAGGTAAGAAACATGAACTAGAAACGATTGATATTTTCAATGCCAACGGAACGCTAAATGCTAATGGATTGCATTATGCAGGCATGGATCGTTTTGAAGTGAAAAAAGCGATTGAAAAAGAATTATACGATAAAGGCTATTTGGTTAAAACGGAAGACCACATCAACAAAGTTGGTTTTTCCGAAAGAACGGATGCTGTAATCGAACCAAGATTGTCATTGCAGTGGTTTGTGACCATGAAAGAATTGGCTGAACCCGCATTGAAAAATGTAATGAATGGAAATATTCAGTTTCATCCGGAGAAGTTCAAAAATACTTATCGTCACTGGTTGGAGAATGTAAAGGATTGGTGTATTTCTCGTCAGTTGTGGTGGGGACATCAAATTCCAGCCTACTATTATGGCGAAGGAGTGGATGATTACGTAATCGCTAAGAACATTGATGCTGCGGCAAAAATAGCTTCTCATAAAGCAGGAAAACCAATTTCGATAGCTGAATTGAAACAAGATGAAGATGTACTCGATACATGGTTCTCCAGTTGGTTGTGGCCAATTTCAGTTTTCAACGGTTTGACAGATCCTAACAACAAGGAGATTCAATACTATTATCCAACAAATGACTTGGTTACGGCTCCTGAAATTATGTTTTTCTGGGTGGCGCGAATGATCATGGCAGGATACGAATACATGGATGAGTTGCCGTTCAAAAACGTTTATTACACTGGTATCGTTCGTGACAAATTGGGGCGTAAAATGTCTAAATCTCTTGGGAATTCTCCAGATCCAATCGAATTGATTGAGAAATTTGGAGCTGACGGTGTGCGTTTGGGTGTTTTGATTTCATCTCCTGCAGGAAATGATTTGCCTTTCGATACCTCGCAATGTGAACAAGGAAGAAATTTTGCGAATAAATTGTGGAATGCATTCCGTTTGGTGGATTCGTGGGAAACCAAAGAATTGCCGCAACCGATGGCATCACAGAAAGCGATTGCTTGGTTTGATGCAAAGTTCAATGAAACTTTGGTTCAAATCAATGGTTTGTTTGACAAATTCAAGATTTCTGAGGCGTTGATGGCCATTTATAAATTAGTTTGGGATGATTTCTGTTCTTGGTATTTGGAAATGATAAAACCAGGTTACAAGCAACCAATAGATCAAGCGACATTGGATCAAACGAAGGTTTACTTCGAAGATTTATTGAAATTGATTCAACCTTTCACACCGTTTATTGCCGAAGAATTATGGCATTTGATTCGTGAGCGGTCAGAAGGTGAAGACATAATCATAGCAACATGGCCAAGCGTAAAAACGGTGGACGATTCCATCTTGAAATCTTTTGAAAAAGCCGTGGATGTTATTACCAACATTCGAAATGTTCGCACAAAAAATAATATCGCCAATAAGGTAAAAATGGATTTGTTTGTGAAAGTGAATGGCGAAATCGATAAATCGATGGATAGCGTGATAACCAAAATGGGTAATCTAACGCAGTTAGAATATGTTACCGAAAAAGTAGCACAAGCCAATGGATTCATAGCTGGAGGTCATGAGTTCTATATTCCTTTCGGCGATGCGATTGACGTGGAAGCGGAAAAAGCGAAACTGATGGAAGAGTTGAATTATACCAAAGGTTTCTTGAAAAGCGTACATGGAAAACTCAAAAACGAGAAATTCATGGCCGGCGCTCCAGAACAAGTAGTCGCTGTGGAAAAGAAAAAAGAAGCTGATGCTTTGGGTAAAATCGCTATTTTGGAGGAAAAATTGGCGGAGTTGAACTAAGGTTCTTTACGCTAAGCTAACTTCTGGATGGTGAACTCTCAGTCAAATAAAGCGTATTACCTTTCTGATAAATTCCTGCTTTGGAGTATTCTTCTGCTTTTTGGAGTAATGAGTCTCAGTGCGCTGATTTTCGGCAACGGTACTTTCGTTGATGTCATGCGCGGTTATGTCAGCATGGACCAATTCCTTGACGGGGAAGCATTCAACACGCTCAATTACAATTTAGCTTCAGGAAAAGTCAGCTATTTTATCGCGTGGTGGACACCAGGACAGTATCTTTTGCCGTATTCCTTGAAATTATTGGGTCTGCCTTTATGGTTTTCTCAAGGAATTTGGATTGTGCTTTTCACGGGTCTTTCGCTTCTCGGGTATTATCGGTTGTTTCAGCATTTTGGTTTTTCAAAAAACAGGAGTTTGTTGTCGGTTTTGATCATTCAAACCAATCAACTTTTCTTTTGGAATACTATACTGTATTATGGTGGTTCGCTCTTTGAAATTGGGATTCTGCCGTGGTTTATTCTTTTTCTTTTAAAAATTAAATCGCCTTTTTCATGGAAAGAATCGCTCATGTATATCTTAGTCGCTTTGGGATTGTTTTTCTTCAAAGCGACTTTTTTATTGCATGCAGGAATTGGCTTGGCTGTTCTTTTGTTGGGTTATAAAAAATTGAATATCAAGAATATAGCATGGATTTTCTTTTCAGGTTTAGTCGTACTGGCGATTTGCTATTTTGGCTTTCTGCAGTTTGGAGAGACGCCGAGTGGAACAAAAGATTTAGCTGGATATAACAATATTCCCAATTCTTATGTCTTGGACTTCATGACGCCTTTGACAAGTTTGTTCGGAATTTTTTCCAATCTTTCGGTGATTCTATTCAAATTGTTGCCGTATGGAAAAACCTATTTTTATGTGGTCTTGGCTGTATTTCCAATATTGACATTTTTGGGAATTTGGCTTTTGATACGAGTTTACTCTTTGAACGAAAATGCTAGAAAACTGGTGCAATTCACTTTGTTGTTTTTCATCTGTTTTTGGTATTTCTTTTTCACCGATAAAGCAATTTCATATGATTTCAGGCATTTTGGTCCTTTGGCCTTTTGTTTTGTTCCCTTTGGATTGGATGAAATTCAAAAAATGGTAAAAAGAGAATGGGTTTTCACAGCGGGCATAAATATACTTTTAATCTTTAATCTGATTTTGTTCGGTTTAGAGCGCGTGGGATTTAGTTATAGCATGCAAAATTTGGATGGCTTGTATGTTTCAGATAGTGATTTCAGAGCCTACGGTAATATGAAGAGAGTGCGTGACCTTTCACCAAAAGACGCCACATACGTAATCAAAGATTCATGGGGATTAATGTATCATTTAAAGGGTAAAAATCGAATTCCGATTATGCATTTAGAAGGTAAATGGGTTGTCAAATCGGGTATAGAAATCGCTAATCCGAAATCATTTAATTTCCCTCAAGAATTAAAGGACATACAAAATTTGGTGGTATTTATTCCTGGGTTTAGGCAGAATCTACCTTCTTACCTTACAGGTTTTGAGTGGAAATATCCTCATGTAGAATTAGACAGATATCACACGATTTTTGTGGGTAAGAAATTACCTTAAAATCCCGTCTACCGTATTTCGCGTCACGAAATGATAGTTGTCGCGAATTGGCTCGTATGTTTTCAAAGCCCAAGCCTTATTTTCTTCGGTTTTCACCAATTCTTCAAAAAGTGGTTCAACATATTTACGTCGTCCAACTTTTGTCAAAAACCGCTTCATACTTGGGTAAACCGATTTGTTTCCAGCTGCGATGTTTTTCAAATACCATTCAAACATAATCTCTGAATTGCCACAATTTTTGAAGTTTAATTTAGCATCCAATTTATTAAAAGTCTGAACCGGCAAGGTATCGGGCAAAGCGCGAATGAAAGTCACCCATTCCTGCGTTATTAAATCTCCACGTTCAAGTACATGCGGTTTTTTACCTTTGACTTTAACAGGTTTGAAGATGTTTTCTTCAGCTACAACTTTGTCGACTAACTTTTGAACTTTTTCAAATCGTTCTGATACAATTTTGACACAATTTTTAGGTAAGCCTCCTTCATATAACCATTCTTCTGTATTGAATTTAATCCGCATGGGGTGCAAAAGTCTGTCGTTTAGGAATTTTTCAAATTCTTCTGTGGTTACTGTTTTGAAGGCAAAATGTTTGAAATAACGTTTCAAAAAGACGTCGAAATTAGATCTTCCCACTTCTTTTTCTAAAGTTTTCAAGAAATACGCACCTTTTATATAGGCAACAGAAGTCATTCCGTCATCTGGATTTCTGTCGTCCAATGCAAGTTTCAATTTGGTGTCTTCTGGAAATTCTCCAGCACTTATATCTACCATTTCAGTTTCCAATTCTTGAAATTCAACCAAAGAGAGCATGTCAGCTATTTCCTTGCCTTCCATTTCTTCCATGATTCGGTTTTCGATGTAAACGGTAAATCCTTCGTTCAACCAGAAATCGTCCCAACCTGAGTTCGTTACCAAATTACCCGACCATGAATGCGCCAATTCATGTGCGATTACAGAGGTCAAACTTTTATCACCCGTAATCAAAGTTGGATTAGCAAAAGTCAAACGTGGATTCTCCATGCCGCCAAAAGGGAAGGAATAAGGGAGAACGATAACATCATATTGCTCCCATTGATATTTGCCAAACAACTTTTCGGCTGTGAGTTTCATGGTTGGCAAATCTTCAAATTCGGCAGCGCTTGCTTCAATGAGTTCAGGTTCAGCATAAACGCCGCAATTTTCACTCAAATCTCGATAGCGCAAATCACCAACGGCCAAAGCAATTAAATAACAAGGAATGGCTTGCTTCATTTCGAAATGATATTCACCTAATGAATCCAATTCTGTAGGATTTTCAGCACTCATCAAGGCTAGTAATTCACTTGGAACTTTGACATCTGCCGAATAAGTTATTCGGTTGGAAGGTGCATCCTGGACTGGAATCCAAGATCTTGTTAAAATAGCCTGTCCTTGAGAATACAGAAATGGATATTTTTTTCCAGAAGTCATTTTTGGCTCCAACCAGTCCAAGGCTTCACATTTATCTGTGGTTTGATAATAAATGTTCACAAAACGGGTATTGGAATCGATGGTTACAGTCAAAGGTTGACCCAAAAGTGAATCGTTTTCACCAATCAAATACGTAGTTTCTATCTCTTCCTCTTTTCCAAGAGTGACTTTCTGAATGGAAAGATTTTTTATATCAAAAATGGCTTCTTTTGTGCCCGAATTATTCATTTCATGACGAGCAATACCATAAATGGTTTGTGTTTCAAAATCAACATCCATTTCCAGATGTAAATGTTTGGTATTGATTTCGTTTGTGTTGGAATAGGAATGTGGGTTCTCTTTATCTTCCACAATTTCTGAGGTAGAGTTACTTTTTTCCTTTTTAAGGGGAACTTTTTCTTCACAACTGAATAACAATCCGACGAGAGAAAAAAGTAGAATGGTTTGCGTACGTTTCATTTATTTGTGAAAAGAGTAAAGATAATAAAATGGTGTTTATTGTGTCTTTTTTCTTACTTAACTTAAGTTAAAATCAGTCAGATGAACCCAAGTAACGAATGACTTCTGCTGCTCCCATGAGCCCAAATAAGGCTGGCATATAACTTACTGTTCCGTAAAACGATCTCTTGTAATTGGCTCCATCTGTCATTTTTAGCGAGTGTTTTTGTTGTAATTCACTTGAAAATATCGCTTTTACCCCTTTGGGTTCCATGTTGCGTTTTTTTAGTCTTTTCTTCAATTGCAGTCCCAATTTGCAATTGTATGTTTTGGTCAATTGCGCCAAAGCAACTTGTGATGGATCTGTTTTTCCTCCTGCGCCAAGATGTGTTATGATTTTGATTTTTAATCGTTTACAAGCTACAATCCATTCTATTTTCGGGGAAACAGAATCAATGCAATCCATGACATAGTCGGGTTTTAATTCTTCTAAAATTTTCCAAACGCGCTGAGGTTCAACAAATTCTTCAAGAATATTGATTTTGATTTCGCTGGAAATATCTTTCAATCGCTCAGCTAGAACCACAGCTTTATTTCTGCCGATTGTAGAATCCAAAGCCGTTAGTTGCCGATTTTTATTCGACGGATCAAATTTATCTCCGTCAATCAAAGTGATTTCGCCTATTCCCGATCGTGCGATGAATTCTCCAGCAAAAGAACCTATTCCGCCTAATCCAACGATAAGCACATGTTTTTTAGAAAGATTTTTAAGATTTTCGGGACCTAATAAAAGTTCAGTTCGTTCTAGCCAATGTGCCATTTTGGAAAAATACGTTTAAAGTTTTGCTCAATAATTTCGGTCAAAAGTACGAAAGAAATCCCTCTCAATTCCGCGACTTTCTTGTAAATATCCTCAATCGGTATTAGTTTGTCATCGGTCTCCAAAAGCAAGCGATCATTTGGGATTTTTGCAACGATTTTTTGCAGTTTCAAATTGGTGAAAATGTCGGTTCCTATTGAAACAACCATGCCTTCGCGCAAAACTTCTTCCAACAAATTAGCTTTTGAGAAACCATGAAAAATCCATGTTTGTGTTGGGTCTAATTTCCGTTTTATGATCGCCAGTTCGTTCCAAGCTTTGACGCAATGAATAATAACAGGCAATTTTTCATTTTCAGAAATTTCAACTTGCTGAATGAACATGTCTATTTGTAGTTCCAAATTCGGACCTTGAATTCTGTCCAAACCGATTTCACCAATCGCCAAAGTTTTGTCGGTGATACGGTGAAGTAATTTGTTTTCAACGAATTCGATGTTGGTCAAATGCGCCTTCCACGGATGAACACCAATGGAATGAAACGTGGAAATATTCTCTTCGAGCGCAACAGAGATAATCTCGTAATCGCGATTCTTTGATTTATGCGTGTGACAATTGAATAAGTTCATAGACGGCAAATATCGTCAAAATAGAATATTCAAAATAAAATTTCTATTTTCGGGACTTAAACTGTAAAGCTGTAATGTCGAATTCCTCCTTAAATCCGTCTTCGGACAATTATAACGATATTAAAGAATCTACCATTTTGGGTCATCCTACGGGATTATTCGTTTTGTTTTTTACAGAAATGTGGGAGAGGTTTTCGTTTTATGGAATGAAAGCTTTATTGATATTTTATTTGGTAAAGTATCATTTGTTTTCTGATGATTCAGGGAATTTATTGGTAGGAAGTTATGCAGCTCTTGTATACGCTCTTCCTGTTGTTGGAGGATACTTGGCTGATAAGTTTCTCGGTTTCAGAAAAGCTGTAACATTTGGTGCCATTTTGTTGGTTCTTGGTCATATTGGAATGGCTTATGAAGGTGAAGCTGCGAAATTGATGTCAGACGGAACAATTGTCAGGGACAATCAGGCTTTACAATTTTTCTATTTTTCACTTTCGTTAATTATACTTGGTGTAGGGTTTTTAAAGGCAAACATTTCGTCGATTGTTGGTGAATTGTATGGAAAAGGTGATGTTCGAAGGGATTCTGGTTTCACCATTTTCTATATGGGAATTAATATTGGATCTGCTTTGGCTACTTTTATTTGTGGGTATTTAGGAGAGAATGTTGGATGGGGTTATGGTTTTGGAGCCGCTGGAATTGGAATGATTTTAGGTCTCATTACCTTTATTTGGGGTAAAAAATATTTCAAAGGAAAAGGAGAACCGAGAAATCCAGAAGCATTGGCGAAACCAGTTTTCTTAGGGTTGAATACTGAAAAATTAATCTATGTGATTTCTGTTTTATCTCTCTTAGTTATTTGGCAAATGGTTCAGCGACATAGCGTTGTTGAAGTTTTACTCATGGTAGCAGGTGCAGGATCACTTGCTTATATTGTTTGGTATGCATTTACAAAATCCACACGCATAGAGCGAAACCGTTTAGGGGCTTTGACAATTTTAATAGTATTTTCGGTGTTCTTTTGGGCACTTTTTGAGCAAGCATACACTTCGTTGAATTTATTTGCAGATCGAGCAATGGATAGAACGATAGGAGACTCAACAGTACCAACTGCTTGGTATTTGAGCTTAAATGCAATTTTTATTGTGATTTTTGCTCCAATGTTTGCGTGGCTGTGGGTTAAACTAGGTAAAAAGAATCCAAACGCAGCTATAAAATTTGGTTTGGCGCTTTTGTTCGTAGGTTTTGGATTTGGCGCGTTGGTTATGGGAATAAGCGCAACAACAATAGGAAAAGTTTCAATGATTTGGCTTGTTATTGCTTACTTATTTCATACATGGGGAGAATTATGTTTATCTCCAGTTGGATTATCATACGTGACAAAACTTGCACCTAAAACTATAGTCGGTTTTATGATGGGAGTCTGGTTCTTAGCAACTGCAGGTTCAGAGTATATTGCATCATTGCTTGCGAATATTGCGAGTTTACCAGCATCAGCGGCTGGAGAATCCATAGATTTAGAAGCAGCAAAATCAGCCTATTCAGGGCTTTTTGAAAGTCTTTTTTACATTGGAATGATAGCAGGAGTATTACTTTTGATTTTATCACCACTCATCAAAAAAATGATGCATGGAATTGATGAGGAGGGTCCGGATATTGATGCATCAGCGCATGAAATTGAAACAACGATTTAATTTTAAATAAAACCGAAAAATAAATATATGTCAACTCAAACAAATGATATGTTCAAATCCACGGTGTTAGGTCATCCCTCTGGATTATTTGTGCTGTTCTTCACGGAAATGTGGGAACGTTTCTCGTATTATGGAATGCGTGCCTTATTGGTGCTTTTCTTGGTTAGCGCCATGGGATTAGGTGGCTGGGATTGGTCTCCAAAAGAAGCCCTTTCTCTTTACGGAACCTATACTGCTATGGTGTATTTGACGCCTATTTTAGGTGGTTTCATTGCCGATAAATATTTGGGTTATCGACGAGCCGTAATTATAGGCGCAGTGGTTATGACACTTGGTCATGCCTCAATGGCTATTGAATCGAATCCAATATTTCTTTATATTGGTATTGGATTGCTGATTATTGGAAACGGCTTCTTTAAGCCAAACATGACTTCTATTATTTCATACATGTACAAAGACACTCCAGAAAAGAAAGATGGTGCTTATACTATTTTCTATATGGGTGTGAATGCTGGTGCTTTTTTAGGAATCATGTTGTGCGGATACTTAGGAGAAACGTTAGGTTGGAGTTATGGTTTCGGATTGGCAGGAATCTTCATGTTTTTTGGAATGCTACAGTTTTATTTTGCGCAAAAAATATTTGGTGACATAGGTTTGAAACCAGAACCTGCAAAAATAGACGATGCACCAAAATTAGAATTTGAAGGTGACAGAATGAATCCATTCACAATGATTGATAAAGTCCTAATATTTTTGTCCGCGGGCATTGGATTAATTTGGATTATCAATGATCCATTGACGAACATTGCAAATATTAATATTTTGAAGTTTGGTAATACAGATATTTCCAATTGGTTCATTATTTCGGGTGTTATCATTTTCCTAGTTTTATTGGTGAGTCGTATTACACGATTCCCAATTGTCACGAGAGATAGAATGGTTGCCATTGTTTTGTTTGCAATATTTACAGTCATTTTCTGGGCGTCATTTGAGCAAGCTGGAGGATCTATGACCTTATTTGCTAAGGATTATACAACACGAATTTTGACAGGTTCCGGCGCAACCATGTTCAACATTGTCGATATCATCATAACGGTTGTTCCTATCGCTATTATTACTTGGGTTTTGTATAAATTATTCAAACAAACATTTTCAAAATATGCCTTATCAAATATTTTCTTAGCGACCTCATTCGTTTTGATCTGGGCAATTGTATTTTGGAAAATTGATCGCAATTTGAAGTCTAGTGCATATGTGGTGGCATACAATCAAATTGAAACAATGGAAAAAGGAGAGGATGGCAAAGACGCTCGAGTTCTTACTATGATTACAAATGCTACAGAAGTTCCAGCAGATGCCAAAATTGTAACAGATTCAACTACGATTCGTGAACCGAAAAATATTGCTGTAGGTACTGCTATTGCTTTGATCGATGTAGATAAAGGAGGTGATTTAAGGTATTTAGATGACTCAAAATTGGGTAAAATTGAAAAAGCATCGCAAATCAAAGCTACCATAACACGTAAAAAAGGAAAAGAAGTTGAAATTCCTGCTTCATGGTTCGGAATATTAAACTCTCTATTTATCATTATGTTTGCGCCACTTTTCTCCAAATGGTGGGAAGGTAAATACAATCCAACTGGTGCCTCAAAATATGGTATTGGTCTTATTTTGTTAGGAATAGGCTTTGGTGCTTTGGCTTTCGGCTCAATGGGAATTGAAGCAGGCATGCGCGTGAGTATGATATGGTTGGTGATTGCCTATTTATTTCATACGCTCGGAGAACTTTGTTTATCACCTGTCGCTCTCTCCTACATCAGTAAACTCGTTCCAGGTCGTATGATTGCGCTTATGTTCGGTATTTGGTATGTTGCCGTTGCAATTGGGAACAAAACTGCAGGAAAAATGGGTGGACAAATTGAAAAAATTCAAGAAGATCATTCATTAACTTTCTTCTTTATGATATTTACTTTGGTGCCGATTGGTCTTGGATTAGTCGCAATTGCTTTGAATCCACTTTTCAAACGATTAATGCACGGTGTAAGATAATTCGAAATAAAAACAACAACTATGACAAAACAGTCTGTCCATCGAAAGAAGACAGACTGTTTTTTTTAAAGCAAAATACAATGAAAAATTTCTGGATAGTTCTTTTAAGTTTCTTCGTAATTGGAAATTCTTTTGGTCAAGCGCCTAAGGTGGAATGGATGGATTCCTCGGCTGTTTCCAAATTGGAAGCGGGAAAATTTACCTATTTCAATGCTAGTGCGCAAAGTGATATATTAATTGAAGACAAAACAGACATTTTTGTTGATTTTGCCTTAGTGGATATTTCTGTGGCCTATGATTCAGTTCAACTAATTATAGATTCAGACACGCTTCGACATAAATCTTTACAACCGTTTATGCTCCGTGGGATGAAAAAGAATGGAGCATTTTCTCTTATCGCCTTTCAGAATGGAAAGCCCAATGAATTTAAATCGAATAAGGCTGAAAGTTTAAAATTCAAAGTAAATTATAAGGAAAAACCACTTATCGTTCAGGATGAAATTGTATTTGGTCTTTTGGCTTTAGTTCTTGCTCTAATCTTTTATACCTCACATAAACAAACAGGATTCTGGAAGAAATTTTACTTGATTGTTCCTGCTTTATTATTGTGCTATGTCATCCCAGCGATATTGGTTCTTTTCGGATTAATTTCACCTGAATATTCCAAATTGTATGTCATGGCAAGAGATTATCTTTTGCCTGCTGCACTGATTTTAATGACCTTGGGTATTGATTTTAAAGCAATTGTCAACCTGGGAACCAAAGCATTGATTATGTTTTTGACAGGAACTGTTGGTGTTATCATCGGGGGACCAATAGCCATTTTGATTTATTCCATGATTGATCCATCCGTTGTTGGTGGTGAAGGTTATGAGGCTGCGTGGCGCGGAATGGCGACAATTGCAGGAAGCTGGATCGGTGGAGGGGCCAATCAAAATGCTATGTATGAAACCTATCAATTTGCTCCGCAGTTGTATGGTAAAATGATTGTGGTTGACATCGTTGTTGCGAATTTATGGATGGCATTTCTATTATTTGGAGCTTCCCGAGCTGCCAAAATCGATAAGTGGTTGAAAGCGGATAGTTCTTCCATTGAAGATTTAAAAACGCGTGTGACGGCCTATGAAGATTCCATCAAACGTCAACCAACTACTACAGATTACATCATGATTCTTGGAATCGCTTTTGCTTTAGTGGGTCTAGGACATTTTGGAGGAAAATTTATAGCCGAAATATTTGAAAAGATGTACGGTTCCGATTCACCGGGCGCTTCTTCTTTCCTTTGGTTGGTGGTGATTGCGACAACTGGAGGATTAATACTTTCTTTCACCAAATTACGCCAATATGAAGGTGCTGGTGCGTCCAAAATTGGTAGTGTATTCATCTATATTTTGGTGGCGACCATCGGTATGAAAATGGAATTGGCTGAAGCGATTAAAGAGCCTCAACTCATTTTAGTAGGTGTGATTTGGATGATAGTTCATGTTAGTTTAATGATAGGTGTAGCTAAGTTGATCAAAGCTCCTTTCTTCTTCCTTGCAGTAGGTTCGCAAGCAAATATTGGAGGAGCGGCATCAGCACCAGTAGTTGCAGCAGCTTTTCATCCTTCTTTAGCTTCTGTTGGGGCGATAATTGCCGTACTCGGCTATGCTTTAGGAACGTATGGAGCGATTCTTTGTGCTGAATTAATGGCGTGGGTGGCGCCTATATAAGCTGTTGTTTATGCTCCGGTATTTAATGTTAATTTCCATAGTGCTTTTTTTAATGGGTTTTTCAGAAGATGAAAAGCCTCGTTTCACCATTGAATTCATTCAGAACCAAAAAGTTGTTCCTATACACAATGAAACGGTAAACTTAGAAAAGGATATGTTTCGAATGAAGGTTACTTTGCATAATTTAAGAGGAGTTTATTTGAGCGCTTCTAGAAAAAAGATGTATTTCAATTTGAAAGATACGGAGCAAATACCAGATTTTAAATTTATTTCTTCCAAAGTAGGTGCGGAGTATCCTTTCAATAAGAATCAGGAAATCTCAGTACATGCCGAGTATTTATCTTTTTTGTGTGCCAGCAAAGATGAATTTGATTGCAATAAATTAGACCTTGGTGCAAGATTTCAGGGTGATGAAATCATTGGCTACAAAACTGTTAAGTATATTTCTCTTTCGCTCAAAGATCAAAAATTTAGCGTGAAAAACTATGGTAAAGATCTTTACTTATTTTTCTTTGCAACCGATGAATATGAAATAGGCAAAATGCCTGTTGAACTTGGGCGGATGAAAGTGAAGCTAAAATGGAAAAAGCACTGATTTTTTGCGAATCACTTTATTTCAATCTTACAAAGTCAAAATCGATGCGTTGTGCCTCGCCATTTAGCTTTCCAGAAATATAGGCTTTCAATTTATCCTTCCCTGATGTTTCGTAAGTAATCACCTGCGGAAAATCATGCTTTTGGTTTTCAAAAACTATTTTCGTTGCCGTTCTTTCGGTTTCTTTAAAAATGATTTCTTCTCCTTCATTCTGGTCAGAAATTGCGGTCACAAATTGAAATTTCCCATCTTTTAAAGCGATGGTCATCGTTTCCGTGAACAATGTTTCTCCCTCACGAATAAAAACGCTTTCACCTTTCCAAATACTATCTCCAACCAAGCTCCAAGCTTCTTGAACATTATTTCCTTGAACAATTGCCGTCCATTTCCCTTCTAGCCAATTGATTTCTTTGATGGTTTCTTTTGGATCGCTTGAACAGCTCAAAAAAGTTGAACCAATAATTAAAAGTAGTGCAAGTTTTTTCATTGAGTTTAATTTTCCATTCCTTGCAATTCTACAAGGTTTGCATAAATTCCAGGGTGCTGCATCAATTCTTCATGCGTTCCCATTTCTTCTATATTTCCGTTGTTGAGAACGAGAATTTTATTTGCTTTTTTTATCGTTGACAAACGGTGTGCAATGACAAAAGATGTTCTGCCAACCATTAGTTCATTCAAAGCATCTTGAACCAGTTTTTCACTTTCAGAATCCAAGGCAGAAGTGGCTTCATCGAGAATCAAAATTCGTGGGTTTTTTAAAATTGCACGTGCAATAGCAATCCGTTGTTTTTGACCACCAGAAAGCTGAATTCCTCTGTCACCAACCTCTGTTTGGTATCCTTCAGTAAATTTGTCGATAAACTCAACGGCATTTGCTTTTTTGGCAGCTTCTTTGATTTCGTCGATTGTAGCTCCAGGTCGACCAAACGCAATGTTATCTTCAATTGTACCAGCGAAAAGTATAACTTCTTGAGGAACAACGGCAATTTGAGAGCGTAGATGATTAATGTCAATTTCAGTGCTTGAAACACCGTCAAATAGAATGGAACCTTCCGCAGTTTCATAATATCGAAGTAGGAGTGAGGCTATTGTCGATTTTCCAGCGCCAGACGGACCGACCAAGGCTATTGTTTCGTTCTTTTTGGCATCGAAAGAAACGTCTTTTAGAACTGTTATGTCGGGACGTTGTGGGTAATTGAAGCTGATTCCATTAAAACTTACATTCCCATCAAGACTTGGTTTTTCCTCACCTGTAAATAGCTCATTTTCATCTTTTTTACCAATGATGTCCATTAAGTTTTCAGTCGCACCAATGGATTTCTGGATAGACGCGTATAAATCAGGAATGCTTCCAACAGACATGCCCATAAATACCGTAAACATGACGAATGAAAAGAAATCGCCTGAGTTCAATTCTGGATTCGGACCTTGTGTCATTTTGAGACCTTGCCAGATGATAAAAACAATGGCGCCGAACAGACAGAAAATGATAAATGAAACAAATGCACCTCGCCAAAGACCGCTTTTTACATTCAATTGACGAATGTTCTCGATGGCTTTGTTGTATTTTTTAAGTGTAAATATTTCGTTTGTGAAGGATTTAATATTCGAAATTCCCATCAAGGCTTCTTCAATAATCGTATTCGATTCAGCCGTGTAATCCTGCGCTTGTTTTGATAATTTTCGAATGAATCGACCGAATAGAACAGCCACAATTGCCATTACAGGAACGGTAGCTATCATGATGAGTGCTAATTTCCATGAAGAGTAAAAAATAAAAGCGATGGAACCAGCAATGATTATAACTTGACGGAAAAATTCGGCAATTGTCGTTCGAAGCGTTTCTTGTATCTGTGTGATATCTGCTGAAATTCGACTGGATAATTCGCCCACTTTATTTTGGTTGAAAAAGTCCATGGGCATATAAATCAATTTGGAAAAAGCATCTTTACGCATGTCACGCATGGCATTTTCAGTGACATTCGTGAATATGACCACTCTAAAAAATGAAAAGATGGACTGTGCAACAAATAGGAAGAGCAACATCAAAGCAACTGAATTGATATTATCCAATGAAATCAGTTTAACAGCTTCAGACATATCGGTGACTTCACCACTTTTACCCAATAATTGTCCCATCAAATAGGGGAACAAAAGTCCTGCGGAGGAAGATAGGAGTAAGAATATCCATCCTACGATGAAAATTCCACGGTATGGTTTGAGATAGGAGAAGATCCCCTTGGCCTTTTCTATACTTTCTTTAGAGAGTTTTTCTCTTTTCTTTTCGTTGTTTTTTTTTGGCCGAAGCATTTCTGTACTTTTGTACAAATTTACATCGAATGTAGGGAATGACTTTAATTTTTAAGTTTTTTATTAAAGTCTTTGTATTTCTGAAAAATAAAGTATCTTTGCATTCCGAAAATTAGACAACACGAATAAAGAATATATATCATGAGCAAAAGAACGTTTCAACCATCTGTAAGAAAAAGAAGAAACAAACACGGTTTCAGAAGTCGTATGGCAACTAAAAATGGTCGTCGCGTATTGGCATCACGTCGTCGCAAAGGCAGAAAGAAATTGACTGTTTCTGACGAAGGAATGCACAAACGTTAATTTCGTTCGTACAATACTTACAGTCGTTTCAATTATTTGGAACGGCTTTTTTTGTGGGCTTCGTCCCTATAGCTATCGGGATCAGCCCACAAAAAAAAAACGGCACGGCTCAAACGTTGACTGAGCGGAGTCGAAGACAACGTTTGAGCGGAGTCGGGTTGTACCCTGACCTGCCTGCGTGCCTTTTGCAGGCAGGGCGGAGTCGAAGGGTACTATAAAATACTAAAAACAAATTTAAAATCCAATACCTTTTCACAAGATAATCACTTGGATTTAAGGAATCTATTTGCATAACTTAGAGTAACAACAAAACCAAATGTTACCTTTTATGGATAGAAAATTAAACCTTGAAGAAGAAATTGTATTGCAACGAATTCATCTTATTCGTGGTACGAAAATCATGCTTGACAGCGATTTGGCTCTTTTATACCAAGTTGAAACCAAACAATTAAAAAGACAGGTCAAAAGAAATATCGAGAGATTCCCTTCGGATTTCCTTTTTGAATTGTCTCAAGAAGAATGGGATAACTTGAGGTGCCAAATTGGCACCTCAAGTTGGGGAGGAACTCGATTTCTACCTATGGCTATCACTGAACAGGGCATTGCCATGCTTTCTAGCGTGTTGAGTCCTGTTGCTATTCAGGAGAATATTTGCGATACGGTCTTCGACTTCGCTCAGACCTCGAAATTCGACTTCGCCCTTTCTATCAAAGGCAAGCAAGTAGGTCAGACCTCTGAATTGGAACTCATGCTGTTTGGTGTGAAACCTTTTTTCAAATAAATTCAGAATAACGCCATGCTTGACAAATACCTTTTACCAGAGCAAGAAATTGTCGGGAGAATCTATGTGATAAATAATCAAAAAGTAATGCTCGATTTTGATTTGGCATTGCTTTATGAAATCCCGACAAAAAGAATCAATGAACAAGTTAAGAGAAATCAAGATAGATTTCCGAAAGATTTCATGTTCCAGCTATCTATGAAGCAATGGGAGAATTTGCGGTCGCAAATTGCGACCGCAAATTCTGAAATGCGAAGAAATCCACCTTATGCTTTCACTGAACATGGTGTTCTAATGTTGTCCAGTGTTTTGAACAACCCAAAAGCAATTCAAGTGAATATCCAATTGGTTCGCATCTTCACGAAAATGAGAGACATGCTATTGAGTCAAAACAACATTGTTGAACAGATTGAGAAATTGACCAATCGTTTGAATCATCAGGATGATAAACTGGATGGAGTTGTTCGCTACCTGCAGCGTTTTGTGCAGGATCAAAAAACAGAAAGATCAAAAGTCGGTTATAAAAATTAAAATTTAAAAACTATGCTCGTAAAAACATTTGGTAGCGCCGTTTTCGGTATTGATGCGACCACCATTACAATAGAAGTCAATTTAGCAATAGGCATTAATTTTATTCTTGTTGGATTGCCGGATAGTGCCGTAAAAGAGAGTCATCAACGGATGAAAGCTGCCTTGAAAAACAATGGCTACAAATTCCCAGGAAAAGAAATTACCGTCAACATGGCACCTGCAGATATTCGGAAAGAGGGCTCAACATTCGATTTACCCATAGCGATTGGCGTCCTAGCGGTAAGTGAACAACTTATTGCCGACAGATTGGATCAGTACATCATTCTTGGTGAGTTGTCGTTGGATGGTGCCTTAAAACCGCTAAAAGGTATACTGCCAATTGCTCTTCAAGCTAAAAAAGAAGGTTTCAAAGGAATAATCTTGCCCAAAGAAAATGCGATGGAGGCAGCTATAGTTGACGGTTTGGACATCTACGGCATGGAAACACTCAAAGAAGTGGTCGATTTCTTGAATTACGATTTAGACGCAACCCCCGTTAAAGTCGATATTTTGACAGCGTTCGAACAAAAGCTCAACGATAATGATGTCGATTTCAGAGATGTAAAAGGACAAACCAACATTAAAAGAGCTTTTGAAATTGCTGCTTCTGGCGGACATAACGTAATTCTCATCGGTCCTCCAGGTGCGGGAAAGTCGATGTTGGCCAAGCGTTTGCCGACAATATTGCCACCCATGACTTTGGAAGAATCTCTAGAAACGACGAAGATTCATTCTGTAGCTGGAAAAATTGCCAAGGAAGCGGGCTTGGTGACGCAACGACCTTTCCGAAAACCGCATCACACGATTTCAGATGTGGCACTCGTGGGAGGCGGTGGCTACCCGCAACCTGGAGAAATTTCTTTGGCACACAATGGCGTTTTGTTTTTGGATGAATTACCAGAATACAAACGAACCGTTTTGGAAGTCATGCGGCAACCTTTGGAAGATAGACAAGTCACTATTTCTCGCGCCAAATTCACGGTGGATTATCCAGCTGGTTTCATGTTGATTGCGGCGATGAATCCTTGTCCTTGTGGTTATTACAATCATCCAGAGAAAGACTGCATGTGCGGTCCAGGCATCGTTCACAAATATTTAAACCGTATTTCAGGCCCCCTTTTGGACCGAATAGATTTACATGTGGAAGTCACGCCTGTTTCTTTCGACGAATTGGCGCATCACCAGCCCGAAGAAGGGAGCAAAGAAATCCGAGAACGGGTGGTGAAAACACGTCTAGTACAAGAAAAGCGCTTTGCTCAACGCGATGGAATATACTGCAATGCGCAGATGGAAAGCAACGACATAAGACAATATTGCCAAGTAGGCGAGGCGGGGAGTGCCATCCTCAAAACCGCCATGGACAGATTGGGACTTTCAGCGCGGGCGTATGACCGGATATTGAAAGTAGCAAGGACGATTGCTGATTTGGAAGGTGCGGTGGATATTGAAACACAGCATTTGGCCGAGGCGATTAATTTTCGGAGTTTGGATAGAGAGGGTTGGGCTGGGTGAGTTTTAGAATCAATATTGTATAAAGGAAAATAAAAATTCGACGAAATTTTCAGAACAATTATCTCAGTTTCCGGATTAAAATCTTCTGTAAAAATGATAAAAGCATAATTGTTCTGATCATTAGACTTACACGTTTAGGTGATTTTCGTAATTTTTGCCATTGTTCTGAAATTTTGAATTGATGCATTTCATAAGTTAAACGATTGAGCATATCAAAGTCTATCCTTCCAAATATGAAATTACAATATATTTTGCAAGGTAACCACCACCGAAAATTGTAGGTAATCTTTAAAATGCTCAATTAGATGTGTTTGGTTAATTACAGCTTATTACCTTTCAAAGGCAGTGCTGATTAGAACTGATAAGGGCATATCTTTTTTATGGGAAAAACCCAATTCAATTAACGATTTGGGTACATAGATTATACCATCTGTAAACTCTAACACCATCTCCAAATCATGGCTAGAAAACAATACACATTTTTTCTGCTCTTTTGCTATTTTGACCAACAATTCTAGGACTTTTTTCTTATTGGAGTAATCTAAAAAAGCTGTCGGTTCGTCGAGAAAAATGTAGTCAGTTTCTTGAGCGAGTACTTTGGCAATGGCGAGCATTTGTCTTTCGCCATCGCTTAGTTCAGTTGTGAATTTCTTGGACAAATGAGCAACTTCCATCAGCTTCAAGCACTCGTCTACTATTTCGTTGTCCGAAGCGCTAAGTCTACCGAAAGCATTGGTGTACGGTGATCGACCTAAAGCAACATATTCATGGGCTCGCATATAGGCAACACCGTCAAATCTACTCTTCACAAAACCGAAAGTTTTTGCTTTTTCTGTCGGAGAAAGTTCATTTAGCTTTTTATTTCTGATGTAAATTTCTCCTGAAAGTGCAGGAATATTACCAATCAAAGTTTGCAATAAAGTCGTTTTACCTCTTCCATTTGCTCCAACCAATGCATAAACTTGACCAGTAATCAATTCAAGTGAATTTATCTCAAGCAAGGTTTTCGTATAACCGATATGGAGATTTTCTATTTTCATTGCGTCAATTTTTTAACGATGAAATAAATAACCATGGGTGCACCTATTAATGAAGTGACTGCATTTATCGGCAAGGGAATTTTTTCTGCGAAGAGTTGAACGAGAATGTCGCAAAAGACCAAGAAAACAGCACCCAAAATTAGCGATGCGGGCAAGAGAATTTTATGATTTTGGGTTTTGAAAAGGATTTTCACCAAGTTGGGAACGGCAAGTCCAATGAAGGCGATGGGTCCACAATAAGCGGTGACTAATCCTGTTAAAAGAGCAGTGAAAATGATGATGAGCAGTCGGATTTTTTTGATGGATATCCCTAACATTTCTGCTTCAGATTCTCCCAAAACAAAGGCGTTGAGTGGTTTGACCAAGAAAAATGAACCCAGGATTCCAAAAAAGAAGAGGACAAGAATAAATGGTAATTGACCGGTTTGGACTTGTTGAAGTGAACCCATGGCCCAAAGTGTAAATATTTTTAGAGCATTCGCTTCGGAAAGGAATTGTATCACGGATACCAAGGCACCCGAAAAACTTCCGAGCATCAATCCAATGAGTAGGAGAGAGACGCCATGCCTGATTTTAAAAGAAATCATCAGTATCAGCAAACCAAAGACCAATGCTCCAATTAGGGCGCTGGAGACCAAGCCATAATCGTTTTCGAAGAAGGTGATGCCCGTCATCAATGAGATTGCGACGAATAAACTCGATCCAGAATTGATTCCGAGGATGTAGGGTCCTGCCAAAGGATTATTGAATAAGGTTTGCATCATTAAACCGGAAACAGAAAGTGCTGCACCGGCAATGCACGCCATTACAAATCTTGGCAAGCGGAATTCTCTGACGATAAGGTGTTCAGAATTGCTCGAATCGAAAGAAAGCCAAGCGTCTTGAAAGGTGCTCCAGGAGATGGAAATTTCTCCAGAAATGAAATGAAAAAAGAAAGCAAGTGGTAGTAATGCTATAAGAGCAAAAAGCAAATATGTATTTCTTTTTTTTTTCATTAGATGTTGGTAAAAATACGAGTTCTGATTGGGTAATTGTTGAATGGATGGATAAGATTATGTGATTTCTATTGTAAAATTGCTTACTAAATTCTGGTGTATGATGCAGTTGTAGTTTTGGTGCAATTTTTTTCTGTGGTGTTATCAAAGGTAAAACGGTATTGTTGTTTTTTCTATAAATTATTTAGTGATTTTACATGTTTGCAAATTTGCAAATAAGCTTCTTAGAAAGTCAATGAAATTGGGCTTTTAGAGATTGTTTACTCAGGTTGAAGATAGAATGGGAATGTTTTTGAGGGAAAGATAAAAATCAGAGAATTAAAATATATTATTGAAAAAACATGTTTGCAAATTTGCAAACAACATTTGTTTAAAATTCAGTAAATCAAATAATTAACTATTCATTTTCACTCAACAATTTGATAAAAATTCAACTCACCATCCCCAAACTCCCCCGAATGAAAAATATGCAAATAATCCGATAAAACTTTATGTGGCTCTATCGCACTCATTTCCCAATAGCGATTCCCACTTCGTGAATAATCATAAATAGGATTTCTTGCCACTGGTCCTAAAAGTTTGAGTTTAGGTTGAAATCCGAATAATTTTTCTTTTGTGGGCATGCCTGGATTGATCCAAAAATCAGTGTCAACATTATCTGTCAATACCCTTTCCATTGTCAATGCAATTGAACCTGTTCCCTTCGTCTCAGCATAGCGATAGTGAACATGTGCATCCATGAAAATACCGGCGTTAAAACTTTCACCTGCTGGCGCAAACCAAGTGTCTCCAACTAAATTTCCGCTCAAAACGGTCGGTGCTTGTTTAAGGTTTTTAGCCTCTTTTTTCAGTGTCAAATACTCTTCTTCGATTTTCGTAAAATACGCTTTGGCTTCTTTTTCTTTTCCCGTTAAATACCCAAAAAGTAAAATCCATTCGGCTTTTCCTAAGGGATGAATTTCACGCCAATCGTAGTTGACAATGCAATTAATTCCTGCATTATTCAACTGTTGTTCGTGCGGAAAATCATTTCCGAAACCGCTATAAATTATGGCCTGACATTTTGATTTCAACAAAGTTTCAACTGGAATTTGACTTTCTTCACCGAGTTCAAGTACTTTTCCTTTATTGATATTCTTCATCAGTAAAGGATTGTACACGTATTGTCTATTCGTAATGCCAACTATTTTATCGACTTGATTCAAAACACTGAGCATACCTACATGTGTTCCAGATAATACGGATATTCGTTTCAAAGGCACCTGAATGAAATTGGAGGTTTTTACCATTTCTTTGGCAATATTGAACGATTGCTCAATTTTCCCAGTTTCTGGCGAAAGAATCTCAATTTTAGTGATTGTTTTGTCTTCCGTAATTCGAAAATGCTTGGCGTACCGCACTATGGTATTTGCTTGACCGTAGGTGTGTACCTTTTTTTCTTTACAAGAAGCAAGAAGAATTACAAAAAGCGTAATGAAGAGTAGAAATTTCATTTCGTAAAAATAATCAACTACGTGGCCTTTGTTCCTACTTTGCCGAATTTGTCTGTGATTTTTAACAAAAAAACCTCCGCTCAATAAAGAACAGAGGTTATTATTTTGGTTTAGAAGATAATTATTCTCCTACTACTTCAATTTTGAAAGTTGCTTTAACACCTTTTGCGATGTTTGCATCAACTTCGTAAGTACCAACTTCTTTAATCATATCGTTTTGAATTTTCAAAGCTTTACGATCGATGTCGAAACCTTCTGCTTTCAACGCTTCAGAAACTTGAACTGTGTTGATAGAACCAAAGATTTTTCCATTCTCACCAGCTTTCGTTTTGATAGTCAATGACAATTCGTTGATTTTTGCAGCCATTGCCTCAGCTTCAGCCAACATTTTTGTTTCTTTATGTGCTCTTTGTTTCAATGTTTCAGCGTGACCTTTCTTCACAGAAGCAGTCGCTAAAACAGCGTATCCTTGAGGTATCAAGAAGTTTCTTCCGTATCCTGGTTTTACAGATACAAGCTCGTCTTTAAATCCAAGCTTGTCAACGGTTTTTTTAAGAATTACATCCATTTTTTTAAATATTAATATCGTTTACAATCTTATTTCAACATATCCCCCACGTATGGAAGAACTGCTATGTGACGCGCTCTTTTGATCGCTTTGTTCACTCGCTTTTGGTACTTCGCCGAAGTTCCAGTCAAACGGCGAGGTAAAATTTTACCTTGCTCGTTCACCAATTTCAACAAGAAGTTAGCGTCTTTGTAATCGATGAATTTGATACCGCTTTTCTTAAAACGGCAATATTTGCTTTTTGTAATGTCGATATCGATTGGAGTCAGATAACGAATATCATTTTGTGCCATGTCTTTTCTTTTTAAATGTTAATGATTAAGCTTCTGCAGTTGGTTCTGCCGCTGGAGCTGGTGCTGGAGCAGATTTGCCCATTTTCGCTCTGCGTTTTTCTGCATACTCTAAATGATCTTTCTCCATTTTGATAGTCAAGAAACGCATTACACGCTCGTCACGTTTCAAAGTCAATTCGAAATCAGCGATTACTGGAGAATCACATTGGAATTCAGAAAGAAAATAAAATCCAGTGGATTTTTTTTGGATTGGGTACGCCAATTTGCGCAATCCCCAACTCTCGGAGTGCTTAATTTTACCACCTAGTTCTTTAACTTGGGCTTCGAATTTTTGCACTGCTTCCTTTGCCTGGTCCTCAGACAAAACGGGAGTTAAAATGAAAACAGTTTCGTAAGAATTCATAAAATTATTAATTAAATTATTTGTAAAATGATTACCACTTTCGGTAAACAAGGGCGCAAAGATAGTGAAATCAAATGAATTAAAGAAAAGGGACTGAGATAATTTTCTACTTTTTTATTTGATTCTCTTGCTTACTTTTGAGCAGTCCTATTTTCGGGACGAATTTAGAAATTTAAAGTTCAACAATTCAGTTCGTCGTTTCATTATGCTCATTCGCTTAATTTCCTTTGTTATCTTCTCATTTATTCTCATCGCTTGCAATTCTGTTGAACAAGATGAAAAGAAACTAAAGGATAAAAATGGATTTTGTTCCTTTTGTGTGGATAGCACTGATTTTAAGTCGCTTAACAGTAAGTTTGTTGCCGATGTTCGATCTCAAATAGATGAATATTATCATCGATATTTCGACTCTCTCGGTTTTAATGGTGGATTTTTAGTCGCGAAAAACGGACGTATCCTTTACGAAAAATACGAAGGTTTCAGCCATGTCGAAAGGAATCAAAAAATGAATGCTGAAACACCATTGCATCTTGCTTCTGTTGGAAAAGTGCTAACGTCAACCGCTATTTTTCGACTGATAGAGAATAAAAAAATCAAACTCGACCAGAAAGTAAAAACCATCTTACCGGAATTACCTTATAATGACATCACAATCAGAATGCTTTTGAACCACAGAAGTGGGATAACGAAGTATTCCAATTTCTCCGAACCAGATTCTATTTGGGGTCGTGAAATGGTTTTGCACAATCAAGATGCTCTGAATCTTCTATCGAAATATAATGTTCCTCTCGATTTTCCACCCGATTCGAAATTTGTTTATTGTAATACCAACTATGCACTTTTGGCTTTAATCATCGAAAAAATAAGCAAGAAATCATTTAAAGTCGCGATGAAAGAATTGGTTTTTGATCCTTTAGGCATGAAAAATACATTCGTTTTTATTTTGGAAGAAGACAAAGATAAAGTGAGTCAATCCTATAATAGCAAAATGAAAATTCAAGAATTCGATAATCTCGATGCAATTTATGGTGATAAAAATATTTATTCTACGCCTCGCGATTTGTTAAAGTTCGATTTGGCCATGCAAAAAGACGAGTTTATTTCTAAAAAATTGAAAAAGGAAATTTATAGAGGTTACAGTTATGAAAAAGATGGCATAAAAAATTATGGATTGGGAATTCGCTTAAAAGAATGGGAAACAGGTGAGCGGATTTTTTATCACCACGGCTGGTGGCATGGCAACACTTCGGCTTATATCACCATGAAGAAGGAAGGAGTGACGATTATTGCCTTGTCCAATAAATTTACACGAAAGGTATACGATGTGATTCGATTGTCCTCTTTATTTGGAAATTATCCCTTTCAGTTGGGTGAAGACGAAGTTGAAACAGATGCCACACTAAAACAGTTGAAGATGGTGGATGACACTCTTAAACTCATTCCATAGAATATTAAATCAGATTAAAACTCTAGAAAAACAGATATTTGCTTCAAATCATCCCTTCTTTCACTTTTTTTTGCGACACATTTTCAGTATTTTTGCGCCCTGAAAGAATTGCGAATTCATGAATTACGAATTACGGATTTTCAGAGATACTTTTAGTAATTCGTAATTCGTAATTGATCATTCGTAATTCGTTATTTTGTAATTGATTAAAAACTGAAACCATGGTATTTGATTTAGACATGATCAAAAAGGTTTACGCCCAATTTCCAGGACGTATCGAAGCTGCTAGACTTGCAGTGGGAAGACCTCTAACTTTAACAGAGAAAATTTTATACGCACATCTTTGGGATGGCAACGCCTCTTCGGAATTCGAACGTGGTAATGCGTATGTAGATTTTGCTCCAGATCGTGTTGCCATGCAAGATGCTACGGCTCAAATGGCTTTGTTGCAATTTATGCAAGCGGGAAGAAGTAAAGTGGCGGTTCCTTCAACGGTTCATGCGGATCACTTGATTCAAGCGAAAATTGGAGCTACAGTCGATTTACAAGAATCATTAAATAAAAACAACGAAGTTTTCAATTTCCTTTCTTCGATTTCCAACAAGTATGGAATCGGATTCTGGAAGCCAGGAGCTGGAATTATACATCAAGTTGTATTAGAAAATTATGCTTTCCCAGGTGGAATGATGATTGGAACAGATTCTCACACTGTAAATGCTGGTGGTTTAGGAATGATCGCAATCGGTGTTGGCGGTGCAGATGCAGTTGACGTTATGGCTGGCATGCCTTGGGAATTGAAATTTCCAAAACTTATCGGTGTTAAATTGACAGGTAAATTAAGTGGTTGGACCTCTCCAAAAGACGTAATCTTGAAAGTGGCAGACATTCTAACGGTAAAAGGTGGGACGGGTGCAGTCGTTGAATATTTCGGTGAAGGAGCCATCAACATGTCTTGTACAGGAAAAGGTACAATTTGTAACATGGGGGCAGAAATTGGAGCAACAACTTCAACATTTGGTTATGACGATTCCATGCGAAGATTTTTGACGGCTACAGGTCGTGCAGAAGTCGTGGCAGAAGCAGATAAAATTGCAGCACATTTAACAGGTGATGCTGAAGTATATGCAGATCCTGAAAAATACTTCGATCAGTTGATTGAAATCAATCTTTCTGAATTGGAACCTCATGTGAACGGTCCATTTACACCAGACAGAGGAACACCAATTTCAAAATTAAAAGAGGAAGCAATCGCCAACGGTTGGCCTTTGAAAATAGAATGGGGATTGATTGGTTCTTGCACCAATTCTTCCTACGAAGATATGTCACGTGCAGCTTCTATTGCGGCTCAAGCCGTTGAAAAAGGCTTGACACCAAAAGCAGAATTCGGAATCAACCCAGGTTCAGAGCAAATTCGTTTCACGATTGAAAGAGATGGTTTCATTGGAACATTCGAAAAATTAGGAACAAAAATATTCACTAACGCTTGCGGACCTTGTATCGGACAATGGGATAGAGCCGGAGCTGAAAAACAAGAAAAAAATACAATTATTCACTCTTTCAACAGAAATTTCTCCAAAAGAGCGGATGGTAATCCAAATACGCATGCTTTTGTGACTTCTCCAGAAATGGTAGCCGCTTTGGCTATTGCCGGAACGTTGGAATTCAATCCTTTGACAGATACATTGACAAATGACAAAGGAGAACAAATAAAACTAGAAGCACCGACAGGTTGGGAATTGCCTCCAAAAGGTTTTGATGTAGAAGACGCTGGTTTTCAAGCACCTGTAGCTGATGGATCAGGAGTTGTTATTGAAGTAGCAGCAGATTCAAGTCGTTTGCAATTGTTGGAGCCTTTTGCTGCTTGGGATGGACAAAATATCACAGGAGCAAAATTGTTGATCAAAGCAGAAGGGAAATGTACAACGGATCACATTTCTATGGCGGGACCTTGGTTGCGTTACCGTGGACATTTGGACAATATTTCCAACAACATGTTGATTGGGGCATTGAATTTCTACAACAAAGAAACCAATAAAGTAAAAAATCAGTTGACCGGCGAATATGGTGAAGTTCCTGCTGTTGCAAGAGCTTACAAAGCAGCCAGTGTTCCTTCTATTGTTGTTGGAGACCACAACTATGGTGAAGGTTCTTCTCGTGAGCATGCGGCCATGGAACCTAGATTTTTAGGAGTTGTTGCTGTAATCGTTAAATCTTTTGCTCGTATCCACGAAACAAACTTGAAAAAACAAGGAATGTTAGGCTTAACTTTTGCGACTGAAAGTGATTATGACAAAATCAAGGAAGGAGACACTTTCAACTTTTCAGATTTGAGTTCGTTTGCTCCAGGAAAACAATTGACTTTGGAAGTTAGGCATGAAGATGGTCAAACAGAAAATATCATGTTGAACCATACATACAACGATGCGCAAATCGAATGGTTCAGAGCAGGTTCAGCCTTGAATTTAATCAAATTAGAAAATGCAAAAGCAGAAGCTTAAGCATCATAAATAGAAATTTTAAAGAAGCCCATTCTGATGTACAGAATGGGCTTTTTGGTTGATATTTAGTCGTATAGCATGATTTTTGTTATGAATTCTCATCAATTTTAACGTATTTTGTGGTAAACAAAAACAAAATAATATGAAAACACGTTTACTTATTTTTTCAGGACTCTTAATGGGTCTTGCTCATCTAAATGCCTTCGGACAGTGCTTGAATGCAAGCCAAGGACAATATCCTTCCGCCGTATTTGATTTACCCAATTGTGATGGAACCACTGTGCATAACATTCAACCGGATTGTTACGCATCAGATTATTCCGCTGTGAATGTTACTGCTGGAAATACTTACACCTTTAGTAGCTCTATTTCAACGGATTATATAACTATATCAAATCCTGGGGAACAGTAGCATACGCCAATGGAACGAGTCCAGTGGTGTATACCGCCACAATTACCGAAACCGTTCGGTTCTATTCTCATGTCGACGCTTTGTGCACGGAAAACAACAACCCAAGGGAAAGAAACGTTGTATGCGGTTCCGGTGGCGCACCCTGTTTTAACGCTAGTCAAGGCCAATATCCTAGTTTAAATTTTGATCTGCCGAGTTG
The DNA here is from genome assembly GCA_041751955.1 of Crocinitomicaceae bacterium. Classification (GTDB taxonomy): domain Bacteria; phylum Bacteroidota; class Bacteroidia; order Flavobacteriales_D; family Crocinitomicaceae; genus UBA2040. The sequence continues at coordinate 89,651 of JBGSIB010000011.1, forward strand.
TGATGGTTCAGTGGTGCACACAATTGCTTCTGATGCTTATGCCGTAGATTATTCAGCAGTGAATGTTGTTGCAGGAAATACATATACCTTTAGTAGTTCGATTCCAACGGATTGGATAACAATATCTGACTTCGCTGGAACAATTGCTTATGGTTTTGGTTTAGCTTCTGTGACCTATACAGCAACTGCAACAGAGACCGTTCGTTTTTATAGTCACGTTGATGCGGGTTGTACGGAAGATACTAATCCTAGAGAAAGAAATGTGATATGCTCTGGTGGGGCCTCTGTCGCTGGTCCATGTTTGAATGCTCCGGGTGGAATGTATCCTACTGACGATTTTGTTGTTCCAAATTGTGATGGAACGCCTAATATTATCGCAACGGATTGTTACGCTGGTGATTATTCAAAAGTTGTGCTTAATGGTGGGAATACGTATGGATTTGAAAGTTCTGTTGCTACGGATTGGATAACGTTAACAGATTCGTCTGGTTCAACTGTACTGGCTTACGGTCAATCACCTATTAATAATGCTGCAGTTACTGGTATACCTGAGTTGGTGATTCGTTTCTACACCCACACAGATTCTCTATGTGGAGAGGCAACTGTTGATAGAAGCAGAATTGTCACCTGCATAGGAAGTGTTGGATTGACTGAAATTTTGGAATCGGATATTTCTTTATTTCCAAATCCAGCCCATGATAAAATATCCATTTCAGGAGCTATGACTTATGATGAAATTGAATTGGTTTCTGTTGAAGGAAGAGTGTTACAGATCGTTCACCCTACCAGTACAACGACAGAAATAGATGTAAACACTTTGGATCGAGGAACTTATTTTGTTCGTATTAAATCGAATGGTGTTGCCGTGACGAAAGAGTTTGTAAAGAATTAGGAACTATAAACAAAATAGGAAAAGTCCTTTGCACTGATGTGTGAAGGACTTTTTTTATTCAAGTTATTTAGGACAGGTTATTTTAAAATGGCTAAAGTCAGATAAATGATCAGAACACTGAGCCATTGCCCCAATACACAAGCCCAAATGTATTTTTTGCTGGCTGTTTCTATACTGTTCATTTTCACGACCATTTTGGTGCGAATCTCATCGAAAATATCTAAATCTTCCTTTTGGAAGTCAATATCGTTCAATCGAATCTTTTTGAATCCAAAAACCAAGGCTTTTCGTACCCATTTGTTTTGAGTTTGATTTTTCACCGCCTGAATCATTTTGAGTTTCAACCGCATGGCTTCTCCCAAACTGGAAACTTTTGAAGGGATATTTCCTTTAACAAAAGCCAATGCGCTATCCATCGCCGGCAAAATCAGGTCATTTGATTTTTCTTTCACAATTCGACCAGCTATTTTTCGAAAAATATAGCGCCCACCTGCAATGAACATCACAAAAGAAAGTAAGACAATGAAAAGAATCAATCCAGATTGTACAGGTCGAATGGAAAAAACATGAAAAAATCCAACAATTGCTTCTAAACCACCCGCATGTGCGGCTCCTGACCCTATGGATGTGCCTTCGGTGATTTTGGCTATATTTTCCATTAAAAAACCGATGGCTATGAAAAAAGTGATTAACGTGCTGAAGATATTTAATACATTGATTTTTAGCCATGTAAACACAATAACAAAAGACAGTTTACCAAAATATTTTACGTTTTCATTCATTCTAACTAAAATAGCTTATTTTTTTTTGGCATTTTGAATCTTGTGCGTTTGATGTAACCTCCAGAAACTTCTAAATATCCGTCTCAAATTGCTCTGCAATAAGAATCACTTATGAACTTGAACTATGAATTGAAATGGAAAAGTCCTTTGCACTGATGTGGGAAGGATTTCATTATGTTTTAGAACGCACTATTTGAGGCCGTATTCCTTTTTTCTTTTTTTGACAAGACGAGATAAATTGAATTTTTGAACTTTTTTATCGGGCTGTGCCTGAAGTAAAAGGTATTGTTTTCCTTCGTAAGTGAAATAAATTTCTTGTCCAGGAGCCATGCAGAAACTTGATGTACCAATGCGCACAGAGGAAGTTGAAACCACATTTGGAATCGTCAATTCATACGATTTAAAGCTCTGATTTTTAAGTTTGACCATTACGGTAAAAGACTTGTTTTTTGTTACTGAATAATCCTGCAAACCATCTTGGCTGAATGATGTCAGTGAAAAACTGGAAAAAAGAAAAGCAAATAGGAAATATTTCATGTTCTAATTTTTTATACTTCTAAAGTAAACAATATATTTCAAATGAATTCTTTCCTTATTTTTTCGGCATTTTGAATCTTTTGCGTTTAATGTTATCGCCATAATCTTGATAAACTTCTGCAATATCAGTCTCAAATCGGTCAGTGACAAGTATAGGAATATATTCCACATCGACATTCGTTTTGTCTAAACCAAAATCTTCTGCAGGTTGAAGTCCGGTGAATTTGATGAATCTATAGGCTTTGATCGCGAACATTTGAGCAGTTGTGATCAGATTATCGATGGCAACACGTGTGCTTAAAACGATAAACTTGAAGTCTATTTCGTCTAACTTACCTCGAACGGGTTCAAAAACACTTTCACCTTTGATTTCTTTTTGGTCCACCAAATGATCGTGAATTTTACGCATCATGTATTCTATTTTGTGTTCCTCTTTGAAACCCAAGGACAATTTTACATAGTAACAACGTTTGTCGATTATTTCATTGACTACGTAATTGACGCCCCAAGGCTCATCCATGATTTCCAGATGTAAAAACCAAATAATTCCAGCTTTTTTCGGTTTCTTTTTAAATAATGAATGGTAGATGGTAGAGTCCAATTTCAAAGGAGAAATGCTTCGTGTTGGGTAAACAATGTTACTCGCTTCATAAGGTATTTTTTCATCGGCATTAATGGCTTGAATCAATGGAGCGACTTTAGACATTGGCAAATACTCTGTGATTTTGGCGCGCAGTTCTCGTGCCTTGTAGTACAATATCAGTAAGGTGAAGAATACTGTTGCTAAAAGCATGGAGAACCATCCACCATGTTTTAATTTGCCAAGATTGGAAATAAAGAACATCATTTCTATCGACATTAGAACAGCAAAAATTCCAAGGTACATGATTTTACTTTTGGGATGTTTAAGTATTAAAAGCAGTCCTAGTAATATAGACGTCATCAGCATGTCTATAGTTATGGCTAAACCATAACTCGCCTCCATTGCTGTTGATTTTTTGAAGATTAAAATCACCACCAAACATCCTGCCATTAGGAAATAATTGATGAAAGGAACATAAACCTGACCTTGACTTGTAGAAGGATATTTTACTTTTAAATTGGTCCAAAGTTTCAATTTAATTGCTTCGTTCATCAAAGTGAAAACACCCGTTATCAAGGCTTGCGAGGCAATTATTGTTGAAAGTGTGGCTAAACCAATCGCAAAAGGAATCCAAGATTTTGGCACAGTAGCATAAAACACACTCACTAAATTTATTTTTTCAATATTTCCATTCAATAAAAAAGCTGCTTGTCCGAAATAGTTGAGTAAAAGCATACTTCCAACAAATATCCATGCCACTCTTATGTTTTGTTTTCCGCAATGACCAAGGTCTGAGTACAAGGCTTCAGCACCTGTAGTACAAAGGAAAACTGCGCCTAACACCCAGAATCCTTGTGGATAATTGAGCAAAAAATCGACGGCATACATCGGATTTATTGCCTTAAGAACCATTGGGTTTTTCGTCAATTGCATGACACCTAACAGTCCAAGGAACAAAAACCAAGTCACCATTACAGGACCGAAAATTCGCCCAATGATATGTGTCCCAAATTGTTGAATGAGAAAGAGTAAAACAATTATCGTCATGACAATGGGCATGGTCGGCAAGGATGGGTAAATGGTATTCAATCCTTCAACCGCCGAAGAAATCGATATTGAAGGTGTAATGAATCCATCGGCCAAGAGCGTCGCACACCCAATTAATGCGAGGACGTAAACCCATTTAACTTTACGCTTTTTCAACAAGGCAAAAAGCGCAAAAATTCCACCTTCTCCTTGATTATCAGCATTTAATGCCATCAAGATGTATTTGAAAGTTGCTATAGAAAATAATGTCCAGAAGATACATGACATACTTCCCAAAATCAATTGTGGGTCGAAATTTGAACCTCCAGAAATGGCCGTGAAAACGTAAAGTGGTGAGGTACCGATATCTCCAAACACAATGCCTATGGCAATTAGTACTCCTGCGACTTTAAGCGGATGAGTATGTGTAGAGGACATAATCTATATTTTACTCAAATGTATGTATAGTTTCTAGTTGAAGCACAATTGTTTGATGAGTTATCTCAAAATTAGTCTACCCTTTTTAAGAATGTATAAATCTTTCAACCAAAAACATTTGACCTTAAACGACTCAATTCAAATCAAATGAGAATAAATTTCATTTTTACTAAAAGTGAACCGCGATAAATTGAATTAAACAAAAAAAGCGGATTCCGCTTGAAATCCGCTTTTCATTCGAACAATATTATTACTTTCCTTTACCTTTTTTATTTTCCGTTACTTCCACCAAGTATATGTCCCCATTTTTTGTGAGCATAAGAAGCGTTGATACGCGTTCACCTTTTTTATTTGTTAAATAAAAAACAGCTCCATGCCCTTTTCCTTCTGTATCGTAAAATTTGTAAAGCAAAGATAGAGTTTGTCCAGTTTCATATTTTTTAATTACTTCACCTCTTTTTAATTTTTCCAATGACTCAACAAGGGGCTTTGTTCCAGATTTAGTGTGGATTATCGCTGGTCTAAATCCTGAACTCAGAGAATATGCATCTCCTTTTACTGCCTCAATTTTTTTCTTTTCAGCTGGTGACAAACTTGTTGATTCAGACTCTTCTTCATCACACATTTCATATTGAGGTGTATCTTTTCCATAGCCGCAGGCAATTATTTTACTGAGCGCTTCACCTAAATAACAATATACTTGTGTGGCATAATCTTGATCTCCACATGGATCATTTTGCATGGCCTTACCAACGGCTGTAGCAGCATCTAAAACTTTTTGGTTAAAACCCAGACCTAATCCAGAGCCGTCAGGGTGACACCAGGCATCGGGAGGACAATCGAAATCAGGCATTTGGGCATTGCCATAAATGGAGAACAACATTCCTATTAATAAGATTTTTAAATTTTTCATAACATTCATTTTTAATTGGTTAACAATAGTGCTAAACTACTGCAAGTGCTTTCATAACATATCCAAGAAAAAAGTGGTTGCTGAGAATTACATGAATTCAGAGAGGAGCTAAAACATCAAAAAAGGCAATTAAAATTTGAGTCGTGTTAGTGGTTAAAGTCTTAATAAACTTTCCAATAAGCCGTCAATAACCTGGGCCATTCTTTTCAAATCCAAAGTTTCCATCGTGTCTGTTTTTTGATGGTAGTTTTTATTTCGGTAGAAAGCCGTATCCGTTATCATCATTGCGTAGAACCCCATAGACCAATAATTTAAATGATCTGAAAAATCAATTCCGGGCAAAGATTTTGGAGCGCTAAATTTTTTCGTTCGAATGGCACCTGTTTTCTTGTATTTGTGCACCATTTTTCGGACAAATTTTCCACCATGAAGTTTTTTTACTAAGGTAATGTAATTGCCACGTTTCCCATAAAATAGGGACAATGCGCCTATAGGATAATCTTGCGATCCTTTGGCATCGTCGAAGTAACCAATCATTTCCACGGCGATCATTCCGAAGACGTCAATATTGTTGTCTTTCAAGTACTTGGCGTGCTCATAGCTACCCATCATCTTCGATCTGAAATAAGGTGGTTCCTCCAAAGAATAGGCAACCAAATCAATGCGATATTTTAAATTCTGACCTTTGAGCATACGTGCCAATTCCAACAAAGCAACTATGCCGCTAGCATTGTCATCTGCACCCTCTTGGTTTCCACAAACGTCATAATGAGCACCAACAATAACTCGTTTGGCGTCCATTGGTCCAAAAGAACAAATGATGTTTTTGAAAACAGTGTTATTGATTTTTTGGTAAACAACACTATCCGAATATTTACGAAATTCATTGTGGATATAAGCCGCCGTTTCTTCCAGTTGATCGAGGTTTTCGTGATTTCTTGGCATTTTGGTTTTTGTGATTTCCGTCAAGTGATTCTTGATAAGAATGGTGTCAGATTGTGACCAAACCGCGGTTGTAAGTAGCAGGAAAGCGCATAGAATATTTTTCATCGACTAAAAATAGAATTTTTTAGTTGAAAAAAGGAGGGTTCAGAAAAGTTGCTTTTATTAGTGTCGAGTTTTGGGAGAGATTAATGAAAAAAATAGTGGTTTGCATACAATTTTACGAATAAAAACATGTTTGCAAATTTGCAAACATGTTTTTATTAAACAATTTAAAATCAATACGTTGTGTGGTTAATAGTCATTGAAACGAACACCATATAGATGATTTCAAGTTTTTTACATAGAACTAACAATCTTGAAATTTATTCGGCAAAAGTATGTTTGCAAATTTGCAAACAAGGTTGGGCTAAATCCAATAAAATCAGTGTTTTGTATTGAAAGAAATGACTGATTTAATTTTAAATTGAAAGCAACTTTGTATTGCTGGTAAAGGGCAAATTTGAAACAAAAGTGAAGAAAAAATCTTGTTTGCAAATTTGCAAACAAGTTGTGATTAAATATCAGAAAATCAATTAGTTAATTCCAAATTATATGCAGTTCATCTCATTACCAATCTACCAAGTCTTTGCAAAATCCTGACAAACAAATACTTGCTTTGTTTCGTAATTTACAGAAAGTGCCAAACCGCTATATTTATAACTACGGTCCAACAAATTCTCATAATGTGGTCGAGAATTAACCCAAGAGTGAATTATTGCTTCGGCCAATATTTCATAGGTGTAGGTACTAAAATTGGCTCCTTTTGAGCCGGTCACATTGCTATTGAAACACGTGTACAAAATATTTTCGCCAACCAAATACCTTTTTGCCCCGAAGAAATCTGCTCGATTTTGTGGAGTTTTCATCGTTTTATTAGCACTTTGGTAATGTGACAATTGTCTTTTTTTGCTCATGAATTCAGCGTGATTCTGTGCAGATAAGTAAAGTATAGAATCTTCCTGAAGTTTAGGAATTTTCTTCTTAGTTCTGAGATCGTTGATTTTTACTCGAACCAGCTCTTCCAAATAAAGAACATCAAAATTATCTGGATCAATTTTCGTTTCTGTTTGACTTTTGGAATAAAGTGCCGCCAACAGGAAAAGCATGGCTAGAAGGATGCGCATATTTTGGGTTTTTTGAAAAGGTTCCGGAGGTTAGTCCTCTTCATCTGAAACGTTAAAATGTCATCCTTATTTTATTACAAAATGGAATTATTTTCCCTCGTCATTAGTCATAATTTCCACCCGACTAGCAACGCAATTAGCATAATTTTTCAATTTTATTGATGAAAAAGATCATATTCTATTACCGAAATCATAAATAGGAA
>JBGSIB010000012.1:0-37620 GCA_041751955.1 Crocinitomicaceae bacterium
CTGATACTTATGAAATTAAAGCTAAAAAGTATGTTCAGAGCTGGACAAACAAAGGCTTTTTAACAAATTACCAAGACGAAACAGGAGAAATATATTATGAACTTTCATCACATTCAAGTAAAACACTTGACTGGCTTTCAAGCCTAAAAAAAGAGGAATATGTAGGAGCAGAATCAAAGTTCAAAAACATATTTAATCAATTGAAAGAACTTGTTGAGTTTACAAATGAAGATATTGAAAAACGAATACAATTACTCGAAGACAAAAAACTGGAAATAGAGCAACAAATACAAAGAATCAAAATCGGAGAAGATGCAAAAGTATTTCAGGACTTTGAAATAGTCCCTCGTTTCAATCAGTTGACTAAATCGGCTAAAGAATTGCTTTCTGACTTTAAAGAAGTTGAAGACAACTTCAAAGAAATCACAAAGGATATTTATCTTAAACACGCTGAGGGTAGCTTAACAAAAAGCCACATTCTTGAATTTACTTTTGATGCAATTGACGAGTTGAAAAACAGTCAACAGGGAAAAAGTTTTTATGCTTTTTACACTTTTATTTTAACACCTGCATTACAAGAAGAATGGGGAAACTTGACAAAGGAATTATATAAAACCCTCGAAGAAAAAGATATTGAAATTACGGACTACTTTTTAAAAGGAATGAAGAAACATCTTCATTCTTCTGGACAAAAGGTTTCAAAAGCCAACGATAAAATGGCTGAGAAGTTGAGCCGAATAATTCGGGAAAACGAAGCATCAATGTCAGAGATTACAAAAAATATTATTCAAGACATTAAGAAGTCTTTAATCGAATTGAGCAAAGCAAAAATAAAACCTGACATTTCCTTTGAACTTGAAATAGATGTTGACATCAACATACCATTTGAGAGAAAACTAACTTTTGAGCAAAGCGAAGAACTTACCTATAAAACGAAACCAAAATTAGCAGACGAAAACATTTCGCATTCAAACCATCTTAATAAATTGTTCAACCTTTCTGCAATTGACAAGGAAATACTAAGGAGAAGAATAAAAGAAGTCCTTAGAGACAAATCTCAAACAACAATAGCCGAAGTAATTGAGAATTTTGGAGGAATTGAAAAAGGACTGCCTGAACTGTTTGGATATATTGGAGTGGTAAAAGAATTTAAGCATTCCATAAGCACTGATAAAAAACAACGTATCGAATTTGATATTGAGAATAAAAAATCAATTCAAATACCTGAAATAATCTTGACCAAATGAGCAGTTTAGAAAGAAATATAAAACCGTATTCAAAAGCAATCGTAAAATTGCTCAAAGGTTCAATTGAACGCACTTCCAATGTTTGGGATGATGTTGTAAATTATCAAACTGAAATTCAAGATTACATTAGTCAAATTGGCCTAGAACTAATCGTTAAGAAAGAAGAAGGATTTGCATTCATAAAACAGTTTGAAGACAGCGAAGGCAATACATTAGGGCTTGTAACAAGAAGACAAATTGGATTTGAAACATCAATTGTATTAGTCGTTTTAAGGCAAAGCCTCGAAGAGTTTGACAGTAATCCTACTCAATTTCAAGTTTTTGAAAAATTCATTACCGATTTGGAAATTAAAGAAGAAGTAGAATTATTTCTTCCTGAAAAATTTAACAGGGTTAAATTTTTGCAAGAGTTAGACAAGTATATTAAAAACGTTGTTGATTTAAAATACTTAAAAGAAGTAAGCAAAAAGGAAAACGAAACAAAATACCAAATTCAAAGAATAATTAAAGAGAAAGTCACTTTAGACATTCTTCAAGAGTTTAAATTAAAATTACAAGAAAATGTTGAGTCTATTTAGCACAAGTTCAGACAAGGCTGGATTTAGACTTCAATATATGGAAGTTTATAATTGGGGCACTTTTCACGACAAAATATTTAGAATAAATCCACAAGGAAATAATTCACTTTTAACTGGTGCAAACGCTTCTGGAAAAAGCACTTTTATTGATGCATTGCTAACCTTACTTGTTCCAGTAAAGAAAGACCGTTTTTACAATCAATCATCGGGAGTAGAAAAGAAGGGTGACAGAACGGAAGAAACTTACGTTTGCGGGCATTATGGAAATATACAACGAGAAGGAGAATTAAGCACAACAACACAAACATTAAGAGGCAAGGACACCTATTCTGTTTTGTTGGCATCGTTTTCAAATACCGACCAAAAGACTATTACTCTTTTTCAAGTTCGATGGTTTGCTTCGGATGGCAAATTGAACAGGGCTTTTGGTATTGCTTATGTTCCATTGGACATAGAAAAGGATTTTAGCCAATTCGATGGTAAAGGCAATTGGAAAAAGCGACTTGACAAAACATACAATTCCAATTCTCACAAAAAGAAAGTTGAATTTTTTGATGGTCCAACTTCGTATGGGGAAAGAATATCAAATGTCTTTGGTATGCGTTCAATAAAGGGATTGAGTTTATTTAATCAGGTTGTTGGTGTGAAGGTTTTGGAAGATTTAGATGAGTTCATTAGGACTAATATGCTCGAAGAGTATAAAGAGGACAACGAAAATGCCGAGGAAAAATTCATCAAGCTAAAATCCAGTTTTGAAACCTTAATTGATGCTAAGACAAACATTGAGAAAGCCAAAGAACAAATTGAACAATTAACACCAATCAATGAAATAGCAATAGAATTATCCAATATTCAAAATGAACTTAAAACCCTCAATATTTCAAAAGAAATGGCGGTTTATTGGTTCGCAAAAAAGACAGTTGAATTGTTTGAATTAGAATTATCCAAAAGCAACACTCGACTTGATGAATTTAATGAAGAGTTGCGAATTTTAAAAGAAAAAGAAGATTTATTAAAAGGGGAAGAAAGAAGTATCGCACTTTCAATTGAACGAGAAGAGGTTTATAATAAAATAAAGGAATTAGAAAAGGAGATAAAGCAACTTGAAAAAAATAGAGATTCAAGAAAAACAAAACTAGATGAGTACAATAAAATTGCACAACGTATTGAATTATCCTCAAATCCTAGCATTGACTTATTTAGAGAAGATAGAGAAAAAGCAAAAAACAAAAAGAATGAATATCAGTTAAAAGTTGAGGCTGAAACAGAGAATCAAAGGAAACTCAAAAACGAAGAAGACAGTTTAATCTCTCAAAGTGATGAAATTGTTGCTACAATTCAAGCACTACAAAAAAACAAAAATAATATATCAGGTAGAGAAGCTGAAATACGAGAAGATATTATCGCTTATGTTGGAGCAACGAGGGAGGAAATACCATTCATTGGTGAACTCATAAAGGTTGGTGAAGAAGAGAAAGTCTGGGAACTATCTATTGAAAAGATTTTACACAATTTTGCCTTACGCTTAATTGTTCCTGACAAATACTATTCAAAAGTTAATGAGTATGTAAACAAAACCAACCTTGGTGGTAGAATAATTTACCAAAGGTATCGTGGCTTTACATCATTAGGAAACTTAACAACAAAAACTATTTCGCCAAATAGTTTAGTAAATAAAATCGAATTCAAGCCTAAAAATATATATACACCTTGGCTTGAAGATGTTATTGCGAATCAATATAGTTATGCTTGTGTAAACGACTTAACAGAATTCAACCGCTATGACGAGAGAGCAATAACAATGGAAGGTTTAATCAAATCCGGGAAAGGGAAACACGAAAAAGACGACAGACCGCATATTTCAAAGAGAGACAATTATGTTTTAGGTTGGGACAATAAGGAGAAAATTGCGAATCTTAAAAAGGACTTGATTAAAATTCAAAATTCTCAAGTAACAAATAAGAAAGCATTAGCAGCCATCAATACCCTAATTAAGGGAATTGGGAGTTTGAAAGAGGATTGCTTTAGCATATACTCAACCTACACTAAATATGATGATATTGATTGGCAAAATTATGCTAATCAAATTCAGGAAAAAGAAGATGCAAAAAAGGCACTGGAGGCTACAAACGACAGGGTTAAAGCATTACAAGAACAACTATCAAAAGTTCGAGAGTCTTTAACAATACTAACCGATACTGACATTAAAAATAAAAATAAAGAAATATTTCAGTTAGAAGAAGTAGTAATTAAAGGCATAATAGGTGATTTAGAGTTTAATCAAAAACTACTTGATTCCATTGGTAATAAAGACACTTCTGAATTTGAATTGCTCAATTTAGAACTGCAAAAAGTAGAGTTTGCAAACATAAAAGACAAGCAAACGGAATTTCAAAAAACCAATGCTTCTCAACTTAAAGAGTTAGAAAATTTAAAAGAAAGTAAAGAACGAAAGGTAATCAAATTGATTAGTGAATTTAAAAATCCACCAATTGAGATTTCAGATAAGTTCAAGGATTGGCGTTCAGATGTAAGCAGATTGCCTGATTCTAATAACCTTGATTTACTTGGAGAATACCAAAGTTTCTATCAAAAATTGATAGCGGATGATTTACCAAGGTTTGAAAAGAAATTTAATGAATATTTACAAGAGACCATTTTACGAAAAATCGGAGATTTTAGAATGTTTTTTGAAAACTGGTCAGATTCTATCAAGGAAAATATTCGCCTTTTAAATGAATCGCTAAAAGGAATAGATTTCAAAAATTCTCCAATTACTTATATCCAACTCATTTCACAGAGAAGGAAAAATCAATTAGTTGATGACTTTAGGGATTTGCTTTACAAGGCAATTCCAAATTTTAAAGAAATTGAAGCAACAATTGATGGAAAGAAAAATCACTTTTACACCAACATTGAACCGCTTATTACGAAATTGGATAATGAGAAATGGCGACAAGAGGTAATGGAAGTTCGTTCTTGGTATAGCTACAAAGCGGAAGAGTTTTACAAGGAAACCAATCAGAAATTCAAAACCTATGAAAATATGGGACAACTTTCTGGTGGTGAAAAAGCACAACTGACTTATACTATTTTAGGGTCTGCGATTGCATATCAATTCGGACTTACAAAAGAAGGGCTACAAACGAATTCCTTTAGATTTATTGCTATTGATGAAGCATTCAAGGCTCAAGATGAGGACAAAGCTCGTTATCTAATTACTCTTTGTAAACAGCTTCATTTGCAACTTTTAGTTGTAACTCCAAGTGACAATATTCACATTGTTGAAGATGCAATTTCATTTGTTCATTTTGTGGAAAGAAAAGATGAAAAATATTCTTGGCTTTATGATATGCCAATTGAGCAATTTAAAGAAGAACGAAATAATTTCGTAAATAAATGATAAGCCCGAATGACATAAAAGTGAAGGCAGAAAGAAAATACTTTTCGTTTCTGCAATCAGTTGTTCAGGCAATACCATTTTCAAGAATTGTTATTCCAGGCGATAAAACGTACAATAAAGCATCAATTGCCGATTTTCATAACGATATATTGGCATTAGCAAATCAGTCAAAGGAAAAGAAAGGATTTGGCTTTACAATAGACTATCAAACAGTAAAGACAAAAACAATTGGAATGCAAAGCCTTCCAACAATTATTTACTTCGATACAGAAAAGGACTTTTTAAAATTTTTAGGTAAGGAAAAGGAAGTTGACAGTTTCATTAATGACTGGCAATTGATCTACTCTAATTTTTCAGAACTAAAAGATTGGATAATTAAGAATCCAACAAAAATCATTCAGCATCAAGGCAAATGGGAAAGCATTATAAAGGTTTGCAACTACTTCAAAAACTGTCCGAAACCAAACCTTTATATCAGAGAATTACCTGCCAATGTTCACACTAAATTTATTGAATCTAATCAAAGTATTATAGCCGAATTACTGGATGTAATTATTCAAAATCACATTAACCTTAACGAAAGGGAATTTGAAAAACGATTCAACTTGAAGTTTCGTGAACCTTTAGTAAGATTTAAAATATTAGACAAAGAAATTAGTCAATCTTTCTTCTCAAATCTTGACGACATTTCTATTCCTGTTAGTCAATTTGAAAGCCTAAAACTTCCTTTAAAGCAAGTTCTCATAGTTGAAAATAAAACTACACTATACACAACTTTGACTTTGCCTAAAATGGACAAAACAATTGCAATTTTCGGACAAGGTAATGCAGTCACAAATATTCAAAACGCTAAATGGTTAAGCGACATAACAGTTCTTTATTGGGGCGACATTGATGTTCACGGTTTTGAAATGCTATCAAGAATTAGAAAGCATTTCGACCATACTCAAAGTGTTTTAATGGACAAGACAACTTTTGACAAATACTTTGACAATGATTCGGGCAAACCGACCACAGACACAACAACCCTTAATTTGACTGACAATGAAAGGGAACTTTACAATCTTCTAAAGACAAACAATTGGAGACTTGAACAAGAAAAAATACCATTTGACTATGTTAACAGACACTTTGACAATGAGTAAGCCGACCCTTCGCAGTCATACACATTTGCAATTCGCACAAGCCAACGCACAGACCAAAAATTGCAAAAGAGTATGCCTGCCCAGCCGCACAGACACAGCAACTTTGGACGGACAAGCTACGACCGAGAAAGAAGGGCGAACGCATAACACGGGTTTGGCAAAAGTGGCGGTTCAGTGCTCCGCAGACCCATTTGTGTTCATCAAAGTTTGGTTCTCCGCATCAACACTTGTGGTGAAAATCGCCACCTTCGCCAAGCCCGAAACCGTTACCTATCACCTCGAAAACATCGCACCCTTGACAAGAGAATTTAAAATAAAGGATGAATCATATCAACAACGAATTGATTTTTTGTCCAAAAATTACGAAGTTGAATCTTTACCAAATGGTGCTCATGAACTGAAGAAAATCCATCGATATCACTTTCATTTGAAATCTGAAAAACCAATTTGGTTTGACCTGCCAATAATTGTTCGAACTCATATTTTATCGGATAACATAGTGAAATTTCAATTGAAAGTAAGCTTGATTAAAATAAATATCATGTGGACTATAATGGTTTCACTTTGGTTATTAATTGGGTGGTCTTTCGTTAACTTTTTAGCTTATCTGCTTATTTTCTGTTCTGTATGGCTCGTTGGATTATTTTTCGTTTATCAACATAGTGATAGGATTCTGTATGATATGGAAGAATCAATCAGACATCCAATTCAGAAATCATGATGATACATTGACGGAAAAGAATCAATGATTTCAATTAATTGGTGATGGTGTGACCTAATCTCTTATATAAAACGAATAACGGACTAATTCCCTTCCATTTCCTAAATCTAAGATAAAATCTGCTTAACTTTCCTTATTTCTAAACATCCAACCCTACCATCTGTTACTCTAGGGCATGAGAATCTTACTTACAGGTGCTTCGGGTTATATCGGTAAACGATTGTTGCCTGTTTTGGTGGAAAATGGGCACGAAGTAATTTGTTGCGTACGCGATGTAAAGCGTTTTTCCATACCCAAATCGTTGAAATCTCAAATACAAATTGTCCAAGCAGATTTGCTGGATAAAGCCTCACTGGAGCACATACCCAAAGACATTGACGGAGCTTATTATCTGGTGCATTCCATGGCAGCTTCTTCGGATTATCAAAAATTGGAACTGGAATCGGCGGAGAATTTCAGAGAGGCAATGGAATCCACTTCGGTAAAACATGTGGTTTATTTGAGTGGAATTATCAACGAAGATGAATTGTCCAAACACCTTACTTCGCGCAAAAATGTGGAAGAGGAATTGGCGAAAGGTTCGTACAATTTCACGACTTTGCGAGCGGGCATCATCATTGGTTCGGGCAGTGCCTCGTTTGAAATCATGCGCGATTTGGTCGAGAAATTGCCCATAATGATCACACCCAAATGGCTCAATACGCGCTGTCAACCCATCGGTATTTCGGACGTACTCCAATTCCTTTCAAAAACGATGTTTAATCCGAAAACCTACAACCAAGATTTTGACATCGGCGGTCCGGATATACTTTCTTATAAAGACATGCTTTTGGAATTGGGACGAAAAAGAAAACTCAAACGAAGGATTTTTATCGTTCCTGTGATGACACCAAAAATTTCATCCTATTGGCTGTATTTTGTGACGTCTACTTCCTATAAATTGGCCATTGCCTTGGTGAATAGCATGAAAATCGAGGTGATTTGTCGCAACAATGATTTGAATAAAATTTTAGGAATCGAACCGATTACTTATGGTTTGACTCTTGAAAGAGCCTTCTCCAAAATAGAAAGGAACGAAGTAGTTTCCAGTTGGAAAGACGCCTTCATCAGCAGCGATATTAATTTTAACTTGTCGGAATTCATTCAAGTTCCCACTTTTGGTTGTTTCAAAGACGTTCGGAAAAGTACGTTTGAAAACCGAAAGAATTGTATTGATAAAATTTGGGCAATCGGTGGTGATACGGGCTGGTATTATGGCAATTGGTTGTGGCGCATTCGTGGATTTATGGACAAACTGGCCGGTGGTGTTGGTTTGCGGAGAGGTCGCACTTCCGAAGACACACTCAACGCAGGCGATGCCTTGGATTTTTGGAGAGTTTTGTATGCCAATAAAGAAGAAGGTCGACTCTTGCTATTCGCCGAAATGAAATTGCCCGGAGAAGCGTGGTTGGAATTTAGAATTGTCGATAATCAATTAATTCAAACCGCCACTTTTCGACCATTGGGACTTTTAGGACGATTATATTGGTATTCCGTTCTCCCGTTTCATGGTTTCATTTTCAGAGGTATGAGTGGGAATATTACGAAGTGAAAAGAGTGCTTTTTTTTCTCAAACTACCCTATCGCCCGAATCTGCTTAAAAGAAATCCCTAACATTTTCTCGTACTTGCGCACATGTTTGATTTCGGCAGGATTGACCAAAACAAGCGACAATCCTTCTTTTCCAGCGCGGGCAGTTCGTCCGCTTCGGTGGGTGTAATATTCGGTACTTTCGGGCAATTGATAATGCGCAACATAGGCCAGATCGTCCACGTCAATTCCTCGGGCAGCCAAATCTGTGGCAACCAATATTTGGGCGGAACCATTTTTGAAAGCACGCATGGCTTTATCGCGTTCTTTTTGACCTAAATCGCCGTGAATGCAGTCGACGGATATGTTTTTGGCTTCCAATTGTTTGGTCAATCGGATGGTAGCCGCTTTCGTTTTGCAAAAAATGATTCCCGGTTTTTTGTGTTCACTTTTGATCAAAGAAAGTAAGGCGTTCAATTTTTCGTTGTCTTCACACACCAAATAACTGTGCGAAATTTTATTGTTGACAATATTTTTGGCGCTCACGCTAACGTTGTGCGCATCGGGCGAAAGGTGTTTTTTGACGATGTCTTGAATACCCGTTGGCATCGTCGCTGAAAACAACCAGGTATTTTCTTTGGCGTGTAAAAAACTGAGAATCTCATCCAATTCGGCTTTGAAACCCATGCTGAGCATTTCGTCAGCTTCATCCAAAACAACCGTTTTCACATTTCGGATATCAATTGCCTTTCGTTTCACCAAATCAATCAGACGTCCAGGCGTAGCCACAACGATATGTGTTGGGCGCGTCAAAGCCGAAATTTGCTTGTCGATTTGCTCGCCACCGTAAACGGCTTCGGTAAAAATTTTGTCGCCGTATTTGGTGAATTTAAACAGTTGTTTGGCCACTTGTTGACCCAATTCGCGGGTTGGACAAAGCACCAAAGCTTGAATTTCATTGATATTCGAATCCACTTTGGCTAAAAGCGGTAAACCATAAGCGGCAGTTTTTCCTGTTCCCGTTTGCGCTTGTCCCACCAAATCACGGTCGGTTTCGAGCAAAATAGGAATCACTTTGGATTGAATCTCCGTGGGTACGAGTATGTTCAATTCAGTTAATGCTTTGATATAATTGGCGTGAATGCCCAGTTGTTCGAAATTTTTCACTTTGTTTTTATCTTATTGAGCGGCAAAGGTAAGCTTTTAAATCGGTGAAAGTTGAGACCGAAAAACGTTGTCTGAACTCAGCCGAAGGCAACATTTAATCTTTTACCTAACCAACTACCTTCGTCGACTTCTCTATG
The DNA here is from genome assembly GCA_041751955.1 of Crocinitomicaceae bacterium. Taxonomy (GTDB): domain Bacteria; phylum Bacteroidota; class Bacteroidia; order Flavobacteriales_D; family Crocinitomicaceae; genus UBA2040. The sequence continues at coordinate 9,968 of JBGSIB010000012.1, forward strand.
GAAAGGATAACTTGCTGTCTTTTTCGGAAAGCTTTCATTCGCAAGAGCAAAACATAAAACAGAATAATGCAAAACGGTGTCAAAAGTAAAGCCAAAACATACAATCCAAGTTCGAATAAAGCCATCGAATTAAAAAACAGAAACAATGCAAGACCGACAATCAGCGCTGTGGCATTTTTATGTGAAAAATTTAAATTCAGTACTTGATGATGCAAATGCGTTTTATCAGCTTTGAATGGAGAAACTCCTTTGTTTATCCGTCGAGTAAAAACGATGAGGGTATCTGTAAAAGGCAACATCAAAAAAGCAAGAATTCCCATGCTCATCCAATTCATTTTCCTCTCCAGCATGTTGCTTTCTTCGAAAAGATAGATAGAACAAACTATCAGTAAAAACCCCAACGAAAGTGAACCAGAATCGCCCATAAAAATTTTCTTTTTTCGGGTAAAATTTCTTTTCAAAAACACAACTAAACTTCCAATAGCACTCAAAAAAAGCCAGTTCATTTGATTGTTTTCCAACTGATTGGACACGATCAATAACCAAAGAAAACCAAAGGTCAAAAAACTACCTAAAAGTCCGTCTATTCCATCGATTAAATTGTAAGCGTTTACCCCAGCGACGATGATTAAAACAGTGAAACTTTGAAGAAACCAAATGGGCAATTCCAAATCAAAAATGACATTCAAAGACTGGAGATAAACACCGCTATTGACTACCAAAAAGGCGCAAAATATTTGTATTAAAAATTTCTGTTTCGCTGGTATATCAAATCGATCATCGATGGCACCTAAAACCATATATAAGACAAATATTCCTATAACAATTAAGAAAAATGGATCAAAGGTTTGCTCCACAATTGAAACCAAAAGGAAAGAAATCAATAGTGAAGTGCCGACCAAAAGACCTCCGATAAGAGGGGTTGGCTTCTTATGAACTTTTCTTTCTTTTGCAGGATCATCAATAAGGCCAACTTTTTTAGCCAATTTTCGCGATACTGGAAAAAGTACAATCGTTATGACTAAACTGAGTCCGAATGAAATAAAATTGAGCATGATGGTTGAAATATTTGAAACGATACAAAGATGTCACGTTCCAATCAACTGTCCGTAAATTGGATATTAAAAAATCATTAGTGTTTCTGTGTGTTTCCAATGAAAGAATAAACTCTTTAGCACCGAATCGGGCAAGCGTCTCAAATCAAGTAAAATTTACGTCACAAAAAGTCTAACTTCGATCATCAATTCCTTCCACGATGACCATCATTACGTCAATTTTTCATTTTTGTGAATAAAAAAGAAACATTTGTTATCATCTTTTATTTGATTAAAAAATAAGGTCTAAAAACAGCGCCACCAATGGCCTACTCACTATTAGGTAATTGTTACCTGCTCACACTAAATTTTGTTAAGTTAGATTTTTTTGTAAAAAAATATCGTAAAAGCGCTACCTTTTTGTAATTCTCTCGTATACATTATACTAAGAACCTTTTATTAACTATATTAGCAACAAGCGTTTGCGTTCGTGTGGCTTGTTGTGAATGACCAAATTAGATGAATAAATATTTTATATTTCTCCTCTTTTTCCTTTTTGGTGGGCAAATTGTCTACGGTCAATGTACTGCCAATGCTGGTGCAGACATTTCAGTTTGTGTAGCGGATTCTGGAACAATAGGAACAAACTCGCCTGGAAATCCTCCAACTGCCACGTACTCGTGGTCTCCTGCAGGAGGTTTAAGTTGCAATAGCTGTCCCAACCCAACGGTTTACGCCTCTGGTGGAGGAGGAACTTATATTTTAACCGTTACCGACGCTCCGTCGGGTTGCACCACTACCGATACAGTGGTTGTTTCCGTTGCACCATCTCCAACACCAGGATTTACTTTTACAGGAGGCGGAAATTGTGCAGGAACTCCCATTACTTTCACCAATACTTCAACCGGTGCCAATTTGACTTACCTATGGACTTTTACGAACGCCCTTAATAATTCCATTACGACTTCAACTGCCACAGATCCAACCCAAAGTTTTGTTGCCGTTGGAACAGGTTCACAGTATTTTTATGTCGAATTACAAGTATCTTCCAACGGCTGTATCAGTACTTTGCTGGATTCAATTTTAGTGAATCAATCGCCCGATGCCACCCTTGTAGATCCTTTCAATAATTTTATCAATTGCGCTGGTGGTTTGTTTACCATGACCGTTTATAACGCAACAACAACGACAGGAAATACTTTTTACAGTATTGATTGGGGGGATTTCTCACCCACTTTTGATTCTGTTGGTTTTCCTTCAGGCGGCGTGACGCACATTTACAATACTTCAGGAACCTTTAACTTAACCTATATTGTAACTGGTGCCAATGGTTGTGTTGATACGACAACATATGTAACGGCCAATATTCAAAACCCTTCTATCGGATCAGCCAATCCTGGAGGAACAACAGGTTGTGCTCCTTTGTACATCTGTTTTCCTTTGAATAACTATGCAACTAATCCAACATCAACAACTTACAGTGTCAATTTTGGTGATGGATCTCCCATTCAGATGTACAATCACCCGCCTCCAAGCCAAGTTTGTCATACCTACACAACTTCTTCATGCGGGGAAATTGGCGATCAATTTGTATTTGAAATAAAAGCGACAAATGCATGTGACAGTAGTTCGGCTGTCGTTTCACCAATTCGTATATATACAGGACCTATTGCGAACTTTGTTCCTTCTGCTGTGATCGCATGCCAAGGCACTCCAATAACATTTACAAATAACACCGTGAACGGATTTGGAGGGAATTGTACCAGTACAACAGTCTTTAACTGGGATTTTGGTGATGGTCAAACCTTGACGACATTGGTTCAAACAAGTCCGATTCATACCTATGTTTTGCCTGGGACGTACACAGTAACTTTAACCGTTACCAATTCTTGTGGACCTTCCGACCAATCTATTGATATTTGTATTGAAACACCCCTTATTTCAGCCACCTCATCATCACCAACTAGTGGTTGTGCGCCATTTACTGTAACCGCGAATGACATTACTGATTACACAAATGTTTGTGATACCATCCGAAATTGGCAAGTGTTTTTTAATGGCAGTCCTTGCGCACCAAATAGCTCTGCTTACAGTTTTGTAAATGGAACAAGTTCAACTTCAGCCAACCCACAAATAGAATTTACAAATCCAGGTAATTATTCGATACAACTTACAACAACAAATAGCTGTGGAACCTCTACGTCAGCTATTCCTGTGGTTATTCGAAAAACTCCAGAAATCACAGTAAACACACCTATTACGGTTTGTGCTGGACAAGCTTATACTCCTGTTGGAACTGCTATCAGTTGTTCTTCACCAATTAGTGCATACAGTTGGACCTTTACAGGTGCTACTCCTTCTTCTTCAAATCAATTGAACCCTGGACCAATTGTTTACCCAACTGCTGGTAATTATAGTATTCTATTTTCGGTGACGAATGCTTGCGGGGTTTCAACACAAACAGCTGCCGTAACCGTAAATCCTATTCCTACAAACTTGAATCCTATTGTTAACTCACCAATTTGTTCGGGAACAACAGCAAATTTCACATCGGATTTAGTTCCTGGAGTAAGTTATAACTGGACTGGACCAAATGGCTATACAGGATCATCACAAAACTTCAACCTAACAAATTCCACAGCGATTCAAAGTGGATGGTACTACCTGTATGCAGTTGCATTGGGATGTCCTGGCCCAATCGATTCGATACAGTTAACCGTGAATCAAACACCAACGGCAAATGCAGGACCCAATCAAAATTTCTGTGAGAACAGTCCTCCTTTTCCATTAGCAGGTGCGCCCGCAGGAGGAACATGGACTGGACCTGGGGTTACACCTGCTGGACTTTTCACGCCTTCAAATGCTGGCGTAGGTACTCACACTTTACAATATTATTATGCCGTCCCTGCAACAGGATGTGCAGACTCAACTACGAACACGATTATTGTGGTGCCATTGCCAATTGTTAATGTTGGTCCAGACACCACTTTGTGCAATGCTCCAATTCCAGTACAATTTAATGGTACTCCAGCTGGAGGGACATGGGTTGGACCAAATATTACTCCATCTGGTCTTTTCACTCCATCAGGCGTAGGCGTATTTACGGTAACCTACCAATACCTTAATTCCAATAACTGTTTAGGAAGTGATTCTAAAAACATCACGGTAACTAACGGAATTATACCGGCCGCTGGAAATGATACGGCTGTTTGTATCAACGATCCTTCCATTGTTTTCAATGGCACACCAGCTGGTGGTTCATGGTCTGGACCTTTCACAAGTCCAACAGGAATATTGACAACAGGTGCGTCTGGTGTATTTGACATCGTTTATAGTTATGGAAGCGGAAACTGTCTCAATACAGATACCCTTGTTGCGACTATTAACGCCCTACCCGTATTAAATGTTGGTGTAAATCAAGCTGTTTGTATCAATGCTGCTCCCTTAAATTTAGGTGGATTGCCGTCTGGCGGAACATGGACGGGTACAGGAGTAACAAACCCAATCGGCACATTCAATCCAACAACAGCGGGTGTTGGAACGCACACAGTAACATATACCTACACAGACCCAGCTACAGGATGCTCCAATAGCACAACAAAAAATATCACAGTAAATGGCTTACCAATTGTCGATGCAGGACCAGATATCACTTTATGTAACCAACCCATTGGGCAACTTTTATCCTCAGGCACTCCAACTGGAGGTGGATGGTCTGGACCAAACATTGCAGCGAACACTTTTACGCCAAATGGAATAGGAACATTTATCGCTACTTATTTTTATTCAGATGCCAATGGCTGCATAAACAATGATATTTTGACCATAACCGTCATCCCGCCAACAATTGGAAATGCAGGTTTGGATACAAGTGTATGTATGGGGGCTCCGATTATTAATCTATCAAGTGCCACACCAAGTGGAGGAACTTGGACAGGGCCTGGAGTAGTTGCTTCTGGGACTTTTGACCCCATTACCGCAGGAACTTTTGATGCCGTATATAACTATGGAACAGGAACATGTTTAACATTGGACACGTTAATCATCACCGTTAATCCTTTACCTATAGTGGATGCTGGCCTTAACCAATCGGTTTGTATCGATGCCGCACCGTTAAACTTGTCTGGTCTGCCAGCTGGAGGAACATGGTCTGGAATGGGAATAACCAATCCTACAGGTATATTTGACCCTAGTATCGCTGGTACTGGCACGGCAACTTTGACATATAATTATACGGACCCAACTACAGGATGTTCTTCCAATTCAACGACAAATATTACCGTAAATCCTTTACCATTAGTGAATGCTGGTGTGGATACAGTTTTGTGTAACCAGCCATTCCCAGTTCAAATTATAGGTTTACCTTCAGGGGGAACTTGGTCAGGACCAAATATTACTGTAGGTGGTGTTTTTACTCCAGCCGGAATTGGAATTTCAACGGTAATCTATTCCTACACGGACGGATTTGGATGTGTGAATACAGATTCAAGGGATATAACGGTGAACAATCCAGTTCCTTCAATTGCGGGAGCAGATACGTCAGAATGTTTTAACGGACCAATAGTCGTTTTGACAGGAAGTCCAGCAGGTGGTTTTTGGAGTGGGCCGTTTGTAGATGCTGGTGGCAATTTTACTCCCTCGACGGCAGGTAACTTCAATGTTGTATATTCTTATGGTTCTGGGAATTGTTTGACAACCGATACTTTGGTTGTTACCGTGAACGCTTTACCAATCGTAAATGCAGGTATAGATCCTGATTTCTGTTTGACGCAGCCGGCGCAAAATTTAACAGCTCTTCCTTCTGGCGGAACATGGTCTGGAAACGGAATTACTGATATTAATTTAGGAACATTCTTGCCAAGCGTCATTGGTGTTGATACATCCATGATAATTTATTCCTTTACGGACGGGATAACGGCTTGTGTCAATACAGATACTATCATCGCAACAGTTCATCCACTTCCGATTCCTTCCTTTACCTACCCAGCTATTGGCTGTTTGAATGCACCAACACCATTCACGAACAATTCGACAGGAGCTGTTGGTTATGCGTGGGATTTTGGTGATGGTGGGACTTCCTCATTAACCGACCCAAGTAATAACTACACTTCAACAGGAATATTTAACGTACAACTTATCGCCACATCGGCATTCGGATGTCAAGATTCAATTACACAAACCATCGAAATTTACAACCTCCCAACAGCAGATTTTACGATGACTCCAGATACTGCTTGTTCTCCAGTCAATGGAGTATTTACAAACATCTCTACGGGACAAGGTTTGTCTTACAGCTGGGATTTTGGCAATGGTCAGATAGACAGCGTTGCTAACCCCGGAACACAAATATTTACCCAAGGTCAATTCATAGATACGACCTATACTATTCTACTGACGGTGACGAATCTTTGTGGTTCGACGACACACAGTGAGACTGTAACTGTACTTCCATTGCCAATAGCAAGTTTTGGAATTCCTTCGAATTCGGGTTGTTCCCCTTTACTATTGGATTTCATCAATAATAGCACAGGTCTTCCTGACACTTATTTCTGGGATTTTGGAGATGGATCCACTTCCACAATATCGGCAATTACTTTCCAACATTTGTATACGACTGGAGCAAATGACACAACGTACTTTATTACTCTTATTGCGACAAATTCCTGTGGAACAGATATGGTAACGGACTCTATAGTCGTGCATCCAAATTCAGTGAATGCTTTTTTCAATAGTAGTACTTTGGCTGGCTGTGGCCCATTGACCGTTAATTTCACGCAATTCTCTGTGGGAAGTTCAACTTTTGATTGGGACTTTGGCGATGGAAACGTAAGCAATGTAATTAATCCAGTTCATACCTACACAACTCCAGGAACATATACCGTGAGTTTAATTGTTACTGATGGTTGTGGTATAGATACGGCGACTTCAACAATCACAGTCTACCCTTCACCAGTGATAACATTCACGGCTTCTGCAGTTTCAGTTTGTATAAATGAAGTAATCAATTTTAGCAATACAACAGCCGGTTTGTCTTCTACATTCTGGGATTTTGGAGATGGCTTTACTTCTAATTTAGCCAATCCAACTCATTCGTATTCAGCTAGTGGTAATTATTATGTCACACTTACCGGAACAGCGACAGGAAACGGATGTCCGTCTACTGATTCTATTTTAGTTCAGGTGAAAATTCAACCTGTGGCAAGTTTTATCCCGAGTCCAAATTCGGGTTGTATTGATTTAGATGTCATTTTCAACAATACCAGTACAAATTTCAACTTTAGTTCATGGAGCTTTGGAAATGGGGATTTATCTGCAATTAATTCACCAACTGCAACTTACTCAATTGCAGGAGCTTATACTGTAAGCTTGATCGTAGCTAATACCAATGGGTGTTTGGATTCAACATCAATGACTATCAATGCCTATCCGCTTCCCGTAGCTGACTTCTCAACTGTAACCACGAACCCTTGTGTTGCACCAGGTTCAGCAACATTTACCAATAATTCTAGCGGTGCAGCCGCCTATTCATGGGACTTTGGTAATGGATTAACCAGCACCCAGACCAATCCTTCGGCCAATTATAGTACCATCGGAAGTTATACTGTCAGTTTAATAGCTACAACTATTTATGGTTGTGTAGACACGACAACGCAACAAATAGGATTCTACGATCCAGCAATTGCTGACTTTACGATATCTGAAGATTCTGTATGTGCTGGCGAACCTATTCATTTCACATCTTATTCAACAGGATATAATAATTTAGTCTGGAATTTTGGTAATGGCAATATTCCAGATAGCACCGATTTGGATATCGTATTCCCTGTTACCGGAGTTTATCCTATTCAACTGATAGCATACGGAAATGGTGGGTGTAACGATACCGCTTTCTTAAACCCAAGCATTACAATAATGCCTTTGCCTGTCGCCGATTTTAACTGGGTAAACGTGCAACTTCCTGACCCCGCTTCAGGAACAGTTGAGTTCACAAACACTTCATTTCAAGCGAATAATTTTATTTGGCATTTTGGTGATGGAGGAAGTTCAACTCAGGTGAATCCGACTTATAATTATTTGCATTTTGGTGATTATCGAGCTGAGCTAATCGCCTATACCGATTTTGGATGTGTAGATACAACTTGGAAAATTGTTACGGTGGATTTCCCTCATGGCTTATTCATTCCAACAGCTATTCATCCAGAAAATGGTGATTACGATTTAAGTCATTTCATCCCTAAAGGTTTGGGCTTGAAAGAATATGAAATTATGATATTCGATGATTGGGGTAACCTCATCTGGTCGTCCACAGCTTTGGATGCAGAAGGTCGGCCAACGGAAGTTTGGGATGGGAAATATTTAGGAGAAAAAGTACAACAAGACGCTTACGTTTGGAAGGTGAGAGCCACATTCTACGGAGGTGAAGTTTGGGAAGGAAATGACATTGGTCAAGGAAAAGTAAAACGTTCTGGGACAATTACCGTATTACATTAAGAGATGAAACATATTCTGACATATCTTTTGGTATTTGGGGCTTCAATCGCTTGGGGTCAAGACCCTAATTTTTCTCAATTTTTCAACAACCCGATTTACTATAATCCAGCAATGACGGCAATAAATTCTGGCACATGCCTTCGCTTTAATGGAAGGAATCAATGGGGACCAATTCCAGGCAAATTCAATACAACTTCGGTTTCAGTTGATGCTCAAACAGCCTACAAAATGGGATTGGGTTTATATGCTATTAGCGATAATGAAGGGACTGCTTCGCTTCGCACGAATGCTGGATATTTCACCTACTCCTACCGCGCCGTTGACTCCAAAAACTTAATTATTCAAGCTGGAGTTTCGGCAGGTTTGGTCAATAAAAGTATCGACTTTTCAAAATTGGTGTTTTCCGATCAATTGGATGAAACGCAAGGTTCAGTGTATAGTACAGGATTTGTCGCGCCCAATCGAAATCACGTCTACTACGCAGATATAAATACTGGTCTAGTTGTGCGTTTTAATGGCAGAAAAAAACGACGGATTGGCGCTTTTAAACAGTTTTCCGGAACGATAGGTTCAAGTGTTAGTCATCTTTCTAGACCCAAAGATGCACTATTGACTGGCGAACAATTCATGCCGATGAAATTTATTGGACACACTCAATTTAGCTTGATGTTCAACAAAGTAATCTTCCAACCTAGTGCAGTTTATGAACGACAAAGTGATTTTCAAACTTTCTCGTTAGGAATGAATTTTGTACACCGCCCATACTCCTTTGGTGTTTGGTTCAGAAATCAAAGTTATACCTTGTCAAAAAACAAATACGATTCTTTTATTCTGAGTTTAGGGTTGAATCCGAAGCGTGAACAAAACGGCGTTGGTTGGAGATTAGTATACAGTTATGATGTCACTATTTCCAGATTGCGTTCTAGTTCATTTGGAACACACGAAATCAGCTTAGCTTTCGATTTCGATCACATCATGTTCGCCGAAAAAGCAAGAAGACGCGATGCCATGCGTTTGTATCAATGTCCTCCCGGATTTGGTGGATATCAGTAATCTATAGCGTTTAAAAATTCTTCTATTTTTTCATAGCAAAATGTCAATTCATCCTCAGTCATGCAATAAGGAGGATTGAGAAATATGACATTTCCCAAGGGTCGAAGCAAAATTCCATTTTTTAGAAAGAAGTCATACGCTATATCTCGAATTGACGAAAAATAGGTCGACTCCCCTTCCACCCTAATTTCAATGGCAAGAATGGTTCCACAGCGTCGGATTTCCTTTATTCTAGCGTGGTTTCCCATCTGGATTAAAAACGCTCTGTGACTTTCAACAATTCTGTCCACATTTAACTTGGTTTCGTCTTGTTCAAACAAATCCAAACTAGCGCAAGCGGCGGCACAAACTAAGGGATTTCCGGTGTAAGAATGTCCGTGAAGCAAGGCTTTTGCTTTCTCCTCATGCAAAAATGCTTCATAAATTCTATCTGTAGCCACTGTGAGACCGAGTGGTAAAACTCCACCCGTCAATCCTTTTGAGAGACAAACGATGTCTGGTACTTCCTTCAAATGATGCATCGCAAACAACTCTCCAGTTCGGTACCAACCCGTCATGATTTCATCGAAAATAACCAGTACTCCATTCTTTTTGGCTAGGCGAACCAATTCATTTAAAAAATCAACCGAATACATGCGCATTCCCGCGGAACCTTGTACTAAAGGCTCAACAATCAAACCTGCTATTTCATTGGAAGAAAACAACTTGCTCGCTTTCACTAAAATTTCAGCTTCTCTTTCCTTTGTAGGAAAATCAAGAAAGTCAACATCAAAGAATAGATGTTCAAAAGGTTCATTGAAATATCCGCGCTGACCGATAGACATCGCACCAAAAGTATCGCCATGGTAAGCGCCATCTAAAGCTACTATCCGTCGCTTCGGTGTTCCTCGATTGTGCCAATATTGGAATACCATTTTCAAAGCAACTTCTACAGCTGTTGAACCATCATCCGAAAAAAAAACTTTCGTGAAATGTTCGGGTAAAATGTCAATAATTCTTGACGCCAATTCTTCCGCTTTATCATGCGTGACTCCTGCAAGAAGCACATGATCTACTTTTTCAAATTGCGCTTGAATGGCTTTTGCTAAATACGGATGTCCATGTCCGTGCACATTGACCCACCATGAGGAATTGGCGTCGATGTAAGTCTTTCCACTTTTGTCGGTTAAAATTGTCCCTTTCGCATGAACAATATGCAAAGCTTCACCTGCCGTTTTCATTTGTGTAAATGGCGGCCAGAGTGCAGATTGTTTTGTTTTTAAACTCATAATTTTGCTTGTCACAACTAGTCGAATATCTTTAATTCTTGTGCTTGATTTTGGATGAAATCCTTATTCACTTCATCTGTTAGTGGCACTCGACCTAAAATTTTTACGCCTGCTACTTTAGCTATGATGGATTCAGAACTAGGATTTTCATCCCCTACGAAAATGATTCCCAAAATTGGAATTTCTCTTCTTTTCAACACTTCGATTGAAAGCAAAGTGTGGTTGATGGAACCCAAATAATGAGGTGAAACCAAAATAACGGGCCAACGTTTGATTTGAAGAATATCGGCCAAAGTGAGTCCGTTTTTATTCATTGGAACGAGCAATCCGCCTGCTCCTTCGATTACTAATTTTCCGTTGAAATCGGGTTCATCAAAATCGGTCAAAATAATTTCCTTCCCATCAATTTCCGCCGCTGCATGTGGCGACATGGGCGTATTCAAAAGATATTTTTCAGGAAGTACCGTAACATTTTCATCGCACCATTTTCGGATTTTATCAGTATCCGTATTGTCCAGATCACCTGCCTGCACCGGTTTCCAATATTGTGCATGAAGAGACTGTGCGACAATAGCAGAAACAACGGTTTTTCCAACATCTGTTCCTATTCCCGTGATGAAGATGATGTTTTTGTCCATTGCGCAAAAGTAATTTTTTTACTTTGGAGTCTCTGAGATTTTTCAAGGTTTAAACAAACAATTTCTATTCAGATGTGTTACAACAATGACTAAAAACAAATAAGATGTTCTCTTTTCTAAAATCTAAATCGCCGGTTGAAAAACTGCAAGCTCAATACGAAAAACTATTGGCTGAGGCACATAAATTATCTACCTCCAATCGCTCGGCAAGTGACGCTAAAGTGAAAGAAGCCAACGATATCCAAGACCAAATTTCGGCATTGCTGAAAAAATAAAAGAAGGTGGAAAAAGGACGGCAAATTTCGGATCAGGACTTGAATCGTGTCATTGAAATGGCATGGGAAGATAGAACACCCTTTGAGGCGATTCATTTTCAGTTTGATTTAACCGAAGCCGATGTAATTTTCCTTATGCGGTCGAATTTGAAAAGGTCCAGTTTCAATCTTTGGCGCAAAAGAGTGAATTCGGGGGTAAGTCAGAAGCACCTTCAAAAAAGAAACTCAGAAATCAATCGATTTAAATGCACCCTGCAACGCACGATTACAGGAAATAAAATTTCAAAGCGGTAAATCTGCATAAAAGCACGAAGAACGCCTTTTTTTAACTCAAAGATTCACAGAGGTTACGCAGAGTTTCACAGAGAAAGCAAAATACTTTGTGAAACTTCGTGCCTTCCTGGTGCATTTGGTGCTTAACCTTTTCTGAAATACATCAAAAACTCTTGGTTCCCGTCACCGCCCAAAATCGGTGAATCCATGTGCGCTTGGTACACCAAATGATTGTCTTTCGCGAAGGCTTTGACTTTCGCTAAAACAGCAGGATACAAACTTTTATTTTTGACAATTCCGCCTTTTCCTACATTCTCTTTTCCTACTTCGAATTGCGGTTTGACCAAAGCGATACATTCGGCATTTTCACTCAGCAAAGCATGTAAAAAAGGAAACACTTTTTCTAAAGAAATAAAAGAAACGTCTATCACCACCATATCGCACAATTCTGGAATCAGTCGACTGTTCAGTTCCCGAACGTGGGTTTTTTCCAAATTGATAACGCGCTCATCTGCCTTTATTTTTGGATGCAATTGATTCTGTCCGACATCCACACAATAGACTTTACGCGCTCCGTTTTCTAGTACCACTTCTGTAAATCCTCCAGTGGAAGCTCCAATATCAAGAACTATCTTATTCTCAGCAGTTGCATCAAAATGTATAAAAGCATGTTTCAATTTCAAAGCACCGCGAGAAACGTAGGGAATTTCTTCGCCCAACAATTCTATTTTCGCATCAAGTGGAATTCGTTTTCCTGTCTTGTTGAGCAATTTTCCATTGACCATCACACCATGTTCCCGAATGATTTCTTCGGCTCTGGTTCGTGTGGTAACCAAACCTCTTTGCATTAAAACTTTGTCCAATCGCTCTTCTTCCATGGTGCAAAGGTAATCATTGCTTTTGTTGGAAATTAGTAGTTGTTCCATCCGAGTTTTCCCTAACTTTGCATTTTTATTCAAATAAGGTCAATTTTTAAAGATTTGAAAACGGTTTATATCACACGTAGAGAAACGTTTAACGCTGCGCACAAGCTGTGGAACGAGAAATGGAGCGCAGAAAAAAACGAAGAAGTTTTTGGACGATGCGCCAACCATAATTGGCACGGACATAATTTCATTTTGTATGTGACTGTCAAAGGTTTGCCCAATCCTGATACGGGTTTTGTCATTAATTTGAAGGATTTGAGCAGAATTATTAAAGATGAAATCGTCGAAAAGTTAGACCACAAAAATCTCAATTTAGACGTGCCCTTCATGAAGGATATTTTACCTTCTACGGAAAATGTAATCATCGCTATTTGGGAACATCTTTTGCTTCCAATAAGTGAGGCAGGTGGAGAATTGTGTAAATTGAAATTGGTAGAAACGGAAAATAATTTCGTAGAATATTTCGGTGGAAATGAACCTTTTTAATTTGAATTCGTTTATACAATTTGTAGATTTTACTTCAAAAACAAGCATACCTTGAAAGAAACCATCACGTACGACGACAAAATTACCGAAAGCCTTTCTGCTCATTACAAAGACATCCTTGCTCAATTGGGTGAAGATCCTACGCGTGAAGGTTTGGAAAAAACACCTGAACGTGTAGCAAAAGCCTTGCAATTTCTGACAAAAGGTTACGATCAAGATCCCGATGCGATTTTAAAAACGGCACTTTTTCACGAAGAATATTCTGAAATGGTGATTGTGAAAGACATCGAAGTGTATTCCATGTGCGAGCACCACATGTTGCCCTTTTTCGGGAAGGCACACGTAGCTTACATTCCCAACGGAACGATAGTTGGGTTGAGCAAAATTCCACGTGTTGTTGACGCTTATGCACGTCGTTTGCAGGTGCAAGAAAGACTGACTTTGGAAATTCGTGACGCCATCCAACGTGTATTGAATCCCAAAGGTGTGGCAGTAGTCATCGAATGTGCGCACATGTGTATGCAAATGCGTGGTGTTCAAAAACAAAATTCCACAACAACTTCAAGTGCTTTTACCGGATTGTTCATGAAAAATGAAACGACTCGTAGAGAATTCATCAATCTGATTCAGGCGCGCTTGCATTAATACTTGCGAAGTATTAAATAATGTCAAAAACTGAAAGCCAATTGGGTTTTTCAATATCTTTATATAAAATTTAATTTTAAAGGTACAAATGAGTAATCAAATTCATCAACAAGAAGGTTTTACGAAAGAAATTTCGACAGAATTTTTCAGAAGTGTATACGGCTATATGGGCGGGGCGCTTGCTATTTCTGGTATCATTGCATATTGGTTAGGAACACAAAACATGGTGCAATTGCCAAGTGGACAGGTTCTCCCTCAATTTTTCCTAGACTATTTCGTGTCTGCTTCAGGCGGACTATCTCCTTTATTCTATGTTGTCATGTTTGCTCCCGTGGTTCTAGGATTGGGAATTCAAATGGCCTATAGAAGACTTTCAATTGCCGTATTAATGGCTCTTTTCGTTGCATACTCCATTTTGATGGGTATCACTTTGAGTACAATTTTCATGGTGTATACGGAGTCAACTATCGCGACGACATTTTTGATTAGTGCTGGAGCTTTTGCAGGAATGGCTGTGCTTGGATATACCACAAAAACTGACTTGACCAAAATGGGAAGTCTTTTGTACATGGGTTTCATCGGTATTTTCATCGCTGGAATCGTAAATATTTGGGTACAAAGCGACTTCATGGGTTGGGTTATTTCTTTGATTGGTGTTGTAGTCTTTACAGGTTTAACGGCTTTTTACATGCAACAATTAAAAGGCGTTTCGAAAAATCAAGAACTCTCCGGCTTAGACAGAAGCAAATTGGCTTTGGTCGGTGGTTTACAATTGTACATTCTATTCATCAACTTATTTTTGTCACTTTTAAGATTGACAGGCGGAAGAGATTAGTTAGAATTTTTATCTTTACAAAAAAAAACAAACTCATGCCAGATAATTTTTTCGAAGAATCAACCGCAGCTGTAGGAACGATATTCACTATTGTAGCACTTGCTGTATTAGCTGCCATCCTTATTTGGGGTTAATCTCTATAAAAAGTATTTGAATCCTCCCGCTCAAAAGTTGGAGGATTTTTTTTCATTTGATCAAAACAAAAACATGAACAACCCTTGGCACGACGTCTCCATTGGAGAAGATGCTCCTGAATTTGTAACAGGAATAATTGAAATTCCTAAGAATTGCAGAGCAAAATACGAATTAGACAAAGATTCGGGAATGCTCAGTTTGGATAGAGTTTTGTACTCTTCCATCAATTATCCAGCAAATTACGGTTTCATTCCACAGACCTATTGCGACGACAACGATCCTTTGGATATTTTGGTGATTTCTCAAATCGAAATAGTTCCCATGTGTTTGGTCAAATCTAAAGTTATAGGTGTAATGCGCATGATGGACGGCGGTGAAATGGACGACAAAATCATAGCTGTTGCCGCCAATGACATGAGTTTCAATCACATCAATGATATCGAGGATCTTCCAGAACATTGGGTGAAAGAATTGCGTAGCTTTTTTGAAAATTACAAAGTCTTAGAAAACAAAACCGTTGTCGTAGAAGACTTTCAAAACAAAAAAATAGCCATGGAAGTGATTCAGCAGAGTATCGTGGATTATAAGGCCAAGTTTAATTTGTAGGATTTTTTTGCCATTATTTCTTGCCAAGAGTTAACACCAATCATCCTCGGCTGACACCCGAATACGAATAAACTTTGTTGTGGAAAATTTAAACCACATAGAAAGGAAGGTTATCCGCAACAATATGAAGTAGTTGAGTTAAAATAAGACGTTTTCATCAAATTTCCATATTTTTCTGGGCTTCAGGAAAAAGTAGGAAGGTATTTTGAGGTATCATCGATTCTGCCTACATCCCAAAATAATTAATTTAGCGTATCTAAGTAAGTTGGCGCAGTATTTGTCGTCAAAAAGAAAAATTTAAAAATATGAAGAAGCTTGTTTTATCGCTAATCGTTTTATTGAGTGTTTCCTTATCTTTTGCAGAAATGGATCATTCCGACTGGGATGCACTCTTGAAGAAATATGTCACCTCCTCTGGAAAAGTAAATTACAAAGGCTTTCGAACAGATAAAACGAAACTGGAGGCTTATTTGACAAAATTGGAAACGAATATTCCAGGTACATCAGAAAGTTCTAATGCAAAAAAAGCCTATTGGTGCAATGCCTATAATGCTTATACTGTAAAATTAATTGTCGACAATTATCCAGTTCGTTCAATCAATGACATCAAACTCGGTGGAGCAACTCCCTGGGCAAGAAAATGGATAAAAATTGGTTCTGAAACACTTTCCTTAAACGATATTGAAAATACAAAATTGAGAAAGGTATACAAAGATGCACGCATTCATTTTGTTATCAATTGCGCTTCTTTCTCTTGCCCGATTTTAGTGAACAAAGCCTTAACAGCTGACAATATTGAAGCAACATTAACGGCACAAACAAAAAACTTCATTAACGACTCTGCTAGAAATCAAATCACAAGTAAATCTTTGAAAATCTCCAATATTTTCGATTGGTACAAAGAAGATTTCGGCGATGTTATTACATTCATCAACAAATACAGCAAAGTAAAAGTAGCAGCTGGAACCAAAATCAGTTATTTGCCTTATAGTTGGGATTTGAACGAATAGTTTGGAATACGCCACGCTTTTTTAGACCACTTCGTTGATGAATCGTTTCGCTGCTTGATTGGGCTGAACCTGATAAATACCTTTCGAAAGGTTTATGCTCCTTCATTCGCAAAATTCTTTTGGAAGTTACATTTTCCAACCATCAGTATAGGCTGACAGTCTATAAATGAAGTGTTCTAGTTTCTCTATCTTTACCCAAAAACATTCAGTATGTCCATTCAAATCAGAATTCTATTTTCTTTAACAATCTATATTTTAGCTTCATGCGCCACCATCCCAAAAGGAGCAACCGCCGTTCAACCCTTCAATCAGGAAAAATATTTAGGCAAATGGTATGAAATCGCACGAATGGATTTTAAGTTTGAAAAGAATTTGAACAATACAACAGCTATGTATTCTTTGAATGAAAACGGAACCATCAAAGTAGAAAATCGCGGCTACAATTATGTCACTCAGAAATGGCAAGAAAGTACAGGAAAAGCGAAATTTTTAAGCAGTCCTGAGGTAGCTAATTTAAAGGTTTCCTTCTTCGGACCGTTTTATGCAGGCTATAATGTTATTGCCATAGACCCCAATTATCAATACGCATTAGTCGTTGGTAAAAGCCTTGATTACATGTGGATTCTTTCCCGCGAAACGACCATTCCTGAGACAGTCAAGCAAGAGTATTTAAATAAAGCAAAAGATCTTGGTTTCAAAACGGAAGCTTTAGTTTGGGTGGAACATTCCGGACAGTCAGAATAGAAGGACTGATAACTTCTGTTTTTTGATCTGAAACTTTTTGAGCGAAATAATTTTATCAAAAAGTTATTTTTTGAACTAAAAAATCCCATTTTTAAGGGATTAATTTTCAATTGTTCTCAAATGGCGAAACTGTTTCTTTGGATTCTTGTCATCTCGACTGTCGTGGCATGTGGTAGTTCTAATTCATTCACACATCGTAAATATCGAAGTTGGGACAAGCGTTCTGTTCAAAGGGAACGTCCTGAAATTGAAGATTTTTATTCAAGAAATAACAGAAGTCCTATCGCTGAAGACCAACTCTTAGTCAAAGAAAATGATGTTGTTATTCTCTTTGAGAAAAATAATGAGGACAGTTTATTCCAAAAGAAGGTAGCGTCAAATGACGAAATAACTCCAACTTCGAAAGATGAAAAGTCGTTTAAAGTTTATAATCATTATAAAAATTTTCCTCAAGCTAAGACTTTTGTCCATGAAAAAGCGATAAAAAGAATTGCCAAAAATGATGCAGAAAAAGAGAATTGGTTCAAAAGACTTTCACCAAGCGTAAAATATTTTCTATTTGGTTTTGCGGCACTTTGTATCATGGGTTTGGGGTTTACCTTCCTGCTCTTTTTGGTTTTCGATAGTCAAATTCTGGCGATAGCTCCGCTTCTGGTTTTTATAATCACCACATTAGCATTCATTTTTGCAATATATTTTTTTATCAAAAGCATCAAGGCTAAAAATGTCGCCAAAAAGGAATCTGGAGAACGTTTTTCCAAATGGCCAATTGTGATCATGAGCATCTTTTCATGGATTTTCATAATTTCTCTTTCTCTTTTCGAAATTCTCACCTTCGCCCTGTTTGCGGATTTCTATTTCAATAACTAACGGTAATTCAAATTCAAAAGAACTGTAAATAGAACAGTCATTTGCATTGAGAGAAAGTCAGCATTCTTAATTCTCTATTCTCAAAAATGCACAATGTCTGTTCTCAATTAATTACCTTTACAAAATATGGAACAACCCAAATTTTTAGAGCAGCACGTTTTCAATGGTTTGACAAACGTAAACAAATCAAAAGACGAGAATTCAGCTCATCAATTTTCTGAAAAAGATTTTGCGGTGGTACTTGAGCGCTGTGCATATTTCGGCATAGGGATTTATACCATCGAATCGTTCTTGGATGGCGAATCCTATGGTGCTTCTGTACACGAAGATTTTCGCAAAAAAGCCACTGATGCGGCATGGTACAACAAAGTCTTTTCAACTTTCAACCACACGCAAGAAGGATTAACTTTCTCAGCAAGCTATAAAGTTTCTAAGAAATTGCTCGATCGATACTAAACTTTGGTGCATTTTTTGGCGAAACTTCTGTCTTCGATTTACGTATCTTTATTTTCAGAAACCTTTTTTCCTAAAAAATGAAACAGTTGGCCCTCCTTTTTACAGCTTTTTTTCTGCTTTTAAGTTACAGCAGCGCACAAAATGTCAGCACCCAATTCGGACCAGTGAGTGGTGTCATTAATAATGGAATCTATCAATTTTTAGGTATCCCATTTGCTAAGCCACCTGTAGGGAATTTGCGCTGGAAAGCCCCAGAAAATCCAGAAAATTGGACAAACGTCTTGAATACAACGGTTTTTTCTCCAGTTTGTACCCAAAAAAAATACGAACAAGGTAGTTCTGTTGGTACGATTATCGGTGAGGAAGATTGCTTGTATCTGAATGTTTGGTCGCCGCAAATTGGCAATTCAAATCTTCCAGTCATGGTCTTCATTCATGGTGGCGGAAACAAGCAAGGCTCAGCCAGTGAAGTGAACGGCGGAACAGAAATGTTTTTCGGCAAAAATTTATCCGAAAAAGGCAACGCTGTGGTGGTTACGATTCAATACCGTTTAGGCCCACTTGGGTTTTTGGTTCATCCAGGTTTAGAATCTGAAAATGCAAATGGAGTTGCTGGAAATTACGCCGTAATGGATCAAATTTTAGCCTTAACTTGGGTGAAAAATAACATTGTCAATTTTGGAGGCGACCCTAACAAAGTGATGATTTTTGGCGAAAGTGCCGGCGGATTAAACGTAGGGAATTTATTGCTGACTCCACTTGCAAACGGACTCTTTCAACGAGCAGGAATACAGTCTGCCGTACCTGTTTTGGGTGATTACAATGTGAATCTTGCCAACGGATACGCCTACGTAGATAGTTTTATTGCTTCTGGAACGAATGCTCAAAAAATTAATTTTATGAGGTCGTTGCCAAGTGATTCTTTGGTGAAATTTGAAGAGCCAGCTTTGAGCGGGGGCATGGTTAGTGCAAGTTGGCAATCGGTTATTGACGGAGTGGTGTTTTTTGATACGCCTTTGAACACCATTCAAACAGGTAATTTCAATCATGTGCCATTGTTAATTGGCTCAAATTCTGAGGAAATGAGCATATCGGCTCCGCCTACAGTTTATCCATTTATGGTCACAGTCCTAATTAATTCATTTGTTCCGGCATCTTTGCAGGCACAAGCCACAACTCTGTATCCTCCAGGAAATAATAATACTGAAGCCAGAGCATCGTACGTTGGAATTCTTACAGACGTCCAATTCACTTCAACAACAAGAAGAATTGCTCAATGTGTTAGTCAAAATCAAAATGAACCGGTTTATCGCTATTTTTTCACCCACAAACATACTATTCCGCAACTCGCCGCCTTTGGAAGTTACCACGGAATGGAACTATTTTATATTTTCAACACATGGGAAGACGCAACCTTGGGAACCGGACCACTCTTTAGTGCACAAGATGATTCAGTGCAAACAGCTATGGCCAGATATTGGTCTAATTTTGCAGCATCAGGCAACCCAAACCAAGCCACTTTACCCACTTGGCCTACTTATCAAAGTAGCACTGATAACTATTTGGAAATTAAAGCTACACCCAACGGAAACCAATTAGGGATTCGCACCGCGAAATCGGATTTATGGGACGATGTAATCGGGTTCACGGCTTGTACTTCAACCGCTACTCTGAATGAAAATGAAATGAGTTCCATTGTTCTTTTTCCCAATCCTTCCAATGGAAATATTCAGATACAAATACCCACTGATTTGATGAATTACGAAGTGAATATTTACAACCAACTCGGACAGCTAATATTGTCGAAAAAAAATACCCCGACATTCGACCTTTCAGAAAAAGATGGGGGTATATATGTTGTAGAGATTCTGTTCGAAGACAAAAAATGGGTAGGACGTTTTATAAAATCCTACTTATAATGTGCTGTCTAAATTGTTGTTTAACGATACGTTGTGAGGAAACCAATGCCGTCGAATTAGGCAATTCCAATAAGTAAACTCCACTTTCTTGTTCCCTTAAATCAATTTTTGGCTAATGCCAGTGTCCGAAGAATTCAGATTTTCATCATAAATAACTCCTCTGCTTTGTATATCTAGAATTCTGAACGGAAATCAATTCAAATGTATCAGCTTCAAAATCAAGATTGAAAATACCTAGAGATGGATGCTAATCAGAGAGATTTCGGCCAAAGAAATGGTGATGGATTTTTTTTATCGTCAAAAATTGACTTTCGCAGAAATCGGTGCCGGAAAACCAAACACTGTTCGATTGAAAAAGTACAAGAGAAAAGTAACGTTTTCCAAAGTCTAAGTTATTTCACTCCCCAAACCTAGACATTACTTCAGGTAATTGCCACATGCTAAATTGTTTAAAGAGGATATTGAAATTTTGATCCAAAAGATACGTGCGCCCACTATCCAAATTCAATTTAGTTTGAAGTGTTTTATACTCCTTTTCAGAAATAGTAAGAGCATATAAATTGGGCACCAAACGACCATTTTCGGAGAGCGCTTCCCGGTATTGTTTCAATTTATCGGGAGAATTATCAATGAATATTACCACCGTCTTGATTCCCTTGCCTTCTTCTTCCAACGCAAACTTTTTTATTTCAGCTAGTTCCTTACTTGGGTTGTAGTAACAATACAATAGAATTTTATTGCCTTTTACTGAATATAATTCAAATTCCATGTTGGTTTGAGCATCAGTGAATTTGAAATTTTCCATTTTCTGACCAATTAAAATAGGACGCAAGCGGTCTGCATTGTCGAGCATTTTTTGTTTTTGTTCGGCCTCAGTCCATTCTGCTTTTCCTTTTCGGTAGTACTCGTCGACCAAATGAACATACACTGCGTCAAAACCAATATTTTTACTTCGCGCATATTTGTTGACGGAAGAAATTAATATGGTTTTAAAAACTTCCGGATCCATTTCTTTACGTTGCAAAAGAAGGTCGAGTTGAGGAATAAGGTCTTCTGGTCTTTGTGTTACTAACTTATCAAAGAAATAATCGACTTTCGTGGCCAAAATATCCGTTCGCACCATGCGTGCATCGCCAAAATCAATTTTATCGAAAAAATGTTCGAAATAATATTGAAATTCGAGTTCCGTACATTTCTCGGAAGAGAAAGACTTGTCGCAAGTAAATTCTGGTGGATTTTGTGTGGCTTTGATGTATTTTGGTACAAACAATGTCGGGTTATCGGCTAAGGTTTTAAGCAGGAAAGCTTCGGTTTCTGCACTATATTCCTTCTGAATTTTTTTAAATTCCAGTTTTTCGGCTTCGGAAGTTTTGTCCTTGTAATAAGTCTCCATTTGCAGAAATTTTTCCCTTCTGGCTGTGAAAAAATCAATCAATTCGTAGTAAACCGAGTTTTCTTCAGAACGAATAATGGTCGTTTTTGGTTCATCATTCACTATTTTGGCGGTCAAAACAATTTCCTTTTCATTGTTGATAATAATTGGAATCTGCTTGTAAATTTCAGAGAGGTAAACGATGTAGCAACCCGGTTCGTATTCCCCGATAAATTTAAAATTACCTTCTGCATCTGTGTAGCTTGAGTCTTTAACATAAGTTTTGTCATAAAGATGATAAGCCAGCTGAATTTTAGCTTTAATTTGACCTTCAATTTTACCAGAAATGGTAACCTGGATTGGTGGTGGAGCGAATGTGTTTTCTGTTTTTCCGAAGAGGGTTAAACAGGTAAAAAGAAGGATGAAGGCTAGTATAATTCTCATTTTCAGTGTATTGAATCAATTGGAGTTTTATTTTATAAAATCTTTATGAAGTATGATTGATATTGTATGATTAAAAATAGGAAGAAAATGTGAATTGTGAAGAAGCAAAAATGTAGAGTGAACTATTTTCTATGCTTTCTTTTTGATACTTTTCAGCCATAGGAATAGGATGAAAACCTACAATTCTAACTTTTCAAAAAAAATAAAGGAAATCAATAATACTCTCCGGGCACCAAATAATTCTTCACATAATCCTCCACACCTTCTTCCAAGGTATGAAAGCCTTTGTCGTAACCGCGTTTCAGCAATTTTCCCATTACGGCTTCGGTAAAATATTGGTATTTGTCGCGGATGTCTTCAGGTGTATCTACGAAAGAAATATTCGGTTCCAAATCAAGTGCTTGGAAGGTGTTTTTGGCCAAATCTAAAAAAGTTCGAGCCGTTCCTGTTCCCAAGTTATAGATACCATTGCGCGGTTGTTCTTGCAAAAGGAAAAGACAAACTTCCACCACGTCTTTCACATAAACGAAATCACGCAATTGCTCGCCGTCCTTGAAATTTGGGTTATGCGAACGGAACAGTCGCATGGAACCTTTTTCCTGAATTTGATGGTACGTATGAAAAATAACACTGGCCATTCTGCCTTTGTGGTACTCGTTTGGACCGTAAACATTGAAGAATTTCAAACCCGCCCAAAAAGGTGGATGTGCTTTTTGCTTCAGGACCCAAATATCAAAGTTGTTTTTCGAATCTCCGTATGGATTGAGCGGCTTTAAGTCTTCGATGGTTTTGTGGCTGTCTTTGTAGCCGTGTTCACCTAAACCGTATGTCGCGCCTGAAGAGGCATAGACTAAGCCGATATTGAATTTGACGCAGGCATTCCACATTTTTTGGGAATATTCTTCGTTCAATTCATCAAAAATAGATTTGTCGAATTCTGTAGTATCTGTTCGGGCACCGATGTGGTATATGAAGCTGACTTTAGAGCCAAATTCATCCAACCATTTGAAAAAAACAT
This sequence comes from Crocinitomicaceae bacterium, assembly GCA_041751955.1. Taxonomy (GTDB): domain Bacteria; phylum Bacteroidota; class Bacteroidia; order Flavobacteriales_D; family Crocinitomicaceae; genus UBA2040. The sequence goes on from JBGSIB010000012.1 coordinate 33,466, forward strand.
CGCGTTCTACTTTCGCTTCAAATTTTTTGCCTTCTAGATTGCGATCTTTTTCGTGTTTGGAAAAATCGTCAACGACAACAATATTGGAATAACCCGCTTTATTGAGTCGAGAAACCAAGCAACTACCAATAAAACCTGCTGCGCCTGTTACTACAATCATTTTTTTTGTTTTAGAATAAACCGTTGATTTCCGCGTCGATAGAATTGATGATTTTTCCTAAATCTTCTTGATCTTCTGGGAAACGGTTATTGTCGATATCGATAATTAGCAATTTACCTTTATCGTAAGTTGAAATCCAAGCTTCGTAGCGCTCGTTCAATCGTTTCAAGTAATCCAAACGGATGCTTTCTTCGTATTCACGACCACGTTGCTGTATATGATTCACCAAAGTTGGAACACTTGCTCGCAAATAAATCAACAAATCAGGCGGAGAAACGAAAGTGTCCATCAAATTGAAAAGTGAAAAGTAATTTTCAAAATCACGCGTCGTCATTAAACCCATAGAATGTAAGTTTGGCGCAAAGATGAAAGCATCTTCGTAAATCGTTCGATCTTGAACAACATTGGAGCCTTGTTCTTTGATTTCTTGAATTTGCGTAAAACGGCTATTCAAGTAATAAATTTGAAGGTTAAACGACCAGCGTTGCATGTCGTCATAAAAGTCATTCAAGTACGGATTTTGCTCCACATCTTCGAAGTGAGTCTCCCAATTGTAATGTTTTGCTAATAAGTTGGTAAGTGTCGTTTTTCCACTTCCTATATTGCCAGCTATCGCTACGTGCATTTCGATTTCAATTTTGACTGACTAAATTACAACAAATGCCAAAATCGACAAGGTAATTGTTTATAACTTGATAAGGTATTTTGACAATTTGAAGGGATTTGGCGAAAGTATCGTCAATAATAGGGCAAAGTATGAAATAGATTGTCTTTTCTGTAAATTGAAAAAGGAAAAGAATTCTGCCTTTTGAGCAGAAAATTACAAGAATAAATAAACGAGTTAATTCATTTCATACTTTAATATCACACCGCCTGTGCGAACGAAAAATTTATTGTTCACCCACTGGAAATCTTTGATATTTTGAGTATCGATATTAACTTTTTCGTAAGATTTATCTCCTTCAAGGTAACGAAAAATACCGTCTTTTTTCAAAACAAAAATTTCTCCTTGAAAAATTTCGACTTTTTGTGCACCGTCGAGTGAAATAACATCGGTTAAGGTACCATATAAGTCAAAAACGTAAAGTGATTCTGTCCCATTGAAGAGATACAATTGGTTTTTATCTTCTTTGATCCAATTAATTTCACTAGAATTCAAAATCCCGCGTACATTTTCAATTTCTTGTTGTTGACCAGTTCGACTTAAGTCCAACAAGACTAACCTGGAATCCGCTTGATCGTATATCCAAAATTTATTGGGTTGTGCTGAAACGGCAATAAAAGGAACATAGCCAAAACCCATTTCTGCCAAATCGTAGGTTTTATTAGCCTCCGAAAGGGTATTGTCGACCAAAGTTATCGTCTGTTGCTGGTCAGAGAACAACACGATTTTCATGGTATTAATCGATGAAATTTGTTTCACGCGACCAATAGATTTGATGCTTTGCGAATATTGCATAACGTTCGCCGTATCGTATTTGACCAAAATATCTTTGTTTCCAATGTATAGATTGCCCAATAAGTCGGCATGCCAAGCGCTTTCAGCTCCAATCGGAAAAGAATAAGATAATGCTACATTTTCCTGCGAAAAAGAAAAATTGAGAATTAAAAAACTTAAAATGAGTGTTGTATATTTCATCGTACCAATATGCCTTGCAGAATTTGTTCCAAAATTTCTCGGTTGTTGCTCAATCGCGGAATTTTATTCTGTCCGCCCAGTTTTCCTCGAGATTTCAACCATTGATCGAAGGTGCCGTTTGGTAATATTTCTCCTTTCGGAAACATCATAGCCAAATTTTTTGTTCGTTTGGCATCATAATCCGAATTGATTTCTTTTAACTTTTCGTCCAAAAATACCATGAATTGATGGAAATCATTTGGTTCTTGGGTGAATTCAAAAAGCCATTCGTGGCCGCCGCGTTTTTCTTCAGACAAGGGAGAATCAATATTGCCCATATAAACAGGGCAAGCTGTATAATCTCGAACTTGAGCACCCGTTTTATGACTAGCATAACTCACGGCTGCTTCTGCATTTTCCACGATTACCTCTTCTCCAAAAGCATTGATGAACGATTTTGTTCTACCTGTAACGCGGAAACGGAAGGGATATTTTTCTGTAAAACTGATGGTGTCACCCACGACGTATCGCCAAAGTCCGCCATTTGTAGAAATAACCAAAGCGTATTGTTTTCCGATTTCTACGTCGGCTAAAGAAATCGTTACTTTAGAATCTCTTCCATCATAATGTTCCATGGGAATGAATTCGTAGAAGATACCATAATCGAGCATGAGGAGTAGTTCGTTTTGTCCGAATTGGTCTTGAATACCGAAAAATCCTTCCGACGCATTGTACGATTCGACATAATTCATGCTTGTATCGGGAATCAACTTCTTGAATTCTTCTTTATAAGGATTAAAACTAACGCCGCCATGCATGAAGCATTCTAGGTTGGGCCAGACATCTTTCAAATTCGATTTCCCCGTTATTTCTAAAACACGATTGGCAATGACCATGGTCCATGATGGAACCCCGACCAACAAGCCGATATCTTCTTCCATCGAGGCACGTGCCATCTTTTCAATTTTTTCTTCCCATTCATTCATCAGGGCAATTTCGCGAGCAGGGGTGCGACGAATTTCAGCCCACCAAGGCAAGTTTTTCATGATAATGGCAGACAAATCACCCGTGTAGGAATCTTCGCGCAAAGGATTCACTTCCGCACTGCCACCAATGACCATGTGTTTGTAGCTGTACAATCTTCCCGCAGGATTATTTTCGTAGTACAAGGCCAGTAAATCTTTTCCTCCTTTTTGGTGACATTCCTCCAAAGAATCTCGGGTGACGGGAATTAACTTGCTGCGATCAGATGTTGTACCTGAAGATTTAGCAAACCATTTTGTTTCTGTCGGCCAAAGAATTGCTTGTTCGCCCGAAATGAGTCTGTCCACCCAAGGTTTAAGTGTGTCATAATCTTGCAGTGGAATGTACGTCTTGAATTGCTCGTAATTTTTTATGGATTTGAATCCGTATTTCTTCCCGAATTCAGTGTATTTGCCGTTTGCGAGAAGTTTCTCGAACAACTCATTTTGCACCTCAATAGGATATTTCCGAAACAAATCAATTTGATGAATTCGTTTCTTCATGATCCAACCAAAAAGAGCATTGAATGGCATGGGTAATGGATTTAGGTATAAAGATGGTGAAAATTATTCCGATTAACGAATTATTGATTAGGGAAAACAGTTTGGCTTGAGTCAAAGGTTGGGTTCTTTTTGTGAAATGGAGTGCGAATTTTTTGAACCATTAACCTGACTTCGTGCCATCGTCAGGAAATAGCATTGGGACATTAAGAATTTCTTTTGTTGGGTTCATCTGCATTATCTCACGCAGTTGAACAGCAACTTTCATTCATGGTTCATAACCTGGTCTAAGGCACGCAATACAAAGTATCAAAAGTAGGCGCATAGCCCAACCAGGCACCTAGCGCTCCTCCTTTTATGTTCGATTTTACATTGGTCGGAACAGCAAAAGGATTGCCACCATTGGCCAATTGGATGTATTTGGTATACAAAAATCGAAAGGCATCTCTATCCATCGACGAAAAACGAACCGCAACAGAATCGCCCAATTTATAATATCCGCGAAATTCCTGCGGAACACTAGGATCAGAAAAACTCTGTGGATTGGTATAGCCGAAATCAAAGGTCGTTCCGTTAAAAAATTCGTCGTCGTTGGCGGGGTTGAAAATAGGCTCGTAAAGTGCATCTTTCTCCTCACCATTTACGATGTTGATCCGTTTCACTTCCATGAAATAACCGTTGTACACATTAGCAGGATCGGTTAAGTTTGCCCAACCAAAGCCATATTCGGCAAGGCCTGCATCGGTTTTCCAAAATACATTATTGAGCGGATTTGGGTTAACAATATCCGTTGTAGATTCAAACACTTTGCCATCCACTTCGACTTTCAAGGTATACGTTTTGCCTATTTCACC